>CAWGEZ010000038.1:0-322946 GCA_963821605.1 uncultured delta proteobacterium | reverse complement strand
ATTTCATCGAGCTCGTCAGCTCATTAAAAGCAGGCGCACGCATTACCCTGGTTGCCGTTGACCATAGGAGCGGTAACGCGGGTCAGGTGCAAGTAACGGTTCGCTGAGGTCGCATTGAGATGAAAGCAGACCATACGAGATATAAAGACCACAAAGGCCGTGCAGGCCGTGCGGAACATGCGGGCCATGGGTGCACACGCAGGGAATTCTTGAAGGGTACTGGAGGGGCCCTGGGCATCATTGCAGCGGCTGCACACCTACCGCCGGGCATTGCTGTTGCTGCGGACGGCTCCCCCCAGCCGCCCGTACGCGATCCAGCGCAGCTCAAACGGTTGCTGAACGATATGGAGGAGAGAGGATCTCAGGCGTGGAGCGTACCCCGCAAGGATGGTGAGTTTCTGTATCTGATGATCAAGGCAACCCGGGCCAAGAATGTGCTTGAGCTGGGCACGTCCCAAGGGTTTTCGGCGATCTGGATAGGGCTTGCCCTGGAGGAAACAGGCGGGCGCCTCACCACGATAGAAATCGACGCAGATAGATACAACGAGGCGCGCAAGAACGTAGACCAGGCGGGGTTGTCGCAGCGTATAACCTTGATCAAGGGCGATGCACACAGGGAGGTCACGAAGCTCGAAGGGCCTTTTGATTTCGTCTTCATGGACGCCGACAAGGAAGGGCAGGTGGACTATTTCAAAAAACTCTATCCGAAGAAAGTGCCTCCGGGCGGCATGATTGCGGTGCACAACGCCATCCGGCAGGCCAACGCCATGAGTGATTACCTGAGTGTGATGCGTAAGCACCCAGACTTCGACTCGGTCACGGTGAGCGCGACGATGGACGACGGTTTCTGCCTAAGTTACAGACACCGAGGGGCCTGACGAGCAAGGCGTGATTGATTATACGTTGACGCGTTGACTTGTATATATCGCGCTCACGGAGAATCTCCCCGTATCAGCGCATCTTCGTATCGCGGGTCTTTCGAGCCGTGACGAATCAACGTATCAACGCCTCAACTCATAACGGCTACATATCTGCAACTCGTAACCCGGAACTCGGAACGGTGGTTGATCTCCCTGACCCTGCTTTTTATGTTGCATTCGCAGCCAGCGTGTGAGAAAAGTTAAGTGAGGTACAGGTGGACGTCTTCAAAAAAATATTCTCGTGCCTGAACAGGAAGTCAGTGCAATACCTGGTCGCAGGTGGTGTAGCCGTTAACCTGTACGGCATTGAAAGGGCGACAGCCGACCTCGACCTCGTTGTGCTAATGGAGAAGCGCAATCTCGAAAAATTCGTTGAGGCGATGGGGGAATTGGGTCTAAAGCCCAAGATGCCCGTTATACTCGATGACTTTGTTGATGCTGAGAAACGGAAAAGCTGGGTGACCCACAAGAACATGAAGGTCTTCTCTTTGTACGATCCTGAGAATTCCCGATGTGCTTATTGACATGCCTTTTGACGTTGCCGCACTATATGTTCGCAGGAAGGAACTCCATTTCGAAGACACAGTCATTCCCCTTGTGGATATTCGAGACCTGATCAGTATGAAGGAAACCGTTGACCGGCCACAGGACAGAGCTGATGTGTTTCACCTTAAAAAGATCATGGAGGAGTGGAGGGATGAGTAGCGACGAAGCGGAGAAGGATAGAGAGGCCCCCCTACTCTATTACAGGACAAGAGCCGAGATCGAGGAGTATGCGAAGAAGCCGGTGGAGCAGAAGCTCCAATGGCTTCAGGCACAGATGGAGTTTTTTCACAACGCTATGCCCGAGAAAGCAAAGAGAATCAGAGACCGCCTGTTTCAGCGGAAATAGACACCTCACACCGCCTTCGGACTTTCTGTAACCAATAACCACGCCTCTGCCGTGGCAGGTCGGCAACTGCAACAGTTTTGCGTCTCTCTGCCCCTGGATAGCGCTACCATCCTGTGAGGATAGCGATAGCGAAGCATCCCGGAGGGAAGCACCCTGTAAGGGAGCCTCCTGCAGCGGAGCATCCTGCAGCGGAGCATCCTGCAAAGGATAAGGATCCATGCCCCTGCTTTTTCTGTTGCATGCACAGTCTGCCTGTGAAAAAGTTATAAGAGGGGAGTAGAATAAGAGACGCCGTGAAAACCTTATGCGGACCGTTTGAAGCGCAGGAGATCATCACGTTGGTTGAGCGTCAGGCCTGAACAGGCCTCGGACGGTCGATTGTCACGATCACCTTCGGCAACGCAACGTACGCAACGACGTCCCTGCGCTTTTCCCTTAAGATTCATCTTGCCACTACAGTCAAGCTGTGGCAGACTCTTTGAATAGATAAATCGTTCACGTACAAGGCCCATCACGGGCAGTGAGGCAGTAATTGCCACGCATTTTTGACAACATAGACCAGCACTTGCTCACAGCTCTCTGCGAGACGCTGCAGGTAGCTAACCGTGCCGATTTCTGCGTCGGCTACTTCAATCTACGCGGTTGGAAGGAGGTATGTCCTTCGGTCGAGAACTGGCCAGGGGGCGATGGTAACTGCTGCCGCCTCCTCGTCGGCATGCAAAAGCTACCCGAGGAAGAATTCCGTGCTGCCATGAGCATGGCAAGGCGGAACATAGACATGTAACATGAGTGGTACAAAACGGTCCGACATCAAACCGGGAATGAGAGTCGCAATCGTTCTCAAGAGAGATCAGCGCACAGGCCTGTTGACGGAAGGTATTGTAAAAGAGCTTCTAACCAATTCCTCCGATCATCCCCACGGGATAAAGGTCCGACTGGAAAGCGGGGAAGTAGGGCGAGTCAAGAAAGTACTGGGATAGGAATGGAAGTTATGGTAAGAGTAGAAGGCCTCGGCCGGACGTTGCGGCCCAAAATAACGTCATGCCCAACATCGCTTTTCTGATCAGGACCGGAGCCTTCTTCGGCATATTCTTCGGCCTTCTTTTTGTCGAAAGGCTTGCACCCTATCTGCCCTCTGCTCAGAGAAAATCCTTTAGAGTACTGTTTCATCTGGGCATAAGTATCGTCAACAGCGTAATTCTCTACCTGGTGATGACCTGGCCCACTATCAGCGCCATTCTTTACACGCAGCGTCACGGCGTGGGCGCGGCCCGTTTGCTGGGGCTCGGCGGATGGGGGGAAATTGCGGCGACGATCGTTCTTCTTGATGTATGGGATTATTGGATGCACCGCGCGTTCCACAAGGTGCCATTTATGTGGCGTTTCCACAGGGCCCACCACAGCGACATGGAACTGGATGTAACGACCGCGGCAAGATTTCACATCGGAGAGCTTGTACTCTCCGGTTGTTCGAAGTGTTTGACGATTCTCATTTGGGGCCCTTCGCTGTTGGGTTTGGTAGCCTTCGACCTCCTGCTTAACGCCGCCTCGCTGTTTCATCACAGCAACGTCGCTATACCAATGGCGCTCCAGGATAAGATAGAGCGACTGATCGTTACCCCGAGGATGCACCGCTGTCATCACGCACTCTACCGTGACTGCTTCAACACCAATTTCGCCACTATCCTGAGTTTGTGGGATCGACTCTTCGGGAGTTATCGCTGGTCGAGAGACAAGGCCGAACTGGAACTGGTCGGCCTCTCCAGTCCGAGAGGCGCTGTTACGATGAAAATTAAGCCTTTCCTTCTGACGCCTCTATAAGAGATTATGCCAGTTTGCATTCAAAAATAGAGCGAGGCGCTCAAGTCGTGGCGAACGAAGGCGTACTTCAAGTACGTCGGAGTGAGACAGGGCGCAGGCAACGAAGCTATATGAATGAGGCAAACTGGCATCATTTGATCTCCTTTATTTCAACCCCCTCATAGGTATATCGCGCCTGCCCGTTGACCTTGTGGAGCTTGGTATCGATTACTTCTAACTTGTCCCCCTTCGGGACCATCCAGAAATCGATATCGAGGAGATCCTTCCCATCGACGGATTTAAAGTCGCTGCAGGCAAAGTAGATCGTCTGGCCGTCTTTCTGAAACGTGCGGACAGGGTCGTGAACCTTCACGAACGTCAACTGCCAGTTCTTGTTGAGCTTGTCATCACGGATCATAAAGACGCCGCCGTGGGCTTTCGACATGGTGTCGGCGTGGTCTTGAATCGATTTCTTGACAACGTCGGCGGTAATCGCCTTGCCCTTCTGCTCGACCTTCGCGCCCGGATGTTCATGCGAGCCGGACATCCCGCTCCCCGGATGCTCTGCAGCGTAAAGCAGCGGAGAAGTAAGGAGCAGTAAGGCTGCGCCCAGTACGATGCTGATCAATAAGTTCCTGGAGTTTTTCGAGTTTTTCATGACAGCTCCTTTGTTCCTAAAGATGTCTATTAGAAAAATAGGAACTGAAACAGGCTCTGTCAAGAAGCTGCTAATCGAAGTTTCCCAAGTCTTCGTGCGATATACTGCGCAGAACGGTGGAGTCCGGCTGCCGCCAAACCTCAGGAAACTCTGGGCTGCTAAAAGACTCTCTTCAGTAGTTCACTGGCTATGACCGCTTTTTCGACCTCCTTGGAGCCCTCGTAAATCTCGACGATCTTTGCGTCACGGTAGAATCTCTGGATGTCATATTCGGCAATGTAGCCGTAACCTCCGTGGAGCTGCAGCGCTTCGTTGGTCACATAAACGGCCGTTTCTCCAGCATACCATTTGGCCATCGAGATCAGAGCGGGGTCAAGCTTCCCGTTGTCGAGGAGATAAGCTGCCCTCCAGTAAAGGCTTCGCGCCGCTTCAATCCTTGTGGCCATCTCAGCGATCTTGAACTGCACGCCCTGGAGCTTCGACAGCGTCCCTCCGAACGCCTTTCTTTGTTTTACATGGGAAATGGCCTTTTCAAGGGCTCCCTGGGCAACGCCCACGCCCTGAGCTGCCACATGGTTGCGGGTCTTGTTGAAGAAGTCCATGAGTTGATAGAAGCCACGCCCTTCCTGCCCGATGAGATTCCCCACAGGCACTTCCACATTACTTAGACTGACCTCTGCCGTGTTCGCAGCCCTGATCCCCATTTTACCGTGTATTTTCGTGGCTTCATACCCGGGCGTGGAAGTCTCCATCACGATGACGCTGAACCTCTTATGCACGTCCCGCTCTTCCGGATTGGTGAGTGCATAGATAAGCATGAAGTGCGCCGTGCAGCCATTCGAGATAAACATCTTCGACCCGTTGATTACGTATGTATCGCCCCTCTTTTCCGCTCTGGTCTTAATCATGGTCACATCACTGCCCGCATCAGGCTCGGTGATGGCAAAGCCGATAATCGCCTCACCCGCGGGGATAGGCGGCAGATATTTTTTCTTCTGTTCTTTGGTTCCAAAAGCCTGGATCATCTCAGAGCCAAAACTGAGGGCGCAGAGGCTCTGGCCGCATCCGGGGTCAACACGCCAGAACTGCTCGGTTATGAGGCTATGTTCGAGGAATCCCAGGCCTGCCCCGCCATATTCTTCCTCAATAAAACTGCCTATAAAGCCATTCGCGGCTGCACGTTTCCATATGGCCGGATCAAACTCTTCCTTCTCGTCAAATTCCTTCGCGCGGTCCGTGAATTCGCCTTCTGCAAACTCGCGGGCGGCTTTTACAATATCTTTCTGTTCCGATGTGAGTTCCATTATGATCGTCCTCCCAGCAGCTTCTTCCCGATGAGTACCTTCTCCACCTCTTTTGTGCCTTCGAAGATCTCCAGCACCTTTGCGTCCCTCCAGTAGTGCTCCACGTCATACTCCTTCAGGATGCCGTAGCCTCCGTGCAGCTGGATCGCCTCATCAGCCACCTTCACCGCTATCTCGCAGGTGTACCACTTGGCCATGGCGATCAGGGCCGGGTCCACCTCCCCCTTGTCCACCTTCAGGGCTGCCCGGTAGAGAAGGCTCCTTCCCGCTTCAACGAGGGTAGCCATTTCCGCAATCTTTGCCTGCACGAGCGCAAGGCTGGCCAGAGGACCACCAAAGGCCTTCCGCTTCCGTACATGGCCTATTGCTTTCTCTAAAGCACCCTGAGCCGTGCCGATGGCCAGTGCGCCTCCTCCATCAAGACGGGCCCGGTTAAAAAAGTCCATAAGCTGGTAAAACCCCTTGCCCTCACCACCCACGAGGTTTTCTTGAGGAACCCGCACGTCCTTGAAGGCGACCTCACAGGTGTCGGAACACCGGATGGAGAGCTTGCCGTGCAGTTTATTGGCTTCATAGCCGGGTCGATCCGTTTCCACGATGATGGTACTGAGGCGCTCATGTTTCTTCGGGTTCTTCGGGTCCGTAACGCAGAGCACCAGGATGAAGTTCCCGATGCTGCCGTTGGTGATGAACATCTTGTTCCCCGAGATGACGTAGTCGCCCCCGTCCCTGACGGCTGTTGTGGTTATAGCTGCCACGTCGCTTCCCGCGTCGGGTTCGGTGGATGCCATGCCCGCCCGCCACGTTCCTTCACATACGGGACGGAGGTATTTCTGTTTCTGTGCCTCCGTTCCAAAGAGCTTTATCAGCTGCGTACCGAAATAGGAGGCGACCATGCACTGGGCGATGCCCGTGTCCATGCGGGCGAACTCTTCTATGATGAGACACTGTTCAAAGTGGCCGAGGCCTGCTCCTCCGTACTGCTCCTCTATGAATACCCCGAGGAAGCCGAGGTCGGCCGCCTTCTTCCAGAGCCGGTCGTCGAACTGCTCCTTATCGTCCAGCTCCCGGGCTACGTCCTTGACGAACTCTTTCTCGGCGAATTCCCGTGCAGCCTGTTTTATATCCTGCTGTTCCGGCGTCAGCTCAAACATTGCGGTCCTCCTTTAGGCTTCGACTGGTTGATCTTATTTTTCTAGCTGTCATAGCATCAGATATCGGGGTGCATCTGGAAAGACGACAGAACACCGGGAGGAAGCGGTTGGGCTCCCGCGCTCAGCTTTATTCTGATGGAGGATGAAGATTGTGTCAAGTAAAAATCGCTCTGCCCGTCCGGCGAGCCTGGAGTGCAGTTTTGACAGCCGGGCCATGCCGCGTTAGAATAGCGAGGATGAAGGAGAGACTGAGCGACCCTGAAACAGAACCTGCACGAGATGAGTGGGTCAGGGTGTACCCCGACCGACCTGCCTACCAGACGCTGCACCTTTGCCAATACCTGGCCGAGCTTCCGGAACCCGGAACAGAGGCTCCCGGCGATGAGCAGACCAACTAGCCTCACCGCGGATTAGAGACTTGTCGACGCAGACTCCAGGCGCTCTACTCGATTTTTGACAAAGACGGTATTACGTTAGATATGATAAGGAAGGTAGAGATGAAGAAGCTGATTATCGGTGCTGCCTTGGTCTCGTTTATTATTTACGGAGCCCCAGTGCTGGCGTGCGACTGTGATCCGGCAACGGCGCTTCTCTGGGGAATGAAGGATCGACTTCACCAGCCTTGGCCAGGTGAGCCGCAGGGCTCTGAACGCTCTGAGGGCAAGGTGAAAAGCAATGAGGTCGGGGTCGCGGGACCCAGGCAGGAAACGGGGCCGATGAATATGAATCAGGATGCGAAGCCGCAGGGAGAGATCAAAAAATAGCACGGGCTTGAGCGGGATCTGAGCCGCCCGGGGCATTCCTTTCCGTTAAATTTGTTTACATATGATCCGTTTACATTTGTAAAGCCCTCTATCGCAAGGTTTAAGCCCGTTTCTGTAAATGTAAAGAAATGTAACAGCTACGTAACACTTCGTAATCATTACCACTTGTACACTTTGCATACAATTTGTTATCGAATATAATATCCCTGCCATCAGCCTATTAGAACATAACATATTGAAATATTTATATTTTAGCTATTGGCATCCTTATTGCTTTATACCTTCTCATGATCATGAATCACGAAAAAAACCAAAAAGGAGAGGATATCATGGAAAAGAAAGTGTTACTCATCGACGACGAAGCATCCTTGAGACGGCATGTTGCCCTGGGTCTGATGCAAAAAGGCTACTACACCGAACCTTGCGAAAATGGCATGAAGGGGTTGGAGACTCTCAACATGTTCAAGAGAAAGAAAACTCCCCTTGACTGCGCCATCGTTGATGTCAGGCTTCCCGATATCGATGGAATAAAATTGCTGAAAGTCATAAAACTGAACTACCCCGGTCTTCCCGTCATTATCATCACAGGTCATGGTGATGAGGCGGTCGAAGAGGCTGTGCGCGCCCAGCATGCCGATGGTTACCTGGAGAAGCCATTTACCATGGAGGAACTGACGGAGCTCCTGGCTCAGGTCCCGGCGCCTGCTACAACGGTGGAAAAAGCAGAAGAGACCGTCCCGGTTCAGTCTTACAGCGCATATGCCCTTGTAACACTCGATAGCAGGGCCAATGTGCTCGATGCCTACCGGAACCTCTATTTTCAGGAGAACGTGCTCTACTGCGATGCGATCAGGGGCGACCATGACCTGATGCTGCTCGTGCAGGCTGAAACGCCTGAAGCGATCCAGGAAGTGGTGGAAACGAAGATAAAGACCATTGAGGGCGTGACCGAGGTGGCCTTGCTCAATGTGGACGCCCCCATGTTCGGCGAGAACGTAGTGGACATCATCGGTTCTGTTGATAAGGCCCTCGGCCGCGAAAAGGAGGAGGGCGAGCTGTACACCAATCAGACCGCGCGAGCCAGGACATCCTCATACGTACTCCTGGAGATTGAAAAAGAGAAGCTGGAGAGCATCTACCCGGCGCTCTACTTCGACGACCAGGTTGTCTACTGCGACTGCACGAAAGGAAAGTATGACATCGTGCTCCTGATGAAAGGCACGAGCTTCGCGGAGATTGGCAATACGGTCAAGAATAAGTTCAAACAGATGGATGGTGTGCTGCGGGTCAAAGAATGGCCGATAATCACGCTTTTGGAAATGTGAGTAGGGGTAAACTGAGAGCTGAGGTTGAGGAAAGACAGGAAAGCGCAAGAACAAAAGTTGAGAGCGAGAACCGGTCAAGGTTGAGGTCAAGGTTGGGACGAACAGAGCTGTGCTGAACCTTGACCTTGACCTTAACCTTCATACCTTTAGTTGCGAGGGAGACAACAGATGGCGGCCAAGGAGAATGTGAAAAAGGCAGAGGGCGGCAACGGATTTTCCAATTTCAAGGTCGAGCTGTGGAAGTACCAGGGGGAGATGGGAGCGCTCATACCGCTCCTCCAGTCTGCTCAGGAGACGTATGGGTATATCCCGGAATCGGCGATCGATCACATAAGTGAGGTGGTGGGCATTCCCGCGGCCGATATTTACGGAGTGATCACTTTTTACTCTCAGTTCCGTCTCAAACCGATGGGGAAAAATATCATCAAAATTTGCGATGGCACTGCATGCCACGTGAACTCTTCGACCGCCATCCTGAAGACTGTCGAGGATGAGTTAAAGGTAGATGGTGACGAGACAACCGAAGATGGGCTCTTCACCTTGCAGAAGGTCGCGTGCCTGGGCTGCTGCTCGCTGTCTCCGGTAATCATGATTAACGACGAGACGCACGGGAAGCTGACGCCCAAGAAGGTGACGCAACTACTCAAAGAGTATAGAGAGAACCCGAATGATTAAGTACGTTTCACTTGATGTGTCGTCTTCCCTTAGTAATGCCGATTTGGATTCAAGGTGGACGACCCAGCCTTCGGCCGGGTACCCCGGGCGGCACGAGGAGGCCGATAGCGTAGCATCCTGTAAGGACGCAGGCGTACTATAAGTACGTCGAGGAGAGCGATAGCGGTAGCGAAGCATCCTGGAAGGAAGCATCCTGTAAGGACGCAGCGACAACGAAGGTATACGCTTGAAGGCAAATCGGCATAAGCGAGGAGAGAGAGTATGAAGACGATCAAAGTCGGGCTCGGGACCTGTGGTGTATCTGCCGGCGCTGAAAAGACGTTCGAGGCCATAAAGCTCGCAATAGAAAAACAGAACATCCAGGTCATGCTGAAAGAGACGGGATGCAACGGGATGTGTTTTCGCGAACCCTTGATGGAAGTCGTTGATGAGTCCAGTCATTCCTTCCTGTACGGCGATGTTACACCTGAAAAGGCGCAACGTATCATGGCTGAGCATGTTGTCGGCGACAGCCCCGTGAAGGAATGGGTAGTACAAAATTCTGGACCGTCCGGAGACGATACCTTTTTCCAGAAACAGAGGAGGATCGTCCTCAGGAATTGCGGCATCATTGATCCCAATTCCATAGACGAGTACGTATCTGTCGGGGGTTACGGGGCCATCCAAAAGGTGTTGAAAGAGTACACGCCGGAAAAGGTAATAGAGGTCATCACAAACTCCGGCCTCAGGGGCAGGGGCGGCGGCGGCTTCCTCACCGGGGTGAAGTGGAAGTTCTGCCGGCAGGCATCCGGCGATAAGAAATATATCATCTGTAATGCGGATGAAGGGGACCCCGGCGCCTTCATGGACCGGAGCACCCTGGAGAGCGATCCGCATTCTGTGCTGGAAGGCATGATGATCTGTGCTTATGCCATCGGCGCCGACGAAGGCTACTTCTATGTGCGGGCAGAGTACCCAAAAGCCGTCCAGCGTTTGAAACACTCCATCAGGGAGGCCCTTGCCAGGGGATTTCTCGGCAAGAACATATTCGGCTCAGACTTTAACTTCTCTGTAAAGATCAAAGAGGGTGCGGGTGCGTTTGTTTGCGGGGAAGAGACGGCCCTCATCGCTTCCATCGAAGGCAAACGGGGCATGCCACGATTCAGGCCGCCCTTTCCCGCAAACAAAGGGTTGTGGGGTAAACCGACGAATATCAATAACGTAGAAACGTTTGCCAATATTCCCTGGATCATCATGAACGGAGCGGAAGCCTTTGCATCCATGGGGACGGAGAATAGCAAGGGCACCAAAGTATTTGCGCTCGCAGGAAAGATCCAGCGGGGCGGGCTTGCCGAAGTCCCGATGGGGATCACGATCAAGGAGATCGTCTATGATATCGGCGGCGGAATAAAAGAGGGCAAGAAATTCAAGGCGGTACAGATGGGGGGACCTTCAGGCGGCTGTATCCCAGCTTCCATGGACAACCTGCAAATAGACTATCAGCAGATTAACAAGACTGGTGCCATAATGGGTTCCGGCGGCCTCGTCGTTATGGACGAAACAACCTGCATGGTCGAGATGGCAAAATTCTTCCTGCGTTTTACCCAGGAAGAGTCCTGCGGAAAATGCACCTTCTGCAGGATAGGAACAAAGCGCATGCTGGAAGTCCTCGAAAGGATCACCGACGGCAAGGGTAATGAAGGGGATATAGATCTTCTTAAAGACCTGGCTTATCAGATCAGGAACAATACAGTGTGCGGTCTGGGGCAGACAGCGCCAAATCCGGTTCTCACCACCTTGAAATACTTCCCTGAAGAATATGAAGCGCACATTCGTGATAAGAAATGTCCGGCGCACAGTTGTGCCGCGCTCGTAACATACAGTATACGTACCGATGCGTGTAAGGGATGCGCCATGTGTATCAAGGCCTGTCCCTCAGAAGCGATCAGCGGGGAGAAGAAGAAGGCACATGAGATCAACCCTGCTCTTTGCATCAAGTGCGGGAAGTGCTTTGAAACGTGCAAATTCGACGCAGTAAGTAAGAACTGAGAAGGGAAGGTTAAGGTTGAGGTCAAGGTCAAGATGAAGAAACCCCAACCAATATGGTGTAAGAAGAAAATTCCCAGAGTTACACACATAAGAATCTAATACGGAGAAAGACGACATGGCTGCGAAACTGAACGTTACGATCAATGGAAATAAGTATTCCGCCGATCCCGGCCAGACCATTCTCGATGTTGTAAGGGCGCATCAGGTCGATGATATTCCGACGCTCTGCCACGACCCCAAGCTGCCCCCCTATGGCTCCTGCTATCTGTGTGTCGTTGAGGTGGAGGGGTTGGAGAAGCTCATCCCATCCTGCGCCAGTCCTGTTTCAGACGGCATGGTGATCCATACGGATAATGCGCGTATCAGGCAATCGAGAAAGACTGCCCTGGAGCTGCTCCTCTCCAACCACTACGCCGACTGTCTCGGCCCCTGCACTCAGAAATGTCCTGCAGGTGTCGACGTCCAGGGATACATCGCCTTGATGGCAGCGGGACGATACAGAGAAGCGGTCAAGCTGATCAAGGAGAAGAACCCCCTGCCTCTCGTCTGTGGCCGCGTCTGCGTGCGGGAATGCGAGGCGGCCTGCCGCCGGAACATGGTGGATGAGCCCGTGGGTATCGACTACCTTAAACGTTACGCCGCAGATATAGACATTATGGATCCGTGGACACCCGTAGTACCGCCATCGAGCGGCAAGAAGGTGGCCATCATCGGAGGAGGACCGGCCGGCCTCACCTGCGCTTACTTTCTCGCGCTGAAGGGACACGCTGCCACGATCTTTGAAGAGGCACCGGCGCTGGGCGGCATGCTTCGCTACGGTATCCCTGAATACCGGCTCCCAAAGCAGATGCTCGATCGTGAAATCAAGTGGATCACGGACCTGGGCGTTGACGTGAAGACGAACACGGCCCTTGGCAGAGATGTCACCATTGACTCGCTCAAGAAAGACGGTTTTGATACGATCTTCGTGGCGATCGGCGCGCAGAAGGCCAAAGGCATGGGGCTCGAAGGCGAGACAGAAGTCCCCGGGGTGATCGGCGGCGCCGATTTCCTGCGCCGGATGCAGGCGGCCACCGATGAAGAGAGGCCCAAAATCTTCGGCCGCGTGGTGGTTGTCGGCGGTGGGAACACCGCAATCGATGCGGCCCGCACATCGCTGCGGCTGGGCGCCGCGAAGGTGACCATTCTCTACCGGCGCACCCAAAAGGAGATGCCTGCCAACGAGATGGAGATTGAGGCTGCGATCGAAGAAGGCGTAGAGATGCGCTTCCTCTCGGCCCCGACGGGCATCGTCACTAAAGATGGCCGTTTGCACGGCCTCACGTGTATCCGCATGGAACTTGGCGAACCTGATGCCAGCGGCCGGAGAAGCCCGGTCCCCGTTACAGGTTCCGAATACGTTCTGGAGTGCGACTTTGTGGTATCGGCAATCGGTCAGGATATTGACCTGGGCACGATTGCCGCTGACGGTCGACTCAAGACGACCCGGTCGAAAGCCATTCAGACGGAGAAGGGCACGTTCGAAACATCAATTCCCGGTGTTTTTGCGGGAGGGGATGCCACCACCGGACCGGCTGTCGCGATCGACGCTATAGCTCATGGCAGAATGGCAGCAAGCGCAATTGACCAGTATATCAGCGAGGGAAAAGCGAGATCGGCGGGAGTCGAGTTTGTGAGCCGCAAGGAGAGCTTTGGAAAGCTTGCCGAGAGCGATTTTGCGCAGTACCCGAAACTGGCAAAAGAAAAGATGCAGGAGCTGCCGGTTGCGGAGCGTGTCAAGACGCTTGCAGAGGTTGAGGTAGGCTTTACCGCGGCGCAAGTGTGCAATGAGACGTCGCGCTGCCTCGAATGCGGATGCTCCGCCTATTTTGACTGCGCGCTTAGAAAGTATGCGACGGACTTTGGTGTCGATCTCACAAGGTTCGTGGGTGATGTTCGGAAGTACAAAGTTGACCGTGACCATCCTTTTATCGCGCTCGATCCCAACAAGTGCATTTCTTGCGGCCGGTGCGTCAGGACTTGCTCAGAAATATTGAAGATCTCCGCCCTCGGTTTCGTCTATAGAGGGTTCAAATCTGTCGTAAAGCCATCCATGGAGAAAAGGCTCCTCCAGACCAACTGTATCTCCTGCGGAAACTGCATCAGCGCGTGCCCGACGGGGGCCATTACGGAGAAAGTGCCGTTTACCAAGCCGGGCCCGTGGGCGCACCTGGAGGTCGAGTCCGTTTGCTCCTTTTGCTCCCTCGGCTGCAACCTGAAGTACAAGGTGTTTCATGACCACCTCTTCTCCATTGCAAGCGTGAATGGAGCTTCCCACAACAAAGGGTACCTCTGCCCCAAAGGAAGGTTCGGGTACAGGTACATGCTGGACGAGGGCCGACTGCTGAAGCCCATGATCAAGAAGACGGTCAGGAAGAGGGGCGAATATAAAGAGGTGGCGTGGAATGAAGCCCTGGATTATACCGCAGCCAGGCTTAAGGCAATCATCGAAACGCACGGACCCGAAGCGGTCGCCCTCTTCGGCTCGCCGCGCATGACTAACGAAGAACTATACCTGCTGCAGAAATTGGCGCGCGTGGGGCTGAAGACCAACAACATAGGCAGCTTCACCAACCTCCTGAACGGGGTCGAGCAGGATGCGCTGGATGAGATGTTCGGCATTACCACATCTACGGCCACGACGGATGATCTTGCTTCGGCGGATCTTATTCTCGTGGTGAACGCGGATGTTTCAGAGGAGAGCCTGGTTGCGGAGCTGAAGATCAAGGCAGCGCAGAAGAATGGAGCGCGGCTCGTCACCGTCAGCGCTTCAGAGATTGAGCTTAACAAATTTGCCGACGTCTGGATCGATGCAAAGCGTGGTACCGGAACAGCCCTAATACAGGGCATGTCGAAAGCCGTCATCGATAAAGGTCTTGCGGATACTGCGTTCATCAAGAGCAGGGCAGAGGGATATGAAACGTTCAAAGAGTCAGTCGCCGACCTCGACCTGGGCGGCGTTTCTGAACTCACCGGTGTCGGAAAAGAGAAGCTCACAAAACTCTATGACCTCGTGGCCCATCCCGACTGGAACATTATTGTCGTGTATAACGTGGACTCGCTATGGGAAAAGTCGAGGAATGATCTTAAGGCAATCGGTAACTTCATGATGCTCACCGGCAGGGTTGGGAAGCCGGGCAACGGGATCATACTCTTGCGAGACTATTCAAACTCGCAGGGACTTTTCGATATGGGAGCGGACGCGCGCTATCTTCCGGGCCACATCCGTCCCGAGAATGCAAAAGGGCTAAAGAAGCTCGCTTCCCTTTGGGGAGTCGACTTGAGCGCTGTACTCACCCCCGTTAATCTGAAGGATCTGTTGGAAAGAGACAAGATCAAGGCCCTTCTCGTATTTGGAGAAGACCCTTTGGCTGCGCCGAATAATGTCAGATTGACCGGTGGCGTCGAATTTATGCTCGTGCTCGATCACTTCATGACCGCGACTGCCATGGAGGCGGACGTGGTGCTGCCCGCATCGCTGCCTATAGAGACCGAAGGCTCATTGACGGCGTGCGACCGCAGAGTGCAGGTGTTGGGAAAGATATTTGAGCCACGCAATGGGATGGAAAACTGGCAGGTAATCAGCGCGCTCGCGGGCAGACTGGGCGTCACCTTTTCATACACGTCGGTGAAGGAGATCGCCGATGAGATTCGTGCTGCTATTCCTGCCTACAATGATATGAACGGAGGGTCATTCTGGGGCAAATCGCTTCTCCAAGCATCGTTTATGACGGAAAACGGCAAAGGAAGATTCAGTTCGCTGCCCATCGATCTCTCTCCTTACAGCATTGACAAAAAACAGTATGTCTCATCTGAGAACTATTTCCACCTGAACATCAAGGGAAAGCTTGTGGAATCAACATGATGCGACGCTTGTGGCTTTCTTCACAAAATATGGTATAATTTACCTATGCACGTGAGGGTAGGAGAAGGGAAAAAGGCGATGGGGGCTGCCCGAGGTCCCGAAGATATCAACAATGATTTGCAGAAACGCGTGCAGGAACTTGAATGCCTCTACCGCATCGGTCCGGAACTCGAAACTGA
Organism: uncultured delta proteobacterium; assembly: GCA_963821605.1. Taxonomy (GTDB): domain Bacteria; phylum Desulfobacterota; class Syntrophorhabdia; order Syntrophorhabdales; family WCHB1-27; genus JADGQN01. The sequence continues at coordinate 307,343 of CAWGEZ010000038.1, read as the reverse complement.
AGGCGATCTCGGACGCACCTTACGAAATTCAACCGCACATCTGGTAAGAGAGCCTGCAATACCCTGAGATCGCAAGAGCATCGATCCGGCTGGACGACGTCGAGTATTCAGCGACCCCATTGGTCTGCGCAAAAGGTTGAGAAGACTTTTTCCTCCGATATCGTCGTTGAGAGGAAAAAGAGGGGCAAGGTCGAAGTCTACTACGTTGGGAAAGCTGAATTTCTTGATGAAGAAAAGAAACTGATCAGCGAGGTGGGCAGGAGAGTTTCGAAGGCCATCGAAAGACATGAACTGCATACCGAGCTGCAAAAATATGTGCGCAGACTCGAGGAACTGAATGAGGAAAAGACCAGGGAACTTGAGAAGTCGAAGAAGAGATACAAAGACCTGTTCGAGGACGCGCCTGTCCCCATGCTCTTTTCGCGGTTCAGCGGGGATATCATAAAGGCTAACAGGGCGTTTTATCAGCTGTTTGACTACCCGGAAGACGGCTCCGTGCACCTCAATTTTGTCAAAGACAACCTGTATGAAAACCCGGAGGTGAGACGGGTCATCTATAAGAAACTGCTCGAACAGGGTAGACTGGACAACTTCGAGCTCAAGCTGATCGATCGTACAGGACAGCCTATTCCCGTTTCCGGCTCGTATATTTTCATCGAAATCGACGGCGAGCGGTGCGTTGAATCAGTCTATAAGGATATCCGGGTGCGCAAGGAGCTTGAAAGAAAGCTGATTGAGCACAACGAGAACCTGGAAAAGAATGTGAGGGAGAGAACGCTCGACCTCGAAAATCAAAAAAACCTCCTGATTAAAAAAAACCAGGAATTAATGACGCTGACCGAAAAGTTGAGGGAAAGCAAAAGCAGACTCCAGATCCTCTTCAATGCCATTACGGACACGGTGATCGTTATCGATTCCGGCCTGAACATTCTGATGTCCAATCAGAAAGCCATCGGCAACAAGGGGAAATGTTACAAGAAGGTCTTCAACCGGGAGCAGCCGTGCGAGGATTGTCTCGTGGCACGGGTCTTTGAGCAGAAGACCTCTGTGAGGCAGGAAAAAGAGGTGGATGACGGATATTACCTGTTACAGGCCTACCCGATTCTTGATTCCGACGGCAACGTCACAGGGGCGCTGGAGATTTCCCGGGTGATCACCAAGGAGAAGAACCTCGAGCGGCAGCTGCTGCAGGCCGACAAACTGGCCTCTCTGGGGCAGCTGGTATCCGGGATCGGTCATGAGATCAATAATCCCAACACTTTCATACGCGGCAATCTCTACATCATCCAGGAGGCGATGAACGACATTTTTCCGATTCTCGACCAGTACCACAAATCGAGTCCTGACGCGAAGATTGCCCGCCTCGACTACGACATTTTCAGGCAGAGCGTTCCGGTGCTCATTGACGATATGGTCCAGGGGGCGAACCGGATCAAGGGCATCGTAGACGGGCTCCGGAAATTTGCGAAGAGGGATGAAGGCCTGCTGAACGAGACGGTCAACCTCAATACGATCACGGAAGCGTGCTTGAGGCTCGCCGACAACCAGATCCGAAGAACGGCCGACGTCAAAGTCAGCCTTGACCCGGGCCTGCCTTCATTTGTCGGCAACTCTCAAAAGCTGCAGCAGGTTATCGTCAACATCCTGATCAATGCCTCTCAATCCATCGACAAACAGCGCGGCACGATCCATGTCATTTCTCAGTTTAATGACAAGGAAGTGGTGCTCAGGGTGAGGGACGACGGGAAGGGGATGGATGATCGGACCGTCAAGCAGATTTTCGATCCGTTCTTTACCACGAAGCGACACCAGGGCGGAACGGGCCTTGGCCTATCGATTGCCTATGGCATCATCAAGGAGCATCAAGGCCGGATCGAAGTGGAAAGCAAGGTAGGTGTTGGGACTACGTTTTGCATTTATATCCCCAGAAGGCCTGAGGCGAAACCGTGAACAAGGTTCTGGTTATCGATGACGACCAGGCTGTGCTCAATTACCTGAATATTTTCTTGCTTCAGACAGGCGCCTTCGATGTTACGACCCTCGCAAACAGCACCAGGGCATACGATCTGCTCAAGGCCAACCCCTATGACCTTCTGCTTCTGGACATGGACATGCCTGATGTCACGGGACTCGACATCCTGAAGAGTATTCAGGACAACAACCTTGACGTCGAAACGATTGTATTGACAGGCGTGGAAGACATTGAACTCGCTGTCTCAGCCATGAAGCTCGGGGCTGTCGAGTATCTGGTAAAGCCGGTCGACAACGAACGACTGCTCACGCTCATCAACACCGTATTGGAAAACAGAAGAAATCAGAAAATCATAGACCAGGAAGTCACGGTTTCCGCGGATCTGAAGTTTAAGGACGCCTTCAAGGATATTGTGACGCAGGATGAGAAGCTGAACAAGATCTTCTCGGTCGTTGAAAAAATGGCCCAGACGGATAGCAGCATTCTGATATGGGGAGAAAGCGGCACAGGAAAAGAGCTGATCGCACGGGCCGTCCACAAAATCAGCAAAAGAAGCAAGTGCAGCTTCGTGGCGGTGAATGCCGGCACCTTTGCCAACGAGCTTTTCGCTTCAGAATTTTTCGGGCACAGTCAGGGTGCATTCACGGGTGCAAGCTCCAATAAGAGAGGATTTCTGGAAGAGGCGGACAGGGGAACGCTCTTTCTGGACGAGATAGGAGAACTCGCTCTCGCCATACAGGTCAAGCTGCTGAGGGTATTGCAGGAAGGGGAGTTTTTTCGGCTTGGCTCCACAAAAAACATGAAGGTAGACGTCAGGATTATCGCTGCTACCAACAAAAATCTGCACGAAGAGATTAAAAAGGGAAACTTCAGGAAAGACCTCTTCTATCGTCTCAATATGAACTCGGTCTACTTGCCGCCTCTCAGGGAAAGAAAAGATGACATACCGCTTCTCTGCATGCATTTTCTGAGAAAATTTTCTTTGGCGAACGATAAGAAAATCGAGAAAATAACCGAACCGGCGATGAGACTCCTTGCCCATTATGATTACCCGGGCAATGTCAGAGAGCTGATGAATATTATCAATAGTGCCGTCATTGTAGAATCGACGAATGAAATCAGAAAGAAATCGCTGCCCCACTATTTTCTCGAAGATTCGTCAGTCTTGTCTGATGCGGGACCTTTGGAGATGCCGCTCAAAACTCTGGAGGATGTTGAAAAAGACCACATCAAAAAGATCTTGAATTACACGGGCGGTAACAAGACGAAGGCTTCGCAGATCCTGGGGATATCCAGGGTCAACCTCATCTCAAAAGCTAAAAAGTATAAGCTCGACTAAGCTAATATCAAGTTGCCTTCATCCATATTGCTTGCTCTATTTTTGAATGCAACCTGGTATAAATCTTCTTGACCCCGCGAGAATGACTCCTTTAGACTAAAGATTAATCACCGAGGTCCATGTCAGCGAAGGCGACCGCTATGAATCGCTATATAAAGAAGGCTCTGAAGGCGGGGATGGATCATGCGATGGTCGTCCAGACATCGAAGGTCTTTACGGCCCCATGGGTGCGCATGAAGTGCCAGTTCGGATGTCACCGTTACGGGCAAAGCCATTGCTGCCCGCCGCGCACACCCACGCCGGATGAGATGCGCCGCGTTCTCGACTCGTACGCACATGCCATACTTCTCCACCGTAACTGGAAAGAGGGCGTGCTGCGCATCGATGATTTCAATGAAGCAGTCGTAGACCTTGAGCTGGCCCTCTTTCTTGACGGATACTACAAGGCATGGAGCATGGGCAGCGGACCATGCAGGTTGTGCGAGAAGTGCAACATCTCCGGTCAGTGCGTCCATGGCTCCAAAGCAAGGCCGTCGATGGAGGCGTGTGGCATAGACGTTTTCAAGACGGCACGGGAGCATGGCCTTCCCATCAGCGTGCTTAAAGACCGGAAGGAAGAGCGCCACAGTTACGGCCTCGTCCTCGTCGAATAATATCGCTATAAACCTCCCGTGAAATCAGCTTTGCAAGTGGTTATATTCCTGCTAAGGTATAGGGGTTATGGCAAAGCTCTCCCGTCGTCAGTTTCTCAAAGCAGCCTGCCTTGCAGGGACCAGTGCGCTCGTTGGCGCCTGCTCGGATACCACACGGAAGCTCATCCCCTACGTGATTCCGCCGGAAGATATTGTTCCGGGCGAGGCCACGTGGTACGCGACCACATGCCGCGAATGCCCGGCCGGCTGCGGCATGCTGGCAAAAAACTGCGACAGCCGTGTGATCAAAGTAGAGGGCAATCCGCTCCACCCTATAAATACGGGCAAGCTCTGTGCCCGCGGACAGGCGTCTGTCCAGGGCATCTACAATCCAGACCGCTACCGGGGGCCTCTGGCACGCGGGCAGGATGGCAAGTTAGCGGCAGTCTCATGGGAGCACGGCGAGAAGGCCTTTCTCGACGGGCTATCCTCGGCAAAGACGAAGGGGCGTGGCGACAGGGTCGTCTTCCTGACGGACCTTGTGACCGGAACGGAAAGGGATTTGATCAGGCGCTGGCTCGCCGCCCTCGGCTCCGCACAACACGTCATGTATGAGCCCTTTGCCTACGAGGCGCTGCGAAAGGCTAATCAGACAGTCTTCGGTGCGGAAGCGATCCCCACGTACCACATCGACAAGGCTGATTTTCTCATCTCCTTCGGCGCGAATTTCCTGGAAACCTGGATTTCCAACGTACAGTTCGCCCGGCAGTTTGCCTCCTTTCATGAACCGAAGGAGGGGAAGAAAAACGTCTTCGTTTACGTCGGGCCTCGCCTCTCGATGACCGCGGCCAACGCAGACAACGCTATTATCGTTCCCTTCGGGGGCGAATCGCTGGTGGTGCTGGGCCTCCTGCGGCTCTTACTCGACCGCAATCCGGCCCTCGGCGCGGCGGCTGATGAGAGAGCTGCCTTGAAGGCGAGCCTTGCTCCATTCACACCCGATGCAGTGGAGCGGGCCACGGGCGTAAAACCTGAAACCCTGGCCATACTGGCCGGATTACTTGCGAAAGCAGAGAGGCCCCTCATCCTGGCCGAGGGCATGGGTTACCAGGACCCGAAGGCTTATGAGACGGCGGTGGTAGCCAACCTGCTCTGCAGCCTCTTCCCGGGCAGCCGCCAGACGATCGACTTTTCAAACCCTTCCTCACTTTCCGATGTTGTCAGGGCTGACCGTATGAAGTCCCTGTCGGACGCCATGCTGAACGGAGAGGTTGACGTGCTTCTGATCGATCGTGCAAATCCGGTCTTTAATCTTCCGGTGTCGTGGCAATTCGAAAAGGCTTTGCGCACGGTCCCCCTCGTTGTCAATTTTTCAAGCCTTCCGGATGAGACAGGCGAGTTTGCCCACCTTGTTCTGCCGACCCACACGTTCCTGGAGTCCTGGGGCGACTACAGCCCGCGCCGTGGTGTCCATGCGGTCCATGGATTGCTGCAACCGGTCATGGGCCCGCTTTTTGACACACGCCACCTGGGTGATCTCCTTCTCTCCACGGGCAGGAAGATAAAGCCGGAAGCCTTCCCCGAGAAGGACTCCTACGAGGTGCTCCGCAGTGCCTGGAGCAGAAAGGCAAAGGAGACGGCTGCCATTGCACCAACGGATGCATTCTGGCAGGAAAGCCTCCGGAAGGGAGGTCTCTGGACAGCGCTCAAGGGAGAGGAGCCAACACGTCCCCACCTGATTGCCGGCAGTCTCAGCTTCCCCCGGCCTGAAGGCTTTACCGCGAACCCGTCCGAAGCTCTTGCGAAAGGCCTTGGATTCATTGCCTACCCCACAATCCAGTTCTTTGACGGGCGGATGGCTAACCGGCCTTTTCTTCAGGAGATGCCCGACCCGGTGACGCAGATCACCTGGGCAGGCTGGGTGGAGATCAATCCGGAGACAGCACAAAAGCTCAACATAGAGAAGGGTGACCTGCTTACCATCCGTTCGGAGCGCGGCACGGTAAAGGGGGCAGCCTTCCCCTATTTCGGCATCGCACCGGGTACGCTCGCCATGCCTGTGGGTCATGGCCACTCGGCATTCGGTCGCTATGCCCGAAGCGAAACAACGAATCCGCTCCGTGTTACCCCCGGCCGTATCGACTCGGCGGGTGGGGTTATCCGGCCGGTTGCGGCTGTTACCGTGGAGAAAGAGGGGCGCATCGTTCCGATCGCAAACACGGATGGAAGTGCTTACCAGCACGGGCGGAATATCGTCCGCTCGATCAGCCTGCAGCAATATCGATCAACGATTGGGGACGCCCCGGAGGTTGTTCTGCCTCTACCGCAGGGCTGGGACAAGCGAATCGATTACTATCCGCCTCACCGACATATTGACTACCGGTGGGTCATGGTCGTCGATCTCGACCGTTGTATAGGCTGCGGCGCCTGCGTCATAGGCTGCTACACCGAAAACAACGTGGGGGTCGTGGGACGCGGGGAAGTCGAGCGCGGCCGGCATATGGCATGGCTCAACATTCAGCGCTACTTCGAGGCTGACCAGCCCTGCATCCGTTTTCTTCCCATGCTCTGCCAGCAGTGCGATGAGGCGCCATGTGAGTCCGTCTGCCCGGTGTTCGGGCCGCAGCACAATGCTGAAGGCATCAACAACCAGGTCTATAACCGGTGTATAGGCACCCGCTTCTGCAGTCAGAACTGTCCTTACAAGGTCCGCAGGTTCAACTGGTTCACCTGGAAGCATGACCGGCCCCTGGAGTGGCAACTCAACCCGGACGTAACCGTGCGGGAAAAAGGAGTGATGGAGAAGTGCTCCTTTTGCATCCAGCGCATCAACGCAGCAAGGATTCAGGCGAGAAGCGAGGACCGCTTGATACGGGACAACGAGTTCAGCCCAGCGTGCGTGCAGACGTGCCCTGCTGATGCGCTTATATTCGGTAATCTGCTCGATGCGGAAAGCCGCGTCTCAAAGTCGATCAAGCAGGCCAGGGCTTACCAGGTGCTCTGTGACCTCAATACAAAACCGGCCGTGATATACCTGAAGAAGATCACGCAGGTACTGACATGAGCGACGCCATGAGCAGTGAAGAGGGCCTCAAGTTCAGTGAGGTCAACCAGGAGATCCTCAGGACGCTCCAGGCGCCCGGCCGTTTCTACTGGGCACTGGTGTCGTTCCTCTTTCTGATTGTCCTTTTCGCCGGCTGCGTGTGGCTTTATCAGTTACGGTACGGGCTCGGTGTAGCCGGTTACCACCCGGCAGGCATGTGGGGCGTCTATCTTGTCAACTTTGTCTTCTGGATCGGTATTGCCCATTCAGGTACACTCATTTCGGCCATTCTCTATCTTTTTCGCGCGCGGTGGCGGACGGGTATCTCCCGGGCCGCCGAGGCTATGACGATCTTTGCCGTCATGATCGCCGGGCTCTTCCCTGCGTTCATCCACCTGGGCAGGCCATGGGTCTTCTACTGGATTCTCCCGTATCCGAACCAGCGTTTTCTCTGGCCCGATTTTCAGTCCCCGCTGATCTTTGACGTGCTGGCGGTCACGACTTACTTCACCGTGAGCCTCCTCTTCTGGTACACGGGACTTGTGCCTGACCTCGCCGCAGCAAGGGACCGTGCGCAGGGTCTGCGCAGGAAGCTGTATGGCTTCTTCGCCCTGGGATGGGCGGGTACCGACCGGCAGTGGCACCACTACGGGGCTTCCTACCTTCTGCTAGCCGGTCTTGCCACACCCCTCGTCATTTCCGTGCACAGCGTGGTCTCGTGGGACTTTGCCCTCGCCATCATCCCCGGTTATCACAGTACGATCTTCCCCCCGTACTTTGTTGCAGGTGCCATTCATTCAGGCCTTGCCATGGTCTTGACGCTTCTCATCCCGCTCAGGAAGATCTTCCATTTCGAGAAAATCATCACGCTCGACACACTCGAAAAAGTGGCAAAGACCACGATACTGATGGGGTTGATCGTCGGCTATGCGTATGCGGTCGAATTTTTTATGGCCTGGTACAGCGGTAATATTTTCGAGAAGCAGTCTTTTCTTTTCAGGGCGTTCGGATACTACGCGCCTCTTTTCTGGACCATGTGCTTCTGCAACGCAATTGCTCCACTCGCTTTCTTCTGGAAGAAGGTGAGAAGGAATATCTACTGCCTCTTTGTCATCGGCATTCTCATCAATATAGGCATGTATGTTGAGCGCTTCGTGATTATCTGCGGTTCAATGTCCCATGACTTTCTCCCTCATGCATGGGGGATTTACTGGCCTAACTGGGTGGACATCACCATCACCATCGGTTCCTTCTGCCTCTTTCTCGTCCTGTTTTTGCTTTTTGCAAAGTTTCTTCCATCAGTGGCCATGGCAGAGGTAAAAGAAGAAGCAGGTCCGCCCATGAGGCGAGGCGGGGTTTATGAACGGTAAACAGGGTCTCCTCGCCAGCTTTATGTACGTGGATGACTTGTTCGCAGTGCTCCGGACGCTTAAGGAGCAGGCAGCCCGGATTGAGACGGTCTACTCTCCGCTCCGCCTGCGGGAGATCGACGAAATCCTCGGAAAGAAGCCGAGCATCGTGCGGTTCCTCACGCTTCTCGGCGGTATTCTCGGGGGGGCCGGTATGGTCGCGCTCGCAATATACGCCCATCTGAGCTTCCGGCTGATCACGAGCGGCAAGCCCGTTTTTCCGCGTGTACCGTGGGTCATCGTCTGCTTCGAGGGAGTGATCCTTCTGGCGGTGATTTTCAGCGTCTGTGCCTGGGTCCTGAAAGGGCGCCTGCCGCGTGCCCGCCTCGCCCCGACCTATGAGCTGCGCTTCTCCGAAGATCGCTTTGGGGTCCTGGTCTCATGCACCGATGCGGAGAGAGAAAAAGTGAGAGCCCTACTGGAGACGTCGGGAGCTGAAGAGGTGCGTGATGTCTCCTGGTGATCTGTCATCCGTTGCCGTTGCCAGGATACCACGATTCCTGCCGGCGGTCTTTGTGGCTCTGGCAGCAGCCGGCGCGCTGGCGTTTATTGTTGCTGCTTCGGGCAATGAGCCGCTCAGGGCCTGGCAGGCTTACCTTGTCAATTTTCTTTTCTGGACGGGCATGAGCTTCGGCGCGGTGCTCTTCGTAGCCGTACTCAACATAACCGGCGCAAGGTGGGGCCGGCCCTTGAAAAGGCTGGCAGAAGGCTTTGCCGCTTTTCTTCCGGTGACCTTCATCCTCTTCTGGGTGCTCTACCTCGGTAGAGCGGAGGTCTTCTACTGGGTGCGACAGCCGAATCCCGAAAAGGCGGCCTGGCTCAATGCGCCCTTCTTTTTCATCCGGGACGGCGCAGCCCTCCTCCTCATGACGCTGCTCGCTCTGGCACTCGTTTTCTATTCGGTGAAGGGAGACTTGCAATGGAACGGCCGTAACGGCGCAGGGGCAGCCGCCGGGGAACGAGATGCTCATTGGGCAGCCGCCTGGCGCAAACAGCAGATGCTGTCGCCGGCACTCGTTATCGCCCTTGCTTTCCTGCTCAGTCTCATAGGATTTGACCTTGTCATGTCACTCGACCCCCGATGGTACAGCACACTTTTCGGTGGCTACTTCTTCATCGGTTGCTTTTATACGGGCATCGTCGCCCTTTACCTGCTCTCCATGCTTGTCGCCGGTACGGAGACCTTCAAATTGTATCTGCGGCCGCGCCAGCTTCATGACCTGGGCAAGCTGGCTATGGCGTTCTGCATCTTCACCGGCTATCTGTTCTATGCGCAGTTTCTGACCATCTGGTACGGCAACCTGCCGGAAGAGACGCGATACGTGATCCTGCGCGTGAAGCTCACCCCATGGGAACCGCTGGCCTGGGCGGTCCTCTTCATGGTATTTCTCGGGCCTTTATTTTTCTTTCTGAGCAGGCGCGTGAAGGTGAAAAAAATTCCAGTGATCGTCATCTCAGTCGTGATCATGGTTGGGATGTGGCTGGAGCGGTTTATCCTCGTGGTGCCGTCCCTCTGGAAGCAGGATAGCATCCCTTTCGGGCCCACGGAAGGGCTGGTGACAGCAGGTTTTTTCGGGCTTATGGGATTGACTATCACCGCCTTTTTGCAGCGGGTGCCCCTATTGCCCATCTCAGATCCGCTGTTCCGGGAACTGCAGGAGAAGACACAGGAGAGGCTGGAACCGTGATAATAGCCGTGACGCGTAACAGGTGACGCGTGACGAGAGAAAGCAGTGGCTAGCCGGATAAACGAGAGAAGCCAGAGAAGAGTCAAGGGTAAGAGAAAGGCAATATGGCTGAAGACGAACGAAAGGTAACTAAGCCAAGGCGCGGGTATGGGTGGCTGGGGCTCGCTGGATTCCTTTTTGCGGCCATGTTCTACTTTTACTATGCGTATCCCGAAGAACTGATAGGCTCAAAGCAGCCCATCTCTTTCAGCCACAGGATCCACGCCGGCGTAAAACAGATTAACTGTCGCTTCTGCCATCCGGACGTCGAGCGGTCATGGAACGCGGGCTTGCCCCCGGTGGAGAAGTGTTTCTTCTGCCACAAGTATATAATTCCGGATCATCCGGAAATCCAGAAGGAGAAGGCCTATTTAGATTCGAACACGCCTGTTCCCTGGGTCCGTATCTTCTGGGTGCCGGACTTTGTTTTTTTTAATCACATCCCCCACGTAAAGTGGGCTGGTTTCGACTGTTCACAGTGCCATGGAGACGTGAAGACGATGGATCGGTTACAATGGAAGAAGTTCAAAATGAACTTTTGTATCACCTGTCACCGGGAGAACAAGGCGCAGGTCGACTGCTGGCTGGCGTGCCATAGGTGAGGAGTAACGAGTGTCGAGTCGCGAGTGTCGAGTGACGAAGTACAGCGGCAAGTGATGACAGACAATGCTTGGTGGCTAGTAGCCAGTGACGAGTGACGAAAGAAGGGTGGTCGGTGAACGCGAGGGACGAGAGTCGAGATGGCAGCGGTAAATAGAGTGCAAATCGACAAGGATTATACGACAGTGGCCGGTTTCTTCATTTCCTCGGCTTGCTGGTTCGTGCTGGCCGGGCTGGCCGGGCTCTTCCTTGCTTCCGCCATGGTAGCGCCCGACTTCGCCTTTTATAAGAACATATCCTGGCTCGTGTTCGGCCGTGTGCGCCCCATGCACACCAACATGATGATCTTCGGATTTGTTGGTTCTGCCCTCATCGGCGCGCTCTACTACTACGTGCCGCACCTCGCCCGGAGCCCCCTGTACAGCCGCAGAATGGGGCGCGCCGCTGTCTGGCTCTGGAATCTTACTGTTGCATCGGGCACGGTGACCCTTGCCCTCGGGTATACGCAGAGCCGCGAGTACGCAGAATGGATATGGCCGGTTGACATTCTTCTCCTGGTCGTTCTCGCGCTGACGTTCTATAACCTGTTCAAAACAGTCGTTGTTCGCGAGGAGAAGCTCCTCTACGTCTCCATATGGTACGCCTTTGGTGCGCTCATCTTCACCTTCTTCATCTATTTCTTCGGCAACGCCGTCTGGAACCCAGGAACCGGCGCCATTACCGGCATGCCCGACGGCATACTGGCCTGGTTTTATGGCCACGGCATCGTGGGCCTCTTTCTAACGCCGCTGAGCGTGGGCCTCGCCTACTATGTGATCCCGATCGTGAGCCGCGCACCTCTCTTCAGCCACGCCGTATCTCTCGTCGGGTTCTGGACGATCCTGATGTTCTACCCTCACATAGGTACCCATCACCTGCTTCAGACGCCGGCGCCCACGTGGCTCAAAATCGTGGCGATAACCGGCAGCATCGGCATGCTCATCCCGGTGTTCGCTGTGCTTGTCAATCTCTGGCTCACCATGCGGGGGAAGCTCGGCCAGATCCACACGGATGTGGGCGGAAAGTTTGTCTTCGCAGGACTTGTCTGGTATCTTTTTGTCTGTCTCCAGGGTCCCTTTCAAGCGCTTCCATCGGTCCAGACAGTCACGCATCTCACCAATTGGGTGGTAGCCCACTCTCACATAGCTGTCTTCGGATTTGCCGGTTTCATCGGCCTCGGCGGTATCTATTTCATCACTCCCCCGCATCACCGGCCGGCCTCTTTACAGCCGCAAGCTGGCCGATATCCAGTACTGGCTCGTCTTGATCGGTTTGTCCGGCTTCTTTCTCGCCTTGACCATGGCCGGTCTCATCCAGGGCACCGGGTGGTTGTACGGAAAGACGGTTTACGTGATCCTGCCGGAACTGCACATTTACTGGGTGTGGCGTCTCGGGTTCGGGATACTGATCGTGAGCGGCGCGGTCGTCGGACTTTACAACATAGCGCGAAGCCTCTATGGTTCAAAGGTGGTGGAGGAAGAGCAGTGAGGATGACGCTGAAGCTTATCATTTACGGCGGGCTTATCGTATTCGCATCCGTGCTCTTTATCTCCGTTATCCTGCCGTGGGTGACCATCAGCGAGAAACCGTCCGATATCTTCCGGGCGCGAAGCGCTCTCGAGAACGAGGGGCGACAGATCTACATCGAAAACGGTTGCACGTACTGCCACACGCAGTTCATACGCATCATCGACTGGGGCCTTGGGGCAGAGAGGATTGCCAGATCGGGCGATTACATCAGGGAACAGCCCCACCTTCTGGGCTCGGAGCGGACGGGCCCTGACCTCTCGCAAGAGGGTGGAGAGCATCCGGACGACTGGCACATGGCCCACTACGCCAACCCCCGCTACGTGAGGCCGGAATCGGTCATGCCTGCCTTTGAATACCTGGGCAAGGATAAAATAAGGGCGCTCATCGCTTATAAGCAGGCCCTCGGTTTCAAGGATGCTGATTTTCGGGTTGCGCGACAGCGACACTGGAAAGCCAAGGCTGTGGAAGCCTATCAGTCAGGACCTGTGAAGAACGTGGAGTGGCTTCATTCGATGGTGCCGGAACCGTGGAGGAAGCTGGCCAATCCTTACCCGACGACGGACGTGGGCCTCAAGCGGGGTCATAGGATATATCAGAGTTTCTGCATCGGCTGCCACGGGCCCATCGGTGACGGCATGGGCCCGGCCCAACCTTATCTTTACCCACCGCCGCTCAACTTTACCATCCTGAAAGATCGGGGCATCACGGGCGGGATCCTTTACTACCAGATTATGAACGGCATTACCGGCACTGCCATGCCTTATTTCAAAAGGGAACTGGAGTCGGAGAAGATATGGGATGTTGGCAATTATGTGGCGGTCACCTTCATCGGGCAGAGCGATGCACACGGCGAGCCTCGGGGCATCGATGCGGCGTACATCTCCCCGACGGGAGGAAAGTGACATGAGCGGATACTATCTACCCTGGGTGCTTCTGATTGTGGTAAGCCTGTGGGTCAGCCTTGCGGCCTTCTTCTGGGCGCTCAAACACGGACAATTCTCTGAGCAGGAACGCGCCCGCTACCTGCCGCTCCGAAGTGAGATCAGTCCGCCGCTCATCAAACACCCGTCAAAACCCACCCGTGAGGTCTATGCGCTCCTGGGTGTCCTTTGCATGGGCGGCCTGGCGTTGCTCGTTGTGCTGATCACGGTCTTGTTCAGGCCGGGAGGAGGATAGAGATGCGCTTATTCGCCCTGCTCGACGCGCAGCATCTGATCCTCGGGATATTTCTCGGTCGTGATCTGTGCCATCCTTATCTATCTCGGATTTCGAAGCGCCAGGTTCGTCAAGCCGCGAAAACAGGGAGAGGAACGGGAGTCCGGTTATCCTGACGGGCTTGAGATCGAGAATCATCCTTTTCCCCCGTTGCTGCTCTTTCTTTTCGTCGGCTTCGTGGCCTGGTTTATTCTCTACGTGATCTTTTTCGGACTGCTGAGAGGACCGGTGTGAAAACAGTGAACGGTGAACAGTAACCAGTGATCAGTGAGAAGTGAACGGCGGGCGATATCAATAAACGGCAAATAGTAAACAGTAAACGGAGAACGGTAAGCCGTGAGCAGAAAGGACTATTAGAGAGCAAGGGACGTATCCTGAACGAAGTTGCAGAGACGAAACAGAAGGAAGAACGCTGGATGGAAATCAAGAGCTGGTTCTATGTCTGCGGTCTTGCGCTCTTCTTCCTTATATACGGCCTTTTTATGTTTTACATGATAGGCGATAAAGGCCCGCCCGGATGGGACTTCGGCACCGTCGAGGATATCCCCGGAGAGTCGGTCTATTCCACGAATGAGCCTATTACCGGGGGAACGGCCGCGCCGGAGCCCCAGCACGTGTCGCAGAAGCCTCCGCAGGCTGAGGTTGCCGTCGAAAAGGAAAAGCGATGACCAGGATTCGTGTGATGCTATCGGGAGTTGTGATACTCATCCTTTTCACACTGTGTGGCTGCGACTATGGACGCATGTACGACCAGGACGTGATCAAGACCTACGGGCGAAAGATGCCGGAGATGGACACGCGAACGATCCCCGTCCGGGATGGCTTCCAGGCCCTTCTTACTGCCGACCCGCAACGTTTGGAAAACCCTCTCCGGTATTCGAAATCGTCCATTGAACAGGGCGCACAGGCATACAGTTATTATTGCATCCATTGTCACGGACCAAAGGCAGATGGCAACGGGACCGTTGGGCAGAGCTTTGCTCCGCTGCCTGCAGACCTTTCCTCCCAACCCGTGCAGGGCCAGAGTGACGGCGAGCTTTACGCAAAGATAAGACTGGGGTTTAAAAGGCATCCTAAGCTTTTTACGACTGTCTCTGACCAGGATACGTGGGCTGTTGTTATTTACATCCGGTCGATTAGTGGGACTCGCGTCGCCCCCTCCAGTGGCAAAGCCACATGGAGCCTCCCCCTCTCGCGAGCTGTGCTCGCTAGATGGCATCCACGGGTTAGCCCGTGGATATCCATCAAAGGAAAAAGCGGATGATACTCGATCTTCTTGCTCCCCTCATCGTCGGCTTCGTTGGCAGCCTCCACTGTCTCGGCATGTGCGGTCCGCTCGTTGTAGCTTACTCTCTTCATATGCGGTCGGCTTTACCGGACGGAAAGCCCGACGTTTCGCATCTCTGGTCAAAAGGCTTTGCCCACCACCTCGCCTTTCACACCGGGCGCATCCTGTGCTACGGCCTTCTCGGCGCACTGGCCGCCGCACTTGGTTACATGACTAACTTCAGCCAATTCTTTGCGGGCTTGAGAAGCAGCGTAATCCTCGGCGGAGGGCTTCTCATGGTATTCTTTGGCCTGGCGCTCCTCAAGGTGATTTCCGTGCCGCTTTTCTCCATGCCCTCTTTTCGACCCAATGGTGTTGTCGGGCGCGCAGTACCCCGGCTGTTGGCCTCGGACCGGATGGCCTCGAAATGGGCCCTGGGATTTACCGCGGGCTTTCTCCCCTGTATGCTCTCCTGGGCCATGATCGTGAAAGCTGCCAGCACGGCAAGCCCTGTCCATGGATTCATGACCATGGCCTTCTTCGGCCTGGGCACGGTTCCGGCCCTTTTCTTTACGGGCCTGTCGGCGTCCTTGTTTACGTTACGGGTGAGGTTGACAGGTGAGCGTGTTGCAGCCTGCTCCGTGATTGTGATGGGAATTATTCTGATGGTTAAAGGAGCGAAATATTTTGCCTGAACCGGCACCCATCACGCAGAAGGAAGAGGTGCGTTCCCTTCGGCAGACAGCCGCCTCGGAGGGTACGTGTGACCTTTGCGGCCTGCCTCTAGGTCATTCGAAGAGCGAAGAAGCGATCGGAGAGGAGAAGCTCCGTTTCTGCTGTCCCGGGTGCAGGCAGGTCTTTCTGCTCCTTTCGAGCCAGAGAGGCTCGCTGCCGGCAAACTTCAGAGAGACGGATCTATACCGGACCTGTGTCGAATCGGGCATCATCTCGCTGGCCCCCGAATGGACCCCCGGACGGAAGAAGTGATGTTGTCGACCCGCGTATCGACCCGCACCCCGACCTTCCTCCCCTCGAACTCTCCATGCGCCTTGAGGGCATGTGGTGTCCGGCGTGCGCATGGCTGATCGAGGAGGTACTCAGGAGGACTTCCGGTGTGCTGGAGCCTCACGTCTCTTTTCTCTCTGACACGGTTCAAATGAAGTACCTTCCTCATGTGGTGAGCCCCGTAGAGATCACAGCGAAAATCGCGCGGCTCGGCTATCGAACATTTGCCGTTTCGGAGGCCGGATCTGATGCGTCCGGGAAACGCGACTTGCTTGCCCGTCTTGGCGTGTCCGCGATTCTGAGTGCCAACGTGATGATGGTTTCGTGCGCCCTGTACTTTGGTTTTTTTCGGGACCTGTCATCCACGGTAATCGGTTACTTCTCTTATCCTATGCTGGCGATAGCGACGCCGGTCGTTTTTTACGGCGGATTTCCCATCTTGCGGAAGGCCGCATCGGGCTTGAGGTACGGTAAGACGTCGATGGACACCTTGATTTCAATGGGTGTTCTGGCAGCCTATTGCTACAGCATCCTTCAGATGGCAAGGGGAAGCATCCATCTCTACTTTGATACAGCCTGCATGCTTGTGACGCTGGTACTGGCGGGGAAATATATCGAGACGTGGGCTCGACAGAGGGTTTCCGCGGGTATCGTCGAACTCTACGGACCTGGCCAGTCAGAAGGTCCGGCTGCAGAATGATGGCCGGGAAGTGTGGGTCAGTTCCGATGCGGTCAACCCGGGAGATCATTTCCTTGTCTATTCCGAAGAGCGCGTGCCGGTCGACGGTCGGGTCACGCAAGGCACGGGATCGCTCGACGAATCGATTGTCACGGGAGAATCGAGACCGTTGCACAAGGGCCCTGGCGAAGACGTCATGGCCGGAAGTCTCGTGAAAGACGGAGAACTCGTGTTGGCAGCTACGCGTGCGGGCTCGGAAAGCTCTCTGCGTCAGATGGTCTCCCTGGTGCGCGAAGCCCTCGACAGAAAGGTCCCCGTCGAGCTTCTGGCGGACCGGATCACTGCCTTCTTCGTGCCCGCAGTGCTTTTCATCGCCGCCATCGCCGCACTGCTCATGTTTGTCCGCGACGTGCCTGCCATGAAATCCTGTTACGGTCTCTGACCGTTCTGTTGATTTCGTGCCCCTGCGCACTCGGGATTGCAACGCCGCTGGTGAAGGTAGCCGTGCTCGGGATCGGCCGTTCAAAGGGACTTCTTATCCGTGACCCCGGAGCTTTAGAGCGAGCAAAAGACCTCGATGTGCTCTTTTTTGACAAGACCGGGACCATAACGGAAGGCAATTTTTCCCTGCAGCGGGTGATTACCGAGGGGTTCTCGGAAGAAGAGGTGCTATCACGGTTGGCCGCTCTGGAGCTGCGATCTTCCCATTTCCTGGCCAGGGAAATCGTGCGTCGCGGGCGCCAGTCAGGGACAAACATCTGTGAGGCAGAACAGGTGGAAGAGGTCCAGGGGCGCGGCGTGAAAGGGGTTGTTGGGAATGATACGGTCATAGTCGGGAATCGCAGCTTCATGACAGAGCAGCAGATGGCGGTGCCGGCCACCTTTGATGGCGCAGCGGTGGTCTGGCAAAGGCAGGGAATGACCGTCCTCTTTTTTGGATGGGAGAGCGAGGTTAAGGGCATCCTCGTTTTTGGCGATCCCGTGAAAGCGGGCGCTCGTGACCTGGTGAACCGGCTTCGGGATCGGGGCATCGCAGTATGGCTTGTTTCGGGAGATGCAAAGGAGACAACAGCTGCGGTCGCAGCATCTGTTGGAATAGAGGAGTGCCGCGGACAGATGCTCCCTGCGGAGAAGGCCCGTCTCATCGTATCGTTGAAGCGTGCAGGAAAGAAGGTAGGCATGGTCGGGGACGGACTGAATGATGCGGCTGCCCTTGCCCGGGCCGACGTAGGGATCGCCTTCGGCGTCGGGAGCGATCTAATTCGGGAAGTATCCGACATCGCCATTTTGGCCGCAGAACCCGGGAGAGTTCTTGATATACTGAATTTGTCTCAGCTCGCCACAAAAACCATCCGGCAGAATCTACTCTTTGCCTTTCTCTATAATGCCACAGCCATACCCCTTGCCGTGAGCGGCCTGCTCAATCCGCTTATCGCAGTAATGGCCATGTTCGGAAGCAGCTTCACGGTTATCGGGAATGCGCTCCGTATCACGAGGATGAAGCAGACACGGCTGCCTGACCCGCGGCTCCAGATTTCAGAAGCCGGTGCAGGAGGGATTGCATGAAGAAGGCCGGAGCGCCTGCGCGCACATTCCTCTCCAACGTGAAACTCTTTCTGGCCCTTTCCCGCACGACACACGGGCTTCTGGACCTTGCCACGCCTGCATTATCGGCGCTGCTCTGGCTTGGCGCATTTCCACCTCCCTGGATTGTCGCCATCGGGCTCTTGACGGCGTTTGCAGGGTACACGTCTGTGTATGCGCTGAATGACCTGGTAGATTACAGGACCGATCTGGAGCGCGTGAGAAACGGGCCTCCTCAAGGATTCGGGTGATTATCTGGATACGGTTTTCGTGCGCCACCCCCTGGCCCAGGGCGCTCTCAGTTTTCGAAAGGGACTCGTGTGGGCAGCCTTCTGGGCCGTCATGGCGCTGATAGGCGCTTCCATGCTCGGCCCGGTCTGCGTCGTGCTTTTTCTTGGCGGCGTCATACTGGAAGCTATCTATTGCCTTATGCTGAAAGTGAGTCATTTGCGCGTGCTCGTGAGTGGCCTTGTCAAAACCCTCGGAGGTATCGCGGCTGTGTTCGCGGTAGACCCAACGCCATCCCCTCTCTTCCTGCTCCTTCTGTTTTTGTGGCTCTTCTTCTTGGGAGATCGGTGGACAGAACCTGCCCGCTGACTGGCACGACATAGAGGAGGATTCCGAACTGGGATTCAGGACCATCCCTATTCGATTCGGAACCGGGGCAACATGCACGCTTATTTTCTCGTCTCTAGTCATTGCAGTCGGTCTCGGCACGTACCTGTTCTCCTTTGCGACCGGTCAGTTTTCCATCTTCTGTACAGGGGGCAGTCTTCTGATTGGCTTGTTTCTTTTGGCTCACCCCGCGTATCAGGCTTGCCGCAGTGAAGCAATGAGCGACGTTGATGCGCTCTTTGCCAAGGCAAGCCTCTATCCGCTTGCTTTGCTTGCTCTGCTGCTGGCGCACATGATATCCTAGCAGGCGGTCAAGTGATTAAGTGAAGGAGATCGATTCAGAGACCCTTTCCAGGAGCAACGGCAAGGCGGGGAACCCTGTCTACATCGCCTACAAGGGCAGGGTAATCGACGTCAGCAAGAGCAAGTTATGGCAGACGGGCGTTCATATGCAGCGGCACGCTGCAGGGGCTGATCTTACCGCAAAGATGGGAGCTGCTCCCCATGGTCCCGAGGTCCTCGATCGTTACCCCGAGATAGGGCTTCTAAAGGCACAAAAGCAGGCGCAGCGGCCCATGCCTGCGCAGCGGCCCATGCCCGCATTTCTCGCCAGGCTGCTTTCCCGGTATCCCTTCTTCCGCCGTCATCCTCATCCTGCCACGGTTCACTTTCCTATCGCTTTCATGACGGCCGCTTCAGGCTTTTACGTGCTCTACCTTGTTACAAGCGTGCTGTCATTCGAAGTCACAGCGATTCATTGCCTCGGGGCAGGGATTCTCTTCACCCTGCTGGCGATGGGGACTGGTCTTTTCACCTGGTGGCTCAACTACATGGCGAAGCCAGTGCGCCAGGTCACGATCAAGATAATCCTTTCCTGTATCATGCTTGCTGACGCGACAGCCGCCTTCATCTGGCGTTTATCGAGCACCGGTGTTCTCAACGGTTCCGGAGGGTCGGGCGTCATCTATCTTCTTCTTGTTCTGGCCCTCGGGCCGCTTGCCCTCGCCATCGGTTACATCGGAGGCACGCTCACATTTCCATTGGAGAAAAAATGAGACCGTTGACTGGTTGATCGGTTAATCGGTTGATTCGTTAAGACCCCTCTGCAATTTTGTCCTTAACCGTCAGCTCCCCCTTCTTCGTGTTTTCAGCTTGGAAGGGTGACAATGAACGTGTCGGCACGTTCTGCACATTACCAGCTGTAACATGCAAAGTGCTTCACACGAGCAAAATAAAAATAAAGGATGACTTATAAGGCTTACTTGGACCCAGTAAGGATGACTATAACAGCAGATAGAACCATCAAACGCGCCGACATCAGTTTTCCAAGTGCGGCACCACACAAGCGATCCTCAAGGACTGCTGATGGCTTCCACTGACCACCGCAGGTGAGGAACCGGTCTTTGGCATCAAGCAGGCTCGCATCCTCAGCGGGACCTGGCACGTTGAGATGGAGACTGTATCTGGCCGTTTCCTGTCGCATATGCAATTCTTTGTTCAATCTGCCGCTCTCGTCGAAGGTGAGAATAAAAAAGATCATCCGCGTGATCCTGACCGGTCGGCCGCCAGCCAGCTCAACGAACGCCTCCGGGCCGCGGCTAACACATAGTCACGCGGAAAGCTCTGAAAGCCAGCGCGCGGCAGAAACAACTGAGATGCCATCGATATTTTGTTCGTGCCTCAAATTTTGTACGAGCTGGTAGGCCGGGACGTCGGGTAAGTGCGCCTTGAAATACCGCAGTCCCTTCGTCGGTTTGTTTTCGGACGTTTTTACCTCTATGAACGCTGTAACTTTGTCTCCCTTGCAGAGCGCAAAACCCACTTCGTTGCCGATTCCAGTACGCGTTCTCAGATAGCAGACCGAGACATCCTCTCCTCCCGTGTCCTGTGCATACTGCGCGTGTTTCAAGAGCGATACCGCGCAGCTGTTTTCAAGCCTGGATCCTTCATTGCCTTTTACAAAACCGCTGTCGAAGAAATAATACTTCGGTTCCCGTAAAATTGCCCTGGCAATGTTTCCATGGTGTGGGCGCACAATAAAGATGATGCACAGACTTTCCAATATCTCGATGTATTTGCGAACCGTATTTGGCGCCACCTGCAGATCGCCGGACAACGAGGTGTAGGAAACGCACGAACCGACCCTTTCTCTCAGCATCTCCAGCAGGAGGCGGATCGACTTGACCTCATGGATCCTGCTGAATTCGAGTATGTCCTCCCGGACCAGGTCGGTATAGTATTGATTGCGCCAGCGCGTTGCCTCTGTGTCTGATCCCGACAAGAACGGCTCTGGGAACCCGCCAAGCATGTTCAAGGCTCTCAAGGCGTCTTCCCCCCCGCATGCTGTTTTTGAGCTCCCTGACAGAAAGGGGACTGAGCCTGTAAGGGAAATACCTCCCCACAAGGGACTCGCCACCTTGTCGGAATGCTTCCAGCCGTGCGCTCCCCGTAACCAAAATCGATTGACCCTGCGAACGGGTGTCGTATGCTCCCTTGAGCACGCCTTGCCGGTAGCAGGTGGCTTCGATAGATCAGGCTGCCTCATTTGCTGCTTCCTACTATGATAAAAGTCAAGACATTTATGCGCAGGTTTTTTCTACCCGCTTTCTCTTTCGTATCCGTGGTCAAGTCATAGCTCTCACTCCCTTGTGATGATTCCTTCGAATCATCGTTTGTGTACTCCTTGCGGAGCACGAGGCCAATGACGCCTTCAGGGTGCGTCCGTGGCCGAAGTGCGACGCCCGGGCCGAGAGAAGAAAAGGTTCTTTACAACCTACTATCCGTGGTCTGGCCACAAGTATCTACCTGCGAAAAGAAGGAACCGATGTCAACACACTGAAATCCGAGGTCTGCGCCACAGGAAGCAAGTTCGTTGTACATCGTCGTTCCGCATGGTGACTTCAAGACCTTATCTCCTCTGTGTACCCTTTGTCGACTTCGATCACGTAACCACCTGAAGAAAACAGACTCTATACACCGTTATTCCTCCATCTATACTACGCAGCGACACCGATCACGTAGGGCGTGCCAGACATAAGGCAGGCCCGATACCGTACGATCAGCATCCGTGCCACCGCGACGATCGCTTTCTTCCTGCTGCCGCTCGCATGCCATACCCGCGTGAACTTCGCAAGGAGCACCGGATCCTTGCTGATGGACATCCATGAGTTCTCGACGAGGGTCGAGCGGATGAACCCGGAACCCATGCCCGTGATGCGTCCCTTGTGCTCCGTCTCTCCCGTGGAGTCTTCGCTGCACGTGAGCCCCACGAAACTGGCGATCTTTTTTCCACTCGTGAAACGGGAGAGATCCTCCCCCAGTTCGAGGACGAACCTGATGGCGGTGAACCAGCCGATCCCCGGGAGACTCCGGGCGATCGTGAAGGCTTTGTGGTAGCGTTCCTTCCGGCAGAGCTTTCGCAGGGCAGCTCGTAAGGAAAGCTGGTGAGTCCACAGTTCCTCCAATTGGGTGAGAAAGATGTCAAGACTGATCCGTAAAGGCTCAGAGAGCTCGAGCTTCTTGAGGGCACGGAATTCCTCTCTTCCCCACCGGTCGGGGAAGGGAACCTCGATGCCGTGAAACTGGAGGAGCTTACGGATACGGTTCCGGGTACGCACGATATCCTTCTGCAGCGCGATCAGGGTGCGGCTCACCTGGCGGTCCTCTCTGCGCTCTTTGTCGGGGACGTGGCAGCCATCTTGGAAATCGTGGTCCTCGAGAACCTTGGCGAGACGCCGCGCATCCCTCTTGTCCGTCTTGATCCTGTTCACCTTCGGTTCCGTCACGACGTGGGGAGGGATGACCACGCAGTCTATGCCGTCCTCGGTAAGCGCATCATAGAGGTTAAAACCTTTGAAGCCCTGCTTCGTAGATGAGGTGAATCATACACTCCGGGAACTTGTTCCGGAGATACCCGATCAACACGGGATACTTCGCTTCCATGGACACTTGGTGGATGATCATCTTCTCAGAGCGCACCGCAAGCTTCCAGGTCCTCTTCGAATCCTCGAGTCCCACAAAAATTTCCTTGCCTCGCACGACGTAATCCTGTAACCTATAAGTCTTCTTCATGGCTACCCTCCCTTTCTTTGATTTGGTAGTGGATTCAGCGCCACTATCTCTTCTCTTCCGAGAAAGAGGGTAGCCTTTCTCTTACCTGCTGTACAAGCAACTTTTATAGCATAGAGACTGAAGTCCTCAAGAGGTCGTGAACCTTATCCGTGCAATGTTTCAGGTGAAAAGGCTTAATTATGCATCCTCAGAATAATAGACTTTCAGAATTACAGACACGGTATGACATGTAATTTTTTACAAATTATTGTATGTCAAGAAATCCTCAAATCGTGACAATTATCCCATTACAATGAGGTTGTCCCGAACGAAAGGGCTGTCCCATGCTCGAATCTTAGTTGAAAAGAAGCGGGAAAATTGGTAAAAATCTAGCCAATAGCAAATTGCAGTTTAATACTTGTTAGGCTGCACAGTGGAAACACGCATGAGAACTTGGTCAGACCCCGCTGTGGACTCGGCGTTTCCTCCCACCATGGGCGAGTTGTCATTCGAGAGCGGCGGAAGCAAGCTCAACGGGCTCATGTACGTGGCCAACGGGCCCGGTCCGCACCCAACGGTCGTAATCCTGCACGGCTACCCCGGCAACGAGCGGAATCTAGACCTTGCGCAGGCTATGAGGCGAGCCGGCATGAACGTGCTTTACTTCGATTACAGGGGCACGTGGGGGAGCGGCGGCGAGTTCTCGATTGCACACGCGCTTGAAGACGTGGCGAAGGCCGTGGAGCGAGCGCGGAGTGCGGAATGGGCGTCGGCGTACCGGGTGGACCCTGACCGCGTGGCACTGGTTGGCCACAGCCTCGGAGGATTCCTCGGTGCGATTACGACCGCCGAGGACGACCGCATCGCGTGCTTCGCCTCCTTGGCCGGGGCCGATCTTGGGTGGTTCGGTTCGCATGCACCCGCCCTCGCAGGGTTGGAGTCCACCCTACGTCAGCATATGGATGCAAAAGGCGGTCCGGTCCACGGGGATGCGCGGCGCGTTGCCAGCGAAATAGCAAGCCGTGCGGAGGCGTGGAGCGTCCCTTCCTGGGCGGCCGATCTGGCAACCCGACCCCTTCTCCTGGTCGCGGCCGCGCGTGATGAAGTAACGCCGAAGACCGATCACCACGACAGAGTAATCGCGGCTTTGCGTGAGGCAAATGCGGAGCGGTTAACGGAGGTGGTGCTCGACGACGACCACGTGTTCTCTGCTCATCGAATGGAGCTGGCGAGTCGGCTCGTAGATTGGCTACGCGCGGCGTGTTGGCCACGTGTGAGCGGCATAACAGGCCGTTGAAGCTGACAGTCGCCTTCGGTGCCTGCAGTTTGGCGGCATGGCGTTAATGGTCACTTTCGAACTGTAATCCTCGCCTTCAAGGATCACGGTCGGAACAACATTTGCGGGTGAAGTTGCGGATTCTTGCCATGCAAAGATTTTGCAAAATCCGTCACGATACATTTCGTTTGTTGTCGCTGTAATCGATGCTTATAAAGCTCGTCTTGAAATACAGAGGTACGAGTGATAATCGATAGTATAGAGATCGGCAGAGCTAGAATGCTTCTATCTCTTGGCAGCCCCTTTAACAGACTGCGGCGCGGGCCACCGCTGTCACTCTTTTTTTTTCGGCATTCTCAGGCTGAGCGTGTTATCAAAGGATTTAATACCCTCCTCTAAGATTGAAATGAGGGAGGCGGTCTGCTCTGGTGTGAGCCGAAGCGACTGGGTTATGGTCTCGTATAGTTTATATTGTTGTTTCTGGATATTTTCTAATGCGGTTCTGCCCTTTCGGGTTAAATAGACTTGCGTTGCACGTTGATTATTCACGGGCTTTGTTTTTTTGACAAGCCCGAGCTTCAGGAGAGCGGTTATCGTGGCCGAGATTGTGCTTAAGTGAACGCACGGGTAGTATTGGTTGATTTGTGAAATGCCTAAACCTTCCTGCATTCCCATAATCTCGAGCAACAGTGCTTGCCGTTGAGTGAGATCTCCAGAGGTTTTCGCATTCTCTTTCTCCCTATACAGTCTGGCCCTAAAACTAAGATCGTTGATCAAATGTGCCAGTTGTTTGGCCATAGCGTATCTTCCTTGTCCAGTTAGTGGGGGCACGCAAACAGGCCCTGTTTATAGTATACACAAAATAATTTATATGCAATACCATTGCAACCCCTAATTATATTTATTATAAATAGTTGTGAAAAAAAAGTATTTGACAATAGAACTATGTTGTATTATAAACAGTTAAAGAATGCAGAATAATGATGCTCAACATGCTAGGTATGGGTGCGATGCACCAAGGGAGGACAAAATGAAAAAGACTGTTCTGGTTGCCTTGCTTCTTCTCACTGGGATAGCACTGGCCTTCCCGCAACCAGGTTACTCATGGGGTCATCGTGGGTGGGGTGGTCACCGTGGTGGGTGGTACGGTCCGGGGGCGGTTATAGGGGCAGGTATAGGGGCAGCGGCAGCTGTTGTAGGCGCGGGTGCAGCGGTTGTTGGTGCTGTCGTCGGCGGCCCAGGGTATGGGTATAATAGTGGCCCAGAGTATGGGTATCCACCGCCAGCTTCCTATGGCTATCCACCGCCTGCATATGGTTACTCAGCTCCGGCCTACGGCTACCCCGCTCCGGCTTATGGGTACGGCGGCGGGTATCCTTATTACGGACCGCGGTACTATCCCGGCTACGGGTACCGTGGTTATTATGGCGGAAGGGGCTATGCTTACCGTGGTTACGGGCATCGGTGGTAATAGGAGACGGGCCGCACCAGGAGGAGTACCTACGAAAAAAGCATGTTAACGTCTACGTGGCTGGTGGTGAGCGTATTCCACGTTCCACCTGCAAGTCATCGTTCTGAGAGAGGTCGCAGTGGTCATCATTACTGGTAGAAATCTATATCTTGTAGCAGAAGGTGCCAGTCAATGCCTTCAGGAAGCGGGTGAGGAAGCCCACCTGCAAAAAGATGTTCGCAGTAAACGGTTAGCAGTGAAGATTACCGGACTAAGATAACGTGCCGAGTTATACCTGAAGGAAGTCGACGCATCACCCATCGTTTTCAGATGGAAGTACAAACTGGAGGAAATATTGGTATAAGGTGTTATATCACTTTATGAACGGAATACTAGCGCTTGCTTAACAGATTCTCCTGGACTACAGCCATCCTCTCACGCCCGCTTGGCCCGCTCCCGCGTGGCTCATTCGAGGCCGCAGGGTCGCAGAGGAAACACGAGAGGAAAATTTGTGTATCTATCAGCATGGATTCGTGAGCGGCGAATTCGGGCCGAACCGCATTTTGCTTCGGAGACACGGGTAAGGGGGAGTGTGCGTCAAAATTCATGACCCCACAAAGAGACTAGCGGGCGCATAGCACACTCTCGTTAGTATGGGGTCTTCACCACCCTCCCTGTGGCGTCCACAAACCAGCGCTCGCTGGGGAATGACTTGCCATTCAGGACGGCCAGCACCCAATCAGCCACGACGGTCGGGGAATTTGGTCCTAGACTCACTGCCGGCACGCCGGCGAGCGCATGGCGGGCATCCTGGTACACCACCAGACGCTTCGGTCCCCGCAGGGTCTTTATCATCCTTTCCGTGTGCTCAAGCGGGCTTAGTTCATCAGCTTCCCCGGCAATACACAGGTACGGCGCGCTGATCTTCTCGACGTATCCCTCCCAGGTCATGCTTTTTCGAAATGTATCGAACGTATCTTCGTCCGTAAATCCGGACATGTACATGAAACGCATCTTGAACGTTGGCGATGCTTCTTCGAAAATACTATGGAAACCGGGCTCAAAGCACGTCGCGCTCACTGCCACAGCGCGGATGCGCGGCTCGTTTGCGGCCGCTATGGTGGCGAAGAACGAACCGAAACTGCTGCCGTAGATTCCGATGCGATTGGGGTCGATCTCCTGCCGCTTCACCAGCCAGTCTACTGCCGCTTTGCCTGTTGCCGACCAGGCGGACATGCTGAAGTAAATATTGAGTACAGCGCTCTCGTACTGGCCGGGCCCATCGATAGCGAGGACCGCGATACCACGATTCAACCAGCGGTCGCCATACATGGCAACACCCATCTCCTTGAAGCTGTCCATACCCGGGATTGAAATCACCACAGGTATCTGGCCGCCTTTGTAGTCCGGCGGTAAGTGAAACCACGCGGGCAAGCTCTTACCTCCTTCTAGAGGGATCCACACTTCCTCGACGCGGTGATCAGCAAGTTTCGCATACTTGGTATAACACTCGCGCTTGCGCTGGTTGTAGAACTTGTTCTTTTCGTTGTTCTCGTCGATCGGCCACTGTGCAGCCGCCCAAAACATGGTGGCAATGCAATAATTCTCGCGTGCGGTTACTTGCTCGTCTGTCTCCTCAGCCGCCTTTGCTTTGGCCTCACGACGACGAGCTGCGGCCTCAAAGGCGGGCGAGGCATCGGCATACTTCTGGATGCGCTGGCGAATAGCTGCCATATCCGAGTTGGCCTCCGCTCCGCACGGTCCGGCGATATAGGCTGAGCGCGGCTGATCCCAATCCATGCCAACCGAGCGGATGACGTTGTCGAGGACCCATCGCTGCTCAACCCACCGTCGGGTCACCGGCTCGCCGGTGCTCTTGGTGGCAGCTTCGGCAGCTGGTCTCCCCACCGCGGGTGCCGGAGGCTTCGCATCAGAACCAGCTTGTTGTGCGATAACAGCGTTGACACCGCAGGCTAAAAACACTCCAATCGTCACAATCAAGAGACATATTTCTTTCATAATCACCTCTCACCTTGGTAGGAAGCACCTTAAAAGACCTATAGTGAGACGGTAGCGAAGCAGGAACGCTTTGTCAAGCAAAGATACTGGTTCTTTGTGTTTGGGTGAACAATACCTCAGTGGATAGGCGCAACCTCGGGGCCTCGCCACTACCCCTTGAAAGGTGGCGCCAGAGTGAGAAATCTTAAACTCACGACCGCAGCTTACTATAGGGAATTAGGGCTGGGCATGAGGATAGGCGTTGGCAACAAGAGCTCGGCCGGCCGGACCCGCTAGGCGGGCGCGATCCTGCATACGTAGCACTTTAACGGCTCCGCTCCCGTGTCGGGGTCGAAGTGGTCGTCGCCGAAAAGGAGGTTTACGCACGATTCCTTCCAGCGATAATCAGGTGGAGCCGCCTCGGGGTACCACCACGCGTGCTCGGCGTTGACTACGTCAGGCGCAATGCCACCGAAGAGCTTTGCCTTCAGCCTGACCTTTGCATGGGGCGATTCGACCGATACCCAGTCCCCGTCCGCTATGCCGAGACGGGCCGCCGTTTCGGGGTGGATCTCGACGAGCGGGTCGGGATGCCGCTTGCGCAGTGACTCAACCTGGTGCAGTCTCCGAATGGAAATAGTAGAGCCCTTTCGTGCCCGTCATGAGGATGAAGGGATAGTCCCGCGTGAGCTCGGGCGCGGAAAACGGAGACAGCGGCGGCTCGACGTAGACCGGCAGAGGCGGGCGGCCCGCACGCTCCATGACGGTCGAGTAGAATTCGAACTTGCGCGAGGGCGTACCGAACCCATGCTCCTCATGCTTTCTGTAGCGCATCTCGCCCATGACGGATATCCTTTTCCCTGAACTCCTCAAAGCGCATGCCAGTCCCCTCGCAGAGCCAATCGAGGTAGGCATAGCGGTCCGGCCAGGGAAAAGCATCGTTAAGGCCGAGGCGGTGCGCGACCTCGAAGAATCACGTCCCTGTCGTCCCGGGCCTCGCCGATCTGCGCAAGTTTCTTTCGGGTCATGACGCACCATATCTTGTGCATGAAGACCACGTCATCCTGCTCCAGCCAGTGAGCGGCCGGCAGCACGAGGTCGGCAAGCTGGGCGGTGGGCGTCATGAACAGATCGGAGACGACCGTGTATTCCATGTAGTCCTTCAGCGCCCGCTCGATCGTGAGCCCCTGCGTGGCTGTCAAGAGCGGGTTGGCAGCCGACGATCCACATTGCGCGCACACGATAGGGCTCGCCCGTGATAACCGATTTCCAGAACGTCGGCGCATGGCAGTCGGGCGTAAAGCGGAACCTGTTGCCGCTGATGATGCGTTGCCTTTTTCTCGGCGGAGCAGGAACTGGACGCCCGGCGCGCTTGATGTCGATGAGTGGGAGACTTGGGCCTGATCTCCTTCGGCGGCACCCAGAACACGTTCCCGCCGGGCACATCGATACTACCCGTAAGCCCCATGAGGATGAGGAGAGCCCTGCCGTCTGGAAGCTATTGACGCTCATGTCGATCCCGTTACCCCACTGGATGCACGCGGGCTTCGTAGTGCCAAATGTCCTCGCGGCGTCGCGGATCAAGGCGGCGCTTGACGCGGGTGATAGGCTCCGCCCATTCGGGCGTGAAGGGCCGGACGTGGCCGGCCAGGCGGTCGAAGCCGAATCCGTATTTTTCCACGAACTCGTGGTCGTAAAGTTCTTCAGCGATAATGACGTTGATCATGGCCAAGGGCCAGCGCGCATTCGCTGCCGGGCCTGAGCTGGAGCCAGTAATCGGCATTCTCCGCCGGTCCGATGCGCCTCGGGATCCACGACGATCACCTTTTTGGCCTGCTTGAGCGCCCTCTTGAACATTGCTCCGCACATGCCGTCGGCCGCGCCCGTCTCCGTGTGGTTACAGCCCCAGTTCATGATGCAGGCCGGCGTCTTGCCCCCGAAGCCGTAAATGTCGACGATGGGAAGGCCGCCGCGCGTGATGCTGCTCGCAATCACCCTCGGGAGGATAGCAGAGGTGGCCGGGCGATCACGAAATTGGGTGTGCCGAAGGCGTCAGCGAAGCGGGTGGTGTAAACTCCGTGTAGGGTCTGCCTGTGCCCTGAGCCATGCGCAAGATACTCGGACCCCGATTCCCGGCGGACGCGGTCGAGTCGGTCCACCATCTCGGAGATCGCCTCATCCCACGAGACCCTCTCCCATTTGTTCTCGCCCCTCTTTCCGGCTCTTCTTAACGGGTGGGTGAGCCGATCCTTGTGGTAGAGTATCTCAGGAGCCGCCGCTCCCTTAGGGCAGATGTAGCCCCGACTCGTCGGGCTCTCCGGATCACCTGTAACCCTGACGACCCTGTCGCCCTCCATATGGACAAGGACCTGGCAGACGCCGTGGCAGCCCCTGCAAGACGATCTGACGACGCGAGTGGTCGGACTCATAGATCTCTCCCTTGTTCAAAGGTATTTACAATATTGTATCATCAACAATCTTTCTGTACTATTCATTTACAGATTGCGTCCGTGGTCCAGCTTGGCTATGGGTTTATAAAATGAATGTTTCGAATGTGCTGCATGAATAAGCCCGTTGCAGCTTTCGGTTTGAAAGCTTCAGCAGGCTCAAAAGATGAGTCGGCATTTCCTTCAGGAAGGAACGAGAGGAGGCCCGATTATTGAGAGCACCTGCGAGTCTGCAAGCTCTGGACGGATGCAGCCTTTACCATTACCGGCTGCTCTATCGTCATCGGTCTTATGCCGGATCGCCCTTCCTATCCGTTATGGCCTTCATAAGCTCAATCGGTAAGGGGAAGATGATCGTCGAAGTTTGCTCCTGAGCGATCGCTATCAAGGTCTGCAGATACCGCAGCTGGAGGGCCATGGGATTCCTGGATAGAATGTCGGATGCGTCAGCCAGACGGGTGGATGCCTGGAATTCACCCTCGGCACTGATGACCTTTGCCCTCCGTTCCCGTTCTGCCTCTGCCTGCCTTGCGATGGCGCGCTGCATCTCCTGCGGCAGGTCGACATTCTTTACCTCAACATTTGACACCTTAATGCCCCACGGCTCGGTATGTGTATCGATTATCTCTTGCAGCCTCGCGTTCTGCTTCTCTCTTTGGGAGAGCAGGTCGTCCAGTTCCGCCTGACCCAGGACGCTGCGCAACGTCGTTTGCGAAAGCTGGCTTGTCGCGTATAAGTAATTCTCCACGTCAATGACCGCCTTCATCGGATCGATAACCCTGAAATAGACAACGGCATTCACCTTAATCGTTACGTTATCCCGCGTTATAACATCCTGAGGCGGCACATCAAGTACGACAGTCCTCAAGCTGATCCGCACCATCTTGTCGATGATCGGTATCAGAATGATGAGCCCTGGACCCTTCGGCCTATCGAGCACCCTTCCGAGCCTGAATATGACTCCCCGTTCGTATTCCTTCAGTATCTTGATGGCGTTGTACAGAAAAAAGATGATGAGCACAATCAGAAACATTCCGTAAATCGGTAGACCTATCATACCTCACCCCTCTCTTTCTTGACCTTCACGGCCATACCCCTCACTACGATTACCATAGCGATAGCGATAGCGTAGCATCCCGTAAGGAAGCATCCTGTAAGGATGACCCCATCGCCTGCCATTATCTCGGAGTTCCACGACTCGCTGTGTACGTAGACCTTTCTTTTTTCCTTGATGTCCGCTTTCGCCACACCTGCCTTGTCCTCTGAGTCCCTCACTTCCCGCTTTACCCCAGAGACCTGAACCTTGATAGCACATGATAGCACACCGAGGAAGACTAGTATAGTCATTACAGTAACGACCGGAAGCACCACCTGCCAATGTTGGAAATAAGCTCATGGGTGCAAATTGGTGTATAGAACTTATTATTGAAATAAGTCACCGCCGGAGATCAACCATTTCCGACTAAAATGGTCTATTAACACCCGTTCCTGAAACTAAGGAAACACTCATCGGGGTTCGAAGACTATTTATCAGACCTACTGCTGCTGCACAAGCCGAGACGAAAGAAGCTCAACATTACGAACTGAAAGGAAGTCCCCCGACCTCGCGTGGTAGATGGAGGATACAACTTCTATGCTTTCACCGGACCAAAAGCATTAAGCCGTTCTACCGACAAGAAATAAACCGTTGGAGGATTGGCTCGAGGCCACTTTCAGCAGATAACCAAAGAAAGGCACGAGGAAGAAAGTGAGGTCAGTCGTGAACTATACCCTATGGAGTAAACCTCAAGAGGATAGAGCATTATTGAACGAACACCAGTGCGGCTCAGACCCTATAGAGACCGCCACGGGGAGATGGCATACGGCTGACGATAGTGAAGAGACGACGAGCTTGTTCGAGGATGGAGAATCGTTCGGCCACGAAGGGCCCTTGGAAGACGGACCGGAAGACGTTGATGACGATGAACTGACAAACCACGTCCAACGTTACATGAGAGAGGCTAGGTAAAACTCCACTACTCACCGGAGAAGGAGAGAAAGAGGTCGCCCTGCGTATTGAAGAGGCGAGAAGAGAGCTGGAGGATATCGGCCTTTCCCTTCCTTTCGCGGCACAGGAGCTTTTGAATATTTTTTCCCGGTCAAAGACGGTCTCCGACCCGGGGGACGAAGGTAAGCGTGATGAGCGGGTCATCGCGACACTCGAAAGCCTGAAACAGGCCTATGATCAATCCAAGAGGACAGAGAGCCGTGAACAAAGCGACCGACACGGGGCCGAAATGAGCGCGGCTCATCACCGAGATGAACGCGGGCAACGAAGCGGTGGGCCGATAAGGAGTAATGGACGATCGAGCAGAAGGCGGGCATCCCCGCAGCGGAACTGGAGCAGCTTCTTGAACGGATCAAGAGGGCAAAGAAGCAGTATGTCGAAGCAAGGAACGTGCTCACAAAAGCGAACCTTAGACTGGTCGTAGCCATCGCAAAAAAGTACATGAACCGGGGCCTTTCCTTTCCTGACCTTGTGCAGGAGGGGAACGTGGGGCTCATGAAAGCGGCGGAGAAGTTCGACGGCAGGATGGGTTACCGGTTCAGCACCTGTGCCGTATGGTGGATAAGGCAGGCCATTACAAGGGCGATCAGAGAGCAGACGAGAACTATTCACATACCAGCCCACATGATGGAGAGGGTCCAGCATGTCGCCCTGGTCTCTCGCAAACTCGCGCAGGATCTGGGAAGGGAGCCCTTCCCCCATGAAATCGCCCGGGAAATGGGTCTTCCCGTCGAAGAAGATCAGAGAGGTCCTCCACATCACGCACGAGCCTATCTCCCTGGAGACCCCTACCGGTGACGAGGGCGCCCATCTGGTTGACCTCCTCGAGGACAAGAACGCGGCCGGGCCCCAGGAGCCTGCCCTATTGCACGACCTCGTCGAAGGGCTGAACAAGGCCCTCTCAACCCTCACCGCGAGAGAGGAGAAGCTGATCAGGATGAGGTTCGGTATCGGAGAAACGTCCCAGCATACGCTCGAAGAGTTGGCGCAGACATTCGGCCTGACGAGAGAGAGGGTACGACAGATAGAAGAGAAGGCGCTGAGGAAACTGCGGCACCACGTAAAGATGTGGGAGGCCTAAGGGCTTTGCCGCCACGTGAACCATGACGTCGATAGAGCTTTTGCATTAAACGAGTACAGGATGCAAGCGTCTGCAGCGGCTACAGCACCGATGAACCGCCCACCTGTTGACCGATGCGGAAGATTACAAACTCTGAGGGTTTTATTGCCGCGACGCCAATCAGGCATATGAGCCTGCCATTATCGACATCATCCTGGGTCATCGTCGTTCTGTCGCATTTCACAAAGAACGCTTCTTCGGGCTTTGCCCCCATCAACATTCCTTCTCGCCAGAGCTCTGAGAGAAACCCAGTGATCGAAGCCCTCACGTTCGCCCAGAGCTTTTCGTCGTTCGGCTCGAAAACAACCCACCGGGTTCCTCTATCTATCGACTTCTCAATGAAGAGGAGAAGTCGGCGTATATTTACGTATTTCCATTCCGGATCGGCCGAGATCGTCCTGGAACCCCATACCCTGACCCCCTTGGCAGGGAACGAGCGAATACAGTTGATTCCCAAAGGGTTCAATTCATCCTCGATCACCTTCGTGACGTCCGCCTCCACCCCGAGGGCACCGCGTACCAGTTCGCTGGCAGGGGTCTTCGCAATGTCCGTCCGTGCGTAGATTCCGGCGATAAATCCGCTGGGAGGGACAAGCTCCTGTATCGTGTTGATCTTGCCGTCTTTTGTTATTTCGATAGATACTTTTATCCAGGGATAGTAAAGCGCTCCGTAGCCCCTCTCTGAGACCACAGCCTCCTTCTGCGCCTTTATTCCGTCGACGGTAGTCCCCTTAATGGAATCGAGGATCGCAAACCGGTATCTATTCTTTTCACAGTGGGAGATCATGGCATTCTGGACTTCAGGGGAGGTGATTCCCGGGATGCAGACGATGGATATCTCATCAATTTCGTTGAGCACCGCAAGACCGGTGGAGTTCCCCGTTCCGTTATCCGTGCCCATGTAGTCCGTACCCGCAGTCTTGACCACGAAGCAGCGGCTTCCGCCATTTTCAAAAAACCCGCAGACGGCAGGGGCGAGATAAGGCGTATCAGGCGTGTACCTCCCGAACTCCTGCACAAACTCCGCCCAACTGGTAATGAGAACAGGTTTATTGTCCACGCCTTTCTCAGCGAGACCGACGAATCCCGCTGTACCGGTGCTTACCCCCTCAATCGGCTTTGGTCTGTTGTGAGTCTCCTCCGACGTAACTACCCGGCATCTTTATCTCCTTATGTCCAACGTTATCAGTCCTTTCCCGGAACGAGCCGCGGTCCCGAGAGGCGGAGGTAGTGCCACTCGATCAGGCCGGCAAGCAGGGAGAGCTGGAATTCATCGAGGACATTGTCGAACCTCGCATGGGCTGAGCCGAGGAGCATGGCGTTTGCCGAGTCGCAGGTACCTTTCGATACGAGGATGATCGGAATGTCCATGCGGTGAGCGTAGCCCGCCTCGAATGCCGTGCCCGTGTCGTTGTCATCCACCACTGCGATGAGGAGCTTGCACCCGTCCAGCAGGTTGAGGCACGTCTTCTTGATCTCCCTGGACGAAGCTAGCTTATGCTCTATGCTTCCTTCAACGTTAGGCGCGTAGTGGAAAGGGTCGATGAGGGTGATCGGTTCGCAATCTTTAAGCTTGCCAAGATGTTCCTTCAGCCGGGCAATGAACCGTTCCTTGAACTCCGTCTGCCCTTCTGTGAAGGCAGGATGCGCAATGTAGACTTGCATCACAGTACCTCGCCTGGTAGGGCTCAGAGTGCTGGCGATTAATCTTCCAACTCTGATAAATCCACGTATAAGCATTTCTGTGTGGATCGTCAACGGTCTTGACCGTTCCCGGTGCCGGTTGCCCGGACGTTATCAAAAAAGAGTGGCGCAAGTCGGCAGTTCAAAGCACGGGCGGTCTGGCCTATTTACAGCTCAAAAATGTGAGGACCAATCTATTAAATACATCCGGCCGTTCAAAAAATGTGAGATGTCCGCACCCTTCGACGATTTCCAACGTTGCATTGGGCAACTCTTGTTTGGCGAAGTAGCCATGCTTGAGGGGCAGTACGTGGTCCTCTTTGCCCCAAATGATCAGTACAGGCTGTTTGATCTTCTCCAGATTGTCCACAATGGGCTTCAGGATCTCTTCTCGCGCACCTCGCACCGTAACGACCAGACGCACGATCCGCAAGAGGAAGCTCTGGAATCCGGGTCTGGAAAAGAAATGGTAATACAGCTCTACGAAGTCCTTCGTTATGAGAACCCGATTACGGACAGCAAATTTAAAAAAGAGCTCCACCCCTTTTCGAGTGGGATGGGAGCATAGTTCACCCACTAAGGGAAGCGACATGAGCCTTAGCGTCCAGATCACCTCCTTCCCGAGGCCCGCGCTATCCACCAGCACCAGTTTGTTCACGTTTTCGGGAAAGCGAAGCGCATAATGGAGTGCAATGCCGCCGCCGAGGGAGTGGCCCACAAGGTTCGGCTTATCAATGTGCAATAGGCGCATGAAATCGTCAAGGAAGCGGGCATAATCGAACGGGGAAAATGAAGGTTCCGGCTGGTCAGATCCGCCGAAACCAGGGAGGTCGGGGACATACAGTCGATGCCGGCTTGCCAGGGGTTGGACATTGTGCATCCAGATGTCGGCCGAGGCGCCGAGACCGTGGATCAGAACCACGCTCGTACCCTTATCTCCTAACGCCCAGTAGCGTGTCTTAAGACCACCGACGTTGATATACTGGTCTTCCGGCATCCGACTTAACATACGGGATCTCAATGGAACTTTTGTTTATGGGGCTATGGCAACAAATGTAAGCCTGTCGTTAGAGCATGTCAATTGCGATGCTCCCTTATCCTTACAGGATGCTACGCTATCGCTACAGGGTGCTTCCTTACAGGATGCTTCCTTCCAGGATGCTACGCTATCGCTATCGCTACTAGACATGGAGCAGGGTACCCGCTTGTGGGTGTGAGCGGAAGGAATGGCGCGACCGTTCACCTACATTTTTGCGTCAGGTCCTTTTTGGGCTACTGCTATGATCCCGACGTACTTCACTTCCCATTCGGCGATGAGGGAAAGGCCTGCTCGTTCCAGGGCAAGCCTGAGGTCATTGCCGTCAAAGCGGTCGCGATGAGGATGGACGAGAATGTGCCGCGTGAGAAAGTTCTGATAGAGTGTTGGGTAGATCTCTTCCAGGAAGTAGAAGCCGCCGGGCCCTAATACGCGGGTCACTTCCTTAAGCCCGCCACGCCAATCAGGGATGTGATGGAGCACGCCGAACCCAAAAACCGCGTCCATCGAACCGGTGGGGTAGGGTAGGGCAAGCAGATCAGCGGCACAGAGGTGAATCGTCTCCCTTTCCCCTGACGAGAGATACCGAACTGCCTTGAGCACCATCTCAACGTCGAGATCTGTGGCATGAAGCTCGGCCGGTTTGAATCTTCTCTTGATGAGCCGAGCCCCGGCGCCGCGGCCGCAGCCTACCTCCAGTGCGCGGGCAAAACCTCTGGCCTGGCAGACTCTTGCCATCCAGCTGATCTCGACACCTTGCTGGAGCACACGCACAGGCGTATTTACCGCAAGGCGCTCACCCCAGTTGAGCTTCGCGGAAGTTTCCTCTGACGAATTGCGATTTGGCAACGCTCTTCTCCCGGATGGCTAACCCTTTTCGGCGCGATGAACCACGGCGATGCCGTTCGTGAGCCGTTTGCAGGTGACCGCTGAAAAACCTATGTCTTGGAGCATTGCCGAGAGCTCATCGGGAAGTGGAAAGAGGCGGATTGACTCCGGCAGATAGGTGTAAGCTTTGCGGGATCCGGCCAGAATGCTGCCCGCCAGGGGCATGATGACGAAAGAATAGAAATTGTAGAGTGCCCGAAACCACGGGGGGTCAGGCCTTGAAAACTCCAGACACGTAAAGCTGCCCCCCTTTTTCAGTACCCGGTGCATCTCCCTGAGTCCCTCCTGCAGGTGCACGAAGTTGCGTATCCCAAAGCCCACCATGACAGCGTCACAAGAGCCATCCGGAAATGATATACGCTCTGCGTCTCCCTGAACGAACAGAATGCGTCCAGCCAGCCCTGAATCAGCCACCTTGGTCCGCCCCCTTTGCATCATGGCGTGGTTGATATCGTAGACGACCACATAGCCCGTGCTGCCCACCAGATCGGCCGCCAGGAGCGCGAGGTCGGCAGTGCCGCCGCACACGTCTAGTACGATGTCACCAGCCTTTATTCCCGACATTCGCACTGCAATCCGCTTCCATAGATAATGGAGGCCGAAGCTCAGGACGGTATTCATCCAATCATACTTCGTGGCGATGGAATCGAAATGCTCATCCACGAGCTTTCTCTTCTCAGCCTCCGTAACCTTACGGAAACCGAACGAGACCGAAGCCTCCGTCGGCGCGCGCTTCTCGTTCTTATTACCGGACGCCATATCACTCATGTGTTCGACCACTGCTACAAACTATAACAATGGCCAGCCAACTTATCCAGCCCTATATACTTTTGAACAGTGCAAGAACCTGATGAAAAGACCGCCCGCAGGTCCACTGTTGGCCTCGTCGCGGCAGTGGCGCAACCTTTCCTTCGCTTGCTCGGCACTCCGTCTCTCACCCGCGCTAGGTCCTCCCTCCGCTGGGCTGCGGAACTCACCCATGCCTGTCTCTTCAGGCATGGGCTCGGACAGTCCTCGCCCTGCCTGCTCTCGCGCACCGCTCCCCCGGCCCAAGGCGGGTCACCCGAGAGACTCCACACCCGCAAGCGGGTACCCGGCTGCGCTCAGGAAAGGTTCCGCCACTGCCGCAAGGAACTTTTCCAGTTACCATGTCGGGCTCAGGAGAACCAGCACTACAATTACTCATGCAAATAGCTGCGATAAATGTGCGGGCCGGGGAGGACTTTTTCTTGGCGTGCGTTGCGGAAGGTCCGGGGACCCGTAAGTGGAGACGAGTGGTTCTGCCACCCGCCAACAAAAATAATAGTGGAGCGCAGAGAAAACGGTGTTCTCCGGCCTGCTCCCTTATTACGCTAGTGAGCTGAGGGCTTGTTCCAACAGGCCCTTGGTCGCCTTCACCTTGTAACCGTTGTTGCTCAACGGTTCAGCCCCTTTAACCGCGGCTTCGCAAGCGGCAGTCATGCCATCCGTGATCTTCTTTCCCTTGAGGGCGGCCTCGGCGCCGGTTCGCGCGCAGGGGGAAAGGCGCGACGCCGCCAAAGACAATCCGCGCATCCGAGACGACATCGCCTTTCACGACGACCATCGCAGCCACGCTCACAAGCGCAAAGTCGAACGCCTGCCGCTCTTTCAACTTGAGATACGTGCCTTTGGAGCCCGGAGCCAACGCAGGTATCTCCACGGCCACCACCATCTCAGCAGGGCCGAGGATGGTCTCTTTGAGTATATTCTTGCCGGGTCTGATATAGAACTGCTCGATGGGAATCAGCTTGTTTCCCTTGGCAGTGGCTATCTCCACCCGTGCATTGAGGGCCGCAAGGGCCGGAGCCATGTCGGAGGGACAGACCATGTAACAGTTCTCTCCGCCGAAGATGGCGTGATACTGATTCTCACCCGTTGGGGCATAGCAATTGTTCCCTCCTTTGCGGAAACAGTCTTTAAACGGCTTTCCCCGGAAGTACCAGCAGCGCGGCCTCTGGCAGAGGTTACCCCCCAGGGTGCCGACGTTGCGGATCTGGGGAACCGCCACCTGCCCGGCAGCCTGGGCGAGAAGTGGGTATCTGCCGACAATGAGCGGGGAGGCGGCGATGTCACTTATGGTCGTGGCCGCACCGATCTTCAACGTGATTCTTCTCCTCCCGGATATAACTCAGCTCCTTGATCCCCCTGATATCGAGAACGTGCAGGGGAGCGTGAAGTTTCGGACCTTCGACCCTGTCCTTCATCATCGCAAGCATGTCACTGCCGCCTGCAAGAAGGGCGGCCTTGTCCCCGTGCCTGGCCAGAAGAGAGATCGCCTGGGATACCGTCGTCACCTTATAATAGTCAAAACCTTTCATCGACTGCTCCTTTCTCCTTTATCCTCGAGCCTTTCTCCATCCCGTCGAGGACCGACCGGATATTGATCGGGATCTCGGTGAAACGCACCCCGATGGCATTATAAATCGCATTGGCAATGGCCGGTGCCGGCACGCCGTAGGGAGGCTCACCGCAGCCCTTGGCGCCGAATGGCCCGACCGGGTCGTCCGGCTCCACGATGATTGGCTCAACCATGGGCACATCGAGGATAGATGGGATCTTGAAATCAACCATGTTGGGATTGATGCAGATGCCTGTCTGGCCGTCTATATACTGTCTCTCCAGCATGCCGAAGCCGATCCCCATGATCGGCCCCGCCCTGGATCTGGTTTTCAACTCCGATACGGTTGATCGCCCGGCCCACGTCGTGCGCCGCAACGAGTCGGAGTATCTTGACCTTACCTGTCCGCGTATCCACCGCCACTTCGGCGAAGTGGACACCGAAGCTATGGGTCGCCACGCCCTGCGGCGCCTTGCCGGAACCGCGTCCCACGATGGGGTTGGGGCTTTTCGAAAGGATCTCCTGGTAAGGAGATCGATCTATTCTCCCCTTTGACAGAATATCGGCCATCCTTGATCTCCAGGTCTTCCTTTTTCTTCTTCAACGCTTCGGCTGCAACGTCGAGCAACTGATTCTTCACATCCCGTGCAGCGGCGACGACCGCCAGGCCCACCGAAGGGAGTGCCGCGGCTGCCTCCCGCAACTCCCGTGTCGGTGGTGGAGTCCGTATCGCCGGTCGTCACCTGCACTGCGTCGAACGGCACGCCCAGTTCCTCCGCCGCGATAATTCCCATGGTCGTCTTCTGCCCGCCTCCGGTGTCGTTGAGCCCGTTCATCAGCTCCACGGTGCCGTCCGGATCCATTTTGATAACGGCGGACATGGGCCCAAAGATCGATCCGTGCCTGCAGGACTGGAAGGCAACGCCGACCCCCTTCCTCACGGGACCGGAGCTCGACCCGGGCTTCTTCCACTTGGCTGCCCAGCCGAACTGCTCGGACGCCAGCTTAACGCACTCGTCCATGCCGCAGCTCGTAAAGGGGATTTTCCTGTCCTGGTCGCCGTCCTCTTTCCGCGCATAGTTCTTCAGGCGAAACGCCAGCGGGTCCATTCCCAGCTTTTCCGCCAGGCGGTCCATATGAACCTCCTGCGGAAACATACCGGCCGGATGGCCGACGCAGCGCATCTGACCTGCCTCCGGTTTGTTGGTAAAGACGTTGTAGCCTTCCAGCTTCACGTTGGGACACCGGTAGACCCCCTTCGGGACCTCCAGGGAGTTATAGGCGAAATCCATATGGTAATAGGCACCGATGTCCGCATAGAGGCGCACCTGGATGGCCGTCAAGGTGCCGTCTTTCTTCGCGCCATATTTTAGATACCAGGTCGTGGGATAGCG
The DNA here is from genome assembly GCA_963821605.1 of uncultured delta proteobacterium. Classification (GTDB taxonomy): domain Bacteria; phylum Desulfobacterota; class Syntrophorhabdia; order Syntrophorhabdales; family WCHB1-27; genus JADGQN01. The sequence goes on along the minus strand of CAWGEZ010000038.1, from coordinate 266,939 downwards.
GTGGTGCGTGGCGAGGAAGTTCTCCTCCCGCGTGAACTCCAGCTTGACCGGCCGTCCGGTCTTCTTCGCCAGAAGGGCGCAGATGACATGCTGTCTCTCCACCCTGCCCTTGTCACCGAAATCGCCGCCGATATACGGGGTAAGGACCCTGATCTGGTTGACTTTTATGTTGAGGGCCTGGGCAAGATCGGTGCGCAGGCCGAAGGGTCCTTTGCCGGAATCCCAGATCGTCAGCTTTTTCCCGTTCCATGCGGCCACCGTGACTCGGGGCTCCATGGTCGTATGCTGGATCATGTGTGTCTGATACTTCTCTTCAAGAATAACGTCTGCCTGCTTGAATCCCTCCTCCAGGTTCCCGCGCACCAACGTGTCGATCTTCTCGCGTATCACATTGCCCTCAGGATAGATGCGCGGGGCGCTCGGGCTTCACTGCCTCCTCCGCGTCCAGCACGAAGGGAAGGATTTCATAGTCGATCTTGATCAACTCCAGCGCATTCTCCGCGGTCTCCTCGTCCACGGCTGCAACCGCAAGGATCTCGTCGCCCTGCGTACCGGGCCGTACGCGCAAGCACAGGCATCACGAGCATACGGAGCGCGTTTGCCTGCTATGGATAGCGTAGTCGGGCACGTCGTCCGGGGTCAGAATGGCCTTCACCCCCGGAAGCGCCTGTCGCCTTTGTCGTATCGATCTTACAGGACCTTCGCATGGGGATGGGGACTTCTGCAGGATTTTTACGTAGAGCATGCCCGGGAGATAGACATCGGAGGCATATTTCGCCTCGCCTGTCAGCCTCTCGAAGGCGTCCACACGTTCCACTCTCTTGCCGATGACCTTGAATTCTTTTGCCATCACGCCCCTCCTCTGAGCTTGGCGGCTGCGCTCAAGACCGATTCGATGATCTTCGGGTAGGCGCCGCAGCGACAGAGGTTGCCGGCCATCGCCATTCGTACCTCATCGGGGGTGGGCTTCCGGTTCTTGTCGAGCAGGGCCTTGGCAGCCATCATCTGTCCGGACGTGCAGAAACCGCACTGGTATCCGCCCTGTTCGGAGAAGGCCTTCTGGATGGGGTGGAGCTTTTCGCCTTCGCGCAGCCCCTCGACCGTGAAGATCTTCTTATTCTCCATGCCGATCGCAAGCAGAGAACAGGCATAGACCGCCTTGCCGTCGACAAGCACGGTGCATGCGCCGCAGTTTCCGTGGTCGCACGCTTTCTTGGTCCCGGTGAGATCGAGTTCCCGCCTCAAGACATCGAGCAAGGTCCAGTTTGACTTGACCTTGATCCGGTAGACTTTATCGTTGATGTTGAGTGCGATGAGAGCTTCCTTCATTCCGGACGGCACCGCGGCCTCCGCCTCGGGTACCGCAGGGGTTGGAAGCGTGGTCACGGCTGCGGCAACGGCACTCGTTGCCATTCCCTTCAGAAAGTCACGACGGGAAACCTTCAGGGAATTTTTCTTTTCCTTCGTTTCTTCGTTTGATGGTCTTTTCTCTCATCCATACTATCGTCTCCTGTCAGATAATGTGGAGCATTCCACGGAAAGTTTATATAACTTGACAAAACCGATCAAGAAAAAAGTCAGTTTCGCGAACAGCAGTCGGGAAACTAGGGCCTTGCTGCTTTCCGATTGTTCTCATTGGCATAATATCTTGATATTCATATAGAATAAATTTAAGGTGTTTATCACCCTTGGCGCGTCGGTCACACTGGACTAACCGCCGCATCACAATGTATGATGCATAGTGAGCGTGGCACACTGGTGCAGTAGTCGCAACCGTCAGAAATCGGCTGAATGTGGAAACGTGATAGGCACGGGATATCACTGGGGCAAAAGACGAGAAGAAGGGGGTAGCAAATGAAGAGGGCATCGATTGTTGTGGCAATGACGGTGTTTGTTCTGGCTGGCTTCTTTGTGATCTTTTCCAATGCGAACGCGGCGCCGATAGATATCAAGGTCACCACCATCCAGTTGAAGCAGCAGCAGCTGGGTGAAGGCATTGAGCGGTTTGCAAAGTATGCCCAGGAGGAGTTGAAAGACAAGATCAGGGTGCGCACCTATACCGCAGCGCAGCTCTTCACCGGGCAGGAGGAGACGCAGGCTCTTCAAAAGGGGGAAAGCCAGATAGCCTATGTCATCGGCTCCGCCCTCGACATGATAGAGCCCTCCATGCAGATGTTAACACTCCCCTACCTCTTTCCGAACCCGGATATTACCTACAAGATCATGGACGGGCCGGTTGGCAAGAAACTTTGGGGCAAGGTCGAGAAGAAGGGGATATCATTCATGGGCGCTGTCAGCTCGGGAACGAACATAGTCAGCAACAGCAAACATCCCATAAAGAACGTTGAAGACTTCAAGGGTCTGAAGTTGCGCTCCTACGGTCCAATGGGCGCTTCCTGTCTGAGAGCTCTCGGCGCCATGTCAGTAGTGACCGCATCGGAAGAAACCTATTCAGCTCTCCAGCAGGGTGTTATCGATGGCGCCATCACGCCGGCTACCGTCTTCATCATACGGAAATATTCCGACGTCCAGAAGTACGTCACCAACCCGCATATGCTCAATGCCTCCTTTGGCTTTCTTATCGCGAGCAGTGAATGGTGGAACAAACTCCCGGCCGATATCCGTGCGGGACTCATGAAGGCAACGGACCGGTTGATGAAGGAGCAGCGCAAGGAGATGGCAGAGCAGGACGTGCAGCTGTTGCAGCAGATTGTCGCGAAAGGGTGCCAGCTCTATACCCAGACGCCGGCTGAGGAAGCTGCGTGGAAGAAGGCTTTGCAGCCTGTTTACACGGAGTTTGCTCCCATGATCGGTCCTGATCTTATTAAAGAGACCCAGCAGGAAGCTGAAAAACTGAGCAAGCAAAAAAAATAAGGGCTTGCGCAGATGGCTGAGATCGAAACGGCCGAACCCATACCACCTGTCGGACCCGACGCGCGGGGTCCCCTCCAACGAATAATTGCGGTCTGGGATACCGCTGAAAACTGGATCTCCGGATTCCTCCTCGCCTTCGCCCTCGTCCTCTCCATGTATAGTGTCGTTGCGCGGTATGTCTTCCATTGGCCGCTCGACTGGTCGGATGAGACGGCAGTCTGGGCCATAGTATGGTGCACGTTCTTCGGCATCAGCGCGCTCATCAAAACCGATGAGCACGTGCGGGTCGATGTTCTCATCACCCGTTTTTCCGAAAAGCGGCAGAACATCCTCAACTTCTACCACACGATAATCGGTCTTGCCTTCATAGCGGTGACCATCTGGGGCGGGTTCATGTCCGTACAGAAGGCGTATGCCACAGGGGTTGTCTCGGAAAGCGCCTTACGAATCCCCATGTGGGTTCCTTTCCTGATCATGCCCGGAGGCGGCATTCTCATCGGTCTCCGGATGATCGAGCGGCTCGCCATGCTCTGGGGCAAACTGAGCGGTCAGAAGGCATGGAAAGATCCCCTGGTCTACGGTCTCATCATCCTCTCGGTCATCCTCATGTGGATGCTGACGACCAATATCGACATCACGCTGGCGCTGCTCGTGATGCTCATGGTTACGCTCTTTCTCGGCATGCCGGTCGGATTCGCGATGGGTGTGGCCTCGCTCGTCGTGCTCCTTTCTTTTAACATGATGAAAATAAATGCGATTGCTCCGAAGTTATTCTGGGGCATCAATAGGTTTACCCTGATCGCGATCCCTTACTTCATCTTTGCCGGCAACCTGATGATGAAGGGAGGCCTTGCACGGCCGCTCCTGGAACTGGGCTATGCGATGCTGAAGCGGCTGCATGGCGGGCTTGCCATCGCCGTCATGTTTGCCGCCGTCATCTTTTCAGCTATATCAGGGGTGAGTGCGGCACTGGCTGCGACACTCGGCCTTATTGCCATTCCCTGGATGATGGAGAAGGGCTATCCGAAAACGTTCTGTATGGGACTTATCGGGGCGGGAGGCACCCTCGATATTCTCATCCCGCCCTCGACTATCCTGATCATCTACGGGGCCGTCTCTGGCGAGTCTATCTCCGACCTCTACATTGCCGGGTTTTTGCCCGGCATCCTCCTTGCACTCGCCATGTGCGTCCAGGTCTATTACCTGTGCAGGCGACATGGCTTCGGCACCCCCGATCCGGAGGACAAGTTCTCCTGGCCAGACGTAGCGGTGAAGTTCAAGAAAGCCATCTGGGCCCTGCTCATGCCGCTTTTGATCATGGGCGGCATTTATACGCGGTATCTTTACCGTTACAGAGGCAGCGGTCGTGGCCGTTTTTTACGCGGTTTTCGTCTGCTGCACCCTATACCGGAACACAGGCATCAAAGATCTGACCATGATGCTCAAGGATTCGGTCGTGCTCACCTCCATGATCTACTTCATCATCATGACCGCAACCCTTTTCGGGTTTCTGGTGACGGTGGAGCAGCTTTCCAACAGGCTCCTCGAATTCATAATGGCTTACGATCTTAAGCCCTGGATGTTTCTCGCCATGATGAACATCGCTATTTTCATCATGGGGAGCTTTCTTGCCCCTGCCACGAAAATCCTGATCGTGGTGCCTATCGTTTACCCGGTGCTGAAACAGCTGGACATCAGCGGCATTCACTTCGGTATCCTCATGACCATTAATATGGAGCTCGCGTTCCTCATGCCTCCCATCGGTATGCATCTCTTTGTCATGAGTGTGGTGTGCAAAGAGCCGCTGGAACAGGTTATCAAAGGGGTGGTTCCCTTCTTTCTCCTGCTCCTCGTCGGCATGTTTGTGATTACTTACATTCCCTGGATCAGTCTCGTTTTCTTGCACCCACGGTGATATGAAGGTAAAGGGAGAAGGATCTGTTACATGTTACATGCCAAGAAGTTACAAGTTACAAGGTGCAGGTTGCAGACTAGCTTAGGTGTTTGTGGAACCTGTAACATGTAACGGGTTTGTCCGTAACCTGTAACAGGATTTACTTAACACGCACACTAAACACTATTTTTGAGAGGTGAACTGGTTATGGAATTTACAGCTGTTGAAAAGATTCTAATGAAGCATGCGGTAGATCGTGTGGATAAGGTTTCGCCAGGGGATTTTATAACATGTCACGTCGACTATGTAGGCTTTCATGAAGGCAACGATGCGCTCATCTTCAAAATTTTTGAGGAGGCGGGAGAACTGGCCGGGGTGTGGGACCCCACCAGAGTGGGGATGTTCTTGAGCCATCATTTCTGCACGGCGGTCAGTGACCACTTTGCCGAGAATCAGAAGATCTCCAGGGAGTGGGCCAAGAAGATGGGCATCAGGGTCTTTGATTTCGGCACGGGGATTTGCCATATCCTCATCATGGAAGAGGGATATGCGTACCCCGGGGCCCTCTGCCTGTTCGCGGACTCCCATGCTACGGCGTATGGCGCAGTCGGAGCCATCTCCACGCAAGCCGGAAATGAAATGATGGAAGTCCTCCTGAAAGGAACGCTCTGGTTCAAGGTCCCGACGACGCACAAATACGTGATCGAGGGAAAAACAAAGAAAGGTGTCTATCCGCGGGATGTGATCCAGCATATCGTGAAGGAAGTAGGACTGGATGCGTCCGTCTATAGTTCCATTGAGTGGGATGGTTCTTACATCCACAGCCTGCCCGTGCCCCTGCGGTTCCCTTTTTCTCTGATGTCCGTGGAACTCGGGGCAAAATGCAGTTTCATCGAGCCCGACCCGATCACCCTGGAGTACGAAAAGGGAAGGGTCAAAGTCCCATACGAAGTTGTCAAGAGCGACCCCGGTGCGGAATTTGAAAAGATACACAGGTTTGATGTTTCCGACCTGGAGCCGCAGGTCTGTACGCCCTCATCGCCGGAGAATACGAAGTCCCTGTCCGACGTGTTGGGGGTGAAGGTGGACCAGGTTTGCATCGGGACCTGCACGGGCGGAAGCATATACGATTTCAGGGAGGCAGCGAAAATCCTGCAAGGGCAGGCAGGTCAAAGCGCGCACATTGATCATCCCCGGCACCGTCGAAGTCAACAAGCAATGCGCGGCCGAGGGGCTAACCAATATTTTCATACAGAGCGGGTGCGACCTTTATCCTCCTTTCTGTGGGACCTGTCAGACGCTCTGCATCGGCCACCTGGCACCCGCAGAGGTGCAGATGCACCCCGGGCCGAGAAACTGGCTCGGTAGGACGGCGGAGGGCTCCTATTCCTACCTTGCCTCGCCCGCTACCTGCGCTGCCACAGCCATTGAAGGGGAGATCGCTGACCCCAGGAAATACTTGTAGGAGGTTACGGAATGACTGCAAAGACAGCTGAAAAAGGACGTATCGAAGGTAACGTGTGGAGGGTCGGCAATAATGTCAATACTGAAAGTATCACGCCGAGCAGGTGGCTTCACGAAGGTGGAGACATCATATTTGAGCACATAGGCGAACTCCTCATTCCCGACTTCCCGAAGAAGGTCCAGAAGGACGACATATGGGTAGGCGGGTCTAATTTAGGCTGCTCCTCATCCAGGAACGCGCCTTCTTTCCTCAAGAAGAAAGGCATTGGCGCTGTCCTCTGCTACAGCGCTTCCAGGATCTTCTACAGAAACGCCATCAACGCCGGTCTGCCCATATTCGATATCGGCAAAGAAGTAGAGAAGCTGCACATGGGCGACAAGGTCCGGATCAATATCTATACGGGCGAGATCAAGAATTTAACCACGGGCGAAGAAATCAAGGCAAAACCCTATCCTGATTTCATTATGAAAATAGTGGAAGCGGGTGGTATTGCGGCCTACATAAAGAGTCGCAAGAGCGAATATAAGCTGTTGAAATAGGGAGGGGGCGGATGGCTGCGGATCGCGTGAAACTGACGAAGGCCGTTGAGTTGCTCAACCAAAAAGGGCTCAATGGATTGATCGTTTATTCAAATGGGGCCGCGAATATATTGCGCCCCAATTATCTCCATTATTTTTCGGGATGCAAGCCGCTCGGTCCCAGGAACGCAGCCGTGATTTCGAAATCTGGAGACGATACTGCTGCTCGTGACTCCGGCATCCGACGCGGCGCGTTCCTCTTCGAGGAGCTGGATCAGGGATGTAAGAGGCACGTCTTTGTCGGCGTTCGTGAATGATCTGAAGAAGGCCATCAAGGAATTACGCATAACGGGATCGATAGGCCTTGCGGGCTCCGGGGAGATGACGACGGAAGTTTACGACGGCACCGAGAAAGGTCGCGAACCTTGTGCCCGCTGATGAGATCATTACGGAGATAGCACGAAAGAAAACGGACGCGGAGATTGAGAATGCCAGGAAGGCCGGTCGTGCCGCCGATGCGGGCTATAAAGCATTTGTCGGATACGCCCGGCCCGGCATAACGGAATACGAGCTTCTGGCGGAAATGGAATTGGCCATGCGCTCTGCCGGCGCCGACGATAACTTCAACCTGTTGAGCTCAGGAAACCATAACCTGGCAATGCATTCCGCCACGGATAGAAGACTGATGGAGGGGGATATTGTTATCGCTGAAATATCGCCTGTTGTGGATGGCCAGGTCCTGCAGATCTGCAGGACGATAGTGCTGGGAAAAGCCAGCCCATTGCTTGTGGAAAAGTATGACATGCTTGTTCATGCCCTGCAGGAGTCGCTGAAGATGATTAAGCCGGGAAAGCCGGCGTCCTCCATGGCCATCGCGATGAATAAGGTCATCGCTGAGGCGGGCTACGCGAAATATTGTGCCCCGCCTTATATGAGGGCACGAGGGCACGGGATGGGCGTGGGCTCAATTGCGCCCGGCGGTGTTATCGACGATGAGACCGAAGCCAACTTCGAGAAAGGCCAGGTGGTGGTTGTTCATCCGAATCAATACCTTCCTGAGACAGGTTACCTTGCCTGCGGTGAAACGGTCCTGGTCACCGACAAAGGATTTGAGCGTCTCGAGGAGTCTCTGACAAGACTTCACGCGAAAGAGGTGTAGATATGGAGCGAGCCCCGCAGAAAGTGACTACAATCAGAAAGACGATGGCCAAAGAACCCATCAATGTCCTGGCAAAAGAGGTGTAAAGATGGATAAGAGCTTGGAGATAAAGATGGATACGAGCTTGGAAACGCTTCAGCCGATATTAAAAAGGGGCCGGGACGTGTGGGACCAGATCAATATGCCGAAGCGCGAATTCCTGCAGAGAGTCGCGAAAATCAGAAAGGCGATGACGAAAGAAGGGATCGACGTCCTGCTTGTCTATGGTTCCGGCGTCAACGACTATGGCAATCAGTGCTATGTGAGTAACTTTGTAACAAAGCTGACGGCAGGAGCCCTTGTCAGCATCCCCCGGAAAGGCGATCTCACCCTATTCTTCGAAGGCAGCTCGCGGGAACTGAAGCTCGGTCAAAGGGTGACGTGGATTGACGATGTCAGATCGTCCCTGGCCGGCGTCTTTTCCTCCACAGGCAGCCTGGCGGGTGACTGCGTGAATTATCTGCAGGAGCGTAGGCTCATCCCTTCGAAGATTGGTTTCGTTGGACTGCGTGAACTGATGTCCTACCGGGAATTGCAGCGTCTCGTTGAAGGCGTAAAAGCGTGTGAGGTAGTCGACGCCGGTCACGTCATAAGAAATATGCGCATGATCAAATCCGACAGAGAATGCGACCAGATCCGGCGAGCGTCCCGGCTGGTGAGTAACGCATTTGGTGCGATACCCGGTATGGTTTTGACGCATATGGACGAAAGGGGCCTGGAGGCGAAGATTGATTGGACCCTGCGCCTTCAGGGGGCGGAAGATGTGAGAATCCTCCTGGCAAAGCCGCGAGATGCGGCATGGGCTCTCAGGCCTGCGGCTGAGGCTCCCCTATCTGCAGGCGAGACCGTCATTGTCTATCTGGCCGCATCGTTTGAACGTTATTGGGCTGAGGGTATCAGGACCTTTGTTGCTGAGAAGTCATCCCTTGTGAAAGCAGACGATGAAAAGGCGAACGAGTTGTATCAACGGGTCGCGGCTGCGATGCAGCCTGGAAAGTCAACAGCTCAATTCTATAAAGAGGCTGTCAAACAGATCGGGCGAACCGCTGCCGGCCGTCAGGGGCATGGCCTGCAGAGGCATGGCTTACCCGTTCATGGTCTCGCAAATGGCATCGGTCTCGGCCTGAAGGAATTTCCCGTTATGAGCGCCGAAGAGACGGGCCGATATTGCAGAAGGCATGTGCTTCGCATTGCGGATCGCCGTTCAAGATCAAAAGACGGGTGCTGTCATGACGGGGAACACTATCTATGTGTCTGAAAAGGGTCCGGAAGCGCTGACGTAAAAGAGCCGTGACGCGTGACGGGTGATAGCGAAGCATCCTGTAAGGACGCGTGACGGGAAGAAAAAGCGGTGCGCTTCGCGACCGCCCAGGTGTAGCAGTGAATAAGTCAAACTGGAAACTGAAAACCGAAAACGGGAAACCGTATCAATGCGACGTCTTGGTGATTGGCGGCGGGGGCGCTGGAGCGATCGCTGCCCTTGAGGCTTCCCGGCATCAGGCCCTGAAGATAATCGTCGCAAGTAAAGGCCCCATCAGCCAAAGCGGGTTGACGCCTACCGGAAACGGGGGAACTATATTCTCCTCGCCCGAAGAGATGTTCAAACAGATGATCACGGCTGGAGATTTTCTCAACGATCAACCCGTCGCATGGTTCATGGTCAATGAGCTTCACAACGCTGTTGAACAGCTCAGAAAGCTCGGAGTTTCTGTCTGGCCTCTGGGTCCAAAAGCTGTCTCCGTCCATGGTGTTGAGACCCTGGCGCTGCTGAGAAGAGAGTTGGTCAAGCGGCCCAATGTCGAGCTGCTGGAAGACGTTCTTATCACCAGGTTGACCAGAACCGGGGAGAAGGTCTCCGGCGCAATCGTCCTGAATCTCTCAACAGGAGAATTCTTCGCAATAGAAGCTACCGCCTTTATTATTGCGACGGGTGGGACCGCGGGCGAACTTTACCCTCGCACGAGCAACAACCCGTTTGGTGTGTCGACGGACGCGTCAGGCACCGGGCACGCAATGGCTTATCTGGCGGGCGCTGAACTGGTCGACATGGAATTGATGCAGTTTGTCCCGGTTCCGGCCAATCCGCGATGCCTCAACCTGAGGTTCTTTCCGGAGTTCTGGAAAGGCCCTTATTTGAACAGGCACGGTGACATCGTGGAATCCGATCCTGGCTGTTTATCTGGGAGAATCCTATTCCCCGTTGTTCGTGCGAAAACTATTCAATGAGCTGCAAAAAGGTAATGGCCCGATTTACGTGGATCATCGAGGTCTTACCACGCCGGAACCAACCCCCGCCATCAAGAGTATGAAGCTCAGGAGGAAGTTCATTAAATCCCTCGGTATTGATCCGCGCGAGAACAGAGTAGAGATCGCCTTGGGCTCACACTTTTGCATGGGCGGGATAAGGGTCAACGAGAAGACGGAGACGACCATCCCCGGACTCTACGCGGCCGGAGAAGTAATGGGAGGTGTCCACGGAGCATTGCGTCTTGCCGGTCATAGTTTCGCCCAGATGATGGTGTTTGGCTTTCAGGCGGGGAAGGAAGGCTGCGAAGTTTGCCGAAGAACGTCGTGACGCCCCGGGATCCGCATTCGTGGACGTTGCTCACGAGGAAGAGAGGGCGCTCCGGTTCCTCGAAGCGAGAGGAGATGCGGTTGCTTTGAGTGCGCTCAAGAAGCGCCTGCAGCAGGTGATGAACGATTATCTTTTTGTCGTCAGAGATAAGACCGGTATCGAAAAAGCGATCCATGAGATAACGGCCATCAAAGAGGCAGCGTCGCGCGTGAGCGTACCGAACTTCAAGAGATTTAATCTCGAATGGGTCCGAGCGATCGAATTTTCTTTGATGGTTGAATGCGCAGATATTATTGCTGAGAGCGCACTCTTTCGCAGGGAGAGTCGCGGATGTCATTATCGCGCGGATTTCCCTCAATGGGACACGGAACAGCCACCGCAGCATACGAGAGCCAGGTTTCAGGACGGCCGCCTGACGCTTGATAGAGTCCCGGTGGTGATCGATCGAATGAAGCCTTCTGCCCCGGTCAAGGTCGAGGCTACGGTTAAGATGAAAACACCGCGCAAAGATGCGAGAAGAAAATTCTCAGAGTCATGGATGCTAAATTCATGCAAAGGGAGTTGGCTGTATGATGACGATTGCAGAAAAGATATTAGCCCGGGCCTCCGGTTCCGGCACTCTCTCTCCAGGCGACTATGTGACCGCAAATATCGATCTGGCGATGATCCCCGAAATGCTCGGCATGGTACGCAGAGTACTGCTGAAAGCCGGGATAGACCCCGCGTCTTTAAGGATATGGGACATTGAAAAGGTAGTGGCTGTCCTGGACCACTATGTGCCTGCCGCCTCGCTTGAGATCGCGGAAAGCCAGCAGCAGATCCGCGAAATGATGGATAAGCTGCACGTGAAGTACTATTACGACCTTTTTCCGGGAGTCTGTCACCAGATCGTCCACGAGAAGGGTCATGTGAGGCCCGGCGAACTGATCGTCGGCGCTGATTCCCACACCACCACATACGGAGCGTTGAATGCGGCGGCAACAGGCATCGGCGCATCTGAAATGGCTTTTGTCATGCAGACCGGCAAGCTCTGGTTTATGGTACCTGAAACGATCAAGTTCGATATTGTCGGGAAGCTACCAGACTGCGTCTACTCCAAAGACGTGATCCTGTATATCGCGGGCAAATATAGCACCGAGGTTGCGCAGTACAAAGCTATCGAATGGACAGGCCCGGTAGTCGATGCGTTGAGCATGGATGCCCGGTTTACCATGAGCAACATGTCCGTTGAGCTGGGAGCCAAGTTCGGTCTTTTCAGGGCGGACCAGAAAACGATCGATTACGTGAAGGCGCGAACGGACAAGGAGTTTCAGCCGGTGGAGCCTGATCCCGGTGCCGTCTATGCGGAAACCTATGTCATCGACGCATCGGCCCTGGAACCGCAGGTGGCTCTGCCTCACGGCGTGGGAAACGCAAAAGGGGTGTCGGAGGTGAAAGACGTGCCCATCGATCAGGCGGTGATAGCATCGTGCTGCCATGGCCGGATCGAGGACCTGGAAATAGCGGCAAACATGCTGAAAGGAAAGAAAGTGCACCCGAAGGTACGCTTCTGGGTTGGGCCCGCCTCCTGGGAGGTATATAAGGAGGCGATGGATAAGGGCATCCTGCGCACCTTGCTTGATGCCGGGGTCATGATAGGGAATCCCTCCTGTGGTTTCTGTACGGGCATCCAAGGCGTTCTGGCAAGCGGTGAACGCTGTATTGCCGCAACCCCGAGAAATTTCAAAGGGAGAATGGGAAGCAATGAAGCGGAGATTTTCCTGGCTTCACCCGCCACCGTCACTGCTTCTGCTATCAAGGGCAGGATAGCCGACCCGAGGGAGGTGCTGTAGATGGATACGATACGAGGAAGGGCAAGAAAATTTGGGGAGAATATCGATACCGATACCATCTCCCCCGCGGCGACGCTTCATCTCCCCCTGGAGGAATTGAAGAAGCATGCGTTTGAGCCTGTCGCTCCGGAGTTCTATAAGACGGTTCAGCCGGGCGATGTTATTGTTGCGGGCAACAACTTTGGATGCGGCTCCAGCAGGGAACACGCCACCGAGGTTGTGAAGGAGCTGGGCATCCGCTATATCGTCTGTGAGTCGATGGCCAGGATATACATGAGAAACTGTGTGGCCCTCGGACTCTACCCCATACTCGCCAAAGGCGTAAGCAGCCTGTTTAACGAGGGAGATGCAATGGAGATTGATTTTGAGCGTGCAATGGTGACAAACAGAAAGACCGGCAAGGCGGTGTCATTCAAGCCGCTGAAAGGCACCCCGAAGGAGATCTTCGATGGCGGTGGGATCCTGCCCCTTCTGAAGAAACTCATAGCTGAAACCCCGACATAGACCAAAATAATAGGAAAGAAGCGGAGAGAACCAGTATAAAGCGGATGGGCCGGGCGCACCGTTTTCTCCGCTCTCTAGCGCAGAAGCATTGACCCAGCACGCCCGCCATGAGCCGGGCGCACGCTCCGATTCGCTCGATGCTTTTTGAGTGCGAACCTACTCGCGTACGTGAAGTCTCTGTTGCAGCTCGCAAACCGGCTTTGTCCCGTGTCGCCTATGCCTCGGAGTCCGGCGCATCGTGCCAAAGAACGGCACCGCTCGTCTTCATTTACGGGTCCCCAGACCTTCCGCGATGTTCGCTCCGAAAAGGTCCTTCCGGCCCATCATTCATTTATGGAAATGAGCAGTAGACCGACTGCTCGGAGCATCAAGTCAGGGGCGTGGCCTCACCTTTCCTGAGCGCAGCATTGCTGGAGTCTCTCGGGTACCCGCCTTATGGACGGAGGGAGCGGTGCGCCATGGTAGGCGCACGCCGAGGATTGTTTGAGCGCTAAGACCGGCCACCGTGGCCGGCGTGCGCGAGTTCCACAGGCGAGCGGAGGGAGGACTTAGAGCGGGTGAGAGACGAAGGCACCAGCAAGCGAAGGAAGGGTGGGGCCACACGACCAGACCATAGGTGCCTCAAACGAATAGGCAGTGATTTAAGCTGCAGCGGTTCTTTGGAGGTCTCAGAGCGGAGAAAGCAGTGCGCCTGGCCCATCCTTCTTGTCTTGAGCTTTCGGCACGAAGGTGACTACTCCCAATTCCGCAGGAAAATGGAAAATGGTGCGCCCGGCCCAACCGCGTATTGACAACCGCTTGGACAACGAGATAGCATGCTTGTTGGACCACGCATGATCTTCGGAGGGAACAGCATATGACCGACAGCTATGGCCGACTCGGAGGAGACAAAATACCGGGTGCTCAAACCGGTATCGAAGTTCGCAAAACCATCTGCTCCATCTGTAACCCCCATTCACACTGCGGCATAGATGCCTATGTGAACGAAGGGGTCATCGTTAAAGTTGAAGGAACCAAGGAGAATCCCCACAGCGAAGGTACGCTCTGCTCCAAGGGAAATGCCACCCGGCAGTACGTCTACCATAAGGACCGGATCCGCACCCCTCTCATCAGAAAAGGGGATAGGGCCACCGGTCACTTTGTGCCCATTTCATGGAAGGAGGCTCTCGATCTCATAGCAAACCGACTGCTCAAGATAAGGGAAGAATCGGGTCCTGAATCAATAGTCTTCTACGTAGGGTTCCCGAAATGGATGAGACCCTTTGTGAAGCGGCTCGCCCACAACTTCGGTTCTCCCAACTTTTGCACGGAATCGAGCGTCTGCCAAAAGGCGCGTTATCTGGCTAACGGTCTCACGTACGGTCCGCTCGGCGGACCTGACATTGAGCGGTCAAAATGTCTTCTTGCCTGGAGCGGAAACCCTTTCTATTCTAACACAGCCATTGTAAGGGGGATCCTGGATGCGCGCGAAAAGGGGCTCAAGATCATCGACGTGGGACCCTTGATTACGCCTCTAACGGCCCATGCGGACATACACCTTCGCATCCGGCCGGGCACCTCAGGCGCGCTTGCCCTCAGCATGGCCCACGTGATCATCGAAGAAGGCCTGTACGATCGGAACTTCGTGGAGAATTACACGCTCGGCTTTGAAGAGTACCGTGCTTACGTGCGCGAGTTTCCGCCGAATGTCGCAGAGGAGATTACGGGCGTCGCCGCAGGTAAGATCATCGAGGCTGCGCGGCTCTATGCCACGGCCAGGCCCGCCTGCATGCTGAACAGCCCAAATTCGACCACCCACCATACGAACGGCCTGCAGAACCACCGCGCCATAATTGCGCTTGTCGGACTCACGGGTAATTACGATGTCGAGGGAGGGAATCCGCTTGTGCGGCCCGGATACCTCAACGTTGCCAACGGCCTCGTGACGCGGGACTCGGAGTTTGAGCAGCCGAGGGCCTGGGATACTATGCCGCCGCGCGTCGGCCAGGATCGCTATCCCGCCTGGTGCAAGATAGTTGCGGAGGGCCAGTCAGTGCACATACCGCACCAGATCAATAGCGGGAAGCCTTACCCGATACGGGCGATGCTGGGGTTCGGTCTTAACCACCGGATGTGGCCCGGACAGGATTTCATGGAAGCGAGCTTGCAAAAGCTCGATTTCCTCGTGGACGTCGATATCTTCATGACGGATACCGCGCGGCTTGCGGACCTCGTGCTCCCTGCCTGCACCTCTCTTGAGAGAAGCGAACTCAAGTTTTATGCCGAGCAGTACGTCATATGGACGCAACCTGCTATCAGGCCTCAATGGGAGTCAAGGTCTGACACCGACATCATCTTTGACCTGGCGGCGAGGATGGTGCCGGAAGACGGCCTCATGCAGAAGGGCTACGAAGCCTGCATAGACTGGATGCTTGAGCCCACAAAGCTGACGGTTAAACAGTTGAAGAAGTACCCGGCAGGCTATGCGGTTCCCAACGTGAAGATGCCGCCCTTCCGCAAATACGAAAAGCAAGGCTTTGCAACCCCTTCAAAGAAGATGGAATTTACCTCCACGATCCTGGCGGAAGTGGGGCAGGATGCTCTTCCGGTCTACACGGAGCCAGGGCTGAGCCCGCGATCGACTCCTGAGGTTGCAAAGGCATTTCCCCTCATCCTCACTTCAGGTGCCCGGCTCCCGATGTTTGTCCATTCGAGAACCTTCCGTCTGGGCTGGATGCGCAGCCTTCGGTCCGACCCCATGGTCGATATGAACCCGCAGGACGCGAAAGATAGAGGCATTGCTCACGAAGACTGGGTCAGCCTCTCCACACCGCGGGGTTCTATCAGGGTGAGGGCGAACCTTACGGAGATGGTTCCCCCGGGCGTGGTCAATATGTACCACGACTACCCTGAAGCGAGCGTCAATCTCCTGATCGAGCCCGATTACCTCGATCCCATCTCGGGCTATCCCGGCTTCAAGTCGCTGCTGTGCGAGGTGAAGACCTTCTCCGAAACCCGTCCAAATTTGACTGAAGAACGTTCTCTAAGATACTATTAGGGCAATTCGGGACCCTGTTACTGGCGGTCTCGATCTTCTCAAGAAATGGTGAGGAGCTTTGCATGGCTACGGAAGAAAGAACGAAAGAAATCCTACGGGGGCTGTATGATGCCGTAGTCCAATTCGAAGAGGAAGATACGGCGAAGTGGGCCAAGATTGCCCGTGGAAGAAGGGATGGACCCATTCGTGGCCGCCATGGATGGTCTGGCCGCGGGCATGATAGAGGTTGGCGAAAAGTACAACCGGAAGGAATACTTTGTCCCGGAGCTCCTGCTTTGTGCCGATGCACTCTATGCCGGCCTGGATATCCTGAAGCCGGCCATCGAAGCTTCCGGTAGAAAATCAGAAGTAAAAGGATCTATTGTGCTCGGCGTTGTAGAGGGAGACGTGCACGATATCGGCAAGAACCTCGTTAAGCTGATGTTTGAAGTGGCCGGCTGGACCGTCTACGACCTGGGGAAGGATGTTCCGCTTGATAAATTTGTTGAAGAACAGATCAGGACCGATTCCGACGTGGTCGGTATTTCAGCGCTGATGACGACCAGCATGCTCGCCATGCCGGAGGTGATTAAGAAGTTGCGGGCCAGGAATCCGAATGTCCGCATCATGCTTGGCGGCGCTCCCTTGAGCCCGGAAGTGGCGGAGAAATATGGGGCAGATGGCTACGCAAAAACCGCCGGCACTGCGGTTGATGAAGCAATGAGACTGCTCAAGATGTTGAAAGAGCAAGAGATGAAGAAATAACGTGCTAAAGATGGTTGCAATTGCGTTCGATTGGTTGAAATCTCTTCCCTTGAAACCTGCTTGCCAGAGTTCAGGTCAAGTCTTCGTAGGATGTCTCTTGCAACTCAACTGCAACGTTCCTTGTAACTCGTAACACCAATGGAACCAACTCGTAACGCGTTTTGAAAAGGAACATTATGGAACAAGACAGCCGAGCGTCGAAAAATGTATGGTCATCTTTCAGCCGTCCGGCCGCAGGGGCTACGTGGAAAAAGGGAGGTCCCTGAAGGAGGCCTCGGTTTCTCTCGGCGTCGATATAGAAGGGATTTGCAGTGAAAAGGCCATGTGTGGAAAGTGCAAGGTACGGGTTGAAGAGGGCATCTTCGAGAAATATGGGATCGAATCGAGCCGGGATCACCTTTCCCCGATGGGGCCTTCAGAGAGAAAGTTCTTCAGCCCGCAGCAGGAGCAAGCAGGATACCGGCTGGCCTGCCAGGCACACGTCCTGGACAGCGTCGTGGTCTTCGTGCCAGAAGAAAGCCGCATGGGAAAGCAGGTGGTCCGTAAGACGGCCAATGAGATCAGGATTGATCTCAAACCGGCTGCGAAGAAGTATTACGTTGAGCTCACGCCGGCCACGTTGGAAGACCCACGCGGAGACTGGGAACGTCTTGAGGCCGAGCTCGAAAATGCACATAGACTGAATAGTCTTACCATCGACTACCAGGTACTTGTAACCTTGCAGGAGAAGGTGCGCCTGGGCGAATGGAAGGTGACGGTTTCGGTGTGGAATGGCAGAGAGGTGATCAAGGTAGAACCTGGAGAGGTGAAAAAGGCCTACGGCCTTGCAGTCGATATTGGCACTACAACGGTAGCGGGCTATCTTTGCGACCTGACCGACGGCAGCCTGGTTGCCACCGCCTCGATGATGAACCCGCAGGTAGTCTACGGCGAGGACGTCATGTCGAGGATCAGTTACACGATCACCCATCCCGAAGGCCTGGAGCAGATGAACCGGGCGATACTTGACGGCCTGAACGGAATCGCAGAGGAGGCGGCAGCACTGGCGGGTATCGGGCGGACGGATATCGTCGACATGACGATTGTTGGCAATACCTGCATGCACCATCTGCTTCTCAACATAGATCCGAGAAATATCGGGCGATCACCGTTCCCACCGGCTCTACACCACTCCATAGACGTGAAGGCCGGACCTGGGCTCAAGCTCTTCCGGAGCGTCGCGATGAAGGCGTCAAGCGCGACGTACGGGATCAACATAGCTCCGGGGGCGTACATCCACGTGCTTCCTATTGAGGCCGGGTTCGTCGGCGCAGACAACGTCGGCGTGTTGATAGCGGAAACGCCTTATTTGCAGGACAGCATAGAGCTGATCATCGATATCGGCACCAACGGGGAACTTATTCTGGGGAACCGGCAGAAGCTCATCTCCTCTTCGTGCGCTACCGGTCCTGCTTTTGAAGGGGCCGAAATCAGGTATGGCATGCGGGCGGCGCCAGGCGCCATCGAAAAGATCGTCATTGACAGGGATACGAAGGAAGTGCGCTTCAGGGTGATTGATCAGGAAGGCTGGAACACGGAGCTTAAAGAGGTCGGTGCCAAAGGGATCTGTGGTTCGGCCATCATAGACGTTGTGCCGCAGTTATTCCTTGCCGGGATCATCGACCGGACGGGGCGATTTAACAAGGAGTCGAAGAGCCCGCGTTACCGCGAAGTAAACGGCCAACCGGAATTCGTGATCGCCTGGGCGCAGGAGACATCGATTGGCCAGGAGATTGTTATCTGTCAGGATGATGTGAGGGCGATCCAGCTTGCGAAAGGTGCCATGTACGCGGGTGCAAAGATTATGATGGGTGCACTGGGAGTGGAGAAGATAGACAAGGTGATTCTGGCGGGCGCTTTCGGCAGTTACATAGACAAGGTCTCGGCCGCCCTGCTCGGACTCTTCCCTGACTGCGACCTCGACAACATTTACTCGGTGGGCAACGCCGCTGGAGACGGGGCCCGCATGGCCCTTCTCAACACGGATAAGAGGAAAGAGGCCGACGAGATCGCACGCCAGGTGCGGTACTTGGAACTGACCCTTGAACCGGGCTTCAACAAAGCCTTTGCCCAGGCCATGTGGATACCGAACATGAAGGATAAGTTTCCGCATCTCGCCCATCTTCTCCCTGAGAACAAATGAGAGGACCCACGACATGTTCAGATACGAACGAGATCAGAAAGTCTGTACGATCGGCGGCGTGAAGGTCGGCGGCCAACCAGGGGAACGGGCGCCTCTTCTCATCGGCAACATGTTTCAGAAAGGTGACCTCATTCTGGAAAGCAGAAAAGAGGGGAGATTTGACCGGAGGGCCGCGGAAGAACGGATTCGTGAGGTGGAGCGCTTCTCACGTGAGACGGCAGTTCCCTGTCTGATCGCCATGGTCGCCAATTCGGAAGAGGAGATAAAGGGCTATATCGATTTTTTTACGAGCGTGACCGACATGCCGTTCGCCATAGATATCTGGCAACAGAAAACGAGGCTGGCCGCGGCCCGGTATGTTGCCGAACGAGCCTTCCAAGCCCGGGTCCTTTACAACAGCATCACCCCGTGGGATGAGGATATCGAAGGCGCAGGTCTCGGAACTCCGCGAACTGGGCATCAAGCACGTAGTGGTGCAAGTCTTTGATGTGGAGGATAAACGGCCGACAGGTCAGGGTCACGTCGCTCAAGCGTCTTCTACCCCTTGTGGAGAGAGGTAATTTTGAAAGCATCCTCATTGACACGGCGGTCATGAACCTGCCGGCGACGGCCTTTTCCCTCGTAGCCAACCAGCTCATCAAGAAAGAGTTCGGCCTGCCCGTGGGCTTTGCTCCTTCGAACGGCACGTACATGTGGAGAAAAAATGCCAGCGAACAGGAAAAGAAGAGGTTTCCCGGCGATCGATGCGGGTGTGCATGCGATCTCGTGCCCTGGCAAGTGACTTTCTCTTTTACGGGCCGCTCACGGGCACCAGCCGGGTCTTTCCCGCGGTGGCTGCGGCCACAAGCATGATGGCGGCCGCAGCGTACGCCGAAGACTCGGCCTTGCCTGTAGGAAATCATCCCGCTCAACCTGCTCTTTCCCGATGTGGTCAAACAATTCTCAGGAAGAAAAAGGAGTGAAATGATATGACAGCAAGCCTTACGTCAAGGGAGCGCGTGCTCAGACTCTTTCGGAGAGAAAAGATCGACTATATTCCTGTCTTCAGCGGCATGGGGAACATCACGGTCCATGGGCTCGAAAAATACGGCTGGAAATTCCCGGAGATTCACACCGATGCCCGCAAGATGGCAAGCATGGCCGCGTCGACCTACGAACTCTTCGGCTTTGAATGCGCTGTTGTTCCTTTCGATTTGGCTGTGGAAGCAGAAGCGCTCGGCAGCAAAGCAAATTACTATCCTCACGCAACGGAGATACTCTATCCCACCATCAGCGAGCACCCGGCGGAAAAGGTGGAGGATCTCAATCTTCACGTCCCATCCGACCTCTCGAAGGCCGCCAGGATTCCCCTGGTTTGCGAGGCGCTTCGTCTCCTGAAACGGGAGGTGGGTGACAAGATCGTGATCGGCTCCCATGTGCTCGGACCGTACACCCTGGCCGGGCAACTGCTCGACCTTTCCCATCTGGCTAAAGCGGCCTTCAAGAAAGCTGACCTCGTCGGTGCGCTGCTCGATAAGCTTGCCGCGGCTCTCATCGAGATCATAAGGATTTACCGGGAGGCCGGGGCCGATTACATCACGGTCCGCGAGATGGGGGCGGGGCCGGACATATTGAGCCCGAGGATCTTCCAGTCCCTGATCATGCCGCCCCTTAAGAAAATATTCGCCGTGATAGACTCACCCAACGTGCTGCACATCTGCGGCGACACCAATGACATCATCGAACAGATGGCAGCGTGCGGGGCTGATGCGCTCAGCGTGGAGAAAAAGAATAACGTGGCCGAGACGAGGCGCAAACTGGGCCCTGACGCCTTGCTATTCGGGGAGCTGGATGCCTATAACGTCTTGTGCCTGGGCAAACCGGATCAGGTTGAAAAGGCGGTGAAAGAGGCGATCGATGCGGGAGTGAATGCGATCTGGCCCGGCTGTGACATCTGGCCCACGGTGCCCAGAGAGAATATGGAGATGTTGATGTCAGCGGCAAGGAAATACGGTAAGCTCAGCTGAGAGAACAGGGGCATGGGTCCTTATCCTTACAGGATGCTGCGCTACAGGATGCTACGCTATCCAGGGGCCGGGGTCCAGAAGACCTATTTGACTAAGATGGAGCCACGGGCGACACAGACTCGGCCATCCGATCAACGTAAGAGCAGTGCGGGAGGACCTGCAAAATAGGGCAGCAGCGGTAACCTGCCCACGGTGAACTCATCCCTGGTCTCCCCTTTCATACCCCTGACAATGAAGAAGTAATGGTCATCGATTCTCATTGCGGCTATATAGTCGAAGAATTCGCCATTCTTTGCCAGAAAATGAAGCCGTCCTCCCTCCGCTCCGGCGATGACATAGGTGATGCCGTCCTTCTCACTCCGTTTGTAGATATGATCGTGGCCGGCAACCACGAGGGCAACGCCGTTTCGGACGAAGAGCCGGTGAAGTGCGTCCCTGGCCTTTTTATGTCGGTCGAGGCCATGATAAGGGACGACGGGATAGAGCGGTTCGTGGAGGAAGACGAACTTGTACCTGAAGGGCTGCTGCAGTTCACTCTCCAGCCATGCCGCCTGCTCCCCGGTTATCCTGTGTTCCTGGCCGGGAAGTTCCGTGTTCAGAAAAACAAAGAGCGTATCTCCATCCGAAACGGAATAATAGGGCTTCGGGAAAAACGTCAGATAGACTGCCAGCGACTCTTCGCCGCGTATGTCGTGGTTGCCCGGCGCGAGATAGAGCGTCTTGTCCGGCCCGGTGATTTCCAGGAATCTGACCCACTGGCTCGCGTTCCCCGGTTCGTGAATGGCATCGCCCGTATGGATAATGACCTTAATGTTCTGTTCCTCGACCTCATGAATAAAGGCAGCGTAGACCGAGTTACGCAACCCCACATGGGTATCACTCATGATGGCGAAAGGCGCATATTCTTCGCCCCGGCAGACAAAGAAAAAAGTAGACAGCCAGGCGGCGATAACGAGCAGGAATATTTTGATTCTCATGAAGCAATCCCTCAGAAATGGTTTGTAGTCGCGTTTACTATACACTAAACACGCGACGGAAGGAAACAGCCGGCCTTGATATAGGTTGCTCCTCCCGATGTATACTGTTGCAGACAAAACTAATCGGCCGGACGCCGTATAATAAGGTTGAGGCTCAAAAGATCAACGAAAGTAGTATTGTTTTGTTCTTTGTTCGGCATGCTTATTTTCTCCGTTGCGCTTGCAGCAGACCCTCCTCCCGCGGTTCAATCCGAGGTGGCGCACCTCTTCGATTACATCGACAACTCCGGTTGCCAGTTTTACAGAAATGGCAGCTGGCATGACGCCCACCAGGCCCGTGCCCATTTGGAACTCAAGTACCACTACCTGTGCAGGAAAGGCCAGGTGAGCTGTGCTGAGGACAGTGATTGAGCGGGCAGGCTCCGTAAGCAGCATGAGCGGCCAGCCGTATCAGATCAAATGCGGCGACGGGACGCCTGTTCTCAGTGGCGACTGGCTCAAGGCGGAACTGCAACGGTTCCGCCTGCAGGACAAGAAGTCGTAGCCTTCTTTGGCGCGCATCGCGTGGTCTTGCCTCAATAGCATAGCGTATCTATCCCGTACGGGCTATCATAGTGCGCGGTATCCGTAGCGCCTGTACGGACCGTAGTACGGGTCCGCATACCCAAATAACGTTTTCATTGACCATCCGTGCCTTCTCTCTAATCAGCAAAAGAGCAACTGCTATGCCAGCCTGCTTCTATTAAAGTATTGCCAATAATTGCAGGTACTTTAAGAGGAGATGACGCTGAGTAGGAACAATAAGCGGCGAAAAATGTCGAGCCATGCCCACAGGACTCGACAATAGTGTCCGCACGCCCGAATCCGGTCAGTTTCCACTGCGGATGGCGTAAACAGCTACGTACTATTGGTCGCAAGGGTAACATTAGCTCCATTAGGTCCTACCAGAGCAGATCACTGCATATTCCATCGCCGTCTCCGCCATCGACAAAAGACCGATGCAGCTCTGTTAACGGGCTGCAATGGTCATGACTACTCAAGAGCGGCGATGAAAGTAAGTCGAACAATGGCTCGCACGACTCGACAATAATGTCCGGCCCTCACTTTTACGATGACATCGGACCACGAGATGGGGTAACCTGCTTATTGACCGCTGACCACCCGCTTATTGGCCAGGGCACTGCACGCAGGGAGGCGCGTGATGAGCACTCAGATAGATTCCTTCAGGAAGGCAGTGGCGCTGGAGGAGGTGGAATACGTACCCGCGATCCCCACGGTAAGCGCCTGGGTTGCCCGCTTCTCAGGCATTCCTTTGAAGACGCTTATCTATGATGCAGAGGCCATAGTCAAAGCGCAGATCAGACGCCCAGAAAGCCGTTGGGCACGATGCGCTTTTTGCCTACATCGATTCTCTCTACATTCCTGAAGCATTCGGATGCGGTATCGGCTTCCTCTCGTCCGGCGCTGCCGATGCCGTGCCCCTCGACATACAGAGCGCAGCGGATGTCGACGGCCTTCCGACTCCTGATGTCCGGCGAGATGGAAGGCTTCCGCTTATGGTGAGCGTAGCGGAGCACCTCGTAAAATCCCCTTCAAGAGAGGTGCCGGTGCTGTCTCTGGTGGAAGGGCCTTTTACGAATTGTGCTCGCATGCTCGGTACGGAACGAATGATGAGGGCCGTCATGAAGAACAAGGCCACTCGTTGAAAGGCTGCTGGACAAGGTAGGGAACACTCCTTGCTCAGTTCGGGCAAGCCCTCGAAGAAGTCGGTGTTGACGGTCTCATCATTGCGGATCCGGTAGGTTCGTCGACCATGGTGTCGCGCAAGATTTACGGAGAAATGGTCCTTCCTCATCTTCAACGTTTCATAAAAAGCTTGAAAATTCCTGTCATACTTCATGTGTGCGGTGATACCGAACCGATTCTCGATATGATGGCAGAAACCGGGGCAAAAATCCTGAGTCTCGATCAATGTATGGATCTTTCCAAGGCCAAGGAGAGACTCGGCGGGTCGCTGCGGCATCGGCGGAAATGTAGACCCCATCAACGCCCTTCTTCTTGGGACAGTCGAGGATGTGAAGACGAGAGACCTTGAAATGTCTTGCAGCAGGGCGGCAAGAAAGGATACGTGCTGATGGCCGGATGCGCTGTGCCCCCACGCACACCGATAGAGAATCTCAAGGCCATGATCGAAACCGCAAGACTGTCTCACACAGAGTATCGACAGAGAAGAGCAGGGATTGATCTCACGCCCGCTTCCTACGATGCTACGCTATCGCAGAGGCCGCAGAGGTCGCAGAGGAATAGCGGCAGGGGAAGAAGGAGTTCTTTTTTGATTTTCCGGTGAGAGGCCGGAAAATCAAACCGTCAGCCACTTCGTGGCACGGTAATAATTGGTACGCTCTCAGTCGGGCTGTGAAGGTCAGTCTGCTGCGGAGCGGCAGACAACATATATCCGGTTTTCCGCAACTACTTCGCGCGTAGCGCGATGCGATGCGAAGAATTCTCTCCGAGAATTCAGAGCAAGCACATGCATACTCTCACGTATTTCTCTCCTCACGTCTTTCCTCCGTGACCTCTGCGGCCTCGAAGGAGCCCGTTGAAAAGCGGACTGGGCGTGAGATAAAGTCTTATTTTTGGTTGTGGCTCTGGCCGCGCTGCCTTGACACCCATCCTCCCTGACACTACTTTTACCCTAGGGGAGGAGTGGTCACTATGGCGAAAAATAGAAAGATCCGGAAGGTCATCAGGAGCAAGCCCACCATCGAAGGCGCAGGAGTCCATCTGAAGCGTGCGTTCGGGTTCAGCGAAGTGCCGGACCTTGATCCGTTCCTGCTTCTCGACGATTTTCGTTCGAATGATCCGCGCCATTACATAAAGGGTTTCCCCTGGCATCCGCATCGGGGAATCGAGACCATCACGTACGTTCTCGAAGGCAGAGTCGAACACGGTGACAGCATGGGGAATGAAGGCGTCATCAGCGTCGGGGATGTCCAGTGGATGACAGCGGGCAGCGGCATCATCCATCAGGAAATGCCGAAGGGCGATGAGAAGGGCCACATGGGGGGCTTTCAGCTCTGGGCCAACCTCCCTGCATCCCATAAGATGATGGACCCGCGCTATCGGGGCTTGACCAAAGATCGAAATACCGGAGGTCTCCACCGGAGCAGCGGTGTGACGATCAGGATCATCTGCGGCGAAGTCAAAGGCACGAAGGGGCCCGTGAGAGATGTTGTCACTGATCCGGAATATCTTGACGTGACCATCCCTGCCCATGCGGAATTCATCCACCCCGCCAGACAGGGCCACACCGCGTTCGCTTATGTCATTGCCGGTGAGGGCTATTTTTGCAAGGAGAAGGATCCATTCACCTATGAGCTGGAAGGAGCGAACTATTTTGATATGGAGAGAAATCCTTTCATAGGCAACAACAGCCTTGTTGTTTTCGATGACGGAGATCAGATAGTCGTCTCTACCGAATCCGAGAGCGTGCGCTTCCTGCTGGTATCAGGGAAACCGATACGTGAACCGGTCGCGTGGTACGGGCCCATAGTGATGAACACCCGCGAGGAACTGCAGATCGCTTTCGAGGAATACCGCAACGGGACATTTATCAAACACGGCCGGAAGCGATAAAAGGGGGATGACCAGACTCGACTGCACGTCGATGCTGTCAACGAGACTGGGCGCGCGCGGTACCCCGTAACATTTGAATCCAAATTGGTATTGTCCACGCCTTTGACTTAGGCTGAAGGGGCTGATATAACTAAACGATGTGCCGCCTCTGGTTCGAACCATACCAATAGATACGGGCTTACGAGGCCTCCTGACGCTCATGGAAGCGGAAGAGAAAAGGCTGGTCAATGGTAAATTGTGCACACCCGAAAGGCGGCCTGATGGAATGAGAGAAAGAGGCCTTATGAAAACACGGAGGAATCGTTGCCTGTTTATGGTGATGGCGATCTTCTCAGTGACCATATGCTCGCTGTTGATCACCTTGCCTCGGTGCGCCCCTGCGAAGCCCGATCAAATAGTATTCGCCGGCACTCACGCCAACATAGCAGGCCTTCGCTACGTGGCCGATGCGCGCGGCCTCTTCGAGAAGAATGGTCTTTTAGTCACGATGAAAAATTATCAGTCGGGTCCGCTGAGCCTTAAAGAGCTGGAGTCAGGGGCCGCAGATGTGGCGACACTCGCCGATTTTCCCTTTGTTGCAGACAGCTTCAAGACCGGGAATCTCAGGATTGTTGGCACTTTAGCCAGAGGCGGTGGTATGCAGATCATAGCGAGACGTGACAGCGGCATAGAGAAGCCGGCCGACCTCGCGGGCAGAAGGGTCGCAGTCCCGAAGGGTACCATCGCGCAGTTCTTTTTTGGGCGCTTATTGCCAGCGCAACAGCGTGCCCTATGACAAACTTCGTGTAGTGTATCTGCCTCCCCAGGAGGTTGTGGAAGTGATCAAGAAAGGCACCGTCGATGCTGCCTGTGTATGGTCTCCTTTCATAGAACAGATCAGGGACGATCTTGGAGATGGCGGCGTCCTGCTTCCGTCGCATGGCCGGACCGATTACTACGCGCTTGTCGTCACGCGGGATGATGTTCTCAGGGACAGACCGGCAGTCATCGAGCGGTTCCTGAGAACAATGCTCGATGCTGAAACGTTTGTGCGGGAACATCCCGACGAAGCAATGCAGATCGTGGCGAAGGGAACAGGATTGAAGATCGAGCAAATACGCCGGGGATGGGCCGAAAGCAGATACGAGGTGAGATTTGATCAGGACCTGATTACGCTTATGGAGGCCGAAGCACAGTGGATGATCCGAAACAACCTGACCGAAAAGAAGGAGATGCCGAACTATTTGGATCTGATTGATTTGAAACCGATGAAAACGGTGAAGCCGGATGCAGTAAGGATGATTCATTGAGAAGCGGGTAGCCGCGCCGCATGACGAATAACCTTTAGATGAGAGGTACACTTGGATAAGAGATCTTTACGCGCCATGGGCTTCATAGTCGCCGGCGCTCTGCTCTGGCTCGGCGCCTTCACAAGGGAGGGCCTTGCCGAGATAATCCGGCTCGGCGTTGTCCCAACGCCCCATTGTGCCGTCATATATCTGGCGGAGATTCAGGGATTCTTCAAGAAACACGGCGTTGACGTGGTCATAAGAGATTATGAGGCGGGTGCGTTGGCGGTCAACGACCTCATTGCAGACAAGATGGATATGGTGACCGGTGCGGAGTTTGTCTTTGTTCTCCAGAGCTTCAAGAACCCGGATCTGAGGATGCCGGCCACCTTCTGCATATCGTCGGACCAAGCCCTCGTTGTGAGAAAAGATCGTGGCATCCAACGGCCGGAGGATCTGAAGGGGAAGCGCGTTGCCGTCACCCGCGGCAGTTCGGGCGAATTCTTTCTCTACAACTATTTTATCCATAACCGGATCCCTGCTAAGGGCGTTCAGGTTGTCTATTATGGGCCTTCCGAAATGGTGAAAGCCATGGTTGGCGGAATAGTGGACGCGGCTCTTTGCTGGCCGCGGTTCGCCGGCCAGATGGAAGGACAACTGGGCGCGAAGGTGGCCCGTTGGCCTGCACAATCTGGGCAAGACTACTACTTCGCGCTTTTCGCGAAGGAACACTTTCTAAAAAAGCAGCCTAAAATGATGGAGCAATGCCTCGGGGCCCTCCTTGACGCGGAACGATTTATTACTCAGTATCCTGACCAGGCGCATTCTCTCCTGCGCGAGCGGCTTAGACTCGACCCGGCATCTTTCAATGAAACCTGGTCCCGCTCCCGTTTTCAGCTTCAGTTGACCCAGGACCTGCTCGTGCTCATGGAACGGGAGGCAAAATGGGCGATCCGGAACAAGCTGGTAGAAAAGAAGGAGATGCCTAACTTTCTCGACTTCTTCTACTTTGACGCCCTTGACAAGGTGAAGCCGGAGGCGGTGAGCATTGTACACTGACGGTGAGAATCGTTGCCCGAGACGGTGGGGATAATCCATTAATGTGCATTACTAACCGTGCCATAGTGCTCTTATGGTTCGCACACCGGATTCCGGCCTTCCTTACAGGATGCTTCCTTACAGGATGCTTCCCGCTATCGCTAACGCCGGAATGACGACTAACGAAACACAGCCTGAGGGGTGACCTTGAAGAGAAAGGTACTTGTTGGCATCGCTTTCGCACTTGCCGGCCTGCTGCTGTCGCTCGGGCAGCCAACAAAGGCACGCCATTGCCGAGCCCCTGCGGCTCGGTGTCTTTCACGCTGGTCATTCGGCGCTCATTTACATCGCCGACTCACAGGGCTTTTTCAAGAAGCGGTCCGTCGATCTCGTCATGAAGGAGTACGAAGCGGGCGTTACCGCGGTGAATGACCTGATTGCAGGCAATCTCGATGCTGCCATCGCCACCGGCTATGTCCTCGTCAGGCAGAGCTTCACGCATCCGGACCTGAGGATTGCGGCTAGCATCTGCATAGCTTCCGACATGGAGATCGTGATAAGAAGGGATCGGGGCATCGCACGGCCGCAGGACCTGAAAGGCAAGCGCGTCGCCGTGACCCGGGGCGCTATAAGTGAATTCTTTCTCTACACCTATCTCCTCTTCAACAATATCCCGGCTGCGAGCGTTAGAGTAGTCTATCTTGCGCCTTCGGAAATAGTAAAAGAGATGGCCGCCGGGACCATAGATGTGGCGCTCTTATGGCCGCCCTACACCGACGAGATTGTCAAAGGACTCGTCGCGAAGGCTCTCCGCTGGCCAGCCCAGAGCGACCAGGATTATTACTTCAGCGTTATGGCAAAAGAAGGGTTTTTGAAGACGCAGCCGGCTCTAATCGAGCGGTTCGTGGCTGCCCTTTCGGACGCCGACGCGTTTATCGCACACAATCCGGACCGGGCTCGCTCCATCCTGCGTAAAAGGCTGGGGGCTGATGTTGACTGGTCCCTCTATCGTTTCCAGCTCCAGTTGACACAAGATCAACTCGTCTTTATGGAACTGCAGGCGAGGTGGGCGATCCGCAACCACCTCGTAAAAAAGAAAGAGATGCCCAATGTTCTCGACTTTTTCTACTTCAACGCACTTGACAAGGTGAAGCCGGAGGCGGTAAGCATTGTCCATTAACATGTTACCATTTCACCCCTTCGCACGAATGTCCATCAGAACAAAGCTTCGATTGAACGCCGTGATCACTATCGGCCTCGCCGTGGTCGTGGCGCTCACACTCTTTGTCTCATCCAGGAATATGGAGGAAGCCGCAAAGAACGACCGCTTTGCCTCGCGTGTGATCAAGGACGTTTCGGACCTCACTTCGCTCAGCTACGCCTATCTCCTTGTCAAAGATGCGCGCCCCAGAGTGCAGTGGGAGCTGAAGCACGCTTCTCTTGGTAAGGTGCTTTCGGAACACGTGGTGGGAAGCAGGGAGCAAGAGGTCCTGCTTGAACGGCTCCGGTCGAATCACGCGCAGATGAAACGCCTCTTCGACGTTGTGAGTAGAACAGGACAGAAGCGCACCGATGCAGGCAATGCTTCGACGTCCTACGACGAGTTGAACGAAGGTATTACGGCGCAGCTTCTGGCGCGTGGCGAGATGATGGCAAATGATGCCTCGCTCCTCAACCGGGAGAGCGAGCGGCAAACGGACGTGACAAGGCGGGCAGCGCTCATCCTGGTCCTCGCCTCCGCCACCTTGCTCATCGTATCGGCTGCTGTAACCGCCTCTCTACTGGCAAAGAATATCGGCGGCTCAATCCGTGAGCTGGAGCGTGGCACGCAGCGTGTTGCTTCGGGCGACCTCGAGTATCAAGTAGTTGTTGCCGGGAATGACGAGATAAGCCGTCTTGCGGCTGCGTTCAATGACATGGCCAAACAACTTAAAATCG
Source organism: uncultured delta proteobacterium (assembly GCA_963821605.1). GTDB lineage: Bacteria > Desulfobacterota > Syntrophorhabdia > Syntrophorhabdales > WCHB1-27 > JADGQN01. The sequence goes on along the minus strand of CAWGEZ010000038.1, from coordinate 237,253 downwards.
ATAGTGCTGCGCGTGCAAAGGCCGAGGATGAGAGGAGGCGCTACGCGTCAAAACTGGAGGCGAGCAACCGCGAGCTTCAGGACTTTGCCTTTGTTGCCTCTCACGATCTGCAGGAGCCCCTCCGGAAAATCCAGGCGTTCGGCGACCAGTTGAAGAGCGGCCACACAGGCTCCCTCGACGCGGAAGGGCTTGACTATCTGGACCGGATGCAGAGCGCTGCGGTCCGCATGCAGGCCTTGATACAATCGCTGCTCAATTACTCCCGGGTCACCTCGAAAGCCCAGCCATTCTCCCAAGTCGATCTGGCGTCCGTGGCGCGCGACGTGGTCGGGGACCTGGAAGCAAGCATAAAGGAGACGGGTGGTCGGGTTGAGATCGGAGACCTGGCCGGCATCGACGCCGATCCGATCCAGATGCGCCAGCTCTTTCAGAACCTCATCGGCAATGCGCTCAAGTTCCACGGAGATGAAAAGCCAATCATCAGAGTCTATGGAGAAACTATTCAGAATCCGGGCCCGAAAAAAGGCGCGTCACGCGACGGAGAGGATACCGGATCTTTGTCGAAGATAACGGCATCGGCTTTGACGAGAAGTATCTCGACCGTATATTTACGCCATTTCAGCGGCTTCACGGGCGGGGGGTCTACGAGGGAACAGGCATCGGTCTTGCCATATGCCGTAAAATTGTGGAGCGCCATGGCGGAACGATCACGGCAAAAAGCGCCGCCGGAAAGGGATCGACGTTTATCGTCACGCTGCCGGCGAAACAACCCAAGGGAGGAACAGAATGACCAACGCCACGTGCACAAAACTCAATCACGATTCTGATGGCCGACGATGATCAGGATGATTGCCTGCTCGTGAGTAAGGCATTCAAGGCGAGCAGGCTCTGCAATGATCTGCGTTTCGTCAAAGACGGCGAGGAGCTGATGGACTATCTTCATCAACGAGGCAAGTACGCGGACAGGCGCTCTCGCCCGCGTCCCGGACTCATCCTTCTCGACCTGAACATGCCCAAAAAGGACGGCCGCGAAGCGCTGAGGGAGATCAAGAGTGATCCTGACCTGCGGGCTATCCCGATCGTCGTGCTGACCACGTCAAAAGAGGAAGAGGACGTGCTCCGGAGCTACGACCTGGGCGCCAACTCCTACGTCACCAAACCGGTCACCTTCCAGGGGTCTCGTAGACGTCGTCAAGTCCCTCGGAAGACTACTGGTTCGAGATCGTTGAATTGCCTTTTGGTGCGGGAGAACGTTGATGAGTGAACCTACGTTCAGGGTCCTTCTTATCGAGGATGATGAAGATGATTATGTGCTGGTCCGGAAACTGCTCTCCCAGATCGGTTCGGCTCGTTACGAGATAGACTGGGTGCAAACATACGCTGATGCGATCGAGGCAACAGCAGGCGGGAAGCATGATGTCTGTCTCGTCGACTACCAGCTCGGCGAACACAACGGCATCGAGATTCTGGAGGAGATACGGAAAAGAGGCGACTGCACGCCCGCCATCTTTCTCACCGGACATCCCGAATTACGATGTTGATATGGAGGCAATGAGGGCGGGGGCGGACGATTATCTGGTGAAAGGACAGATAAGCGCGGACCTTCTGGAGCGGTCCATCCGCTATGCTGTTGAGCGGAGGCAGGCCGCTGAGGCGCTGCGGGAGAGCGAAGAGCAGCTCCGCCAGGCGCAAAAGATGGAGGCGATCGGCACGCTCGCTGGAGGCATTGCCCACGACTTCAACAATATTCTTGCGGCAATCCTCGGCAACGCCGAGATCGCGCTCGAGGAGACCCCTGAAGACGGTCCCCGTCACAACCTGCAACAGATACTCCGCGCGACGGTGAGAGGAAGAGACCTGGTGAAACAGATCCTTACCTATAGCAGGAAGTCCGAGAAAGAGAGGAGTATCCTCCAGTTGTCGCCCCTCGTCAAGGAGACATTCACCTTGCTCAGGGCCTCTCTGCCCGCTACCATCCAGATGAAGCTCGACCTGCGGGCCTCGCCGGACGTACTCCATGCAGACCCTTCGCAGATCCAGCAAGTTATCATGAACCTTATTACAAACGCTGCGTACGCGATGCGTGAGAAAGGAGGCACGCTCGACGTTTCGCTCGACAGTGCGGGAATCGATTCGAAAGATCTTCTTCCCGAGCGCGATATGTCCCCCGGTCATTACCTTGTTCTCTCCGTGAAGGATACGGGATGCGGGATGGACGAATCGATCAGGAAACGCATATTCGAGCCTTTCTTCAGCACAAAAGAAAAGGGCGAGGGCACGGGGCTCGGGCTCTCCGTGGTCTATGGCATTGTGAAGAGCCACTGGGGAGGCATTGCCGTTTGGAGTGAGCCGGGTCAAGGCTCTCTGTTCAGGGTCTATTTCCCGGCGGCGACGATGGATGAAAAAGGTAAAGGCTGAAAGCTCCTCCCCCGATGCCGTGCCGAGAGGAACCGAGAGGATTCTCTTCGTGGACGACGAGGAGGCGATGGCGGAACTGGGCCAGGCAACGCTTGCCAAGCTGGGCTATGAGGTCATCGCAACGAGGTCGAGCATGGAAGCACTCACGATCTTCATGCAGGACCCGAAGAGGTTCGACCTTGTCATTACCGACCAGACAATGCCGGAAATGACCGGGATCGTGCTCGCCGCAAAGCTCCTCAAGGTACGGCCGGGTTTGCCCATCATCCTTTGCACGGGCTACAGTGAGAGCATATCCAGGGAAACGGCGACGGAGGCCGGGATCAAGGAGATCGTCATGAAGCCTGCGTCAAAGAAGGAGATTGCTGAAGCGGTTCGCAGGGCCCTTGCCCGGTCAGGGTGATTGATGCATGACTGCTCCACCTGACCAAGCCCCTATCCTGATCGTCGAGGACGACAAGAAGACTGCCTCCCTGATAGCCCTCTATCTCGAGAGGGAAGGTTTTCACACGATCGTTGCCCACGATGGTGAGACAGCCCTGCAACTGGCGGCGGATCGCAAGCCCATGTTCGTGGTACTCGACCTGATGCTTCCGAGGCTGGACGGTTGGGAGGTCTGCCGGCGGCTGAGAAAGGCTTCCGATGTGCCAATTCTGATCCTGACTGCCAGGGATGAAGAGGTAGACCGTGTCTCGGGGCTCGTCCTCGGCGCAGACGACTACGTGGTCAAGCCGTTCAGCCCGCGGGAACTGGTTGCGCGGGTGAAGGCGATTTTGCGACGGGCGCAAAGCCGGCCGACCGTGGAAGCCAAGCCCGTTCTGAGCCACGGGGGTCTTATTCTGGACCCTGAGAAACGGAAAGTGACGCTGGACGGACAACGGGTTGAGCTGACCCACCACGAATTCAACCTGCTGCATGCGCTGATGGCAGCGCCGGGCAAGGTCTTTACCCGGGACGAACTGCTCGCCTACCTCTATCCGAAACAGGAAGCGGTGGTCATCGACCGCGTTGTGGATGTCCACATCGGAAAGATCAGGCAGAAGATCGAGGGAGACCCATCGAACCCCGTATTTATCCTGACGGTCAGAGGGTCCGGCTACCGGTTTGCGGAAGAAGAGGGCGGGGAGCCCCGCAAGGGGGAGTAGACCTTGAGACAGAGCCTTCTGTGGAAGCTTCTCGGCGTCAACGTACTGGTCATCGCCTTCGTGATCAGCGTCGTGTGGCTCGCCATCAACTACCTGGCTGCCGGCTACTTCATGATCCTGATGGAAAAGTATCACATATCTCCCGCAGCAAGCCATCAGATGTTTGTCAGTGCTGTTCATCGGTATCTCATTTGGGCGAGCGTCGCAGCCTTTGTCCTCGCACTGGCCCTGAGCGTGGTACTGATGAGGAGGCTGCTCGACCCGCTCACCAGAATGACCGGCACTGCGCAAAGGATCGCGGAGGGTGACTACACCGGCGAGGTGCCGGTTGTTTCGAGCGATGAGGTTGGAAGACTTTCGGAGGCCTTTAACCGGATGTCGGCCAGCCTGCGACACACCGAGCAGCTCCGGAAGAAGATGGTGATCGATGTCGCCCACGAGCTGAGGACGCCCTTAACCAACATCAAGGGTTATCTCGAAGCGCTCGCGGACAATGTCCTGACTCCTTCCCGGGAGACGCTTCTCTTGTTGCAGGAGGAAACGCTCGCGTCTGACCAACCTGGTCGAGGATATCATGAAGTTGGCCAGAGCCGATGCAGCGCGAGCCGACCTTCACAGGGTCGAGATTGAAGCTAACAGCGCGATCACGCAAATGCTCGATGCGTTTCGGCCGCAGTTCGACGCCCGGCGTATCGATCGTGAAGGTCGACCCGAAGCAGCGCGACATCCGGCTGTCGGCCGATCCGGAGAAGCTCTCGCAGGTCGTGAGGAACCTCCTTCAGAACGCCCTCCAGTACACGCCTTCGGGGGGAGCGCTCAAGATTTCGATAGAACGGACGCGGGAAGAGGTCCTGTTCGTCTTTGCGAATACGCGCGGGGAACTGGAGGACAAAGACCTTCCGTTCATCTTCGAGCGGTTCTATCGCGGTGAGAAGTCCCGTTCGCGCGAACATGGAGGTGCGGGCATCGGTCTCGCCATCGTCAAGGAGCTGATAGAGGCGCATGGGGGTCACGTGGGTGCTGAATTGGCACAGGATCATGTCCGCATCTGGTTCTCGTTGCCCGTTACGTTGAGGTGAAGACCGGCCACTCTTTACAAACTCTTTACATTTCCTTTGTACCCTCTTTAAGGTCAGCTGTTAGACTTGATCATGTCGAATTGAAATTGAGCGCATGGAGGATACGGTGGAGGATAGAGAACGGCTTTGTGTGAGAAAACGGGCGCTGTTGACCGGAGTGGGCCTTGTAGTCTTAGGGCTCATATCGGGGTTGTACGCTTATGAATCTGTAAAGGGGAGGGATGTGAGCATGAAAAAAGGCATGGAGAGTGCGGCGGCGGACGCGGATGGCTGTTCCCCCGCCCATAGATGCCTCCCGGCCGGGAACGATAGAAACCGCGACGTTCGCGATGGGCTGATTCTGGGGTCCCGATGCCCAGTTTGGGAGCATCAAAGGCGTTATTCGCACGCGGGTCGGCTATACGGGAGGAACGAAACTAAATCCTACGTACCATAGCCTGGGAGACCATTCGGAGAGCATCGAGATAGATTATGATCCGACGGTGATCTCATACGAGGATCTGCTCAAGCGCTTCTGGGAGGGGCACGATCCGACCGCGCGTTCCTGGTCGACGCAATACAAGGCGGCGGTCTTCTATCACAACGATGAGCAGAAGAAAGTGGCTGAAGAGACGCGGGACAGGATCGAGGCCGCGCAGAAGATAAAAGTGCAAACAGAGATCCTGCCGTTCTCCCGGTTCTATGTTGCGGAGGCGTACCATCAGAAGTATGGCCTGCGCAGCCACAACGAGTTCATGAGAGAATTCCGGAGCATCTATCCGTCCGACGAGGCGCTTATGAACTCAACCGCGGCAGCCCGCGTGAACGGCTATCTGAGCGGCTTTGGCAGCTCTGCAGCGCTTCAGGAGGAGATCGACAATCTCGGCCTCTCCCCGGAGGCGCAGCGCAAGCTCCTGGAGCTGGTGAAAAAGCACGGACGGTAAGTATGATGTTTGCGGCGCCATCCCCGGTGTGCGCCGGGGATGCGACCCATAAGCAACTCGATACAGGGAAAGAGCAAAAGGAAACTGTAGCCCAAGGAGAAAGTATCATGGACAGCACGAAGATTGACAGAGTCCACCAGATGTACTACTTGATAAGAAGAGGTTACTGCGCGATGCAAAGAGGCCATATTGCAATCATAGCGGGCATGATTCTACTGATTCTCGCAGGATGTCAAGCCCCGGCACTCGACGAACGGGGACACGCGGCCTCGCAGCGCCGATACCGACCAATCCTCTAAGGAGACAGGGGGAAGCCAGATGGAAAGCTCGCACGCACGAGATTGGCGAAACTTCAAAAAGCCGGACGATGCAACACTGAAGAAAGATGCTGACGCCTTTGCAATACGATGTGACCCAGAGGGAAGGCACAGAACCGCCCTTCAAGAACGAGTACGCGGATAATCATCAGGAGGGCATCTACGTCGACATCGTGTCCGGGGAGCCTCTCTTCAGTTCGCGTGACAAATTCGAATCCGGCACAGGCTGGCCAAGCTTTACAAAGCCTCTTGAACCGGATAACATCGTGGAGAAGGAAGACAGGAGTCTCTTCATGAGCCGCACCGAGGTGCGGAGCAAGCACGCGGATTCGCATCTCGGCCATGTCTTTCCGGACGGCCCGAAACCTACGGGCCTCAGGTATTGCATGAATTCCGCCGCGTTACGGTTCATCCCCAAGGAGGATCTGGAAAAAGAGGGGTATGGGGAGTACCTTAAGCTCTTCGCCGGGCACTAATACGGTCGAATAAATCCTGTACAGGATGCTGTGCTATCCCAGATTTCAGCGCGCTCCATCTGCGCCCGTCCTCTCTGAGGGCGACTGGCCACGACTAAACCAGCAGAAGCTGGACGTAACCGTTCCCGCTGAGCGAAGCTCCATTGCGGAGCTTCTTCGGGTATCCGGCTTCAGGTCGGAAGGCAGCGGTGCGCCGCGCAAGGCGCATGGCGAGGATTGTTTGAGCGCTATGTCCGCCATCGTGGCGGCACGTCGCGTGAGTTCCGCAGCCAAGCGGTCGGCGCCTCTTAGCAAGGGTGCGCGCCGGAGCATCCGAGCGATGCGATCCGAACGGTGGAGTCCTTCTGGTGCTACGCATTCAGGATTGTTTTGAAGTCTGATGTTTCCTTCAGGATGCTCCGACTACGGAACTTCCGATGCTTGTAATCTTATCACTTGGTTCTCTTCGCCACATGCCCTGCCTTTCAGGCTGAAGAAAAATTTGAGGGCTTTTTTCACCTTTTCCGAGAATATTTTGGTCGCCAGAAGATTTCCCGCCACGCGTTTGTTTATTTCTCCGAGGGTCGGATAAGGGTGTACGGCCGATGCCAGCGTCGATAGTTTTACGTTTCCGTTCATCACAGCTACCCATTCGCTGAGCAGGTCTCCGGCCTGCGGCCCCAGGATCTGGACCCCGATGGGCTTTTCCTTCTCGTCGAGCAACATCTTAATTTTCCCGGTCCGTTCGCCCTCCGCGAGGCTCCTATCATTGTTTGCGAACTCGTCCGACCAGACCGAATAGTTGATGCCCTTGGCCTTCGCACTCTTTTCGTTCATGCCGATGCTGGCGAGCTCAGGATCGGTATAGGTAACCCAGGGCAAGTAGGTATAATCTGCCTTTCTCGGGAAATGGAATATAGCGTTGCTCAGCACGATCCCTCCTTCATAACCGGCCGCATGGGTGAACTGATAGACGCCGGTGACGTCGCCGGCACCGAAGATGTGCCTTTGTGTTGTGCGGAGTTTTTCGTCGAGCTTGAGACCTCTCTTGTCGAGCGCAACACCGATAGTATCAAGGCCCATGCCTTCCAGGTTCACTCTTCTGCCCGTGGCTACAAGCAGGGTCTCTGCCCGGGCGCTCTTTGTCTCGTCACCTTTTTGGAAAACCACCTCAATCTCGTTTCCCACAGTCCTTGTGCTCTTAACAGCTGAATCGAGGTAAAACTCCACCCCTTCATTTTTCAGGACGTTCATGACTATGTCCGTCATGTCCCTGTCATCGGCATTGAGGATCTGACCGAGAAACTCTACCACGGTGACCTTCGTGCCCAGCCTCGTGAATGCCTGGGCAAACTCGATCCCGATCGGTCCTCCTCCGATGATGACCATCGACGCAGGGAGTTTCCCCAGGGAAAATATCTCTTTGTTGGTTATGTAAGGCGTTGATTTGAGGCCCTCCACAGGCGGTATGGCAGCGGAAGAACCCGTTGCGATGACCCAATACTTGGCCGAGTGGCGGCTCCCGTTGAGGCTTATTGCATGTTCGTCGACGAAGGAGGCGTTGCCGTACTCCACCTTTGCGCCCAGATTGCAAAATCTCTCTTCGGAATCATGTTTCTGGATGGTGCTTATGACTGACTGAATTCGCTTCGCGACTTCCTGGTAGTCAGGACTTCGAAGGCCCACTTCGGGAAGGCCGAACTGGCTTGCGTTCTTCATGAGGTGATACACCTGCGCGCTCCTGATTAACGTCTTGCTGGGAACGCAGCCATAATAGAGACAGTCACCTCCGAGCCTCCCTTCCTTTTCCACGAGGAGCACTTTCGCACCTGCCTGCGCCGCGCCCGCCGCGACAGTCAGGCCTGCCGCACCTCCGCCCAGGATACCTATATCGAAATCATAGTTTGCCATAGCCGTCCCCTCCCTCGTGCTGATAACTGTTACTTAAGGTTGGATTCTCGGATAGTCAAGAGGAAGACAATCCGCACCGTATTGCCTCGTTGACGGGTGAGCCGTCCGTGAGCACTATTCCTTCCGTTCACTAGCCTTCTGGGCCCCAGCCGGACTCCACCGCTCCCGACGCTCGCTCGGTGCTCCGCCTCTCACCCGGGCTAAAGGCTCCCCCCGCTTGTCTGCGGAACTCGCGCACGCCGGCCACGATGGCCGGTCTTAGCGCTCAGACAATCCTCGACATGCGCCTTCCGCGGCGCACCGCTCCTTCCGCCTGTAAGCCGGGTACCCGAGAGGCTCCCGCAAGGCTTCGCTCACGGGAACGGTTCCGTCCGGCTTCTGTTACCTATCTCATTCTCCGGAAAGACAGAGTCCGTGAGCGCTGTTCCTGGAGTGAACATCGCGGAAGGTCTGGGGACCCGTAAGTGGAGAGGAGCGGTGCCGCGTTGCGGCACGATGCGCCGGACTCCGAGACGTGACATATCGGAACAACGCTGGTTTGCGGGCTGCCACAATGCTTAACGATACACGAGAAGTTCGCACTTAAAAAGCATCGAGCGAGGCGGAACGTCCAACGGGTCAGACATGGAGCGCTAGAGAACGGAAGGAATAGTGCACACGGACGACTTACCGTGGCTAAAGGAGAACGCTGTGCCCCCTCTCATTGACAGCAGTCCAGTTGAGGGCCATATTAGATTCAGGAGCTTGCCTGAGAGCCACAGCACTGTGGCCGGGGTAAGCTTTCGGAATGCGTCAGGGGAGGGGACAATGCAGAAAAAAGGCGCAAGGAATTCCGTGATGTCGAGCGCACGCCGGGTGAAACGGACCAGCGCGAAAGATCGCGAAAAGGAAGCCGAGATCAGGAGCACTATCGGGCGTAGAGGCTTCTTCAAGCTGATAGGTCTCGGTACACTGGGCCTTGGCTTCGGGGTCTCTGATATTTGACTCCATTTTTCAGTATGCGGAGGGCGCCGACAAGACCGAGGCGGAGAGAAAGCATATGCTCCTCACGGTTGGGACCGTTGATTTCATGGGTTTTCGGGCCAAGGAAATCACTCCCAATCAGCGAGTTTTACATCACGACCTACTCGGACAAGGTACCCGACCGTCAACTATGAGGCGCACAGTTTGCGCATCGAAGGTCTCGTTGACAAGCCGTATACGCTCACGATGAAAGAGCTGGAAGCGATGAAGGACAGAACCGAGTTTGTCACACTCCAGTGTATCGGCAACCCCGTGGGCGGAGACTCCATCGGCAATGCCCTCTGGGATGGAGTAACTCTGAAAAGAATTCTGGACAGGGCTCAGCCGAAGACGGGCATTGTCAAGGCGGCGTTCTTTGCAGGGGATGGCTACAGTGACAGCATACCGTACGCTTTAGCGCAATCCGACGACGTTTTCTTGGCGTACAGGATGAATGGTGAGCCATTACCTCGCGAGCACGGTTATCCGTTGAGAGCCGTCGTCCCCGGCATTTACGGCATGAAGAACGTCAAATGGCTCTCAAAGATTGAGCTTGTGAACTATAATTTCAAAGGGTTCTGGGAGAAGAAGGGATGGTCGGATGAAGCGATCATTCCGCTCAAGTCGCAAATTCTCATGCCTATGGCCGGTAAGACCGTCCCCCTTGGCAATTACATGGTTGGAGGCGTTGCCTTTGCGGGCCGCTACGGCATAAGCAGGGTGCAGGTCTCCCTTGACAAGGGCAAGACCTGGGCCGATGCCGGCGTAAAAGCACCCCTGTCAAAATGGGCATGGTCGCTGTGGGAGTACGATTGGAAACCAGCCCGATCAGGCCAGTACGCCATACAGGTGCGGGGGATAGATAGATCAGGAAAGGTACAGGAATCAGCTTCTCTTACTGCGAGAATTACAGGATCGTTCCCATCCGGCGCCAAGGGAATTCACGAGGTGGACGTGACGGTGAAATGATTACAGAGCATTATCTCACGCCCACTCGCCGCGCCTTACGGCACGACTCGTTCGAGGCCGCAGAGGCGCAGAGGAAAGACTCGCGGAGTGACTCACGGAGAGAGCACGGAGTTGCTGTGCAGTCAGAAGTCTCGCAGAATGAATTCCTTGCCTCGCATCCCGCTTCGCTTGAGCAGGATGCCACGCTATCGCGAGGCAAGCTCTGTTCCGACAGCACGCCGGCATGGAGCGTCGTGTTTGACCTGAATAGTGCGCGCTCTCGCTCACGTCAGGTCAAGAAATGCTCACTCTCCGGCCTCCCCTCTGCACCTCTGCGGACCTCGAACGAGCGAAGCGAGCCCTGGGCGTGAGATGACAGCCTTGTTCTCTAGCTCTTGTTCTCTCACCTGCAGAATCAGCGACACCATCTCTTCCACGCTGGGTGAGTGCGCGTCGCACTTGATTGAGGTGTTTCGTCCCCTTGGGTGCCAGATCGCAGGATCATGATCCCAGAAGAGCGTGATCGTTGCCAGGCCGCAGGCTGCAGCAAGATGTGCGATACCGGAGTCGTTCGAGAAGAAGAGACCTCCTTCACTGAAGAAGCGCGCGGTCTCCGTCAGATCCTCGAATCGTCGGGAATCATCCAACGATGGCTCCAGATCGGGTGCTTCCAGAAGGACGACATCAACGCCCTTATGCTTGAGCACATTATGAACCGAGATGAAATACTCATACGGCCATTTTTTCTTCGTGTAGCTCCTTTCAGGATAGAGAATGATCCTGCGCCGGCTCAGTTCCTCGATCTCTTTTCTTAGCGGTTTTACACCAAGCGTTTGAAGTTGAGCGAGCTGATAAGTTTCCACATGGGTCCTCTCCTCCTCCGGATACAGGTCGATGAACAGGGGCGGCTCAGATGAGACTGCGCTTAAACGCCTTCTCATTTCGCCACTCTTGTCTTTTCCGACCAGCACCGTCTGTTTCCAGCGTTTTGTCGCAGGGAAGATCGGAGAAGAGCCAGAGCCAACTCCGTTCCTCCACGGAAAGGACCTGCGCGAAATAGTGATCGAAGAGCGCAAGAAACCTCTTGTAGCCCAATGCGTGTACGTTTCCCTCGAAATGTACATTGAGAGAGTGAAAGGTCGATTCCGAGAGACATACATCTCCCAGTCCGCCAAGGTGGATGAGAAGAATTGCGCTGGCCACTGCTTGCTCTCGTTGCGCTATAGTATTCCTTCTGGAATGTTCGAGGAAACTGCCGAGACCTCCGGACTACCGATTCCAAGGATCGAGATGGTATCTTGCCGACCGGGCCCGCGCCTTGTTGTCCTGTTGCAAGGCTTTGCTCAGCCTTCTTCTGACGTCAAGAATGTCTTCTCTTACCAGTTTCATAGCCTCTCGTGCCTTGCGGTCTGAGACCAGCTTAAGGATTTCCAGGTGCGTCTTAAAGAATAGCGCGTTCGCAGGAGAGGTCCAGGAATTTGTAAGCAACCTCGTTCAGGATCTCCGCTATCGACTTCATAAACATCGCTGAGACGGGATTTCCTGAGGCCTCACCGAGAAGGATGTGAAAAAGGATGTTCTTCTGCTTCAGGAGAGTCGCGTCATCGAGGCACTGACTTGCCTCAGCCATTAAATCGTGCAAGCATTTGATGTCCGCCTTAGTCGCGTGGCGGGCAGCTTCCATCGCCATGAACGGCTCGATCTGGAGCCTCACGTCAAAAAGATGGTCAACGGTGATCTGGCCGTGTGCTGTGAGATTCTTGAGAGAATCGCTTATCGGTTTGTGATAGACCTGCGACACAAAAATGCCGCCGCGAGGCCCCTTCCTCACGCTCACGTAGCCTGAGGCATCGAGCATGCGGAGGGCCTCCCTGACCACTGAGCGGCTCACGCCGAGTTCTTCGGCGAGCTGCCGCTCCGCGGGGAGCTTTGCACCGTTCTCAAGGTTCTGGCTTAATATCCGCTGCCGGATCAGATGGGCAATCTGCTCCGAGTAGCGCCTTTTTTCAAGAGGCTCAAACATTAGCGTTCCTTGAAGGCGAATAAGTTGTACTGGTTTGCCTTCAAGCGGACGACCCAGCCTCCGGCCGGGTACCCCGGACGGCAGCGAGGAGCCCACCCGCAGCGGGTACCCGGGCGTACTCAGATACGTCGAGGAGCATCCGACGCAGCGACAACGAAGGTATACACTTGAAGGCGAACCAGTATTACTCATCGGCGGCCCACAGGTGCTTGCCCGTATGCTTCCTCGGCGTCTGCACCACCCCGTCGATCTCCTCAAGATCAAGCCACCACTGCTCCTCGGGGTGGGCTTTGCCGTAACCCATCAGATCATCGCCCCGGATCGCCAGGCTTCGGGCGAGGCCGGAGTGGCGCATGGCCCAGCCGACTGCCCGGTGAAAGGGTGTGTAGGGCTTGTTCCAGGGACAGGCCTTGATACAGGTGCCGCAGCCGGAGCCGTGTTGGTTCCCAACGCGCATGGTGGTGCATTTGCGAATGTCGGAATGCCAGTGCTCGTAGCCATTGTACATCACCTTCCCTTCGTAGCTAAGGCACTGGGAAGGACATTCCCGGGCGCACTTCTTACACTTGGAACAGAAATCCTGCAACCCGAAATCGATCGGTTTGTCGACGGCCATGGGCAGATCAGTCGTCACAACCGCCGCCTTGAACCGGGGTCCCATGAACGGATGGAGCACAGAGTCGCCGATCCGGCACATCTCCCCCAAACCTGCCCACAGAGGATCGGAGGGGCGACTACCTGGTAGTTACGGGCATGGTGTGCCCTCGCCGGGTAGCCAAGTCTCCGGATATAGTCGGCGAGGATACAGGCGATAAAGCCCGATGCGGAATAGGCCACGAAACTCATCGAGTTGCTGATCCAGTTGTGGCCGTTCGTAGCGTGGGAGGTCCGATAGTCCTGGTCGATGAGAATACCAATAGCGTACTTGTGGTTGCACTCCACCGGCTCGCCGTCGGGAAAGCTGTTACTGTAAACGGCGTAGGGTGGGAGCTCACAGATACCGACGGCGTCGGCCCTGAGGAAATAGGCTGTCTCCTTGATATGGCGGGCCAGAATTGCCGGATCCTCCGGAAGTGGGGCCTTTTGTTTCGCCACCATTCCATCCACGATGTCCCGCAGGAAAAGCTGCATCGGTCCCGAGCGCCCCCGAGAGCGGGTGCTTCATCACGAACCGGGGTCTCTCCCGGGCAAGGATTGGACCGTAAAGGCCGGCGGCTGCTTTGTTGAAGCCGCTGTCGCGCTCATCGACTCTCTTCACCTCGTCGTCATGTATGATGGTTGTGGGACGGTCGACTCTCTTTATCTTGTGCATGGGAAAGTTGTCTAAGTCCCGTTTGTGATAACCGCTCATGGACACCTCCATCTAAGAGCAAGTATTCTGATTCTTAATTAGTAATCAAGAATCAGACACCAAAATTCACGTCATTTTGTGTAATAGGTCTGACCTATTATAGATTCAGCCAAAACGACGTGTCAAGAGAAAGGGAGACAAGTTACGGGTTACAAGTTACAGGTTACAACCCACACGTTGAAGAACCATTGTTACGGGCGTACAAGTTTTTAAGACGCGTGCTGACTGGAGCGCCCCTACCGGTTTCTGACCCAAATTCATAGTCGGCTGCGACCCTTTATATAGGGCTAATAGACTTAAGGGGCCAGGGGATATTATAATAGTAGTGCAGGGAGCATTACATGAGGAGCTTGTGAAGGGATGGGAGGTCACGTCACATGAATAGCGTAGCGCTTATACAGGAATCGACCGATTTTCCCGCGATCCGAGGTTGCCGTCTCGAAACCTTGCAAATAAACGTCGGATATCTGTGCAATCAACGGTGTATGCACTGTCACGTAGACGCAGCACCGGGGAGGCGGGAGATCATGGATGCCGCCACGGCCGAGCAGCGTGCATCTCTTTCCTGGCCTCTTCCGGGGTCCGGACACTCGACCTGACGGGGGGAGCCCCGGAGCTGAACCCCTCCTTCAGGAGGCTGGTGAGCGCTGCTCGCGCACTGGGCATACGCGTCATCGACCGATGCAACCTCACGGTATTGGAAGAGGCAGATCAAGCGGACCTGGCAGAGTTCCTCGCGTCTCACGGAGTGGAGATAGTCGCATCTATGCCCTGCTACCTGGAAGAGAATGTAGATCAGCAGCGGGGAAAAGGTGTATACGCATCGAGTATACGCGTGCTCAAGAAGCTCAACAGCCTGGGTTACGGTGTCGACGGGACGGGCCTCGTCCTCAACCTCGTGTATAACCCTTTAGGCCCATCTCTTCCACCCGCGCAGTCGGACCTGGAGGAAGACTACAGGCGAGAACTGGGTGAACACCATGGTATCCTTTTCAATCGGCTCCTTACCATCACCAATATGCCGATTAATCGGTTCGGCCTCTATCTGGCGTCGCTGGGGCAATTCAGGGACTACATGAATCTCCTTCGGTGTGCCCATCGTGATGAAAATGTCGGGTCCGTGATGTGCCAAACCCTCATCAACGTCGACTGGCGAGGATATCTTTACAACTGCGATTTCAACCGGAGTCTTGATCGTCCCCTGCAGTTGGATGGACGTCCGCGGGTACATATCTCAGAGCTTTCGTCGCTAGGAAGCAGGCCGTGGCCTATTGTCGTCGGAGAGCACTGCTACGGCTGCACAGCAGGCCAGGGAAGCAGTTGCGGGGGCGCCCTCACGGGATAGACGGGAGTTAGAGGGGACGAACTATCGAATCATGAATAAATTCAAGTTGGTTACCGAATTTAAGCCGGCGGGCGATCAGCCCCAGGCGATAGAGAACCTATCGGAAGGTGTCGAAAAAGGCTTGCAGCACCAGGTCCTGCTCGGGGTCACCGGTTCAGGAAAAACCTTTACCGTGGCAAACGTGGTTGAGCGTGTGCAGCGGCCGACGCTCGTTATATCCCACAACAAGACGCTCGCGGCGCAGCTTTACAGCGGAGTTCAAGACCCTGTTTCCTGAGAATGCGATCCACTTCTTCGTGAGCTACTACGATTATTACCAGCCGGAGGCTTATGTCCCGCCCACGGACACGTATATCGAGAAGGATTCCTCCATCAACGAAGAGATCGACAAGCTCCGGCTCTCCGCCACAAACGCACTTTTTGAAAGGGAGGATGTGCTTATCGTTGCGAGCGTCTCCTGCATCTACGGGCTTGGTTCTCCGGAGGCTTACTACGGCATGCTCGTCTATCTCGAAGAAGGCGATGAGATCGACAGGAGAGCGCTTTTCGACAAGCTCATCCAGTGTCAGTACGAGAGAAACGAGACCGATTTTTACCGGGGCAGGTTTAGAGTACGAGGCGAGACCGTAGACGTCTATCCTGCTTATGAAGAGGACAAGGCTTACAGGATCGTGCTCGATCGTGACCGGGTCGCCGGCCTCTATGTAATCGACCCCTTGAGCGGGAAGCCCCGTGAGAAGCTCAACCGGGTCACCATATACCCTGCAACCCACTACGTGACGCCTAAAGAAAAGGTGGAGACCGCGATCAGCGAGCATACGGGCGGAACTCGCCGAACGGCTGAAAGAGCTGCGGGGGATGAACAAACTGTTGGAAGCGCAGAGGCTTGAATCAAGGACCAAATACGACCTTGAAATGCTCGGTGAGATAGGCTATTGCCAGGGCATAGAGAATTATTCACGCCACCTGACAGGAAGAAAACCGGGCGAGCCGCCGCCAACGCTTTTAGATTACTTGCCGAAGAATGCCCTCGTGCTGATTGACGAGAGTCACGTGACCATACCGCAGCTCATGGGCATGTACAAGGGTGACCGGTCCCGTAAAGAGACACTCGTCGAGTATGGCTTCAGGCTTCCTTCGGCCATCGACAACAGGCCGCTCACGTTCGAGGAATTCAAAGAGCGGGTCAATCAGATCGTTTACATTTCCGCCACACCCGCCCTGTACGAGCTCGGCAAGGCCGCGGGTCACGTGGTTGAACAGATTGTGCGGCCGACAGGACTGATCGATCCGAAAATTGAAGTAAGACCCGCAAAGAATCAGATCGACAGCCTGCTGGAAGAGATCAAGGTAGTCGTGGAGAGAGGCGAGCGGGTCCTCGTGACAACGCTGACGAAACGATTTTCGGAGGATCTCACCGATTTTCTTCTCAACGCAGGTATCAAGACAAAGTACCTCCACTCGGAGATCGATACGCTGGAGCGGGTGGCCATCGTGCGTGATCTGCGCCTCGGCAACTTTGATGTGCTCGTCGGGGTCAACCTGCTGAGAGAAGGGCTTGATCTGCCTGAAGTCTCGCTCATCGCCATACTCGATGCTGACAAGGAGGGCTTCCTGCGCTCTCAGACATCGCTTATCCAGACGTGCGGAAGAGCAGCACGTAACCTCAACGGCAGGGTCATCATGTTCGCGGACAGGATCACCGACTCGATGCGAAGGACGATTGAAGTGACCGAGCGGAGAAGGAAAGTCCAGACGGAGTACAATGAAGACGCACGGTATCACGCCGGAAGGGATCAAGAAACAGATCATCGACGTTCTTGCGTCCATCTACGAGAAGGATTATTACACGATACCCCTGGATGAGTTCGAAGAGCAGGGCATTCAGCCCAAGAAGCTCACCAAAGTGATGAAGAAGCTGAAGAGAGAGATCGACGACGCTGCGAAGAAATGGGATTTCGAGAGGGCGGCTCAGCTGCGGGATAGGTTACTGAAGCTGGAGAAGATGGAGATAACGCTGTAAAGAACGCCTCGAGCAGCTGCGCGCATGCAGTCGCAGCAGTCGAAGTGCGAAATCGATTGACAAACTAAGGTGCGAATCCATGAGGTCCGGGTCATTGTCGCTTTGGTATCTGCAACTGAGCGTTCGAGGCCTTCTGTGCCTTACGCATTGGGCTATTCAGGTCTATCCCTATGTTGCTGCGCACTGCTCACTGCTCACTGCTTCACTGGAGTTTGGTCGTGATCAGCTGACGAAACGCTTGCCAACCTGCCGGAGAGTCCCGGCGTCTACCTCTTTCGCGACAAGAGCGACCGGATCATTTACGTCGGCAAGGCAAAGAACCTGCGGGACCGGGTGGGCAGTTATTTCGACGAAAGCACGAAAGAAGAGCGGCTGGGGCGCCTTCTTTCCAGGATCGAGAGCGTCTCTTTTGTGCTCACCGGCAATGAAAAGGAAGCTTTTCTCCTCGAAAACAATCTGATAAAGGAACATCAGCCCAAATATAACGTGGTGCTGAAGGACGACAAGACCTATATCTCCTTGAGGCTCAGCGTCAAAGAGAAATTTCCGGCGTTATCGGCCACGAGGAACATCAAGGATGACGGCGCCCTCTATTTCGGGCCGCATCCTCACGCGCGCGACGTCAGGGACTTCCTGAAGATCGTCCAGTCATTATACCCCGTGAGACGATGCAAGGATGCGGTCTTCAAGGGAAGGGCCAGGCCCTGCATCCTCTACGATATCAAGAAAGTGCCTCGCACCGTGTGTCGGTCACATGGATGAAGCCTCGTACAGGGCGATCGTGGAAGAGCTGACCGACTTCCTTTCCGGGAAGGATGAAAAGCTGCTGAAGAGTCTCGAGGAGCAGATAGATACGGCAGCGAAAGCGTGGGATTTTGAAGGCGCACGGGAGAAGAGGGAGCGATACCATGCGCTCAAGAGGCTGGTGGAGAAGCAGCACGTCCACGAGCACCTCGGGAAAAACAGGGACGTCTGGGCGGTGCTCAGGGAGGAACGCAAGCTCAGGATTGTGCTCCTCAGTTTTCGCAGAGGCGTGTTGATTTCAAAGAGGACCTTTCATGAGCCTTTTTCTCTCAATCCGGATGAGGCATTCTCTTCATTCATTTTTCAGTACTACGCGAGCCGCCAGATTCCCGATGAGATCATTATTTCCGAAGCGCTGGAGGACCTGCCCCTGCTGGAAATGCATCTGAGGGAGCGAAGACCGGGCCTGCGCATACTCGGTCCGGAGTCACGCGGGGCCGGGGACATGATCAGGCTTGCCGTGGAAAATCTCCACGAAGTGGAACCGATAGAAACCGACGAGGCCTTCAGAAGGACCCTTCACCTGAGGAAGGCGCCGAAGCGGATCGAAGTCTACGATAATCTCCCATACGGGCGGGACGCACCCTTCAGGCATCATGGTTGTCTTCGAGGAGTTCAAGCCACGCAAAGACGCGTACAGGGTGTTTCACATACGGGATGCTCAACCGGAGGATGACGTGGCCATGATGAGCGAGGTGCTTACACGAAGGATGAAGGACGAGAAGATTCGCCCCATGCCCGACCTCGTGATCCTCGACGGCGGCAAGGGGCAGTTATCGGCTGCAATCAACGTCTTCAAGACGCTCTCCGTGAGCCCGGACCTCATCGGGATTGCCAAAGGGCAAGGCAGGAAACGAATGGAAGATGTGCTCTATCTGCCGTTCCGGAAGAACCCGCTGTTGCTTCCCAAATCCTCGCCCGTGTTTCAAAGAGATCGTCAGGATGCGGGATGAGGCCCACCGGTTCGCCATCGGCTCTCACAAGAAGTGGAAACGCAGGGAGGATCTTTCTTCTATCCTTCCGAACATCAAGGGTGTTGGTAAAAAGAGGATGATGCTGCTCCTCAAGGAGTTCCCCTCGCTGGAGGCGATGCGGGAAGCCGATGCGGACCTGATCGCCCGGTTGCCGGGCTTCAACCGAAAGATCGCCGAAGAGATCAAGACTGCACTCCAACCCCCCGTCGGCGATGCGTGAAATGTGAGGTTGCCGGCACGCCGACCGCTCGCACCGTTTTCTCCGCTCTCTGGCGCTACAGGTCTGATAGCGATAGCGTAGCATCCTGTAAGGATAGTGGAGCACCCTGTAAGGGAGCATCCTGTAAGGACCCGTCGGACGCTTCGTCTCGCTCGATGCTTTTTTAGTGCGAACTTCTCGTGTGCTAAGGATTCAGCGGGCAGCTCGCAAACCATCACTCTTTCGGTGTGTCATGTCTCGGAGTCCGGCGCATCGTGCCGCAAGCGGCACCGCTCGTCTTCGCTCACGGGTCCCCAGACCTTCCGCGATGTTCGCTCCGAAAAGGTCCTCCCGGCCGGCGTAGACATTTGGGCGATCGGGTTTTTTCTATCGGTGTGTTCATAACAGAAGGGTTACCGTGAAATTCCTTTTGTAATTCAGCCGCTATCGGCTATAATGGTTCAAGAAAGCATGTCCGACCTGGAGAGTTCCTTCACCATACACGATCTCCCTGCTGAGGAAAGGCCGCGGGAACGCCTCAAGAAGTTCGGCCCACAGGCGCTGTCCGGCCCTGAGCTGTTGGCCCTGGTTATCGGCCGCGGCATTGCGGGAAAATCCGCCTTAATCATTGCGCAGGAACTCTTGAGGCGGTTCAAGAATATCAGGGGCATAAGCGAGGCGACCATAGAGGAGCTGTCCGGTATCGGCGGCATAGGGCTGGCAAAAGCGGCCCAGCTCAAGGCCTGCTTTGAGCTGGGAAGAAGGCAGGACGAGGTGAATGAGCCTTCCAAGTACGAGCTTACCAGTCCGCAAGCCGTGGTAAAGGCTGTCAGGGCGAGCATTGAGGATAAAGCGAAGGAGCACTTCAAGCTTGTCCTTCTCAACGTGCGGAATAGTTATACTGGATATCTCCACTATCTCCGTAGGCACGGTCAACGCGAGCCTGGTACATCCACGGGAGGTATTCAAGAAGGCAATTGCCCATGGCGCCTCTTCCGTCGTGCTGGCGCATAATCATCCATCGGGTAATCCGGAGCCGTCTGAGGATGACGTGAAGTTGACACAGAGGCTGGTGGAAGCGGGCAGACTGCTCGGGATAGAGGTGCTGGACCATATCATCGTTACGACGAAAGACTTTGTCAGCTTCAAAGAGAGAGGCTTGCTTTGACGTGGACGGTGCCACTGAGCAGCGAGCGGTAAAGCAGGGTCCTTACAGGATGCTTCCTTCCAGGATGCTTTGCTAGCGCTATCCAAGGGTTCAAGGTGTCAAGGGTTCGAGGGTTCCTGCAACCCTAAAACCAGCCTTTGGTGCCGGCACAGCCTTCTTTGACAATGCTGTTTTCTTCTGTTAAGGATGTAATGTGGAGAAAGCGTCTCGGTTTTACGGTGAGCTGGCCACGACTGCCATGGGAATAATGCCCCACGAGAATGTGGACAGCGCGCTCGACCTCGCTTTTTCCATGGATATCCCCTTCTGGCCTCAGCTTCCGAGACTCTCCTATTATGAAGACATGTATGTCCAGGCGATGGAGCACTTTCCGGGTGTCGTGATCGATGAGAGGAACCAGCGGATTTACGTGGATACAGAGAAGTTCATGGATGCCATACCTGCGTATCTGGAGCACGAGGATGATCCGGAGCGCTTTAAGCTCTCGCCGCAATTCTCCCTTGTCTACCGCAGGTTCCTTGACCTTGATCTTTCCGCTTACAGGTCGGTTCGGGGCCAGCTCATCAGCCCCGTGAGCCTCTCGTTGAAGATATACGACGAGAACGGAAAACCGATCGCGTATAATGATGAGATACGGAGCCTGGCCTTCTCTTTCATCCAGAAAAAGGTGAACGTACAGGCCCAAGAGCTGAGACAGAAGAACGAGAGGGCATTTGTCTGGGTCGACGATCCCGGTCTGGAGTTTATATTTAATGCCCTCTGCGGGTATGATAACCTAAAGGCGAAGGACGAATTGACCGGCTTCTTCGAAGGGATTGATGGGCCCGCGTGGTATTCATCTCTGCGGCAATCCCGACTGGGATTTTCTCTTCTCATTGCCCGTGGAGATAGTCTCTTTCAATGCATTTGCTTTTGGGGAGACGGCTGCCACGTATGACACGGTACGGCGCTTCATCGAAAACGGAAACATCATTAGCTGGGGGATTGTTCCGACGTACTATGACGAGTTCTCGAAGGAGGACGTGCTGAGCCTTGCCCGCAGGCTTGAAGGCATCTGGAGCCTGCTTGAAGCCAAGGGGGTCGACCGTACTCTGATTGCGCAGAACAGCATGCTTGCCCCGGCTACGTGCAATCTCCTCAACATCGACAAGACCAGGACTGTTGAGAACGCGTTTATGCTGCTCAAGGAACTGGCGATATACCTGAAGGAGAAATACCTTTAACGGATGGAATAGACCGCATGGACCCAATGAACCGTATAGAGCGCATCCACATTGTTTGTAAGCGAAGAAAAGAGGACGCACGCGTTGTCGCGCAGGAAATCATGGCGAAATTCGGCCGTGTCGCAGAAGTGCTCCTCAATGAGGAAGCGGCGCTGGAGATCGGATACGAGAAGGCGTTCGAACTGGAGCACGTGGGAGAAGGGGCCGGTCTCATTATCGTGCTCGGGGGCGATGGCACGCTGCTTTCCGTCGCCCGCCAGCTGAAGGGGAGAGACGTGCCGATCCTTGGAGTAAACCTGGGAGGCCTCGGATTCCTCACTGAGACCTCGCTGGAGGAGCTCCCGGAGGTGCTCGCTTCAGTCATGCAGGGCGAGTATAGCCTTTCCCGCCGCACCATGCTGAGTGTGGCGGTCAGGCGCAAGGGAGAGCTTGTTTTCGACCTGTCCGTGCTCAACGATGCGGTGATCACCAAGGATGCGCTTGCCAGAATCATCGATATAGAGACCTTCGTGAACGACGAGTATCTGACCACGTACAGGACCGACGGCCTCATTCTCTCAACGGCAACAGGCTCAACCGGTTACTCGCTGGCGGCCGGAGGGCCCATTCTTCACCCGTCTCTCACACACATAGTCGTGACGCCGATATGTCCGCACATGCTGACCAACCGGCCGATACTGCTGCCGGGAGAGGCCGCGCTCAGGGCAATCCTGCTCTCCAAAGACGAAAGAGTCATTCTCACCCTCGATGGGCAGATAGGTTTTCCTCTCGAGTTCGGAGACGAAGTTACCGTTAAGAAATCACCGTATGCCGTCAGCCTGATCACGTCGAAGTCACGGGGGTACTTCGAGGTTCTCCGGACAAAACTAAAGTGGGGAGAGAGATAAGTCTATGCTTGGTTTTTTGAAGGTGAAGAATTTTGCCATCATTGACGAGCTGGAGGTCGAGTTCAAAGAAGGCTTCAACGTAATTACCGGAGAAACCGGCGCGGGTAAATCGATCATCATCAACGCTGTGTCCGCTCTCATCAACGCAAGGGTACCGTCCGACGTGGTCAGGTGTGATGCGGACAACGCTGAGATAATCGGTTATTACTATCGTCAGGATGATGAGTATATCCTGAAACGGATCATAGGAGATCAAGGCAGATCAAGGGCTTTCGTCAATGAGCAGCCGGTTACCCGCAAGAAACTCGAAAACCTTGGAGGCGAACTGACCAGCATTTACGGCCAGGGGGAGTCCCAGGACCTGCAGAAGAAAGAGAATTATCCGGCCATACTGGACGCGCTCCTTTCGCTCGAAAGGGAACGGAGGCTCCTGTCGGACAGAGTGAGGGACCTCAAAGAGGTGGAGACCGTCCTCAACAAGAAGAGGAACGAGGTGCAGGGGCGCGAGAAGGAGATGAGCCTGCTGGAGTTTCAGATAGCGGAGATCGAAACGGAAAACGTGCAGGAAGGTGAAGAGGAGACTATCAAGGAGCGGTTGGCTATCCTCAAAGATGCCGAGAAGATCGGGTCTGTTCTCGATAACGTGAGCAAGGGTCTCTATGAAGATGATGCTTCGGCCCATACCCTTCTTAAGACGGCGGTTACGGCGCTCAAGCCCCTGAGTAAAGTCGAGGCCGTTGAAAAATTGAGGCAGAGAATTGAGGCGCTCTCTTTTGAAATAGAGGACATAGCAGGCGAAATAAAGAAGGACGAGAAGATATATATCTATGACCCGGATCAGCTGGAGAAGATGGAGGACAGGTTGCACAGGATTCGACGTCTCCAGGAAAAATACGGGAAAACATACGGAGAGCTCAGGGAGTATGAGCAGTGGGCCAGGAACAGTCTGCTCTACCTTTCAACGCTCTCATCGAGCCTTGAAGAGCTGGAAGAAAAGAGGATCACGTTAGAGAAAGAGGTGACAGAACGAGCTGAGCATCTTTCCACGGAGAGAAGAAAGGGAGCTAAACAGATCGAGGAAGAGGTGGCCAAAGAACTGGAACAGCTTTCCATGAAGGGCGTGAACTTCAAGATCATAATCTCGGAGAAAGGCCACATTGACGAAGAAGGCAAGGACGACATTGAGTTCCTTCTGAGCGCCAACCCGGGTGAGTCGCTCAGGCCCTTGAGAAAGGTTGCATCCGGTGGGGAGCTGTCGAGAGTGATGCTCGCCATCAAGCGTATAGTCGGCGGGACGGGTGGGATGACTATGATATTTGACGAGATCGACGCGGGCATAGGGGGAAAGGTAGCCGAGATTGTCGGAAGGAGGCTGCGTGAACTCGCACAGAATAGTCAGGTCATCTGCATCACGCACCTCCCGCAGATCGCGGCCTTTGGCGATCACCACTTTCTCGTTGAGAAGTATCAGGAAGAGGAATCGACGAGGACAGCCGTGCGGAGGCTGGCGTGGGATGAACGGGTAGTAGAGATAGCCCGGATGCTTGGCGGTGTGAAGATTACGGAGAAGACAATGGAACAGGCCGAGGAGATGCTGCAGAATGCTCAGGAAAGCGAGAATTAGTGATATAAAGGCGGTTCACCGCCTGATCAATGACTGCGCTGCCAAAGGAGAAATGCTTTCGCGGTCGCTCGCCGAACTGTACGACAACATGAGGGATTACTTTGTCTATGAAGAGCAGGGTGAGGTCGCAGGCGCCTGCGCCCTGCACATATGCTGGGAAGACCTGGCGGAGATACGCTCCTTGTGCGTGATCCCGGAGTTCAGAGAGCAGGGGCATAGGACGAGACCTGGTCAAAGCGTGCCTGGAAGAGGCCCGGGAATTTCGCGTGGAACGGGTCTTTCTTCTTACGTACCAGGAGGAATTCTTCGGCAAGTTCGGTTTCCGGCCGGTCGACAAGACCCAACTGCCTCAAAAGATATGGACGGATTGCGTCAAGTGCGCCAAGTTTCCTATGTGTGATGAGATAGCGATGGTGACGAAGCTGCAGCAGCCTTACAACACGAGGATAAGGTCAGACCTCAGACAAAAAACCGAACCAAAGACGTCAGACCGAATTGTCGGAATTACGGGGTAAGAATCCAAGGTCTGAAGGTCTAACGTCTGGTGTCTGAATTTCGATTGGAGAGCAATCATGATTGAAAGAGAGCATTTGGTCAATGAGTTAAGAAAGTCTTTTGACAGCTACGAGGTCTGCTTTCTCAGAGAACGGACAAAAAGGTATGAAAGCTTCGAGCGGGAGCTCTATGGTCTCGTACTGAAGGAAGAGGAAGGCATAGCGCTTCGCGCCATAAAAGATCATCGCATGGTTTTCTCGTATACGTATGAGACAGGGGAGAAAGCAGCCGCCGCCCTGGTGGAGAACGCTACCGCTCTCATTCCCTTCATGGATGCGGACGAGCACGCGACATTTCCCGAAAAACAGGGCACCTATCCCACGATCGAGGCCTATGACGCCGCGGGACTCGAGACGCAGGACAGTGAAAAGACCTCGCGGGTGCTCACGCTGGAACGGACCATCCTCGACTATGACAAGAGGATCGTACAGACGCGGAACTGCGAGCTGCAAGAAGTGAAAATCGAGTCTATGATTTTCAACGCGAATGGATTGCAGGCCGAGGCGCGGAAGACCATATACACGTTGGGCGGTCTTGCTGTTGCCGCAAACGGGGAAGAAGTCTCCTGGTACGATTGGCTGTGGGGCCACGCGCTCGACGAACTGGAGCCTGTCTCATTGGGCAAACGTATCGCTGAAAAGGCGATCTCTTTTCTTGATGGTAAGGTGCTGCGAACGGGCGTGTATGAAGGGCTTTTGACGCCCGGTGCCGCATGCGACATGCTCTCTGTTCTTGCACCCTCCTTTCTCGGGGAGAGCCTTTACAAAGACAAGACGTGGCTCAAAGAGCGGGTTGGGCAGCAATGCTTTTCACCTCTTCTGAATATCACGGATTCAGGACTGGTGGGTATGGGCAGCTTTCCCTTTGATGGTGAAGGTGTCCCATCGCAGGAGAATGCGCTGGTGCGGGAGGGCTCCTTTAAGAGGTTTCTCTTCGACACCTATTACGGGCGCAAGCTGGGCAAGCCGTCCACGGGGAACGGAGTCAGAGCCGGCGTCAAAGAGCCGCCAAAGTGCACTCCGCGAGGATTCCACATAGAGAAGGGGCGAGAGGACGTGGCAGGCGCCTTCCAGGACGGGATCATCATTGAAGAGTTGATGGGTACGCACACGGCCAACGCGGTTACGGGCGATTTCTCAGTAGGCGCCCTGGGACATATATGTAAGAACGGAGAGCGAAGGCCCTTCAAGGGCGTGATCTTCTCCGGGAACGCGTTTGAGCTGCTGAAGAACGTGAAAGCTGTGGGGAATGATCTCACCTTCTACGGCGGATTTGGGTCGCCGAGCATCTACATCACCGGCCTTAAAATCAGCGGTACCTAGCGGGGCGGCTGCGTCAAAAGTCCATCTGCGGCGTTGCCTGCGCCGGGCGTCACTCCAACGTACCATGAGGTACGCCTCCGTTCCTCCCGGCTTGAGCGCCTGGCATCTGGAGCTTCTTACTTGCCGCCCACAACTTAGATACTCGCCGGACGGGCACCCGCGGCCCGCCACACTCTTCATTCGAGGATCGCAACGTTATCCGTCAAAATTCAACCCGGCGTGCGGATCCCACTGGTTTGCGGGTCAGGTAGGTCACGATTTTTGTTTGGGTCGGGTGTCCCTGCTAGATTCTTCGTGCACCCCGGTCGCCTGCGGTTGGCGCATACGGCACGTGAGAAGGGATGGGGTCAAGTTTGTGATAAGTCGCTATTCTGTCGAACTGGACCTGGCCTCAGCTCCCGTGCGTTACGTATAGCAGGCACCTACAAGTCCTCACCTTGCGACAACTTCGGGGAGTAACGATTACGGAAATGCTCAAGAGAGAAGGGGCAGGGCCATTCCTGACGAGCCGATCGCTTAACGTGTTGAAAAACAGATTCCGAAAATAGCGAATCCCCTTGATCATGGCCGATCGAGGGGATTTATTTTTTGGGCATTTTCTCCCAATTATTTTTTGGAGAGAAAAAGGGCCTAAATCCGTTGAGGATAAAGGCTTTCCCCGTCATCTTCAACACGTTTAGCGATCGGCTCGCCATTCCTGACCCTGCCCCTGCGCTGATAATAAAATGGTACTAATAGCTCGACGGTTTAATAGTGCAGCCTAGCACCTCTATTGCTACTTCCCAGTGTTTGCGTATTGAATGCAATCCCCCTGGTTCTTGAAAGCAGTGCCGTCCGCACGGAAAAGGTACTTCCAACCTCCATCCTTGCACTGGTCCTTAAACATAGTGGCGGGTACAATGAACGCAAATTCGCGGGTCACATCGACCTTGCCGTAGTTGTAATAGCCGTTGGAGAAAATTCTGTCGCTGACGACTCTGACCGTCAGGGTCACTTCAGCATCCTTCTTGTCAGGACGGGTCACGACAGCCTGACCATTTACGACTTTAAAGACCTTCTCATTGCTGCTTCTGTAAGTGATTGCGTTAGTTCCATCGCCGGTGGGGAGGCTGAAGCCGTGAGTTACCGTATCGCCTATCGCCGCGTCCACTTCGTCAAAGTATTTCGCATTGTCCACAGCCTCGGCGACCCACTCATAGGCCTCCGGCACGTCGTAGTCGCCCGAGTGGGGCTTTAGCCACGCGAGGTTGAAGTTCACGTTGCTGACATCGCTGGAGTTCAGGACGGCATAGTACAGGGAAACTGGCACATCAAAGGATGTGTCACGGTCTTTCATCCCGTGACGGAAGTACCAGTAAGGTGCGCTGTCGCCGTTGGTGTCGCTGAGCAGGTACGGAATTGGGTTACTCATAACCATCTGCTTCACCACCGCCTTACCGGCGGCGGTCTGGATGAAATGTCGCCATACTAAGCCGGTATCGTCCAAACCGACACCGTCACCGGGGAGGGCGTTGTGGTTCCAGGCCCACTCCGTAAAGTTGCTGTAAGGCTGTGATGTGCTGCCGGCGACGGTGGACTCGCTGAAGGGGGGAATGAAGGGGAGGGGCGAACCTACGTTGTCGGATGCTGGTATATTCTTCAGATATGTGTTCTTTGCAACAAACTGCAGGTACTTATCGAGATCCACGGTCGCTTTGCTGCAGTTCGCGTCTATCGTGTACCAATCGCTAACCGGATACCAATTATATGAACAGCTTGCGTTGGTGACGTCGCTGCAGTTGATGTCGGCAGTCATCTGTGGCAGGCCGATCTCACGACACGCTTTCTCGACTCCTCTCTCGGCTGCCGCTTTGATGGCGTCGAGGAAATGGGGGGCGGTCAGTCGTTTTCCCTTCTCATCTCTCAGGCCGAGACCATTGAAATAGGGGACATAGTCCGTCGCATACCAGTCGGAGGCATCATACTGTGCTGGGGAGTAGTTGTAGGTGCTGGTGCTGGCGTTGGGTCGCGTTGGGGGGTTGGCGGGGACGGTAACCGCAAAGCCGTTGATTTCCCTCCTGGTATGGCCGTACATCCACTCGTAGGCCGCGTCCATGTGATCCAGGTCGGTGATCGGGCAGTAGAGCACTGTCCCAAAGATGTCGTCCTTGAGGGTGGAGGAGCAGGTGCCTCCGTTACAGGTGACGCCTGCGGCCCCCAGCTCGGCCAGGTAGGAATAGTAGTCCGGGCTGTTGCCGCTGGCCGCAATGGCCACACCCAGTGCGCCGCCGCCGCTCGTCCCAGTGATGATGATGCGCTTCGTGGTGCCGGGTATGGCTGAGCCATATTTGCGCAGGTAGCGGATAGCGGCTTTGACGTCCACAACCTGGGCGGGGGAGTGGGCAATATAGTTGTTATTTATATCTTGCGCCCCAAATAACCGGCTGCGGCAGCCGACATTCGCGATGACGTAGCCCGCCTTCAATGCCGCGGCTACGTTTTGACTACATCCGGTCGGTCCCGTTGTTGAACCGGTGGTTACGCACACTGCGGCGGGCACGACTGAAGTGCCCGGCTTGCCGCCATTCCAGCCTGAGTTGTTGTCCTGCAGGATGATGGGGGAAGCCTCTGTGGCATTATCAGGCACATAGATGTTCATCGTCTGGTAGGCAGTAGTAATAACTGGAGGACCTGGAGGAGTCGTATCCCTTACTTGGACAGGATTCGCCACGTAGAGAACGTTATTATAAGCCTTTACGGTCATGGGGCCCCCGTCCACCGTGACAGTCAGCGTTGTGGGTGCGGGCAGGGGCGGTGGGTCCGCAGCCCATCCCACGGCGGGCAGGAAGGCCAGCATCATTGCGATGCACAGTAAACGCGCTATCGGTCTACTTGTTTTCATAGATTTTTCTCCTTATTCATACATTTTCTTAAGTGATCAATGGAAACTAAGCCCGGTGCCGATTCTTGTTTCAGTGTGGCATTGACGCGGCGGTGTCACCTCCTTCCGGTACCTGCTGTTTGCTAGTGGCATGTTCTTTCACCCATAACTGCGGCCATTGATATTGATCACCCGGCAGTGTGAAGCAGCCGATCGAGGATGGCCGAAGCGATCACGTCCCCCTGGAGTAACTCAGTTACGTAGGTTGCCGCTTTACCAGACAACCTATCGTTTAGATAAATGGGGCTTGACCTCTCGATTCGCATGTCCCTATGTCTTGGTCAAGAAAAAAGAAATGGACAACCTCCAGGGGACTGTCTGGCCCCTGGAGGCGAACGAGGGCAGTTTCAGCCACCACCTGATCATCTCCGCCTTCTTTGAAAAGGGGTTCATTTCTTCTGCCTTTACTGGATTACTCCCATTGTAGTACAAAGGCATTCCTTGTCAAGCACTTTTTGGCTAAGCCAAACGGCCTATATTTGGACAGTTGCGCCGTGGTCCAATAGCATCGGATCAGGCAAATCGTTGAAGGCTGAGATTACCATGTGGAACGTAGTACACGTTGGAAAAGTCCAAAAGTGAAGAGTAAGGAAGAAAGGGCGCCGATAGCTGAGAGTTGACGATGACTGTCTAATACGGTCTTATTGAAATATTGAAGGACGTCTCCACTCACTCAGGACGTCCTCACTCACTCAGCTTCGCGGCTGATTTACCGGTGTCTCTCATTGCGGAACAAAGGCGGACTGAACGCGCCCTATGGTTCCGGGACAAGGGGATTCCTTGTCGGCAAGCCAACAAGCTTTCGTACACGTTCTACGTTCCAGATGCTGGGCGGTTCCTGAGGATATAGTACAAGCTGGCCATCCCTCGTCTTCTCGGCGATAAGCAAAGGATGTTCAAACGAGTTGTTGTAGATGGTTGCGACGTCCACTATTTTCAATGCCTCAGCAAGAAACGTCATGCTTCTGTCGTAACGGGACGACGTTTTGTCAGGCGGCACATCGTGTCCTCCCATGTTCACCCTTGCCTGAATCCGCTTAATATTGATTTTCCGGCTTTGTGTCGTAATATAGAGCAAGGCAATTTCGAATCCCGCTCTTTTTGCATCTTTAAGGAAATCGATCTTTTCCGCGGTCGACATGACCGTTTCCGTGGCGAAAGATACTCTGCGTGCCACTGCCTCTGTCCGTTGCCGCGCTGCTTCAGCGGCTGCCTCACGAGGGCCGATCTTTCTTTCTCGCGCGATATCATCGGCGTTGATGTAAAGCGAAGGAAAGCCGGGGTCCCTGGCGCGCATCTCCTCTGCAAGGGTACTCTTGCCGGATCCATTGGGCCCGGCGAAGACGATCAGGAGCGGCTTACCTGCCATCAAGTTCCTGCGTAGAGTACGTCTCTATGTATTCCTTATGACCGTCAGGGTACAACTGGTATATCCCCTGTGCATCCCCATGGGTAGTAGGATAGCCGGCAGCGTGGATTTTGGTGATCGCTTTTCTTGTGGCTTCTCCGAAAAAGCCCTCCCGTTCAGCCTTGTCCATATCAATAAAGCGCTTATTTCCTTTCTCCCTCGTATAGCTTTCTATGAGCTCGAGAGTTTTTGCTCGCATATTGGTATCTTCGTCCAGGCAGATAGAGCGAAAAACCTTGTAAAGATCGGGGGGAACCTTAAGCTGGATATTGCGAACACGCTTAGCTCCCGATGCGGCACCTTGCCTCATGCCAAACCTCCTAAGTGTATTTCATGATACAAGTATATCATCCGTAGTAGCGCCTCGTCAACCGTCCACAGCCGGACGGTACAAAGCAGGTCGACAACGCGTTTCGCGCGAGGCGGAAAGCTTGAAGAGCGGGCCGCAGGGAAAAACATGCGCCCTGTATGCCCAATCTGTGGGGAAACCCCTTCATTTTTTTCTCTCTGAACGGATGCGGAGAGGGCGGCCAGCTAGAGCGGAGAGCCTTTGGCACGCGGTTCACATGCGGCACAATTTCTGCAGATAAGTCGACAAAGGAAAGGGCAAAGTGCTTCGGAAGACAAGAAAAGAGACTGTTAGTCACGAAAGTTCGTACTCCACTTTGTCGAGACTTCGGTCTTGGACAGCGGTAATGAATATGCGGCTCGAGGCACAAGCCGCGAATCGTTGCAGTCTTCGATGCCCTGAAGAAGACGAATGGAATAGCGAAAGAAGTGAGTCAGCAGGGAACGACACACTGACCCCCGAAAAGGAGAAGCAGGATGTATATATTAAGCCCGGGTCTTGGGTGATGGTTGTTGAAGACGACGTGGTGCTCCGATCTCTTTTTAGTGACGCATTAAGAGAAAAGGGCTTGCAGGTTCTCTCGGCCGCAAACGGACTGGAGGCTTTGGAACTTTACCGGGAGAATGCGGATAAAATCTGGCTGGTGGTCACCGACATCATAATGCCCGGGATGGACGGCCTGACCGCAGCGGTCGAAATGCGGAAAATAGACAAGAACGTTTTTTTTCTGTTCATGAGCGGTCGTGATCCTCAGGCGATTGAAGAGGCTGGATTCAACATGGAGGATATTCCCAACTCCGATTTTTATCAAAAACCCTTTGCATTCAAGGATATGATAAGCAGGATACGGATGCTGGGGGCGCCACAGCCGTGGGAGTGAGAGAATACCTTGCGTCTGTTCACCACGCTCCCCGCTAGATCCAAGGTGTGGGGCCCCCGTAACTAACCCAATTCGCCTTCACGTCCTTACAGGATGCTTCCCTACGGGATGCTTCCTTACAGGATGCTCTCGCTATCCCAGGATGCTTCCTTACAGGATGCTTCCCTACGGGATGCTTCGCTATCGCTATCGCTACCGCTCTACCTCGACGTACTTCTGAGTAAGTTCCGGATACCCGCGAAGTAGGTGGGGCTCCTCGCCGCCGCCCCGGGGTAACCGCCCGAAGGCTGGGTCGTCCGCTTGAATGCAAATCGGTATAGGACTCTGAAAAGCGCAATCGCCGAAGTCATCTCCACGATGAGGTGAGGTCCTGTTGTAACACCCGTTGCATACGGACCGTGCACGCCTTAAATTAGTATGTGGGGATTGTGATGAAGAATTATTTACTTAACCTTGCACTAGCCGCAACTGTTTTGATTATCGCCCTGGGGTACTACTTCGGGCACAATTTTATTGATCGCCTGATAGCTAATGGCCCATGGGGTCTCATACAGTTGGCGGGCAGATAGGGCACGGCATAGTCGTCGCGGATTTTGGCTCTTGTTTACTTTCTGTTTCCTATCATATATCTAAATAGCATATGATAATGCTATAGTGAGCACTACAAATGCCTAAAAAATTTACTATAGCAACTTATACAATACATTTGATGCTAAGTAATACTTATTGTAATACAATAAGCTGCTCTTTAACTCATTATAGTACTACAGAGGCAGGAACAGTCAGGCTATCCCTTCTGGCTTGCGGTTAGATACGTGTTCTCCTCTCTCTCTGTCGAACTCAAACTCGCCAGAAAACGGAGGATTGATTCTTGCGGCAAGATCTGTTCTTGTCTTTCTTTCGAGAGGCTCGTTGCTTTTCTTTCGAAGATCGCCGACCGCACCAGGGCAGCCGACACAAAAACGATGTCAAAAATGATCACGGCCATTATGACTTCCCAATACCAGGCCATCATGCCTCCTTGCATGAACAAACTTGGACTCCAATGACGATTTTGCTGCAGAAAATATGCCGGGTGCCATCTTCAAGCTAAGGGCTTACGATTACAGGAGATTGGTCTCTTTACGGTCTTTCCGGACAAGGAAAATGAAGGCGATCTCCTGCATAAAGGCTGGGCATAGTGCAGGTTTTTCCATACGAATTGTCCGGCAAGGGGCCTCACCGATTAAGCACAATCAATGCATCAACGGCAACAGGTCCGCTTCCGGAGATTATTATAGGGTTAATGTCGATCTCCTTGATCGCAGTCTGCTCCAGGCCGATAGTACTCACTTTGACCAGGACGTCGGCGAGCAGATCGATGTCTGTCGCGGGCATACCGCGAAATGCTTCCAGGATTTTGCGGGCCTTGAGCTCATCTATCATTTCCAGTGCTTCCGCCTTCTCTATTGGCGCCACACGAAACGCGATGTCCTGGAGAATCTCCGTGAAAATGCCCCCAAGACCGAACATCACACACGGGCCGAACTGCACATCTCTTACGAAACCCGCGACCAGCTCCCGGCTCCCCTTGACCATCTCCTGAACCAGTACGGAGCCGCCATGGGCTTTGACGTCGTTCATGATCTTCTTGAATGCAACCGCAGCTTCTTGCCGATTGCGGACATCCGTATAGACCAGGTTCCGCTCCGTCTTGTGACTTACGTTCGGGCCGCAGGCCTTGATGACCACCGGAAAACCGATCTCTGCGAGGGCCTTTCCGAGCTCTTGCTTATCATGTACCTCCCTTTCCCTCGTGACCGGAATAGCGTAAGCCCGCAAAACCTCCTTCGACTCGCGCTCGGAGAGGGTTGTTCTGCCCTGGCTTAAGGCCGTGTCTATGACGTCAATTCTGCGCCCGGGCGGCACCTTATCTTTTTGGTGACCTGCGTTTCTCCGGGCAGGTGCTGCCAGGCGCATCCGGAAGCGTGCATATTCGGACAGCCTGGCCAGGGCCTTGGCCGCCCTCACCGCATCAGTGTAAGCAGACATGCCGCTCGTGAGAAAGAGCGGGAAGTCCTTGGCCAGTGACTGCATATTCCCCGCCATGAGGGTCACCGCAAGGGGTTTTATTGTTTTTATCTTCTCCATCGCCTCCAGGATGTGGTCACGGAGCCGCTCCCCTCCTACAACAGCGATAAGGAGCAGCATGTCGATGTTCTCATCTTCCGCCACAATCCTGAGCGCATCCCTATGGACGTGAGGCGCTACCATCGATGCGAGGCTCAGGTCGATCGGGTTGTTAACACTGCCTCCGATCAACGGCATTGTCTTACGAAGCTTCTCGATCGTTTGATGGGAGAACTGCGGTACATCCAGCCCGAGTTCGAGGCATCTGTCGGTAGTGCCGACCGCCGTGCCGCCCGGCCCGCTGATAATCCCGACCCGCCTCCCCTTCGGCAGCGGCTGAAGATGGAAGGCATACAGGCAGTCAAGCGCCTCTTCGAAGCCCGCCACACTGATGATACCGGCCTGCCTCAGCGCTCCTTCCCACACGCGCCGCGAGCCGGCCAAAGCACCTGTGTGAGATACTGCGGCTCTGGCCCCGGCTTTTGTGGTGCCGCCTTTCCAAAGGATAATAGGTTTCTTTTTCGATACCTCTTTCGCGACATTGTAAAACCGCCTGCCATCCGCAATGCCTTCCAGGTAGGAGACGATCATTTCTGTCTCAGGGTCTTCCCCAAGGTACTCCAGAAAATCTGTTACCGTGAGGTCGGACTCATTGCCGCAGCTTATTGCCTTGCTGAAATTGACGCCGTTGCCGGTGGCTGTCAACGTCAGGTAATCGGCAAAAAAGCCGCTCTGGGAAACGACGCCCACGGAACCGGCAATTTTACCCGCACCCAAAGGGAAGGCCAGCTTCGATGCAGGGGAATAGATACCGACGCAGTTCGGCCCTATGATACGGGCACCGCTCTCCCGGGCGATACGGACCAGTTCTTGTTGCGCAACTCTCCCTTTTTCTCCTGCCTCTGCGAAACCGGACGTGATGATCACAATCGCCCTCACGCCGCCTTTTGCCGCACAGTCCCTCACGGCCGGCAGCACCGCATCCGTGGGTGTGAGAACTATGGCCAGGTCCACCGGGCCTTCGATTTCGCTCACTGTGCGAAAGGCCCGCACCCCCAGTATCTCGGTTTCGCCGGGGTTCACGGGATAGAATTTTTCAAAACCCGTATCCAGAAAGCGATCCATGAGTACCCGGCCTATTTTCCCCGGTTTGCCTGACGCGCCGATGAGCGCTACCGACCTCGGATGAAAGATGGGGTCCAATTCTGCGAAGATGTTTCTCTCAGGCATCTCTTCTCACTTCCTCAGGCGCAGCGCAGCAAGGCTTCGCGGGATAGACGAGAGACGGTCCCTTTATTTCACGGGCCGGCTGACGCTGGATATTGTCATAGACTACGTATACCAAGTCCTGCGGGCTTCTGCAAGTATTATGTAGCCGGGTTGACGGGAGAATCAAGGCGGGGGGAAAACCCATCTTTGCGCCCGGTCTTGATTTTGAGAAGAAGTATCGGGCCATCCAATTTTCAGACTGCCTGCGTATCTTTCCGCCAGTTCGACAATGACCACATTGGGCTTTTCCTTGTCTATGACAGAAAAGTCTATCATAAGCGGTGAGGCCAGATAGAGCCCTCTGCAAAAGCTTTCGGAGAGATAGGGTATCAAATATTGCAAAAAAGAATCCCCAAACGCCACCAGGCGCGGACCGTTACAGTCTCTTATTTCGCTTCTGGCTGCAGTGCGAAAAGTGTATGAGGCATTTGAATGTTTGGCAACAGTGGGACGTAAAGGCCTGAGCGTTACTTCCGTATCGGACATTAGACCAGCCATATTCACCATCTCCGCCAGATCACGACCGGGGATGCGTGTCGAAGAAAGGTCGAAATCCGCAAGAGTGAGCGCCTTCACCTCGGGGTACCTGGCCTTCACTTCTTTCACGATCTCGCTGTAGACGAGAAAGGCGCCAAGGTTGTTCCAATGAGTGTCGGTCTTGTAATAGAGCGGATATTTCATTTCTTTTTTCGCTGTTGCCAGGAGCCTGCGCGCATCAATAAAGGCTGCGTGAGTATCATCCTTGCCCCAGGCACTGCACTAGCTGGTCAACCCGCGATGGGAGCGCCTTTCATCATGGCCAATCTGGTCGGAAGATACTCCTCGTACACCGTGTGTTTGCTCGGTGCGATAGCAAAAATGAGCAGGATATTCCTGGAGGCAGCTTCTCTTCTTATCCTGGTCATATTCTGCTTTATTGCTGACAGTTGGCGTGTAAGTAAATCCGGCTAAACCGTAATAGTCTTCAAGGCTCGATCCGTCGTTAGGAACATTGTAGAAGAGCCATCCCTCTCTTCCCGCAACGATATCCGGTAGCGGCGTCGGAGAAACGCCAAAGATCTTCAAATTGACATAACTATTAATTCGAATAAGAACATTTCTGAAGCCAAAATTGTCGCTAAAGTAGTTTTGATAATCCTGCATATATTTCCAGAGAGCTGAGAAAGTTACCGGTTTGAGCTCGGGCCTGGCAGCGAGGATTCTGTTTTCCCGGCTCTTCAAATCAGGGAACAGGTGAAGGCTCATCTGAAAAAAGGGCAGACACAAGAGGATTATCAGCAAACAGACTGTCGCGACAGAGAACAGTCTGTTGATCTTTATCCTCTTATCGGCTTTCTTCCATGGAATGTCGCCTAAAACTTAAAGTATATGAATGCCTTATAAACATCGTAGGACGTAGCAGATAGGGACAGTATAAAGATACTGAAGAGCACGACAGTGGCTATCAGTTGTCGCGACAGCCATTAAAGACAACCTTCTTCAGTAAGAGAGATAATACGTCTGATTAAGTCTCTCATTGCGGGCGTACTACCGATAGTCCCGATAATCAGCAACGTTATTACTTTGGCATCGATCAATGCTGCGAAAGACTGCGCAACTCGACTTTTCCGTTGAGACCGAACATGGCCTTCAGGTAATTGACCGCCTGTGCCATGTCAGCAGACCTGAAAAAAACCCAGCCCAAGACGAAGACAAGGCAGGTGTAAAGGTGGCTGAGAATGCCGAGCCGGGAGAGCTTTGAGCCAGGCTTTGTCCTCTCGAAGGCAAGAAAAAGGCCGTGCCACAAACCCCAGACGATGAACGTCCAGCTTGCTCCGTGCCACAGACCGCAGAGCAGGAAGACGACGAGAAGGTTAGCGTAGGTCCTGTATGAACTTCCCCTGTTTCCTCCGAGAGGGATATAGAGGTAATCCCTGAACCATTCCGACAGGGTAATATGCCATCTTCTCCAGAACTCCCGTACAGACCGTGCAATGTAAGGATAGTTAAAATTTTCCGGCGTAGTGAAGCCGAACATCCTACCGAGACCGATAGCCATGTCGGAGTAGCCCGAGAAATCGAAATAGATCTGAAACGTGTAACAGATTATCCCGAGCCATGCCGCGGGGCAGGACAAGCGGGTCAAAGGCAAACTGAAGACCTGATCCACAACCGGGCCGAGTTGGTTGGCAATCAGGACTTTCTTACCCAATCCTATGATGAACCTTTCTGCTCCGGCCCTGAATCTCTCCAGCGTTATTCTGCGCCCGATCATCTGAGATGCCATATCACGATAGCGGGCGATCGGACCGGCCAGCACTTGTGGGAAAGAATGAGTGATACAGCGAATAATCGATGATATTCTTTTGAGCCCTCACGTCCTTGCGGTACACATCGATCACATATGAAAGGGCCTTGAAGGTAAAAAATGAAATACCGATGGGCAGGTAAATCTTAGGGACAGCTAAGGTGAACCCCGTGAGCATCCCGAGAAAACCAAACTGGCCGATCAGAAAGTCCAGATACTTGAAGAAGACAAGAAAGGCAATGTTAAAGACTATAGCCACAGAAAGCGCTAATTTTTGCCTTTCCGGCCTTGCTCCTGCCCTTGCATATTTTTCTATGAGCAGAGCGAAACCATAATTGGCGCAGAAGGGATGTGATCAAAACGAGAAGATAATTCCCTTCAGTCCAGTAATAGAAAAGAAGACTCATAACTAAGAGCGACAGATTCTTGAAGCGTTGCGGAGTGAGGAAATAGACCCCGAGGGTGAGCGGCAGGAAGAAAAAGATGAATATTACCGAGCTAAAAAGCACTTTACACCGCGCTGATGATCCATAGGCCGGGTGACAGGTATCAAGTTTATGTAAGGCACTAAGTGCGGATTGTCACATCAGCAAATGACGGCGTCCTCGGTCGCAATCCGTTTGACTTGAAGAGCAAGTGGGCGCATACTTTGGGTGTCTTATCGCCGTGGCCATCAGGCCCGATTGTGTTCCCGAAACAAGGAGTATCTGCTTGCGCGCATGAAGAATATCCTGCAGATTGACGTTGAGGACTGGTACTGTGATTTGGACCCGCAGGATTGGAACAAGTTCGAGCCGCGGGTTGTCGCTGCAACGGGCAAGGTGTTGTCCATGCTCAGAGATTCGGGAACAAAGCCACGTTTTTTGTCTTGGGTCACGTGGCAGAACGGTTTCCCGATCTGGTGAAGGACATCATGGGACAGGGCCACGAAGTTGCTACTCACGGCTACGGCCACAGAAGAATCCTTAACCAGACGCCTGAAGAGTTTGAGCGGGACGTGGGAAGTTCAATAGCCATTTTGGAGAGCATCACGGGCAAGAAGATCAAGGGATACAGGGCTCCGCAATTCACCATCGTCAAAGAGACCTTGTGGGCACTTGAGATCCTCAAGAAGTTGGGGCTGGAGTATGACTCCAGTATCTTCCCCGTGAGGACGCCGCTCTACGGTATAGAGGATGCGCCGTTGTTTCCCTACAAGCTCGGACCGGAGCGTG
The DNA here is from genome assembly GCA_963821605.1 of uncultured delta proteobacterium. Classification (GTDB taxonomy): domain Bacteria; phylum Desulfobacterota; class Syntrophorhabdia; order Syntrophorhabdales; family WCHB1-27; genus JADGQN01. Next base: position 199,121 of record CAWGEZ010000038.1, on the reverse strand, counting down.
GAAGGGAAGACAATCATTTCATGGAAATACCCTTGTCCGTTTACACGACGCCGCTCTTGGGGAAGAGAGTCCCGGTTGCCGGTGGCTTTTACTTCAGGCTCTTCCCCTATTTCTTTATCCGCCACGCCTTGAAAAGCATCAACAAGACGGGCAATGTCGCAGTCTGTTATATCCATCCGTGGGAGTTTGATCCAGGGAAACCCCGGATAGACGGTCTGAGGTGGTACCACTACTACAGGCTTGCCGGCCACGGAGAAGAAGTTCCGCAGACTGCTGGGGGACTTTGCATTTATATCCACAGAGGAATGGATTCAGAATGAAAGAAGAGACTAAGGCAAAGGATTACTTCACCAGAAGCGCTCAAGAATTTGATAACATATACGAGAACAGAGGCGGGCCCCTGACGAGACTGGCGAACCTTGTGTTCAGAAAGGGTATGCGTGAACGGTTTGAGTTGACGCTGGAGCTGTGCGGCTCAGGGACCAAGACGATTCTTGATATAGGTTGTGGCAGCGGGAGGTTTACGATTCCCCTTGCAGAGCGGGGCATGGACGTAGTCGGGATAGACTACTCACCCGAGATGATACGACTGGCGGAACACCATGTGAAGGTCCGAACAGAAACCGGCGACAAACCTCTCCGAATCGAGCATCTTTGCTGCGACTTCCTCTCCGACTTTAAACCCCGGGAAAAGTTCGACGTGACGCTCGCGATAGGTGTTCTTGATTATCTGAAGGACCCTCTGCCTTTCATAAAGAAGATGAAGGATGTCACGAGGGGCTTGATGATAACGGCCTTTCCCGCGCTATACACACCGCAAATGCCGATCAGAAAACTGTGGCTCGCCACCAAAGGCTGTCCTGTCTTCTTCTACACAACGAAACAGATCGCCGAGCTCTATGCCGCATCGGGGATCCGCGACTATGAAATCATACCCTATCGCAGCGGCCTATCTCATCAAGGCAAAAGCTTAAGTTGCATTCGTAAGAGCCCTCGTCACTGACGTGCTCGCGCTTCTTTGACAGGGTCCCTGCCAGGGAACAGCCCCATTGGGAAGAAGGGGCGCACCAGGGTACTATTTGGTTGTCTTTTGGCAGGATACGGTATATATAATCCGATGCAGACTTAACGCAACGCGAGTTTATCGTTTTGTATTTGGGGCCGCTGCAGGGATCAGATGAACGGGATCTTATGGTTAAGAATGCAAAGGCTCAATCATGGATGAACTTGTTTCGGTCGTGATACTGAACTTCAACGGCAAGGCCTGGATTGAACGGTGTCTGGGGAGCGTTTTGGCGCAAGACTATGCTCCTCTTGAGATCATCGTCGTTGATAACGGCTCGGTCGACGGGTCACCCGCCCTCATCAGGGAAAAATACAAGGAGGCTCTCCTCGTCGAAACCGGCAAAAACCTTGGCTATGCGGCAGCGAATAATATTGGGATACGCTACGCGCAGGGTGACTATATCGTCATTATGAACAACGATACGGAGCTGGAGCCCGGATGCATCGCTATGATGAAGAAAGCCATAGACAAAGACCCGAGGTACGGGGCCTCTGCTTCCAAGATATACCTGGAGTCAGAGGACGACGTACTCGATGCGGCAGGGATTGTTGTGGTTCGCGATGGGCTGTCGATAGGGCGTGGAAGGCTGGAGAGGGGGGACTTCTATGACCGGGAGGAGGAGGTCTTTTTCGCTTCCGGATGTTGTTTCATGGCCCGGAAGAGCATGCTGGAAGATGTGAAGCTGGGGAACGAATATTTTGACGAAGACTTTTTCATGTATGCTGATGATACGGATCTTGGCTGGCGGGCACGGCTACGCGGCTGGAAGACGATCTATACGCCGAAGGCAAGACTCTATCATGCCCACTCCGCGGCCTCCGGGAGCTATTCGGCATTGAAGGCGTTTCACGTGGAGAGGAACAGGATCTGGATTGCCGTAAAGTATTTTCCTCTTGATCTTCTTATCTACGGCCAACTCTATACGCTGCTGAGGTATTTCTTCCAGGCCTACGGAGCATTGACAGGAAAAGGTGCGTCAGGTGCATTCACAACAGAGCACTCAAGGCTCCGGCTTCTGCGGGTGCTGGGCAAGGTTTACGTGGCTGCCATCAAAGGCCTGCCGAAGATGCTGGCGAAGAGAAAGGAAATCCAGAAGAGGCGCCTCATCTCCTATCGCGAAATACACATGCTGATGACCTTGTATGGCATCGGTGCAAGAGAAATTGCGCTGAAGGGATAGGCACCCAACGTTACAAATCAGTGGGACGAAACTATCGTAAGAATCCGAAGGCCCTTCATAAAGTGTCTCCTATCCGTTTTTTTCGTCTCGCGAGAATTGCCAGAGCCGGTCCGTTTTGGTGCAGGGGTTCGTCAAAGCTGATTTTGAGCGGCTCGAAGCCAAAATACTCCAAACATCTGAATATGTCTTCTCTGGACATCCAACGAGTGTATGATGTATTTCCACCGCAAAACCCTTTCCAGTCAAGTGCCTCCAGATATTCAGTTCGGTACAAAGTGTGTTTAAAGCCTTTGTGATCAGCAGTCACGGTCTCCGGGAACCGCCGCTCGAATGCCGGATCCTTTTCGAGAATGTCCCTGTCGAAGTAGTGAGTCCAGATCAAAAGGTGCTCCTGGCAAACTCGGGAAAGCAACTCAATCAGTTCCGCGGGATTCCGCATGTGGTAGAGGACGCCGCTCGCCAGGCAGATTTCGAAGGTTTGTTCAGTTTCCTTCAAATACTCGATGAAATCGCCATAAAGGAAACTGACCCGCTGGAGGCCGAGCAGTTCCTTAACGACCAGGCATTTTAGAAATGCATGGCTGTTGCTCTCTACCGACACTATGCTCTTTGCCTCCAGTCTTTCAAGCATATAAGAGTGGCCACCTTCCAGGGGACCAAGTTCCAAAACCGTTTTTCCTTTGCAGCCTGCCTCCTTCTCCAGCCAAGAAAGCCGGGCGTCTTCAAATAGTTTTGCTTTACCACTCTGGGCCTTGACCGGGACCTCCGAGCTCCATTCCCCTTTAAAGATATCCAGTGCATTTTGTGGGCTGGGAGCTGACGTCACATAAAAGTCGCTAATCTCGCAACGAGGATTCTGAACCTCCGGTGGAGAATGTTGCGGCTCGGGTGAGGGGGGGCGCCTCAGCCGAGAGATCAAACCTGTGCTCGTAAAGAACTTCATTCTTAATCGTTATACCATCCGTGACAAAATAAGGCAACAAACAACAACGCTCACTCAGTGCGAATCCTACGTGATACTCACGGCTTCGGGGGTGGGGATCACACCATCCCGGCCACGCACTATTTGGTTGTCTTTTCGGTGCATACGGTATATAAAATCGTGACCGGATGAAGCGGACCTGGGTGTGGCTCATTCTCATCATCTTTCTTGGCTTGGGAACGCGTTGCCTCGATATCGTGAACGCCCGTGCCATCGAGATGGACGGTGTCTCGTACGCGCTGATAGCAGAGCACTTCGCAAACGGTGCGTTCAGCGAGGCCCTGAAAAACGTTTTCCCGCCGTTTTATCCCTTCATTATCTTCCTTTTCCATCTCGTTATCCCCGACATCGAGATGGCCGGCAGACTCGTGGCGCTCGTCTGCGGGCTCTTGCTCATTTGCGGTTCATATATTGCCTTTAGACGCTTTCTTGGTGCGGAAAAGGCGCTCTGGGGCGCCTTCTTTATAGCTATTCATCCTTACCTCACTCGCTATTCCGCTCAGACACTTTCCGATTCTCTGGCCACGCTCCTTTTTGCGGCGACGGTCTTCTTCTTTTACGTTGGCTATACGGAGAAGAGCGGCTGGAGAATTGCCCTTTCAGGATTCCTGCTTGTGCTCACTTACCTGACCAGGCCTGAATATATCGTCTACTACGCGCCCTTTGCGGCTTTTCTTCTGTACCGGCGGAGGCTGTCGCATACGGCCGCTCTCTTCGCTTCCTTCATACTCCTCGGCCTTGCCTACATCCTTTTCATGCGTGTCCTGACAGGGCTTTGGATGGTCAGTGGAAAAGCCATGGCGAACCCATTTGTGCCGCTCCTAACGGCTATCATCAACGTCCCTGCCGTCATGTTCCACTTTTTTGCCGCGCTTTTTCCCCCGTTCATCCTTCTTGCTGATCCCCGGGTTTTCGCGTGTGGAACGCCCCTTTCGGGCTCTTGTGATTGCGCTGTCGGTCTTCCACGTGCTGAGCCTGGCCTGTGTCGGCCATTCGACCCGAAGATATTCCCTTGAGTTCGTTCCGCTGCTGATGGTCTTTGTTGTCGAAGGATGGTACGTAGTGAAGGCATACGCTGAGCGGTCTAAGCACGGCCGGAGCCTGTGGCTCTCTGCGGCTATCCTGATCACTCTCCTGGCGCTTTCGCAGGGAATAGAGAGTCCGCACGAAGGCAGGGGCCTCTTCAAGAGAGCAGGGCTCTTCTTGCTGCAGTATGATCAGGGAGCCACTATCGCGTCGCGGCTTCCCCTGCCGTCCTTCTACGGAAGAGGCGCATGGGTAGACGTGTCATCGGCCTGTGCAGAGCTTGGGGAATGCCCCAGGTTTGTGCGCCATCTCGAAACGCGAGGTGCCGGATACTTTGTGCTGGATGACAGAATGGTAAGGGAATGCCCCTGGTTGGGCGAATGTGTTGCGGCCTTCCCACTCGTTGCAAACTTCTCGAACAGGGAAGGGTTTGTGAAGATTTATCGGCTGCCGTCCTCAGCTCTTATGCAGCGGTGAGCGCGCGTTATGGGGCTCCAAAAGGATAAGGCATTCTTGACAGGGGCCCACGTGGTAGCTGCACTACCTTCTTCAACGGTACCTAACGGTATCCGAAGTGCGCCGTTGAAAAAATCCTACGTTTTCAATCCAGAAGGCACGGCACGAATTCTGATCCGAAACACCAAATCGGATTGACCGGATATCCTTAGCCAAAAGCCAGGCGGGCATGGCGTCAACCGGGACGACCATTCGACCGTTTCTCCCGCGAAAGCGCAATGCTGTTGATTCGCCCTCGCCGTTGCTTGAACTGGTCCATCGAATCGTGACGATTGGAGAGGGCTTGATTTGTTCACAGGCAAAATCAAACGCGACAATACTGACATCGCTGCCTTTTAAATGCCAGTCCGATATATCAAACCGAACAGAGGGATTGGGGCCGTTGACCAGATAGTGTCCGTTGCCTGCGTCCGTAACCGAGTTCAAAGACCTTGGCTCGTCATTCGAAAGCAGACGAACCAGACGCAACCCGCCTTTAAGGCTGGTGAACGATCTGCCCCAAGACGCCGGAATAGAGCGCAAATCAGGTACTCCGAAAATGTCCTGAATAAGAGTCGAAGAGTCATCGACATTCGAGATAGATCTGACATCCATTCCCGAAATCCGCGCTAGCCGGTCCTTCCTGATCAACCATGTTTGATTGCCTATCAGTGCCACCCTATAATCCGGTTGCAGCAAAAGATATCGGTAAAGAAGATTCGACCGGAGGCTTGCAGGGGTGCCATCCCCAAGCATATTCTCTGCACCGATCAACACTGCTGGGGGTGGGCCCTTGGAGAGCCGTGAGATTGCACGTAGCTGCTGTGGCTCGGTAACCAGGTTGTAGACAGAACCGGTCTCGATAGGCGGACGCCGATTAAGATAGAAGTAATGGGCGTGACGTCCGGTGAGGTCAAGATAAGTCTCCCGAGGGTCTAGAACTGCATCAAGCACCGATTCAATTGCAGAAAGCCGAGCCAAATGGATGGGATTTACAACGGCGGAACCTAGTTGCGGGAGTCCGACAGAAGAACCGTTGACAAGGCCGGCAGAGGACATCTGGACGCGGATAGGATCGAATGCGTGGGAAAAGTCCGTGGGGGGGCCGCCAAAGTGCGGATAGACGATCCCTGCAAGAAAGAGCCAAACGAATAAGGCGTTGCCCCTTGCTCTCCCTGGAGGACCTGTGAATAACAGCAACGGAAGAAGCAGGGAGAGCCCCCAAATGCTTGCAAACCCAAGTCGGGTGATGCCCACATCTATTCGGCCCGCCGCTCGAATTACGAAAATCACGGTGAGAAAGAATATGGGAACCGCATAAGCGGCAGCGGCGCTTCTGCCAGTGTAAGTTTTCTCGCTCCCTATTCTAAGAAGAAGCACCCCGGCCCATAGAGCCACGAGTAACCACGAAGCTCTCATCATTTCATAAAGCCATGGGTTGGTATCCGAAGTCGCAAAACTGTCCCTCCATGCAATGCCGTGTGCAATAGAGTTCACCCCGGACTGTTCGAAACCATAGCGGATGGCGCCCAGAAGCATTCTTCCGAAAGGAGTCGCCAGGGCCATTGCAAAAAAGAGAAACACGAAAACCAAGAGTATCTTCATGGCACTCCTTCGATCTTCCACGTAGGACCGATAGACCATAAAGAGGGCCAGGGGTGTAGTCGCGAGAATGGCCAATGCTCCCTGCCCGGGCGCACAAAGAAGAATCGCCATATCAAGAGAACCCCAGACGACGAGCCATTTCTCGGGTTTCCATCTCTGAAAACCCTGGGATACCAAACAGATGAAAACGGTAACAAGGACATCAATTTCCGATAAGGTGTTGGGGGATGGCATGAGGAGCAAGGCCAGGACCGCAGGCCCCTTTCCGATGCTCCTCGCGAGGACCGGCAGAGCGATAAGCAGAACCCCGAGACAGATGAATGGCTGAACAGCAATGAAACTCGACGCCTTGCCATCAAAAAAAAGACTGGCTACAGCTCCTGAAGAATAGTCTACCAGTCCGCGGGCCGGGGAATAATCAACAAACGGTATAAGATGATGCTGTGCCAAACTCCACCAGGGCACCAGCATTTCCCCGAAATGATAATCATCCGCAGGTATCGCCGGTACGGGGATCGCTCCTCCTTTAAGAAATAGTATCACGCCGATAAGACACATTAGTGAAAACGAGTCGACTGGATCGGTATTGAGGGACTTCGCCTTTGACCTATAGCAATGAAGCAAATCAACGTAAGCCAAGATGACGCATGAGCCGATAACCACCCAGGCGAAGCTACTTAACGGATAACCGATGGAGAGTCTCCTGCCGACCAGCCAGGGGGTTGGAATCAGGAGCAGGAAAAAAGCGGGAAAAAACACCTGCAGCAAAAGAGTAGATCGTCTCACTATCTGTTCCAGACGGTCTGGCCTACTGCTTTTGAAAACCAGGCAAATAACGGCGACCACGGACACGACTAGGGGGCCGAGCAGGTAATGATAGGCCCAGTTGCCAGGTAACCAAGGCGTCGAATGGAGCAGTGCTCCAATCCGGTTAACACCGATGCCTATTGCCGCCCTTGCAAACCCAACCGCAAATAGAGCCAGGAGTATGCTCTGGAGGACGCGAAAGAATTGCCTCGAATCTCCATTCCAATAATGCTGCGGTTTGAGCGTCAGCAGAAAAATGAGAATAAGTGCCACCGATAAGAGGAACCAGGAGAGCGCAAGCAATCCCAGAGAGGCACTGCGTGTCGTAAGCAGACCGGCAAACCATACCCCCGCAGGTGTGCTGAGCAAGACCAAAAAATTGTCGAAGTTCTCTTCCGTGTCAGGCGCCACTTTTCTCGCCACGCGAGTCATGAGCGCCGACAGCGCTACGAGAAAAACAAAAAAACCGCCTACAAAACTGAACAGAACGGCATAATCTCGGAATTTGTCCTCGAAGTTCCATGCGAGATTCCCGACAATCAGCTCGGAATAGTGTTGGCTCAAGGGCAACAAGTGGTAAGTTGTTCCTGCGCACAAAGTAGAAAGGATGCCCGCTGCGAGAAAAAGCCTCCACCTCTTGATGGCAAAAATGTCGGCAATGCTACCAACAAAGAGGACCTTAAGATGTGTCAGCACACCTTTCATTTGTTTCCTTTCGTGACCGCCTTTCTTTGAACGAGTAAAGATAAAAGGGCAGACCAAGTTAAGGCTCGTACCCACACTGGTCTTTGAAGAGGGAGCGGCATCGTTGGTTCAGTCATTGCGGCGTAGCTCAAACCAAAGATAGGCCAATAGATTCTTGCCCGTCGGCCAGATTTTAAAATGTGTGTCGCCGTAGCGACGAGGTAGCTCAGAGGTCGGGAATTCGGTACGCCTCGTGTGAAGCTTGTAAGATCTAACCACCATCTCAAGATCGATTGACAAGCCGTAGTCGAGCACCTTCATGCGGCCGAAAGTCTCGCGCGTCCAGCCCTTGAACCCGTGCAGGACATCTCTAACCGGGTTCCCCTCTCGATGCCAAATAAGACGTGCCAGTAAAGATAGACCGAGGACCATCCACTTACGAGGTCGCCACAGCCTCGCGTCTTCTTCATTGAGGGATCCCTTGAGTTGTCGACTTGCTATGATGAGGTCGTAGCCTTGCTCGAAGAGCGAGCGGAATTTTCGCAGATCCTCTGTAGGTGTAGTGCCTTTCGGAAAAAATACCACAACCGCGTCACGGGTGGACACTGCGTTGGCATGAACGTACGCCGCGTTAAGTCCTTTCTTGGGCTGGAGATGTACAGTAATGCCTTGCGACTCTAAGTAAGCCACGGTGCCGTCGGTACTGCCCCCATCTACCGCATAAATTTCATCAAACGCGTTTCGCGGAAGCCGCGGAACATCCATTTTGCAACCGTCCAACTCGTTCCAGACTACCAGGCAGAGCGATATCTCTATGTAAGCCTCCTCATCCCGCCAGAACTTTGGCTGCCGTAAGACCTTCAGCAACAGCGACGTCGGAATTCATGTGCTCCCACTTACCCCATCGGCCAATGCCGACGATGCCATGGCTTGCGCCCCACTGAAGAATGCGTTCCACTACTTCCGGCTTTCCGCGGTTATTAATAGGATACGCGAATTCGTTATGGTATTGCCAACCGGCAACTGCACGGGAACGGGTCGCATTGGTCTCAGTCCAGTGTCCCCGGGAGCCTGGAAAAAAGTTCGGCCGCAGAAGAAGGCGATGATAGGCAATTGTCTCATCCGGCTCGTAGATCCAATGAGAAGCGTTAGCCAAAGTATCTGCCACGTAGTCAACATCAATTGAGACGTAGCGCAGTCTCCTGATGTCCTCCTGGACGCTTTCAGGAACCTGACAAAAAGCGGGCCACGTGCTCCAGGGAACAGTGTTTACAATGGTATCCGCACGCCAGCGTCCATTGACAGTTCGAGTGGAAAGGTCGACAGACTCCACCGGGCAATTGGTGACAAGGTTCTTTCCCAATGCCTCCCCCATCCTGCGCCACACCTCTCCATACCCATATTGCTTGGGATAAAGAAAGGTGCCGTGAGCAGGCAAGGTACCAAAAGGACGCCCCTCCAGACAACTGCGCAGCATGTCACGGAACGATACATCTGGTAGTTTATGGAGCCAGTAAGTGCCCAGTTCATCGAGGTCCATGGACCAGATCTTGCGATTGTAGGGCAGCATATATTCATCCGCAATGCGGTGCCCCAATTTCCAGGTCACCCAGTCCGAAAAAAGCTCAGGCATTGGCACACCGCGCACGCAGCCTGCCTGCGCGATCGATTCAAGGTAATCCACTTGATCTGATTTCGAGAACTGCCATAAGTTAGCCTCTAAAGGGTAATCTATTTCCTGGCCGCGCAGCCGGATTCTGGAGATTCGGTCGAATACGTTCCACTCATGTCGGGGCATGAACCGGAACAGGAACTGGAGAGCTTCGTTATTGCGCACGTCGAGAAAGTGACCGCCGCCGATATCCAAGGGCGCTCCGTCAATCTCCTCTGAACGGCAAAGACCGCCGGTATCACGCTCTTTCTCCAATACTATGACCTGATCGTCAGGAACCCGATCTATAAGTGCATGCGCAGTAGTAAGCCCGCTTGGCCCTCCGCCCAGAACTATATACTTTAGGTTCTTCAAACTGACATTCCTGTAAGCCCTGGCCGAAGCCCCAGATAACCTTTTCGATCTCCTCTCACATAGAACATGGCCTACGGCTCCGAAGGTAAGGCGGATTAATGATAAGCTCCGGGCAGTTCGATGTCAAGTTCAGAGTTTCCAACGGCAAGACATAGTTTGACGCACGCTGATCCACGAGCCATGTTTGCATAGCAAGGCCTAAAATCTCGTCGACAACGCGCAGGCGCCCTTTCCAGGTTGAAATCGAAATATGCTTGCAGATGCTGCTGCGACAAAGGGTGCCGATTGCTGTGTGAAAGGGAGGTGAGGCAACTAACTATTGCGTTATCCTGTACAATTCCTCAGTGAACCCAGCCCTTATCCAACAAGGAAACCTATAGATGAGGTCGTAGCCATGCCGGTTCTTGAGCAATTCCGAAACCAACACTTCCTTCTCTCTCGTGATCTCCAGGTAAACCTGAGCTTCCTGATTTATACTTAAGAAAAAGTCTCTCGTGTTAAACACTATCGTGTCTAGATACCAATCTACAATACTGGAATCTATCTCCGGGAAGGAGTCTTGATTCAGGGTTAGGTCAAAACACTTCCTATCAGTCTTGTTAAAATGCCAGTAAGGGAGAATCCTTATTGAAGAGTTTTCATTGTTCTCGTCACCATAGAGTGTCACGGTTTCTTGAGTAAGACTCTTCATCAGGTAATAACCGCTGATGACACCGACATAGGGAAGGTCAAAAATTGTGTAGTTCTTTATGCCCAATCTGTGGCTGACATTTGCTACGCAACCGATCCCAGCGCCTATCTCACACACAGCAGGCCTTTCGTGGTCTTTAAGAATCTGACGGATCCTCCAAGCCGTGTACATTGCGCAAATATAGCGGAAATCCAGTACTCCTTTGCTTGTGTCGAGACCGAAAAGACCGCCCAATATTGGTGGATGCGTAATGTCCAAGTTCATCGCTTTCTCAACGGATCCAATTAAGTCTTCGACGTCTGTGTATATGTTGACACCAAAGCGGCCTGATTCTGGGTTTTCATATGGAAGGCAACCCAGCGCCTCGGCCAAGCAGACAAGCTTATCAAGAATCAGGGTCGCCACATAGGATCTAGCTATCTCCCTAGATAATAGGTCATTGTATGTTATGTCGCCTTGGGACAAGCCATGAGTGACAGCGTGGCGGGACATATTGCAGAGGTAACGGGCGAGTGGTCCGGGATCGTTCTTTGCTAAAAGGTCTATGAAATCCGAGTGTGGACCCGCTCGCAATGCTGTCCACAAGTCGCGATGGTCGATCGGCTCCTCTTTGATCGACTTATTGTAAAAATTTAATAATCTTTGTGCAATTGCCTCATCCGCTTCAGTGGGTTCAATTTCGCCAATGAAGGCGGTTTTCGCAACCGGATAACCATGGGGCATAAGATGACTTATGGTACGTTCTCCCCTTGCGATATCTACCGCTACGGCTGCTACCCGTCTATCCATATCGTCTTTGAGCGCGGCTTCACTTTCTTTTCTTACCAGGCGGTAGCCTAGTCGATCAAGTGCCTCAACGATCAATTTCTTCCCCGTTTCAAACATAACTTCCCCTCCGAGCTTCAAAAATATGGGAATATCTTAACCAATAAAAAGTTTGCGGGCAAGCGCCACACAACGTAGGGATGAAGCTCGTAGAGGATTGGTTCGAAAACGGGTTCAAGAAATCAGGTTTTGAAGCCCAAACAGAGCCGCCCCTGAGCGCAGCTTAAGCCATAAATCAGTGCAGGTCCAAACAGGGTCGCGTGGTCACTCTTTTCCATGGCACGTCGATAACTTAGTAAGCGATTTCTTGACACAGGCCTACTCAATAGCTATGTTTGGTTAGCAACACCATGTGCAGCACTTGCGTCTCAGGAGGAGCGTTATGAGCGCTGATGCTCTTATTGTTCGGTGCCCTCGATGCGGCACAAGAAACCGTATTCCACGAAGCCGCTGGGGCGATCCGGCTGTCTGTGGCAAATGCAAGGCCTCATTGGATTTGTCAACCCTTTATCCGGACCGTCCTGTCGATATTTCCGACGGAATGTTCAGGCGGGAAGTATTGGGCTTTCAAGGCCCGGTGCTGATGGAGTTTTATTCCCCCGGGTGACCCCACTGTCAGAGATTGACGCCGGTTCTGGATGAACTGGCTTTTGCGTACGCGGGCAGAATAAAATTTGCACAACTGAATGTGGATGTGCATCACGCCACCGCATCTCAGTTCAGGGTGAACGGGGTGCCCGCGCTTTTTTTCTACAAGAACGGAATCCTTGCAGATCAGGTCTCTGGGGCGCTTCCCAAGGCAGAAATCGAAAGGCGCTTGCAGATGTTGCTGCGGTAAAGGTCGACGAACCCCGGCTCTTGGCTTCACAGAGGCGTGCTCGGGCAGGAAGCATTCGCACCGGTATTTCCTTTTGCCCTTTTTCAGGTATACTATACGCGCACGACTGCAGGCAGCGCATAGATATTGTAGTGGCTACGCACGAGAAACGTGTGTATTTTAAAAGGCAATCACATGAGCTATTTTATCAGGCCGCCCATGGAGGCGTACGACACATTAGAAGGCCCTAACTATTTTCTGCAATACAGGACATACTCAGAATACAACTACCTGCGGCCCGGTCTCTTCTCCCTGGTCAAAATACGCCATTTCGAGACAGCCCTCAGGCTGACAAAAACGTACTTCAGACGTTGTAACGTGATCGACTTCGGATGCGCAGACGGCGTCTTCCTTCCCTCATTGTCGAAGTACTTCAATCGTGTTGTGGGAATTGATAGAAACCCCGGGTCAATCAAAATTTGTGAGGGCTTAGTCAACAGGCTCGGCCTGGGCAATGTGAAGTTGATGTGTAACGATGGCCTTCCAGTGCGGGATGTGCGGTCAAGAATATCCGGGGAGGGGACCTATCAGATCCTTTACCTGCTGGAGACCCTGGAACATGTTGGCGATAAGGGGTCCTTGTATCAGTCTAAGATTGATTTTCTGCGAGACATAGCAACTCTCATTGACGAAGATGGTATCATGGTTATTTCAGTTCCCACGATGGTTGGGCTCGCCTTCCTGTTGCAGCGCATCGGTCTTGGGCTATTCAAGTTACCCAGGGACCAGATGACCGTAAGGGAGATACTGAAGGCTTCCTTTCTCAATAATACGACGGACATCGAAAAACGATGGGACCAATCACACCTTGGATTCAATCACAGGAAGCTTGAAAAATTTCTTGGGAGCGCATTTCAAATCCTGGTACGGAAAGATATATTCTTTCAGGTGGTGTATGTTGTGAAGCCAAGAGCGCCTGTTCGCTGATGGAATAGGGGCTCGTTGGGGCTATCAAGCCATGCGCAACGCGGCTTGCAGTGCGGGCATACAAATGGCTGTGGGAGTTGCTGAAGGCAGAAGATGACTTGGTGAGCAGGGGTTACGGGGAGTTCTGTGAGGGCGGTTTCATTTTTGGGCAATCACGTACGTGGTCGAAGCGAAGATGTAGGAATTAGGCTTGTCATGGAGACGGTAATCGAGCGGCTTCAAAAGCATGCCTGCCGCATGGATGAGCATTCTTAAGGGTATGCTCACAATGCCCGGCAGATACTCCTGTGCGAATTGTGTGGCTAAGTGGATGGCCGTGTATATAGGCCCAACACAGGTGCCTGAGCCGATGACCCTGAGCCGATTTTTCTCGTACAGTAACCGATGACCCGTCAAGGTAAAATTCTGGTAGTGATTTGGATAACCGTGGTAGGCCTGCATGAACGGCACCACGGAGAAAACCTTCCCGCCTTTCTTTAAAACCCTGTAAAATTCCTGGACCGCTTGCTCCGGCTCGGAGAGATGCTCTATGACTGCCTCGCAGAAGATCGCATCCACGCATGCATCTCGATAGGGGAGTAAATGTGCGTCCGCAACAATGTCGACGTCAGGGAAAGGGCCGATGTTCAGGTTGGTAAAGCTTGGGTGCTCCCTTTTCGGACCGCCACCAACAGACAGAGCCAGTGACTCCTCATTGTTCAATGGATCAAATATCTCAGTTGAGGATCGACATGGCGGTCTTCGACCTGAAATCCCTGCTCAAATACGCCTTGAGCTTGTTGACGACACTGTCCCGTCGATTCTCCTGTGCATATTCCCTGGTCATTTGCGGGGAAGACTTCGAGTACTCTTCGGCCCACCGTGCATCGACAAGCAGGATAGGCACTATTTGCTCTCCCGCTCCGAGAACGGGGTAGGTTTCCGTGCCATCGGCTGTGCGCAAAGAGATGCCTTCCCGGCTCAGTTCCAGCCTCTTTCCGGTTCTTGGACTGACGAGCAGTCCTTTTTCAATCTGTCCGTTGATTTTCACGGTCTCTGTTCGCTTTTTGAGGCCTCTCGATGTCATACAGCGAGCAGGTCAGCCATCTCTTGAATCAGATGGTAAGCGAGGAAACAGCGCCACTTGACCTGCTGGGAGACCTTGAAACTCCTGGTAAGCTCCTGTTTGCCGAGTGACGTGCGGTACTTGATGGTTTTCTCGGGCACGAAATCAACCGTGCCGATAGCAGCTCTGCTGAGGAGACCGAGCCACGAATCATGCATGGGTATGCCTTTTGGAAAGGGAAGGGCAATCGACAGCAAGTGAGCGAGGAGAAAGGCCATGCTGCAGCCCATATAGGTGTTGTCGTAAAGGTTTTTCAGTATGCCTTTATGGGACCCTATCGTATCGAAAATAGAGTTCTGGATGACTGCACCCTTGTCGTCGATGATACAACCGTCAAGGACCAGGGTATATATTCTTGGTCGGTTTTTCGTGAAAACGACGGCGGATGACCGCAAGCTTGTTGTCGAGCCAGATGTCATCCTGATCGGACAGGACGATCACATCGCCGCTTGCCTGCTTTAGGGCATTCTCGAAATTGTAGATGGGATTGTAGAACCTGTTGCCCGGAAGGAGCTTGATGCGACTGTCACCGAGGTTTTCAATGATCGAGAGAGTAGCGTCCGTTGAGGAATCGTCCGAGATGATCAGCTCATCGTCCGGCTGCAGTTGTCCGACAATCGACGCCAGCTGCTCGGACAAGGTACTTTTCTCCGTTGTAGGTTGCCATGCAGACGCTTATCCGCATGCTGGTCGGTTCCTCGCTCTTAGAAGAGCAGAATCTGCTCTATGAGTTGGCGCTGTTTCTGGTACTGCAAGTTGTAATCGCATGGTTAGCCTTTCATAATTACATGAAGGTCGTGTTGTTCACCTGTGAAGTTTTTTGCATGATTTAAGAAAGCGCACCACCGGTTGGATACCATTGGTGCGCCTTATCAAATGGGCAACGCAGACATCTGCCATCCGCCACCTCTTATCCTGATGCAGCTTTTGGTCGCACTCGCCAATACAGCGTCTTCAAGACCTTGTACAAGGGGTAGAGCAGCAAAAGGAAGGCCACATTCAGCCTCCCCTTCGTCTGAAAGATGAGATCAACAGCCAATTTTTGATACAGCGTCCGGGAATTGGCCGAGATGCCTCTATCATCGCACCGGCCTATTACGTGTCCAACCTTCTTCCAACGGCGGTCTCTCACCAGGTTGAAAAAAATGTAATCAGAGATAGTCACGCCTCTGGATACCAGATATTTTCCCATCTCTTCGTGAAGAGACTTTCGGTATAAGAGTGACTGATGGATAATGCGCATCTTGCGATGGTCGCAATGGACCAACCGGCTGCGCGTACCATGAAACCAGGTATCGCTGTATAATAGGTCGACGTCGTCAGAAATCTGTTGGACCGTTTTTTCGAGCGCCTGTTCGTCAAAAAAGTCGTCCCCTGCGTTGATGAAGATCAGCCAATTACCCCTGGCGAGATCAATCCCTTTATTCATCGCATCATACACACCTTGATCAGGTTCGCTTATCCAATAATCGAGGTGTTTACCATAACCGCGCACGATATCGAGCGTTCTGTCCGTGGAATCGCCGTCTACAATGAGATATTCCTTATTTTGATACGTTTGATTTATAACAGTTTTGATTGTACGTTCGAGATACTTCTCTCCGTTTCGAACCACGGTTATCACGGTCACGAGCGGAGACTCTGATGAGACCTCTCGGAAGCGCCCCTCGGTTCTCATCCCCCCTTCTCTTTTTTCCGAGACTTGCCGGACCATGCTACCCTTTCCCTTCTGTGCAGTCGTAGTGAAATGCGTGCCCGCTCGCAAACTGCCCGATACGTACCTACTGATGGCTTAGTTCCCAGTCGAGATACCTGGCCTCGTCCTCTATCAGTATATCGATGAACTGGTCGAAACCGATGTCGTAATGCCATCCCAAGCTTATCGCGCGCCCTTGAGTTGTCGCCGTAGATGATGTCCAGTTCGACCGGCCTGTAAAGCCCCGCGTCGATCCGGATGTATCTTTCTGGCTCCAGGTGCAGTTGGGTAAAGACCGCGGTCGCGAACTCTTCGAGGCTGTGAGGCTCGCCGGAACAGATTATATAGTCCTCGGGTCTATCCTGCTGAAGCATCATCCACATGGCCCGAATATACTCCGGTGTGTACCCCCAGTCCCTGCAAACACTTAAATTGCCGAGCGTGATATACTCGGCCAATCCCCGACTGATCCGCACACCCGTGCTGAGGATCTTTTTCGTAACGAAATTCTTCTCCCTCAGCGCTGATTCATGGTTGAAGAGGATGCCGCATACGGCGAAAAGACCGTAAGCTTCCCGGTAATTGACGGTGACCCAGTGTGCCGTTGCCTTTGATATCCCATAAGGGCTCACCGGATGAAAGCTGAATTCTTCATGGATGGGAAGCTCCTCTCTCGGGACCTTGCCGAACATCTCACTGCTTGACGCCTGATAGAAGCGGGCCTTCGAATGGAGAATTCTCATGGCCTCAAGTAGATTTGCCGTACTCGTGATATTGAATCCCAGGGTGCCGATGGGCTGATCGAAGGAGAGGCCTACCGAGCTTTGCGCGGCGAGGTTATAAATTTCGTCAGGCTCGTACCTTTCAAGCAGCCGTATGATATTGGAAAGATCGAGAAGGTTTGTTTCCACGATTTCAACAAGTCCGTCGATAGACAGGTAGGTGAGGTTCTTCAGATTACCGTGTGTGGCATTTCTGGTAAGCCCGATAACGGTATAGCCTTTCTCGAGAAGAAGTTGTGCCAGGTAAGCACCGTCCTGTCCTGTAATGCCTGTTATGAGCGCTCTCTTCACCCTATCTCTCCCTCTCCCGCAGTTAGGCCTGACTGCGTTGCCTTATTGTTGCGCCTGTTCACGTCTGTCTTGCAAAAGCAGTTCTTCCTCGTCGCTTAAGGCTGCCCCTGCCACCTTGCGGTAAATGGCCCGATACGCCCGTGCCGTCCTGTCCCATGAGAAGAGCTTTATCCTCTCCGAGCCCCTTCTCACGAGATCCGCCCTCAACGCTGCGTCAGCATACATACGTTCAACTGCCTGGGCAATCGACTCCACGGAGTTCGGATCGAAGAAGAGGACGGCATCCCCTGCATACTCGGGAATGGAGGTGACAGCCGAGGTGGCAACGGGCACGCCTTCTCTGAAGGCTTCCAGAATGGGGAATCCACCGCCTTCGAAAAGACTGGGAAAGACCATGAAACTGGCCAGCCGATAGAGGGCGCGCAGCTCGCTGGACGTTACAAAACCGAGGAACGATACCTGATCAACGAGGTTCAGTTCTTTAAGGTGGCGTCTTATCTCCGGCCAGAAGAAATTTTGATTTCCCGTGCAGATAAGTTTCAGGTGAAAATCTTTTTCCTTTTTCAGTAGCGCGAAAGCGTCGAGAAGTCGCATGTGGTTCTTGTGCGGCCATGTCTGAGCGGGATAAAGAGCAAAAGGATGATCGATTCCGAACTTCTTTTTGGTCTCGGTCAAGAAGCTGCGGGGTAATCGGTTCGTAATGCTCTGTCGGCGAGCCCCAGAGGATTGAATAGATCTTCTCTCTCGCAAGACCATACTCTGTGCGCAATATCGTCCTTCACCCACTGTGACTCGGTGACAACCGCCTCTGGCATGTGCACATCCTGCACGAAAGATGGTTTCACGTGCAGCAATTTCCCGTTTTGTAAAAAATTCTGGAAAATGTAAGTGCTGCAGGTCATGCGGGTTGTATATCATCGGCATTCCGGTAAGTACGAAATCCTGGTAAGGGAAATGGAGGAGATCGCCGTCCAACGATTCGTGAAAGCCTCCTGATTTCGGAATCTGAGCTGATACAATGGACTGCGCCACTAACTCTGAAGTTTTCGGTAGATCCGTTCCAGGGGTAGGCGCAAGGCGCCGGAGCAGGTGTTTGATATGTTCGGGGCTGCTCGAGCGGGGGTCGCGGTGCGGTAACGAGCCTCTGGTTGCGACCGATAAGAGGATGCAGCCAAGCTGCTGTCTCGTGACGGACCTATCACAATATACTCTTCCGTACCCTCTTGAGCTGACCGAGGGCCCGGATCAGGCTCGCCGTAAACTGCTGTACCCCACCCCTGCTCCCGTCGCCGGGCATCTGTGCGTCGATTATTACTCGCAAAGGTCTCTGGGCCATGTTAGCCGTCGATGGCAATCCTGTATGCCCTGATGGTCTCTTCTATACATTTTTCCCAACTGAACAAAGCTGCTCTTGCGAGCGAACGCTCAGACATGCGGGCCCGGAGAGCAGAGTCTCGAAAGATTTCCAGCATCGCATGACACAGCGCATCTTCGTCCGTGGGAGAAACCATTATGCCTGCATCACCCACAACTTCAGGGAGTGAGGAAGTGTTGGAGGTAATGACCGGTGTTCCGCACTTCATCGCCTCGAGCGGCGGAAGTCCAAAGCCTTCATAGAAAGACGGGTAGACAAACGCGAGTGCATCGCTGTAAAGAGGGGCGAGATCCTCAAAATCTACGTACCCGGTGAGGATAATACGTTTTCTCAAAGCTGGATACCGGCCCAATTCCTCGAACACCTTCCCGTAATCCCAACCTTTTGTTCCTACCAGCACCAGGCACAGGTCGTCAATCTTCTTCTTCGAGCACTATTCTCGCAAAACATCGGATTACATGATGAATGTTCTTTCGCGGTTCCAACGTGCTGAGAGTAAGCATATACGGCGCATCCGGAATGGCGTATTTCGCGCGTGCAGATGCCATCCTTTCGGGGTCTGTGCAGGGATAGAAGTCTTCCGAGGCGCCCAGGTGGGTGACGAAGGCTCGCGAGGGGTCAAAATCTTTCAGATAATTACAGAGATCATTCTTGGTCGACTGCGAGTTGCACAGAGCCCATCCGTCACGACGCAATACCCCTGAACGCCTCCTCGAGAATGCCGGCCCCCCGTGATTTAAAGAACCGCGGAAAAAGGACAGGGATAAGATCGTGGACCATGAGGAATTTCTTAACGTGCCCCGCGGCTCTTACCTGACGATCGAACGGATAAAAGGGGGAGTGGTAGATGTCCGCCCTCCGGAGTACTTCCGGGTCCATCCCCGAAACAGGGCCGAGGAGCTTCGTTGAGGTAAGCTGAGAGAGAACCTCATGTACTGCAAGAACAGCCGCTGCAATCCCGGTCCCGTAGTATCCGATCCTTCTATCGAGCCCATCCCAAATCTTGTATATCGCTTTCCATGGTCGAGACAGAGAGAGGTGCACACCCTGGAACCGGGCGATCGCACTGACAAATACTTCATCGTTTCCGTTCGTTGCGACTGGCACAGAAAGTCACTTCGCATTCGTCGCTGCGGGCCAGGAGTCGCTCGGCGACGTTTTCGGTGACTCTAAACACACCAGTTCTCGCCATGGGGTTGTAGTGACCCGCGCCCAAGACCGCCACGTCATAGACTATCCTGATCATCTTCTTAGCTTTACCACGGGTTATTGCAGCTGGTAACTTCACCCGTCCGTGGGCTCACCCTTGAGCTGAAAGTTGGAGCGTTTGTCTCCAAATGAACGCTATACTAAGGGTCTTTACCTTGAAAGTCCCACGGCTGCTTGAAGCGCCCGTATTCCCGTTCTTCTGGGGTCGATTTACCCAGGTAGTAAAGGAAACGCGGCAGGTTTTACCTTGACACAAGAGCTCTCTTTTTCATATCCTTAACGCACAAAAGCACGTGCGAGACAGAGTAGAGATAACAGATTAACGTGAGAATCTCCATCCATAGTTCCACCGGCCGACTTTTGCGCAGATTATTCATGGCGTGGTATGCAATCAAAAGGCAAGGCCTCTGGCAAGCTTCGGGAAAGGTCCTCAGGAAGCTGATCGACGCAATGAACCTCGGCAGGAGCGCTTCCATTCCTCGAAAAAAGCCTCTCCCGAAAACCGGGCGGTACACGTTAAAGGTTCTCTTGCCTCATAGCTCTGCAATCAAAATGAGGAAGGAGGAATTGCAAGAGATTCTATCATCCCGAAAACAACTTATCATGAACTCACTTCGGAAAAGGGGGGCGCGCCACCCGTGACTCCGACCGTCAGCGTGATCATTGTTAATTATAACGGCTTGCACTACCTGAATGAATGCTTTTCCTCTCTCTCCGAATTGGATACGGGGGGGACGAAGGTGGAACTGATCATGGTCGACAATGGTTCTTCGGATAACTCAATCGCTTTCGTCAAAGAACAATTTCCCACGGTCAACGTTGTCGAACACAGCGAGAACCATTTTGGCAAGGCCGTCAATCTTGGCATAGAAAAATCAACAGGGGATTACGTCGTCCTGCTCAACAATGATACTGCGGCTGACGCGAATTGGCTCAACGGATTGATCAGGATGTTCGACCAAGACTCACGCATCGGAGCCGTGCAGAGTAAAGTCATGTTTGCGGACCGAAAGACCATCAATAGCGCAGGCGTGCGGGAGGTAGAGGATTTCTACTTCATTGACATAGGGTTCGGAGAAACGGATGTGGGCCAGTACGAGGAGCCAGCTGAACGGGATTACTTCACGGGTGGGTCAGTCATGATAAGCAGGGCCTGCCTCGATGACGTTGGCCGGTTCGACGAAGACTACATCATGTTTTTTGAGGATGTTGACTACAGTATCAGATGCAGAAATAAAGGGTGGAAAATCTTCTACTCCCCATCAAGCATCGTATATCACCGGTATCATGGGTCATGCTCCACCGAACTGGGCGCGTTCTTTTGCAGTAGAAACAGACTCATTTGTCTCGCCGCACACTTTCCCGCAAGGCTCACGGGAAGTGTTGAGACGTCCCACTTCTACATGCTGGGGCAGCATGATCTCCTCTACGATGCTCTATTGCAGGCAGTAAAGAAACTGGTTGAATGCCACAACGGGCCGGCCGTCCGAGACGCCTTCCATTCGCTCATGGATAAAATTGTTGCCATATTCGGATATGTGCGGTCGCACAATTTCCTGTCCCGACTGGAAATCCTTCTAGGGCTGCGGAGAATGAAAATTGCCTTTTATGATGATGGATTCCATTTCCCTGGCGGTGCGCAACGATATGCGGCAGCGATGGCGAAAATGCTTCAGGACAGGTATGATGTGACCTACGTTACGAACAAAGGCGCTACACTCGAGAAGTACAAGGAATGGTTCGACATCGACCTATCCCGGTGCAAGCTGAAAGTCCTTAAACCACCCTTTTTTGAAGAACCCGAGCGGTATCACGAGCCCATGGTCGTCCGGGAGCGGGAGAATCCCTTTGATGTGGTGTGTGAAGAAAGCCTTAACCATGACGTGTTTGTCAACGCCAACATACTGACGAAGGTTGCGCCGCTCTCTCCCTTCTCAATTCTTGTTTGCCACTTTCCCGAGCGAAAACGTGACAGACGTTCCGCCCTGCGGGACTATGACTACCTCGTGGTCGATAGCGCGTATGCTTATTCCTGGACGGAGAAACGATGGGGCCTTGCCCCAGCACACCTTATCTACCCGCCGGTTGATATGCGCAACAGCCGAAGTACAGTGAGGGGGAAAAAGAAGCTTATCCTGTCCGTTGCCCGATTTGAGCCGGGCGGCACTAAGAAGCAGGTCGAGATGATCCAGGCCTTCGCGCAACTCGCCGGAACGCACGAACATATACGCGCCGAGTGGGCTATGGTGCTGGCAGGGAGCACCGGGGTGATAAATCCCTATTTTGACAGGGTGCGTGCGATCGTTGAAAGTTTGCATCTGAAGAACGTACAATTAAAGCCCGATCTCCGATACGAAGAGATCAAGGAGTTGTACGCCGACGCGATGATCTTCTGGCATGCGTGTGGTCTGGACGCCACGGAACCGGAACTGGTCGAGCATTTTGGCATGACCACCGTGGAAGCAATGCAAAATTACTGCGTGCCCATAGTCTTCGATAACGGGGGCCTGAAAGAAATCGTTGAACATGGTGTGAGCGGTTACCGATTCAGCACGATAGAAGATTTAATAGCGCACACGTTGGAGGTGCTCAGCGACGAGGTGCTGAGAGAGAAGCTTGCCGTCGGAGCCTTTAAAAGGAGTCAGAACTTTAGTGTCGAGGTATTCAGGAAGAACGTCTGCGAGCTCTTTCTGGAGATAGAAAGCGAACTGGCGGGGGTCGATATGCTGCGTGGTGCCGCGCCGCAGGAGTCGGCGAGCCCCAGCCTTCAGTTCTGCTCCTGAGGTCGCGGGGAGGCAACGGCGTTGGAGCCGCCCGGCTAGATGGGAGTACTGCTCCTCATAGCTTTACCTGGAAATTCGGAGGATCGGTGCGCAGGTTCACGTTGTAGTACGGGTCGCTCTTCGTCTCGAAGCCCCACGACGCCCTGAAGAGATCGTGTTCGTGCCAGTTGGTAATTTCACTCCTCGATTTGGCTTCGTAGTGGAATAACTCGGCTTGTGCCGCGAAAACGATTCTGAAACCAGCCTCATGGACCCTCAAGCAATAGTCGATGTCGTTGTAGTTGATCGCGAAGGCACGATTGAAGCCCTCTAGCTTTTCGAACACATCTTTACGGGTCATCAGACAGGCGCCGGTCACAGCGAGGTAATTCCGGATCGCTACAGAACTAAAAAAATAACCGGGGGAGGAACCGGACGTACCGCGGAGCACATGCTCCGGTATGCCTCTCCCCGTCAGCACCACTCCGACGTGCTGTATCGTCATATCCTCAAAGTAGAGTTTCGCACCGACGACACCTACGTCCGGGCGTTGAAAGAGCTGGAGCATGACTTCCAGCCAATCGGGGGAAATTACTTCTATGTCGTCGTTAAGGAAGAGAAAGTACGTCCCCCCGGCATGGCGGGCCCCCAGATTCATTTTCGCGGCGATATTCACCTTGCCCTCGTAATGTACGAACGTGCAGTCGCTCCGCTGGATTGCTTGAATGGTACGCTCCGTAAGATCATTATTGTCAACAACCACGATCTCATAGTTTGTATACGTAGTTTTGGCAGATATGCTGTTTATGCAATTGGAGAGCATGTCGATCTCTTTATTCAGAAGTTTTGCGCTTTTCCCCGCAGACGGGATAATGATAGAAACCAACGGGTTGTCAATGATGTGGTACCTTACGTCGAAACAGCCCGGGTAACCGCTCGAGTGGACGACTCCGGACTTTTTGAGGCGGTCCATCCGGCCGTTAAGGGCTTTGGCTGCGTGATCATCTCTGCGCTGCCCCAAATCTTCTGAAGGCGTTGTCGCAGTGCTTCGGTTTACCCTCCGGTGGTAAAGGATTTTGGCGATGTGGCCAATCTTCTGGGTCTGCTCTGTAAGCCGGAGCAGGAAATCGAGCTCGCAGGCGCTTTCGTAATCGGCCCGGAATCCTCCGACGCGCCTTGCAATCTCCGTTCGGTAACATGCAAAGCGGCCCGTATATATGAAGGCCTCTGCGTACTCGGGCGACCAGTCGGGCTTGAAAAAGGGTTCGAACCGCCCCCCGCTGGCGTCGATTCTATCTTCGTCGCTGTAAATCATGTCTGTATCCGGATGGCGGTTGAGCAGCTGAGCAAACTCGAAGAGGGCATCCGGGGAGATCTCGTCAGCGCTCTCCATCAGGCAGACAAAATCACCTTTTGCAAATGAGAAGGCCCTGTTGAGGGTCGCCGGCAAATGACCATTTCCGTCGCAGCCTATAGACCTAATACGCTGGTCCCTGGCCTCGTATGACTGAAGGAGTTTCCGGATTGGAGGCTTGG
Source organism: uncultured delta proteobacterium (assembly GCA_963821605.1). GTDB lineage: Bacteria > Desulfobacterota > Syntrophorhabdia > Syntrophorhabdales > WCHB1-27 > JADGQN01. The sequence goes on along the minus strand of CAWGEZ010000038.1, from coordinate 175,174 downwards.
TGACGGCATCATCCACGATGAAAAGCTCCCAATAGGGATAAACCTGGAAAAGGATAGACTCGATGCAGCGCTTCATGGAGTATTCTTCCGGGTCACACGTCGGGATCAGTATGGAGAAGGCGGGCTTGTGAGGCAGGTCGACCGAATGCCGTGCCATTTTTGTGAGTTCTTCAGATGTCGGTGCGTGCTGTCTTATCCAGAGGTCATAATGATGCGTGTGCATGTCGCTAACCGCTTTTACCCGCTCCAGGGCATGGGCGTGCAGCCCCCTGCGTCCACCTGCTCGTAATGCAGTGAGGGCCCGCGTGAATGTACCGAAGAGTGCTCCGAAAGAGCGGTTCTTTTTCTCATAAAAGAAGTTCCACGACGTCCTCGCCAGCATATGCATTTCTGTCATCTTTGCCAGTTTCACTTCTCTTATAACGAAGCGGGTAGGGCAATCGCCGGGATCTAACCGTAGCGTGGAGACGTCGGAGTCGAGGAATATAGTCGTTGAATAACTCTTTTCTTTATCAGTTACGAAACCTATATTGAAACTCTTTGCCTTGAGGCACCCGTCTCTGCCGTATGCGTAAAGCGTGAAGTCGACCGGTTTTTCGGACGAGGCAATGAAACTCAACCTCGCCCAACCGGATGGGGCGGCTTTCAATTGGAACTCAGGATCAGGCCCGGTAGACTCCCACTGGTCTGTTTTCTCCGAAACTGGTCTGAGCTGGTTGATGGGTACCAGCTTTGGTTTGTAAGTCCGACGTAACATGCTTTTAATCCGCTTTTCTCATAGCTTTACCCGGAAATTGAGAGGACCGTAACCCGAAAATTCTCTACGAGTCGTGGCGGCTTTTGCGGAACACTATGGTATAGGCACTGGCCAGCCCGCTGTTCTTGTCCAGGAACCTGGTGTATCTGCTGATATATAGGCCGCCTATTCGGGCCAACCGCCGCAACGACTGCCGCGAAAATAGGTGTGTCGAAGACGTTTCCCAGCCAGGTGAGTTCAAGCTGATACTGCCCTTGTCGATGCTTGTCTTCAGAACTGTCTCAAAACCGAGCGATTTCATTTCGGTGGAAAGGAGAGCTGATGGAATCAGTTCGAGGTGACGCGGTGCATCAAGATGAAACCATGCTCGGCCAAAAATGCGAAACTGCAGCGAATCCGGATTAGGTGTCGCAATGATCAGAATACCGCCCGGATGCAATGCCTTCGCTATCGCCCGTAAAGCGCCCCACGGATCAGGTAAGTGCTCAAGCGCGTGCCACAGGGCAACCACATGATACGGCTCGACGCACTGCAATGCCCTAGGGAGATTTGTGTCATCTATAACTTTTATCTTAATTACTTCGCTCAAGAAGTGGCAACAATTGGCATCTATCTCAATGGCCTCAGTTTCAAAGCCTGCCTCTTTTGACAGATAGCTGAAAGTCCCCCAGGAAGGGCCTATCTCGAGAAGCCTTCCTGTGGCAACGAAGCGCTGGACCAGATCAATCTTATAACGTTCCGCCTCGGCAAGCGTTCTGAGCTGCTCCAGCGTGGGATGTGCGCTGTAGGAAGGTGGAGCGAAATAGTAGTCGGGAGGATAATAATTGCTCAAGTTTTCAGGTATGGGAGCGAGGAAGATAAGGCGGCAAGAAGGGCAGCGATAATAATAGAAAGTCTCATCTGAGACATGACGGTTCAAGTCATTTGTCTGAAGATAAAGAGGCGACTTACCTTCACAGCGCGGGCAGGTGGCCGGACGTCGCCGTCTAAACATGTTTTTCAAGGGGGTTTGCCCTGTTTGCCCACGCATACCCGGCATACTGCCACCTCATGTCGAGGTCGCTGGCCATGTACGCATTGGTCTGGTTGTCGGCCACCAAAAGATTACCCTGGTCCCCGTTCCAGAACGTAAAACTGCGGCACCACTCGTCTTTTTCATAGGCCCTCCCATTCCTGCCAATCACGAGGGCCCGCAGGTTCATGTCGAATATTTGATGAGTGAGGCTATTCTTGCCGCTCTCAAAGCGATAGGCATCCATCTTGGTGCGAACGAGGTTGACCTTTATTTTCCGCATCACGCTTCGCGCGATCATAAAGCCGTTGGTACGGATATGATAATTCGGGAAGGGGTGGAAATCTGCCTTAAACTTTTTGATGCGCATAGGAATGGTGAATGAGGCTCGTATTCTCCGGTAGAATGGAGTCGCCCGCACGCTTTCCAATATATTGATCATGTCAGTATACATGCTCTGATATGAACCAGTCGACCCCACTATACCCACGCCTTCCCGGGTCACGTGGGCGTACATCTTCTTCAGCCAGTCCTCGTCAAGGAGGGTGCTAAACGAATTGAGAAAGCAAAAATACCGGTGCTCATACGTCGATGCGGTTATCATGTAGGGGATTACGTCGAATCCATTGTCCGCCACAAACAGACTTTGGTGGGAATACTGGGCAAGAAGGTCTCGATAGGGAGTAGGCAGTTCCTTGTTGCGAAATCCCTTTAATATGAAGAGGAGGTCATGCTCTACACCGCCCGGATTTCTACCATACGACTCCAGGAACCTTTGTAATGGCTCGATGCCGTTTTTTGCCCTGACCAAGTGAACTACGCAAATGCTTTTCATAAAAGCAGTATTCTAACACAAAACGTGTCTTACTCTCCCACGGGGCAGAATTTCGCTTTACGATCAAGGTGTCCATTTACGGCCAGTGGCCTTGGAATCTCTTACCCGGCTGCTTCACGCGTCGCCTTATTTCATCCTTCTCAAATGGTTCTTGATCAAAGCCACATCATAGTCGGTGTATTTTTTCAGAACTTGCTCGTAATCGTCGATGGGGGCTCCTGTGGGATTATATTTCAGGAGTCCAATTTTCAAGAACGGCATTTTACGGCGAATTATGAGCTCTCTCCAATAGCTGTAGGTGACGACGAAACTGCTCCGGGGGGGTGGAGCCATTTTTTTCCAGCGTGGCACTACCCCGGAGAGGGGAGCAACGACAAAAAGCCAGAGACATTTGTGGAAACCCCAGGGTGGACCCAAGGTCAATAGATACCGCAGAAAAGAGGGAGAGTACTCAGCATAAGTGGCCGGCTTAAACCCTTCCCTGACGAGATAGTCGGTTAGCCCGATTTCATATTTTTCGATGATGTGTGTCTTTGACTCTTCCGGGGTAATCGATTGCCAAAATTTCTTGAAAGGGTTAGAAGCTACCAAATGTTTCCTGAAAACGATGAAATAACTATCCAGATGAAAGGCCTTGTGACAGCCGTTGGTGATTCCCCAGAAATCGCAGGCTTGTTTTGCCATTCTGTTGAAAGCCATCTCCAACGGATAAAGAGGACCATACACGCTGTCATTACAAACAACCAGTTCATCATAAGCCGCGATATCATCTATCGATGCTAGTCCGATCTGCCAGCTCATGAAATCATACCCGACATTCTCTCTCGTGATTACCGAATCACACAGGCGCCCCAGGGTCTCGAGGTCCTGGCCGGTCAACTGTGATGTACTTACGAAAACGATATGCTGCGCTACGCTCCGCAAGCCTTGCAGGTAATTCAAGACGTAGCTGTCGACTATATTATCGCGGTCATAGTGAGCAAAAATGCAGACTCTTTTCATTCAGGTTCCAAAAGAAACACGAATCACCCAGGCTTGATCTCGAAGTTAGGGGGAGAGGAGGCCAGGTTTATATTGTAATAGGGATCTCTCAGAGTCTTCCATTGCCAGAGTTCGCGGAATAGATCGATCTCTTCCGGCGCCACGAAGCGTTCTCTACATTTCGACTCGTAATGGTAGAGCTCTGCGTGAGGCGTGAAAACAATGCGGTATCCCGCCTCGTGCACCCTGAGGCAATAGTCGATGTCGTTATAGTTCACGGCGAATTTGTCGTTGAAGCCGCCAATCGCCTCGAACACCTTTCGTGGAGTGAGGAAGCATGCCCCGGTAACCGCGAGATAGTTTCGGTTGCCCACGGAACTGAAGAAATACCCCGGTGATCGCCCGGGAAATCCGCTGCACACATGGTCGGGCATACCGTTCTCTATGAAGGAGACCCCTACGTGTTGTACCGTATTGTCCTCAAAGTAGAGTTTTGCACCCACGGCCCCTATTTCTGAACGTTGCGAGAACTGTAGCATAGCCTCTATCCAGTCGGGGGAGATTACTTCGGTGTCGTCGTTTAGATAAAGCAGGTAATCTCCTTTCGCGTGGCGTGTCCCCAGGTCGAACTTGGAGGCTACGTTGAATTGGCCGTGAAAGTGCACAAACGTGATGTGATCTGACTTAATCGCCTTGACGGTGCTCTCTTTGAGATCGTCGTTGTCCACCACAATAATCTCATAGGTCCGATATGTGGATTTTTCAAGGATGTTATTGATACAGTTAGAAAGGAGGTCGATTTCTTTACCGAGAACCGCGGCGCTCCGGCCGGCTGAGGGAATGATTATTGAGACGAGTGGGCTGCCGACTATATCGCGTCGCACGTCAAAACAGGCCGGGAAAGGCACTGGTGTTGACGGTTCCTTTTGTGTCGAGACGGTTCAATCTGTCGTCCAGGGCTTTTACGGCCGATTGCGTCGCACCATCTTTCGCGGTCACTGACGACGCGGTCGACGGAGAGATGACCCGCCAATGGTAGAGAACTTTCGGGATATGGCGGATTTTTGTCGTTTTTTCGACGAATCGAAGGACGAAATCGTAATCCTGAGCGCCCTCATAGCCTAAACGGAATCCTTCAAGCTCCTTGACAATCGCTATTCTGTAGCAGGCAAAATGGCCAGTGTACATGCACGATTCAAGGTATTCCGGGGACCAGTCGGGCTTAAAGAAAGGTTCGAAGCGGTTGCCCCTTACGTCTATTTTATCCTCGTCGCTATATATCATGTCAGTGTCGGGATGCTCGTTGAGCATAGCAGCGAATTCGAACAGCGCATCAGGGGCAATCTCATCGTCGTGATCCATCAGGCAGATGAAATCACCGGTGGCAAGTGAGAGAGCGCTGTTGGTAGCGGCCGAGATGTGGTCATTCTTGTCGCGAAAAGTGACCTTGATCCGGTTGTCCAGCACCTGATATTCCTGTAGGAGCTTGCGCACGTGACGGTTTTGGAGAGGCATCATCCGCGAGGCAGAGTTCCCAGTACGGATAAATTTGAGCGAGTACCGAATTGATGGACTTTCTCAGCCAGCGCTGGTCCACGTTGTAGATCGGCATTGCAATCGAGAAAACGGGTTTGTAAGAAAGGCCCAGCGCAGTTTGCGCTATTTTTCCAAGCTCTTCATCACCGGGTGTGTGCCTACTGAGCCACAGGTCATAACCACTCGGCATGTCTGTGGCCGATTTTACAAGCTGATCGAGAGAGTTTCGAAATTCGCGGTAGCCGCCCGTCCTGAGCAGGTAGTACGCACGTTGGGCCATCGGATAGAGCGCTTTCAGCGTTAAGCATTGCTTTTTGCGAAGGAAAGTGAAGAGCGTCCTTACCATGACCCTATCTCTGAAACGCGAGTAAGTTCTAATTCTCTTATGACAAATCTGGACAGGCCATCTCCCGTTTCCAGGCGCAACGCCGAGACGTGGAAACCCAGCGGCACCGTAACAGAGTGATGCTCCTCACTGTCGCTGACGTAGCCAAGTGCAAAGCATTGAGCCTGCGCAGAGCCTTCACTTGTGTCGGCGCAAAGCTTGCATTGGCGGGGAGTTTCAGATGATGCTGTAAAGCTTACCCTCACCCAGCCTCTGGGGAATGGTCCTGAAAGGCGAAACGCCGGCTTAGTCCCGGTGGTTTCCCAACAATGGGTGTTGGTCTCAGGGGAGCGTCTGAGATCCTTGATAGGCGTCAGGAGGGGGAATGTGCGGCGCAAGGATCTATGCGTTTCTGGCAGTGAGCGATTTCCACTGGCGTATGGTAGCATCTGAGGTGTGGGAGGCGTCTAAAGGCTGTTGCAGTTTGATCGCATACCGAGGAGGATTTCTGTCGAAGTTAATGTTGTAGTAGGGGTCAACGCTATACTCGTGTTCCCATAGTTTCAGGAAGAATTGCATTTCGTCGGGCTTCACAGTGCTCACCTTACTTTGTCCCTCGTAATGGAAAAGCTCGGCATCGGCAGCATAGACGATGCGGTACCCAGCCTTGTGCAACCTCAGACAGTAATCGACATCGTTGTAATGCAAGGAAAAATCCTCGTTGAACCTCCCAATTTTGAAAAACACGGCCGTTGAGCTCATCAAGCATGCGCCGGTCACGGCGAGGCAGTTTCGGTTGCCAACGAAGCTCAGACAATGACCAGGCGAGTTCCCGGGGTAGCCCAGGCAGAGATGGTCGGGTAGACCATCCCCGTTCAAAGTGATGCCCACATGCTGAATAGTGTTGTCATCGTAATAAAGTTTTGCGCCTACGGCGCCTATCCCTGGAGATTGCGCAAGTTGCAGCATCGCTTCAATCCAGCCTGGAGCGATGACCTCCGTGTCATCGTTGAGGATGAGAAGATACTCCCCGCGAGCGTGAGACGCGCCCAGGTTTATTGCCCCAGAAAAATTGAAGGGGCCGTTCAATGGTATCACGCGACTGTTTGTCGGACTAATCAAGTCCGTTGTTGTAGATCTGAGCTGCCGATTGGCAACAACGATGATCTCGAAGTTGCGGTAGGTCGATTTTTCGTAGATGCTCGATATACAGTTAACTAACACGTCCCTGACGTTGCCGCGAATCTTGGCCATGGGACCTGCCGAAGGGATGACGATCGACACTAACGGGTTTCCTTTGACATCACGGTCGATCCGGTACGAAGGCAAATACTTTCGCGCTGTGACTCTCCCGGTCGCACCAGAGCGCTCGAGCCTGTCCCGCAGAGCTTTCAAGGCCGACTCGCATGCATACTCCTTTGCCATCGTCGATGAAGCCGTCGACTGGAGATGCGCGCGCCAGTGATAGAAAACCTTCGGGATGTGCAAAATCTTTTCCGTCTGCTCGGTGAACCGGAGAACGAAATCGTAATCCTGCGATCCTTCGTATCCGATCCGAAATCCCCCGATCTTTTTGACCACGTCCATCCTGTAGCATGCAAAATGCGACGTGCACATGCAGGTTTCCAGGTACTCCGGCGACCAGTCGGGCTTAAAAAAAGGTTCGAAGCGGTTGCCCCTTACGTCTATCTTATCTTCGTCGCTGTAAATCATGTCCGTATCCGAGCGCTCATTCAGCAACCGGGCGAATTCGAACAGCGCATCAGGGGCAATCTCATCGTCGTGATCCATCAGGCAGATGAAATCACCAGTGGCAAGTGAGAGAGCGCTATTGGTAGCAGCGCATATATGGCCGTTTTCCGGCCGGTACGTTATCTTGATTCGTTGATCACGCCCTTGATATTCTCGCAACACCCGTTTCACATGCGGCTGCGTCGACGCGTCATCGGCAAGACAAGCCTCCCAGTGAGGATAGACTTGAGCGAGAACTGAATCAAGAGCTTTCCGCAGCCATTGCTCCTCAACATCGAAAACAGGCATTACAATCGAAAAAAGAGGTTTATAAGAGAGCCTCTCGGCTTCCAGCTTCATTTTCTGTAAATCTGCGGTTGTCGGGGTGTGATCCTTAACCCAGAGGCGGTAAATATCTGCATCCTTGGGATTGCTGGATAAGATCCAAATCTTTCTAAGGTGAGCTGCCAGACCCCGGAAGCCGGTTGACCTGACAATGGAACTCCATCGAACGATCGTCGTGGGCAGGCCCCGCAGTAATGCGAGTTTATGCCTCCAGATGACACGCAAGACAGCCAAAGGGAACATAGCTTTACCCATCATTGCATAGATTTTGAACTTTTGCAACATCCGGGGGAACGCAGGACCAGGGTTGGCTAATAGACCCGGCTGACCAGCATACCGAAGATTCTCTGCAAGTTTGCCGAGCACGAGCGTATAGGCACTACCCAGCCCATCCCTCTCCTCCAGACCACGGACGAATCTACATATATGTTGACCGGCTTTCTGGGCCCGCACCTTCGATGACTCTCGCGAAAATAGATGCATCAAAGACGCTTCCCAGCCAGGCGAATTCAAGCTGATACTGCCCTTGTCGGTACTTGTCTTGAGACCCGTCTCAAAACCGAAATGGCTCATCTCGGTTTGAAGGAGGGCTGCCGGAATCAGTTCCAAATGGCGCGGAGCATCAAGATGAAACCAGAACCTGCCAAAAATGCGAAACTGCAGCGAACCGGGATTCGGTGCCGAAACGATCAAAATGCCACCTGGAACTAGTACCTTTGCCACCGCCCGTAACGTTCCCCATGGATCGGGGATATGTTCAAGTGAATGCCAGAGGGTCACCACATTATACGGCTCAACGTGCTGCAGTGCCCTTGGTATGTTTATATCATTGATGGCTTTTATCTTAATTACCTCCGCCAAGAAACGGCAGCAGTCGGCGTCCATCTCAATGGCCTCGGTTTCAAAGCCTGCCTCTTTTGAGAGATAGCTGAAAGCCCCCCAGGAGGGGCCTATCTCGAGAAGTCTTCCTGTGGCAACGAAGCGCTGGACCAGTTCGATCTTGTAACGTTCCGCCTCAGCGAAGGTCCTGACCTGCTCCAATGTGGGATGCGATCCGTCGTACGGTGGAGCGAAATAGTACTCGGGAGGGTAATAATCGGCCAGGTTGTCGGGTATCGGGGAAAGAAAAACGAGGTTACAGTGAGAACATCGGTAGTAAGGAAAAATCTCTTCCGAGATACGTCGGTTGAGATCCTTTGCGCGAAGGTAAATACGGGATTCTTTTTTACAGCGTGGACATGGCGCTTTCAAGATGACTCCCCATTTGGTACCAACGCAGACACCCGTCGTCGTGTCTACAAAGAGCTTTCATCATTCCTGCAAAAAAAACTTACTTTGTCTCCCCAGGCTAACCGGGACAATCGCCTTTTTTCCTCGAGGTCGCTATTCATGTAGGTGTTTGTCTGGTTGTCAGCCACCATGAGATTGCTCTGATCGTCCTGCCAGAAGGTGCCGCTCTCGAACCACTCCTCTTTCTCGTAGGTTCTGCCGTCCTTTCCTACTACCAGGGCTCTCAAATCCATGCCGTAAACCTGACAGGTCAAACCCTTCTTGCCGCTTTCAAACCTCCACGCATCGAACTTGTTGGTGAGGGCTTTATGTCTCACCCTACCCATCAGTTCCCTCGGTATCATGAAGGCATTCGTGCGAATATGATAGTTGGGAAAGGGATGGAAATGCTTTTTCCATCTCAGAAGGCGGCACCGAACCTGAATGCGCTGTGGTGAGAAAAAAGGAAGGCATTTCATATTGGCGTCGTAAATACTTTTCAGGTCGGTATAGATGCTTTCGTAGGAGCCCGTTGCTCCGACCAGGCCGACATCTTTTTCGGAAATAGCCCGGTACATTTTCGAAAGCCAGTCTTTGTCGAGAAGAAGGCTGAACGAGTTGAGGAAGCAAAAGTAGCGATAATCGAAACTTTTTGCCGCAGCAACGTAGGCGTCTACATCGAAGCCAACGTCGGGAACATGCAACGATCTGTGTGCGTAGCCAGACAGAAGGGCTCGATATTCAGGACCTTCCCGGTTCCCCGCGAAACCTTTAAAGATGAGAAGAAGATCGTGGTCTGTTCCGCCCGGGTTCGTCCGGTATGATTCGAGAAAGCTCTTGAGAGGCTCGATCCCATTGCTTGCCCTTACGAGATGTGCCACACAGATCTCAACCATTAAATCTCGCGCCGTATTTACCGTGCAAATAGTACCGTGAGGCCGTCCCGCCAGTGGGGGAGCTTTATTCCCATCGTTGTGGCCTTTGTGTTGAGTAGGGCGGAATAGAGGGGGCGTCGCATCGTACCGGTAAGGCCCTTGCCGGTCCACCGGTATCACCTCGATGGTGATCCCCATAATATCATAAATCGCCCTGGTGAACTCGTACCATGTGCACTCGCCTTCACTGACAAGATGGTAGATGCCCGGTTTCAAAGCCGGATGTCCGATGAGTTGGAAAATTGCTCTGCTCAAATCATCGGTGCACGTGGGGCAGACCACTTGGTCGGTTCCTATCTCCAGACTGGTTTGGGACTGTGCGTCTCTAATGCGGTTGTCAACGAAATTGCCACCGCCTTTGCCCCACGTGCCTTGCCTGCCGTAAAGCCCGCACGTCCGTACGATGACGGCATGCTCAGGGGCTACAGAGAGGGCAGCAAACTCGCCTGCCACCTTCGAAATACCGTACATCTGGAGTGGCGAGGGACGGTCATCCTCCACGTAAGGCGTCCCTTCTCCCCATCAAAACATAGTCCGTGCTAAACGTGAGAAGAAGTGCGCCGGCCTTCCTGCAGGCGACGGCGAGGTCCCGCACTGCGATGCAGTTTACTTTGAATGCCGGCTCCGGCTCTGTTTCGCACACGGGCAGATTGTGGAAGGCTGCCGTGTTTATCACCGACATCCGGGTTGAAGCGTGCTATTTCCCGGCTCTATGGCCTCGGCGCACGGTGATGTCAAACGCATTCTCCGGAGGGGCATAGATTTCGTGTCCCGGGTTGTTGCGGAGGAGATCGCTACCGAGCTGGCCCGTCTTACCGATGAGAAGGATTTTCATGGATTTCCTTATCTCTTCTTCCAGACGCCTATAACAGTCTTGCCCACTTCATAACAAAACAGTGAATCAAGTCTGGTCGAAATCCGGATCAACCAACTATCCCACAATTCTATTTGTCTAGCACTCGGGACGCCTTTGCGGAGTAGCAGCAAATTTCCGGTCGAGGCAATCAGTCCTGCCGAATCTATATAATAAAGTTGCTCAAGCTTCAGGAGAGACGGTCCAATAGCCGTAAGGCTCTTTTTGGTATAACGCCGGAAATGGCCGACAGCCTTATCAAAAGGAGAGTAGAGCCACTGGTGAGCCGGGGCTGCCACGACCAAACAACCTCCCGGTTTCAGAAAACCGCTGGCTATCTCTAGTTCGCGCCTGTCATCTTCGATATGTTCCAGCACATCCACATAAAGTATTGTATCGAAAGATGCGTCATGGATGATTTCAAAAGTCCCTAATCTGCTCTGCACCTGAGGGAAATCAGAATCTTGAGTAATTCTTTGTGTGAGTCTATCTAATAAGTGGCTGTCAGGCTCGAGGCATAGCCAGTGTTTCTGTTGCTCTGGACATAAAAAGAGAGTGTTATTACCGATGCCGGCTCCCACCTCCAGGACCTCGGATCCCAAATAAGGCCTTATATTCTTTGCCAGATAGCTTTTCCAATTTCTTGCCCGGGCAAATAAATCCAGTTCCCGGCCCACATAACGATGGCTGCTATTCATTGCCGGACGATTCGTTTTAAGTCGGCGCGATAAAGTTTGCGTAATCGCGCAGGGGTATAAAGGGCTGATTTTTTCGATTACCCAGCAACGTAAAAATGAACATCGTACTGAATAACAACACCTGCAAAGAAATGATTGCCAATATCCCAATCGTGTACGTCGCCCAGCCGGCAACAGTTACAGCGGTAAATAGTCTGATCATTACGACTCCGATAATTGTACCGAGAAGGAGTCCGATGGCAACCAGGGTGCCGAACAGCAAACGGGTAGCAATTATTTCGTTGTAGCAGGACATGGCCGACAACCCATGAATCACCAGACCGGTAAAGTTAAGTTTCGACTCCCCGTCAAGTCTTTTCCCCCGTTTTGATGGTATAGTCGCATATTTTATTTTGGAACTGGATATGGCGGCGGCGTAATGGTTCCATAAATTCATATCGACGACAAATTTCCCAAGGACCGGATAGGGCAGGATACTGAAATTGCCAAACCGAATTTGTTGGCCTGTCAATGTGAAAAAGAACCAACGGTATATGTGATAAAGAAGTGTAAATAAAAGCCCTTCGGAGCGGTTTGTTCGCTCAGCGAATATAATTCTCCCCGGTTCCTCCTGCAGTCCGCGCACAAGGCGCACAACATCAGCGGGTTCATCTTCACCGTCAGCATCCATGACAACAACAGCATCGCAAGGCTTTCGTTCATAAATATACGATAAGCCGATAGCGATAGCTCGCTGGTGGCCCAGATTATTCCGGAGAGGCAATACTTGTACGGAATGCAGGGCAGTAGATCCGTCAGGCTGCAGCTGTTTTGGTTGGGGCTGGGTTGAGCCGTCATCGACCAGCACAACATCAGCGGTAATGTCGGCGCGGCATAGCTCATCATTAAGCAGTACGAGAAGTTGTTGCGCGGATCTCCAATCGTTAAAGACGCTGGCAAGGATCGTAAGGTTCATATGCCGCCTTGCTTCTTACCGTCGTGAAGGCATTGCCTAGTACGCTAAGCATCCACTTATGCTCCTCGTCATGTCCTGAAAACTTCGCATGGCCCGTATGAGTTCAACAAGAAGGGTATTCGAAAATAATATTGATTGTACGCGCTTTTATGCTTCTCCATGAGCTCTTCCGGGGTCATTCCTTCCGGAACATACAAAGGGGAACTGGGGAAGTTAAATTCAGGATAGACATCGTGCAGGAAATATTCGGGATCAATGAAGGTGCCTGTCTTTAGAGCGCGACGGTACTCCAGCGTTCCCGGCAGAGGGACAAATAAGGTAAAGGAGGCCACTTCTATATTCAATTCCTTTGCAAAGGCAATCGTCTGGTTCATATCTTCCAGTGTTTCATATGGCATGCCCATCATGAAATATCCACGTACGTTGATGCCGACTTCCTTAGTCATCTTTATTACCTGTCTGATTCTGATCCAGCGTAATTCGTTTGTTTATCGAATTGAGAACCTTCTGGCTTCCGGATTCTATCCCGTAAGCGATAAAATCACAGCCGGCTTCCTTGGCGTGAAGCAGTATCTCCCTGTCAACTGAGTCGATGCGTGCTTCAATCGACCATGTCCTATCGAATTTGTTCCTGATGAGTGCATCGCAAACGGCATGAGCTATCTTGCGGTCTGCCAAAAAATTGTCATCATAGATGGCGATATCCTGAGCCCCGTATCTATCCCTGAGTAAGAAAAACTCTTCTACGATTCTCTCGACACTGAAATAGCGCGCTTTCGTACCGAATATCATTTTGTTACAGAAGCTGCAGGTCCCGGGACATCCGCGTGAGGTAAAGAGGGAATGGGATGGCTGCTTCCTTGACCTTGCCTGGCTGTTTCTATATTTGTCCATGGGAAGGAGATCGCGTGCCGGTAACGGGATGTCGTCAAGATTTGAGATAACACCTCTTGCGGCCGTTCTGTGAAGAACATTATCTCTCAAGTATGCGATACCGCTTACTTTACTGACATCGTTCCCTGATGCTAATGCATCGACCAGTTCGAGCATGGTGACTTCTCCTTCACCGAGGACGACATAGTCAGCACCGTTGCGCAGACAGGATTCCGGCAAAACAGTCGCGTGTGGCCCGCCGAAAACGATGGGAGCCATGATCCCACTTTGCTTCAACACGCCTGCTGTTTCATTCACCCTTTTGCGCGAAGGTGGATGTTGCGGTGAGGCCGATAATATCAAAACCTGATGCTTTCTGGACAAGAGAATCAAATCTAAATGGGATCGCCAGCCCGTCCATAATTTCGCACTCGAGGCCGTGTTTCCTGAGATATGCAGCGATATATGCCAACCCCATGGGTGGCAGTATGCTGAGGGTGTGAGCGGAACCTCGAGCGGCATACTCGGATTTGTGTATAGGGGGCTGGATCAGCAGTACTCTGGCCATGCGGCACCCATTGTCTTAGTACGTATTGCGGAATGGTGGATCATGTGGGGCTCAGGTGAGCCGGTTGCAGATCGGGTGCGGTTCTTTCCCAGATTCTCCAGTCCGATTGGGCCCCGATTTCCCTGTACTGAGGGGCGAGTCTCTTCATTATTTTTTTGAAGAATTCGAAGCGCAGGGTTGCGGCCGAATCAGTTGCCGCTAATATACTGGAAGGCTCATCAATCAAAAGGTATTTTGCATTGCTCGTCTTGAAATCATTGACGACGTGTTCGAAATCATCGGCTCGGAAATTTTCCAGATAGACATCCTGCACAGAAAAGGGATTGAACTGTTTTGTCATAAGAGGAATTATGAAACTGTCTCCGGTCAAATAAATAGTTGTATCCTTATCGCGAACAGTTTCCAGGAAAGCAACTTTTTCTACCAATGTAGCAACCATGGCCTTGGGGATTGTGATGCCGGATATCGACGCAAGGTCCGCTTCGGCAGCATCCCTGAAATAATCGATCTCGTATCGTATAAGCATATGGTTGAAATAGAGCGCGTTGGGGAGTAATAGCCAAACAACAACAGCCATCCGCATGTCAAGAAGAGTGAGCAGCCCTCGACGGCGCCAAAGAAGTGACAACCGCCTCATACTTAAATAGTCCACCACAACAAAACTGTAAAGGAAGAGGAACGTCCACAGATTCCAAGGATGCGGCCTGTTCATGTAATACGCAAACCAGATCAATATCACTGAGGCCAGGGCAAATTGTATCCTCACTCTTGTGCTTGTTATTTGTCCAGCATGGCATCTCAGCCCTATTGAGGAAACCAGATAGACGCAATGCATAAAAATAAATATGGCCAGAAAGTACTTGCCGCCAGAAAACAGAAATTCGTGGCATCGGTTGAGGGCACCTTATATCGATGTGCCCCGTCTCTTTGATCTGCACCGCGCACACTAAAGACGAAATACTGGTTTTGAGGGGTCGAACAACGGATAGCTCTTGTCCCGCTCGGACAGGATCGGGTCGGGTAACGGCCATTTGATGCCGAACGCCGGGTCGTCCCATCGCACACCGCGCTGCCAATCGGGGGCGTAAGACGTGAACATCTGGTAAAAGAGTTCAGTGTTATCCCTAAGAGTCTGAAAACCGTGAGCTATCCCTTCCGGGATGTACAAGGCTCTTCCATCATCCTCAGTCATCCTGACAGCAATCCACTTGCAGTACGTGGAGCGCATCAGGCCTCAGGTCGACGATGACATCATGAACCGCCCCTCGCGTACAACGGACCAGCTTCGCCTCTGCCCGGGGGGCTATCTGGAGATGCATGCCCCTGAGCGTTCCTTGTTTGCGGTTGAACGAGACATTCGACTGGGCAATCTCCGTTTTCAGGCCGTGGGCCCGGAACTCGTCTGAGCAGAAACTACGAGCAAAAAAACCCCTCTCGTCCTCCAACCTTTCGAGATCGACGATAAAGGCACCGCTGAGTGACGTCTCAGTAAAAATCATAACGATGAATTAGTCTTTAGTGAGTGGTGAGCTGTTCCGTTACACTATCTTAACTTCCGGTATCGGGATGATGAATCTGCCGCCGGCGTCGCGGTAAGCCTTCTGTTGTTCGAGGATCTCGTCTGCGAAATTCCAGGCGAGCAGCAGCACGTAGTCGGGCTGATCTTGCAGCAATTTCTCCGGCGGATAGACGAAGAGGTGTGCTCCCGGCGTATAGAGGTTCTGCTTGTAGGGGCTCTTGTCAACCGTGTAGGCAACGAGGTCGGTGGTAATGCCGCAGTAGTTAAGCAAGGTGTTCCCCTTTGCCGGGGCGCCGTAGGCGGCCACCGTCTTGCCGGATGCGCGGACATCCCGTAAGAGGGTTATCAGGTCATGCTTGATCTTTGCAGTTCTCTGAGCGAACTGGAGGTAGGTATCTTTGCGACTCAATCCTTTGTCCAGCTCGTCATGCGTCAGGCGCGCCACGTTCGCGCCCACGGGGTGTGCCCCCTTGTGGCCGATAAAATAAACGATGGAGCCCCCGTGGATTGGCACACGCTCCACATCGAAGAGTTCCATGCCGAAGAGGTTGAAGAGATACGACATAGAGCGAACGGAGAGGTAGGAATAATGCTCATGGTAGACTGTGTCGAATTCGGTTTTTTCGACAAAATCGATGATGTAGGGGGCCTCAATCGCGACAGCGCCGCGGGGTGCGAGAAGGTTTTTCAACCCTTTTACAAAGTCATGGATCATGGGAACATGCGCGAAAACGTGTCTGCCGAGCAGCACGTCGGCGCTGCCGTTCCGAGCCTTGATGAGATGGGATGTTTCCTCGTTGAAAAAGTCGTTAACGGTATCGATTCCAGCGTCAACCGCGACCTTCGCGATGTTCCTGGCAGGCTCCACGCCAAGGATCCTCACTCCCAGCTTCTTGAAATGCTGGAGCACTGTGCCGTCATTGCTCGCGATCTCTACTACGAGGGAGTCCGTGGTCAGGCCGAATCGCTCCCGGAAGCTTGTGGCGAGATAATCGGCATGGTTATGGATCATGTCGGACGTTGAGGAGACGTAGATGTACTCCTTGAAGAGCTCGTCCGGCGGCACTACGTATCCTATCTGGACGAGACCACACACCTCGCAGAAGTAGACATCGAGAGGATATGCTTTTTCCTGAACTGAAGCGAGTTCAGCTTCGGTGAGAAACCTGTTTGCCGGCGGCATACTCCCCAGATCGAGAAATTTGTAAATATCCTCTTTGCCGCAAAACCTGCAGATCATCGATTCACGATCCCGGAGTATTCTTCGACCTGCTTGACGCAGATCGCGCGTATGTCGCCCTCTTCCCGGTACACCTTTGTCCACTCGATCACGCGATCAATGGCCGCCTCCAGGCTCCAACGGGGCCGCCATCCCAGGAGTGCGGCAGCCTTCGCACAGTCGAGCTTCAGGTAATGCGCCTCATGGGGATGCTCGCCCTGGTCAATCGTGTAACCCGCGTTTCCGCCCCACTTCTCGCAAAGTCGCTGCACGAGCCATTCTACGGGTCTGGCATCGTCTTCAGGCGGACCAAAGTTCCATGCTTCTGCGTGTCGAACGCCTTCCTCGCATAGCTTTTGGGCAAGCTGGAGATAACCGCCCAGGGGTTCCAGCACGTGCTGCCATGGTCTTATTGCGTAAGGATTCCTTATAAGGACCTTCTCCCCTTTGAGCAGGGCCCGGATACAATCTGGTATGAGCCGGTCAGGCGCCCAGTCGCCCCCGCCGATTACGTTGCCCGCCCGGGCCGATGCCACAGCCACACCGTGCGTGGCGTACTTCGTTGGATTGAAGAAAGAGCTTCGGTACGCGGAGGTGACCAGCTCTGAACAGGCTTTGCTGTTAGAATAAGGGTCATAGCCACCCATCGGTTCGTTCTCTCGGTAAGGCCAGACCCATTCCCGGTTCTCGTAACACTTGTCCGTTGTGACGTTGATGACCGCCCTTATGCCCGCACAGTTTCTGACCGCCTCGAGCAGATGGATGGTACCCATGACGTTGATTTCGTAAGTCTCCACCGGTCGCTCATACGAGTCCCGAACGATGGGCTGAGCCGCCATATGGATGACGATCTCGGGCGAGAAAAGCGCCAGGGCGTCCTGCAATGACCATAGGTCCCGCACATCGGCGATGACGGATTGAACCAGTTCACTTACGCCAGCGAGTTCGAAGAGGCTGGGCACCGTCGGCGGCCTGAGTGCGTAACCGTAAACCTTGGCCCCGAGCGCGTTAAGCCAGATGCAGAGCCACGATCCTTTGAAGCCCGTATGGCCGGTGATGAAAACCTTTTTATCTTTCCAGAAGTCCGGATTTACCATTGAATCTCTTTGCCCTTTTTACAGGTTACGAGTTGTATGTTAGAAGTCCTTAAAACCTGTAACTTGTAACGCGCAACTCGTAACGGGTTCTCTGGATTTGTAACGCGCAGTCACGACCGTGTTGTGACGGCGCTCACTCCCACATCTTCCAAGGCGCCTTGCCCCTTGCCCATAACTCTTCGAGGTGGAGCTTATCCCGTAACGTGTCCATCGGCTGCCAGAAACCGCTATGCCTGTACGCCACCAGTTGGCCGTCACGAGCCAGCCCTTCGAGCGGTTCTCTTTCAAGGACCGTATCATTTCCAGGTATGCGGTCGAATATTTCCGGCTCAAAGACAAAGAAACCGCCATTGATCCAGGAACCGTCTCCCGCGGGCTTTTCCTGGAAAGAGGTAACCCTGTTTGCGGCATCGCAGATAAGCGCCCCGAAGCGACCCGAGGGCTGGGTGGAAGTAACCGTCGCGAGTTTGCCGTGCGCCCGATGATAATTTACCAACGCGCCGATGTTTATGTCAGCCACGCCGTCACCGTAAGTCAGCATGAAGGGTTCGTCACCGATGTAAGGGGCTATCGTCTTCACCCTGCCGCCAGTGTTAGACTCGATGCCTGTATCGACGAGTGTCACTCTCCAGGGTTCAACGTATTTCTGGTGCACCTCCATGCGGTTCTGTTCCATGTCGAAGGTCACGTCACTCATGTGCAGGAAATAGTTCGAGAAGTACTCCTTTATCATGTAGCCCTTGTAGCCGAGACAGATGACGAAATCATTATAGCCGAAGTAGGAGTAAATCTTCATGATGTGCCATAGGATCGGCTTGCCCCCGATCTCGATCATGGGCTTCGGACGTACGTTGGTTTCTTCACTTATCCTTGTTCCCATTCCGCCCGCAAGAATCACCACTTTCATGAGAGCCTCTCGCTTTCCCAAGCCAGGACCGGCCTCACCACACCTGGCATCGGGCCAAAATAGTTGCCCCTTGTGACAGTTCCCTCAATCGGATCGACTACGTTCAGGTTGAGAAGATCCTTTTCGTAGAAGTGGACTTTGGATGTCTCCATGGTGCTTAAGGCAAACCCTACAAAATAGACACCATCGTTAAGAAGATTTCCAGGGATTTTGCATCGCGCCCGATAAACGCCCGGCTCCATCTTCAATTGGGCATCACGGTCAATGACAGCGTCTGATGTGACAAAAGCGTAAATACCGCCAGAGGCGATAACATGGAAGTTGGGCGTCACTCTTGCGCCTCTGATGAGCACCTCGTAGTCCATCTCGATAATGATACCTTCGTCTATGAGCGTTTTTGTGATTACTTCTCCTCTCTCGTTGGTCAGTCTGGCCATCAGGAGGCGGGCCGTGTCATCTCCCGGTTTGCGGTGATCGTTGCGGTAATCGGATTTACCCAAAACCTGGGCTCCATCAGCGCTATATTCCTGAACGACGTGACTTGAGGGCCCGTATCTCATCAATCGGCCGTCATCGAGAAGGATGCAATTGCGACAAAGAGAAGAGACCATTGCCATGTTGTGACTGACGAACAGAATCGTGCGTCCCTGTTTGCCGACCTCCTCCATCTTGCCGAGACATTTTTTCTGAAATGCCGCGTCTCCGACCGCCAGACTTCATCCACGAGCAGGATATCCGGATCGAGATGGGCCGCGACGGCAAATGCCAGTCGCACGAACATGCCGCTCGAATAGTGCTTGACCGGCGTATCGATGAAACGTTCAACTTCCGAAAAGGCGAGAATATCCTTAAATTTCTTGTTGATCTCCGTCTTTTTCATGCCGAGAATCGCGGCGTTCAGATAGATGTTCTCGCGTCCGGTCAGTTCCGGATGAAAGCCGGTTCCAACTTCAAGCAATGATCCGACCCGCCCATGGATTTCGGCTGATCCCTCGGTCGGCTCTGTGATTCGTGAAAGGATCTTCAGAAGAGTGCTCTTGCCCGACCCGTTACGCCCAATAATTCCCGTCACTTCACCGTGCTTTACCTCGAACGACACATCCTTGAGAGCCCAAATGGCGTCCCCAGTCGATCCTCCTTTGGGGCCCAAGCCCAGCAGTCCCTTTACCCCAGTCGTAATCGTATCCCGTAATGTGCCATAGGCTTGAGTCGGGCCTATCTTATACCGTTTGGAGACATTTTCGACAAGGATCGCTCTGTTACTCATTAGATGATATCCGCGAACGTTCTTTCCATTCGTTTGAAATAGAATACGCCTCCCACCAAGACCACCGCCAGCGTCAAGGAGCTCATCGCCAGTACTCCCAAGCTTGGAAACGGTCTACCGAGAAGTGCCCACCGGAACGCATCAATCAGTCCTGCCAATGGGTTGATGGCGTATACGAGTCGCCATCTCCCCGGTATGATGCTGGCAGGGTAAATCACCGGTGACGCAAACATGGTAACCTGAATGACAAAGGGAAGGGTATAGACAACATCCCGGTACCGAACGTTGAGAGCGGAGAACCAGAGGGAGGCGGCCAGCGCCCAGATGATTGTGAAGAACAACAGAACCGGTAAAGCCAGGATAGCCGAGGTGGGCTTAATGCCAAACCAGGTTATGAGCCCGATCAGGACCGCAAATGTTATTATGAAGTCCATAATGGGCGTTATCACGGCGCTGAGGGGAATGATCAGTCGCGGGAAGTAAACCTTACTTATGAGGTGGGAACTGCCGACGAGGCTTGTCCCGCCGCGGGCGATCGACTCCGCAAAATAGTTGAAGGGCAGAAGGCCGGCGAACGTGTAGACCGAATATGGCACACCCTCCGACGGGATGCCCGCAAAAATTCCGAAAAAGATGGTAAAAATCGTTATGGTCATCAATGGTTGAAGCAGTACCCACACTGCGCCAATGACCGTCTGCTTATAGCGAATCTTGATATCGCGCCATACCAGGAAATAGATGAGCTCCCGGTAATCCCAGAGATCTTTTAACTTCAGGGACGCCATCCCGTGCGACGGGCGAATTCTAATGACCGGTACTACCGGTGAAGTGGCTGGTTCCATGCCCATCTATATTCCTTTCATCATGATGCTGATTGATACCATGCGTACGTTTGTCGTATGCCCTCGGTAAGGCCTATCTTAGGACTCCAGCCAAGACCTTTCAGCCCGGCTGCTGTCCAAAAGTTTTTTGGGCATCCCGTCTTTCTTCGTGGTGTCGTGGCGCAGGGCTCCCTTCAAAGCCTACGGTCTCCTTGATAAGGAGCGCAAGTTCCTTTATGGGCATGTCCTCGCCAGCCCCTACGTTCAAAAATTCCCCGAGATCGTCGGAGTTGTACCGATCCATCAGAAAGACGCAGGCAGCGGCAAGATCATCGACGTGCAGAAATTCCCTGTAGGGCTCGCCGCTACCCCAGAGCATGACGTACTCGGAGGTAATTCCAGCCGATTCAAGTATTGACCTGATCGAACCATTGTCGTCGATGCGCAGCCTGTCGTCCAGACCGAGGCCAAGGGCGTAGGCCCGGAGGTCGGCCCTCAGCGCATGGAAGTCTCCGGCTCGCAGCAGCTTAGCCAGGTGGAATTTCCTGATGAGGGCTGGCAAAACGTGCGCCGTCTCCAGGTTGAAGTTATCGTATTGCCCGTAAAGATTTGTCGGCATGACCGAAAGGAAGTTTGTTCCGTACTGCTCGTTGAAGTAACGGCAGAGTTTGATAGCCGCGATCTTAGCGATCGCATACGCTTCATTCGTTGGCTCCAGCGGACCCGTGAGCAGGTATTCCTCTTTCATCGGCTGGGCTGCGAATTTTGGATAGATGCAGGAAGAACCCAGGTTAAGCAGTTTTATTGCACCATATCTGTATGCTGCGTTGATCACGTTAGTCGCGATCATGATGTTGTCGTAAATAAACTCGAGCTGGTAGGTCTCATTAGCGAGAATGCCTCCCACCCTTGCAGCAGCGAGATAGACGTGTCGAGGACGCGCTGATTCGAAGAACTGTTCGGTTTCTCTCTGGTGCGTCAGGTCAAGAGGGAGTGGGTGACCGATGACGAAAGAGCGGATGGGGGTTTGCGGTGTGGTAGTTACCGGTAATGTTTGTGTACCCCTCAGCAACGAGCCTCCGGATGAGGAAGCTCCCACCATGCCTGTTCCACCGGCCACGAATACAGTTTCGTCCTTGCTGGTCATTCGGCACCTCAGAAGCGGATGCGATGATGCGAAGAAGCGTGGATGCGGAAATACAAACTCTGTTCTTCCGCATATCCGCTTCATCCGGGTACCCGCTCGCGGGTGTTCGCTTCGCTTCGCCCGGTCAGCACCGCTCCCTGATATTTTCGTAAAAGGCGAAATCGTGATTTGTATACGTGAATCCCCGGCAGACAGCCGCTTTGATCCCTTCGCCCGGGGGTTCTATGCCGACGACTTTGGCATCATAATCGGCCATGATCTTGACCAGCTCGTCAAAGGAGACGCGCGGTTCCCAGCCGAGTTTCTGCTCGCGCCTTGGTGATGTCCGCCTGGAGGAATCCGACTTCAGTAGGCCTGAAGTACCTGGGATCTACCTCCACGATAGTATCTGCCCTGTCTCAAGCGGTCCAGCCCACCGGGCTTCCATGCTCTTCACGATCCCCTCTTTCCTCTTTGCCCTGCCCGCGCCATTCCAGTTCCACACCCAGGTAGCGGAAGGTCTTATCGACAAACTCGCGCACGGTATAGCTCTCACCAGTCCCAACGACATAATCATCCGGAGTTTCCTGGCTCAGCATCAGCCACATCATCTCAACATACTCGGGCGCAAAGCCCCAGTCCCTTTTTGCATCCAGGTTGCCGAGATAGAGTTTCTGCTGCCTGCCCGTCAAGTATGCTCGCTGCTGCCCGGGTGATTTTCCTTGTCACAAAGGTCTCTCCCCGGCGCGGAGATTCGTGGTTGAAGAGAATGCCGTTGCACGCGAAAAGACCATACCCGTCGCGGTAGTTGACCGTCATCCAGTAAGCGTAGAGTTTGGCGGCCGCGTACGGACTCCTCGGGATGGAATGGCGTCTGCTCGCTCTGCGGAGGTGGCGCTGCACCAAACATCTCAGATGAGGAGGCCTGGTAGTATTTGGTCTTGATGCCGCTGCGTCGGATCGCTTCGAGCAGACGGGTCGTGCCCAGGGCCGTCGAATCTCCCGTATACTCAGGCATATCAAAGCTGACCTTCACATGGCTCTGAGCGGCGAGATGGTAGACCTCCTCCGGTTGTATGTTGTAAATGAGGTTGGCCAGCTGTCCTGAATCTGAGAGATCCCCGTAGTGCAGGAAAAGCCTGGCAGAAGGGGAGTGGGGGTCTGTGTAAATGTGGTCGATGCGTCCGGTATTAAAGTGCTTGCCCTTCGGATGAGGCCGTGGACCTCGTACTCCTTCGACAGCAGAACTCCGCAAGATACGAGCCATCCTGCCCGGTAATCCCTGTTATGAGCGCGCGCTTAGTCATCGTTTGCTTCACCCCTGTCTGAGCAACTAGGGAACGGATAGAACAGGTTAAGGTAAGAACTAAAGCGAAGGTTAAGATAGAAACGAAAGAAGAAACCAGGCTTTCCTCTCAACCTTCGCCGTTGTCTTTTCCTCAACCTGTTCACTCTTTCCTATTTTATTCAGGCTACCGCCCCTGAAGATTGGCTAATGTATACAACTCTCCATCCCGAAAAAGCCCGTCGCAGAATCTATTTTACAGGAAACGGCTCGGTTATTCAAACGGCGGCACCGTTCTCGGCCAAAGGGGGCAGGTGTTTCTATTCGCCTGTCTTTTCTGCAGAAGCGCTTGTCCCCTCGGTAGAGCTGCGTGAAGTAGTACGTGGCCACAAGGAACACGTAATAGGTGAGAACTGACGAAAGAATGAAGCCGAAAAGGAAGGGAATACGATGCAGCCTATAGGTAACGTACAGGCAAACTGCGGTGATGGCGAAGCCAAGGATATAGTGCGCCAATACCTCTTTCACCGCAACCGCTATCTTCTCGAATTCGAATGCGCCCCGAACGTCCCTGTTCTCCGCGAAGGCACACATGCCGAAGGGGAGAAAGAAGGAACAGCCAACGAAGGCAAGGGCCGCAGCCCACTTCAAGATCAAGCCTAAGAATGCGGTGATGAAGTTACCAAAAGCTTGCCAGGAAAAAGCCGCAGGAAAAAAGAAAGCTGGGCAGGGCTTCATAGAGAACGAAAATGTAAAAAAGCTTTGCCCCGTCCCTCCAGATCTCCCTCCGCTCCTCCCACGTGGGCAGGCCGATGCCGCCGATCATGAGGAGGTTCGAGGTCTTGGTGAGGTAGCCGAGCGACAGGAAGTTGACGACAGGAATAAGCAGTACGAGGCCACCCCATACCCAGCGCATGACGAAGCGCGAGTTGACCGTCAAGAGAATAAAGGGGACGATATCCACTTACTTGCCTTTCGTTATCATGTCGAGAAGTGGTTCCTGCGTATAGCCGGTCATGCCGCCGTCCATCACTACCGTTGTTCCGTTCACATACTGCGCCTGGTCAGAAGCAAGGAAAAGAACGGTAGAGACAAACTCTTCAACGGTGGCCATCCTGCCGAGGGGAGTTCCTGCCGGACAGGTGATCGACGAATGGCTGTTTTCGAATCAAGCCCTCATTCATCCCGCCCTTGATGAACCCGGGAGCCAAAGAGCAGACGCGTCACGCCGTGCTTTGACCACTCATAGGAGAGTGTTGTGGTCATCACGTTCAGAGCAGCCTTGCTTATGGTGTAAGGCAGAGAACCCCTTCTCTCCGAAGAACGCTATCTGCGATGAAATGTTAACGATCCTTCCGGAACCCTGTTCTATCATCTTCCTGCCGAAGATCTGGAGCACGTAGAATGCCCCTTTCACGTTGACATCGATCACCCTGTCAAAATCCTCTTTCTTCATCTTGTCTGATGGTGAAAGAGGATTTACGATCCCGGCATTGTGTATGAGTATATCAACTTTTCCCCAGGTTTCGATAACTTTTTTTAGGGCTGCCTCCATCTCTTCGTAGTTGCTTATATCAGCGGGCAGTGCAAGCACAGGAGCCCCTTTCAACTCCTCTTCAAATCTGGCAAGGCTCTCCTTGTTTCTTCCGTTAACGCCCACGGATGCGCCTTCATCCAGAAAGGCTTTGGCGAGCGCTTTTCCCAGCCCCCGTGCTCCTCCTGTTATGAACACGACCTTTCCCTGGAATCTCATAAGGCACCCCCATAGAATTTTTTTACTCTTCCGTCAAAGAGCGCGACGAGCCCCTCGGTGGTTGCCACGTCCATACCCGTCACCTCCCTCCAGATATCCGGCCGCTCCATGCAAAGGTAGATGAAGAGATCGTCCTCTTTGCTCTTCAGCAGGTCGTAGAGCATCTTGTAGACCCTTATGCGCTCGGCCTTTATGTACCGGTACTTACCGTCTTCGCCCCGGATAAACTCGCCGTGCAAAAGATTACGCCGTTCCTCCAGGAGAAAAAGCGTGTAGAGTTTGGGCATAAACCTCAGCAGGCCCATGCTCACCCAGATCACCCGTTTCAAATCCAGAATGCTGCTGATCTCCTCGATCAAGGAGTAATAATCTTTTTCAAAACCGGGGTAAATGATAATGGGATCGAAGTGGAGAGCCTACGAAGCCTCCCTGGTCCTGCACCTGTCTCAGCACTTTGAGCCGCTTGTGGAGCGGGCTCGTTCTCTTTTCTTCCTGCGCGATGATGCGCGAAGGAGCAAGGGAAAAAGAGACGACTGTGTAAGGATTGAGAACGTCCTGCACGGGCCGGATAGAGGCCCATTTCGATTTGAGCTCCAGTAACGCCCGCTTCTTCCTGGCCGAAGAATTGGATCAACGGCCGGTGGAGCCCGAGCTCTCTCTCAAGGGCCAGGCTGTCACCCAGCTCGCCGGTCCCAAACCGCAAGACATGGGTATTTTCCGCATCTATCGCCTCCTCAACCTGGGCAAGTATGTACGGGAGGTCATCGTGAACCTTGATATGCGGTGCATTCAAGTAACCCCTGAGGATGCAGTATGAGCAGGAGAGCATGCAGCCTTCCACGAGGTCGATAGTCTTATAGCCGCAGCAGATGTGATTCCTGGTCCCGGGGCAGTCTCTGACGAGGCTCCCCTTAGTTTCTGCCCGTACCCTTGGTAAGTTCAAATATGCTCCTCAACCAGCCGTTCTTGATGAGACTATCCAGGCTTCGGATTGCCTCTTCTACATCTTCGACACGTTCCGCCCTGATACCGACGTCTATGAATTCCTTCTCGAAGAAGGGGTCTACTTTCACCGTAACTCGCGGCGGAAGGGCTGCCTTTGTGCGCATCTCTTTCAGTCGTTGCTCAAAGATCGAAAGGAGGGGATGAGTTCTTTTTTTCAGAGAGAGCTTCAATGCATCCGCAGTCTCAAACCGTGGATAGTCTTCAAGAGAGATTCTTCCTTCCTTGACCTTTACCAGAAGAAGGAACTGCAGAATCTCTCTGAGCTGACTGAAGGTGAGGTGCATGTCAGAGAGAAGTGCGATGATTTCGATGCGCTCGACGCTGCTGAATCTCAGAAGAAGCTCCACGTGGGTCATGTTCGCTCCGTGTTTGACAACGAACTCCTTTGTCCGGCTGTCGGCACGGGCAATCTCCAGAAGATTACCGAGAAGCTTCTCGTGCGGTTCATGGCCGAGGAGCTTCATCATCGCGTAGATCTCGTCGCCGGGGAAACCGAGACGAGACATCTTATCGACGCTCAATGCGCCCTCCACCAGGTTGAGGGGTCTTTTGATATTGTCGTTGATAGCAGTCAGTAACGCATCCTTTTCGTTCATTCGGCTGATGCTGCACGGGATAGCCGTCAGCCCAAGTCGACAGGCCACATCCAGCCTTTTGAAGCCGGTCACCACCGTATAGGGAACCGTATCGAGCAACAGAAGCGGCATACGTATGCCGAAGGTACTGATCGACGCAAGGAGCAGCGGGTCTTCAAGGGGAAACGATATGCAGAATCTCGTATCGGTTCGGTTGATCCTGTTAATCTCTATTGTCTCCATACGTGCTGCGTGTCCTGCGGTTTTGTACCACGATAGCAAAAAGGGAGTTTTGTGTCAAGGCGGGCGGGCAGGGCCGACCGCGTAACGATCCTCTCTGTGCATTGACAAGAAGACAAATCGTCTGATAGAGTCTACCCGGCCGGAGGCCACTTGGTCAGCATGGATTTGAGCTTCTTCTTCAAGGGTCTTCTCATAGGCGCGTCGGTCTCGGCGCCTGTGGGACCTATCGGGCTGCTCTGCATAAACCGTTCTCTGACGGAAGGCAGACTGCGCGGCTTTGTCTCAGGTCTCGGGGCGGCCACGGCCGACATGGTTTTCTGCATCATCGCAGGCTTCGGCTTCACCTTCGTTTCGCGATTCCTCGAGGAACAGGCCCTCTGGATAAGCCTCGTCGGCGCCTGTGGGCTTGTATTCCTGGGGCTCAGGATCTTTTTTTCCAGACCGGCGGAAAAATCGTGCGCGGTGACGGGCGGTGATCTGGCGCACATCTATGTGTCCACGTTCGTTCTCACCCTCATAAATCCCGTCACCATTCTTTTTTTCGTGGCTCTTTTTACGAGCCTTGGCGTCACGTTGACACATATGGATTATCCTTCCCTGACGTTGCTCATCATGGGTGTCCTGGTCGGGGCGGTGCTCTGGTGGTTCCTCCTCACCGGGTGTGTCAGCCTGCTCCACCACAAGTTGACTCAGGAGACCATACGCTGGGTAAACCGGATCTCAGGCACGATAGTCATGGTATTGGGACTGCTTGCCTTCCTGAGCGCGCTGAGGTGAGACGCCGTTGCGAGTTACCAGTTACCAGTGACGAGCAGATGACGTAGCGAGACCCGTTACGAGTTACTTGTCTAAAACGCATGTATTGCGCCTGTAACCTGTAACGTGTATTACGTAACCTGGAACGCGCTGCATCCGCCTTCCTTTTCGTGCTATAATGAGTCCTTAATCCCGCTCCCAGGAAGGTGTCACCATGCGATTTCCCGAATACCGGCCGAGAAGGCTCCGAAGAAATGAAAAGCTGCGAGGGCTGATCCAGGAGACAGAGCTTTCAAGCCAGCACCTCGTCTACCCGCTGTTCGTAAAGGAGATGTCGGAAGAGCGCATTCCGATTCCGTCGATGGCGGATGTCTACCAGTATTCAATTGACGGACTCTTGAAAGAGATTGAGCAGGTGAAGAGCCTATCTCTTCCGGCCGTGCTGCTTTTCGGTATACCTGAGCAAAAGGACGAGGTTGGCAGGGGAGCTTTCGACGAGAATGGGATTGTGCAGAAGGCTGTCAGGGAGATCAGGAAGAGGTTTGGTTCGGAGATCCTTGTGATTACGGATCTCTGCCTCTGCGAATATACGAGCCACGGCCACTGCGGTATCATTAAGAACGGTGATGTGGACAATGACGAAACGCTGAAAATTCTCGCCCGGTCCGCGCTTGCCCAGGTGGAGGCCGGTGCTGATGTGGTTGCGCCCTCCGACATGATGGACGGGAGGGTGAGGGCGGTGCGGCAACTCCTCGATGAACGAGGGTTCCATCACATCCCTATCATGAGCTACGCAGCCAAGTATGCGTCCGGCCTTTACAGTCCCTTCAGGGATGCCGCGGAATCGTGCACCGCAGTTCGGCGACCGGAGGAGCTATCAGATGGACCCGGCCAACCAGAGAGAGGCCCTGCGCGAGATGCAGCTCGATGTGGAGGAGGGGGCTGACATCATCATGGTGAAGCCGGCGCTCTTCTACCTCGATATACTTGCCCTTGCGCGCAGGGAGATCAACAGGCCTCTGGCCGCTTACTCCGTGAGCGGCGAATACACGATGATAAAGACTGCCGCGTCAATGGGCTACCTGGATTATCAAAGGATCGTGGTAGAATCAACGCTCAGCATACGAAGAGCAGGCGCTGATATCATAATCACCTACTTTGCAAAGGATCTGGCAGAATGGCTGCAGAAAGGATAGGGTCATGGGTCCGGGGTCAAGGGTCATGAAGAACGAGGCGTCCGGGGCACAGATCGAGCAGGGCCAGATCGCGGCTGGGCCACCGCTCAGAATGGTTGCGTGGGAGCTGACCCGCAACTGCAACCTGAGCTGCATGCACTGCCGGGCCAGTGCCAGCTGCGGTCCCTTTGAGGGCGAGCTGACTACGGCCGAATGCAAGAATGTCATAGACAGCATCGTCTCTTTCGCGAGTCCCACCATCATCCTCACCGGCGGGGAGCCCTTGCTGAGGGAAGATATTTTTGAGATCATAGACTATGGCCGACGAGAAAGGACTCAGGCTGGTTATCGCCGTCAACGGCACACTGGTTGACGAACCCATAGCGCAGCAGCTAAAGGATTCGGGGATCATGCGTGTCTCCATGAGCCTGGACGGCAAAGATGCAGAGAGTCACGACACCTTCAGGGGTGTCTCCGGCTCCTTCGCGTCGGTGATGAATGCATCGAAGATGCTCAACAAGGTCGGCCTGCCCTTTCAGATCAATACCACGGTGACCCGCCTCAATGTTGATGACCTCGGAGAGATCTACGAGCTTGTCAAAAGCCTCGGGGCCGTGGCGTGGCATGTGTTTCTTCTTGTTCCCGTGGGAAGAGGTGAAGGACTGAAAGGCGAGGAGCTCAACGCCAGGATGTATGAAGATGTGCTCCAGTGGCTTTATTCCGTAGAGACAAAGAATGAGCTGGAGATGAAGGTGACCTGCGCGCCCCATTACTATCGCATCGTAAAGGAAAAGGGCGATACACCTAAGAGTGCCGGCTGTCTTGCGGGGAAAAGCTTTCTCTTCATCTCCCACCGGGGCATTGCTCAACCGTGCGGATATCTGGAAATGGCCTCCGGCGACGTGAGGAAGGAAGGGGTGCAAAAGGTCTGGGAAGAGCTCCCCGGTCTTCAACGCCATCCGGGATCTGCGCGGCTATAAGGGCAAATGCGGAGCCTGCAAGTATCTCAGGATCTGCGGCGGATGCAGGGCGCGTGCACTGGAATTGAAGGGCGATGTGCTGCAGGAAGAGCCGTACTGTAGTTACGTTCCCGCGAATGCCTGACGCGCGGGAAACTTGTTACAAGTTCCAGGTTACAGGTTACGGGTTTAATAAATACCTGTCGCAGGTTACAGGTTCAAAGAACCGTTACGGGTTACAGGAAAATCCGTTACAGGTTACAGGCCACACGATCGGCGTTTCCGAATTACGGGTTTCAAGTACGTGTAACGTGTAACTTGTAACGGTGCTTCACCCAACTTGCAACTTGTAACATGTAACGGTTATTTAAGCAACGTGTAACTGTAACGGAGCGAAGCGACTTTGAAACGCATCTTTCTCATCGACGGTCATTCTTATCTCTATCGCGCCTATCACGCGACCCCGTACCTCGCCAACTCCAAAGGTCTGCCGACGAACGCCACCTACGCATTTACAAACATGCTCAGGAAACTGCTCAACGAAAAGAAGCCGGATAATGTTATCGCTATCTTCGACTCTAAAGTGCCCTCCTTCCGCGAGGAGATCTTCAAAGAGTACAAGGCAACGAGGCCCCCGATGCCTTCCAACATGCCTGTCCAGATCCCCTACGTGAAGAAGATTATCGAAGCCATGGGCATCCCGGTAGTTGAGGAAGATGGCTTCGAGGCCGATGACGTGATAGGTACCCTGGTGGAAAAGCTGAAGGAGAAGGACGTCGAGCTCTACCTCGTGACGGGCGATAAGGACATGATGCAGTTCGTTTCGGAGAATGTTTTTGTATTCGACAGCATGAAGGGGGTTGTCCTGGGAGAGCAGGAGGTCACCGAGAAATTCGGCGTGAAGCCTTCGTTTATTCCGGACTTTCTCGCGCTCTGCGGCGATGTATCGGACAATATCCCCGGCGTTTTGGGCATCGGGGAAAAGACGGCCCGCGAGCTGGTAAGTACGCTTTGGTACCATAGAAGAGATCTACGAGCATCTCGACAAGGTAACGAGGGAAGCGGTAAAGGCTAAACTGAAAGCGAACAGAGATAATGCGTTCATGAGTAAGGAGCTTGCCACCATCCGGCTGGACGTGCCGCTGCGTGAGTCAGATTCAGATCTTGACTACTGAAGGAGCAGGACACGGCGACGCTGCGGAGGCTCTTCAGGGAGCTTGAGTTTACGAACCTTTATCGGGAACTGAAGAAAGAGGGTAACGGGAAGAGGGAATGGAAGGAAGGGACCATCGGAGAGCTGAAGAAGGAACGTCTTTCAGTGGCGGCCCAGCTGGGAGGAAAGGGCGCCTACCAGGTCTACCTCGATGCATTTGCAGCTTCGGACGGCGAGAGCGGTCTTCTTCTCCCGGGCTGAGGCGGAACTGCTGGAGGTTATGGGTTCAGCAAGGGAGAACATAGTGCACGGGCTCAAGCCCCTGCTCGTTCTGGCTAAGAAAGCCGGGAATGGCTGCGTCGAGCATCCCGGCTGGAGGGGGCGACGCGAGCCCCTGTCGACACTATGCTGGCCTCGTACCTGATCAATCCGTTGAGAAAAGAATATGCCATTGACGGGCTTCTGGAAGAGTTTCTCGATAGCGATCTTTCCGGGGAGAGCCCGATGGAATTGCTGCAGGAGCGGGCTTTTCTTCTCCATGACCTGGCCGCGGTCCTGTCCAGGAGGATGGAAGAGGATGGGCTCCTGGAGCTATTTTGGGACGTCGAGATGCCGCTTGTTGAAGTACTTGCGGACATGGAATTTTACGGGGTCAAGGTAGACAGGCAGGCGCTGCTCGCGCTTTCCAACGACTTCGACAAACGGCTCAACACAATAATGAAGAGAATCTACGAGCTGGCAGGTGAGACATTCAATATCAATTCCTCCCAGCAGCTCGGCCGCATTCTTTTTGATAAGCTGAACCTTCCTCCGGTCAAGAAGACCAAGACTGCCTATTCCACCGACACGGAGGTGCTGCAGAGACTCGCGCCTCTGCACGCGCTACCCCTGGAGATACTCCAGTACCGGACCCTGAGCAAGCTGAAAAACACCTATATCGATGTGCTGCCGACGCTCATAAACGGGGAGACGGGGCGCATCCACGCGTCATTCAACCAGATGGTCGTTGCAACAGGAAGGCTGAGCAGTTCTGATCCCAATTTACAGAACATCCCCATACAGGGGGGATGAGGGAAGAAAGATACGCGAGGCATTCGTCGCAGAGGATGGCTTTGTCCTGCTGTCGGCCGATTATTCTCAGATTGAGCTGAGAGTGCTTGCTCACATGTCGAGAGATGAGCTGCTCCTGGAGGCCTTCCTGAAAGACGAGGATATCCATTCACGCGTCGCACAGGAAGTCTTCCGGGTTGACCCTGCCGGCGTCACTTCGGAGATGAGGAGAACCGCAAAGGTAATAAACTTCGGCGTAGTGTACGGAATAAGCGGTTTTGGCCTGGCCAAGGAGCTGGGTGTCTCGCCGAGGGAGGCACAGATCTATATCGAGGATTACTTCCGGCGCCATAAGGGTGTTCAGGCGTATATCGATGCTACGCTGGAATTTGCGCGGGAACACGGATTTGTAAAGACGCTCCTGGGAAGGGTCAGAATTATACCGGAGATTCATAATCCCGATACGGCGGTGAGACAGTTCGGCGAAAGGACGGCTATCAACACACCCTTGCAGGGTACCGCAGCGGACATCATCAAAATGGCAATGGTGAAGATCCATAGAAGGATGAAAGGAGAAGGGATGGCATCGCGGCTCATCATACAGATACACGATGAGCTTGTCTTTGAAGTGAAAGAGGCGGAACTCTCCGCGATGAAAGAGCTCGTAAAACACGAGATGGAGCATGTGCTTGACCTCGCCGTACCCCTCAAGGTCAGCCTCGGTGCAGGGAAGAACTGGGCCGAAGCGCACGACTGAAAACAGCAGGCGCGAGGCACGAGGCTAAAGGCAAGAACGTTCAGACAGTATCGAATTTCAGTTGCACTTGTTCCTTAGCCTTACAGTCCTTTAGCCTTGAGCAGTTCCTTGTAACCTTGACCTTTAGCCTTTAGCACTTCGATCCTCGATCCTCGAATTGGCCGCTTTTGCTTTAGCGGCGCTCCCTATGGTAAAATTCTCGCCATGATTGGAACACATTCTCAAGAAAATTGTCGGTACAAAAAATGAGAGGGAGCTGAAAAGGATCCAGCCTCTCGTGGAAGCAACCAATAGCTTTGAATCGAAGATGCAGGGCTATACGGACGACGAGCTCAAAGGGCTGACCCCGCATTTCAAGGAGCGTCTTGAAAACGGGGCAGAGCTTGACAGCATCCTGCCCGAGGCCTTTGCCGCGGTCAGGGAAGTGGCGCGCCGGACCCTGAATATGCGCCACTTCGACTCGCAGCTCGTCGGCGGTGTCGTTCTGCATGAAGGAAAGATCGCCGAAATGGCGACGGGCGAGGGCAAGACGCTCGTTGCTACTCTGCCCGTCTACTTGAATGCGCTGACCGGGCTTGGAGTCCACGTGGTGACCGTAAACGACTACCTGGCCAGAAGAGACGCTGACTGGATGGGTCCCGTCTACAAGTTTCTGGGCTTAAGCGTCGGCGTCATCGTGAACGATCTCGATGATGAGGAGCGGAAAGCAGGCCTACGGCTGCGACGTGACGTACGGCACCAACAATGAGTTTGGCTTCGATTACCTGCGGGACAACATGAAGTACTCGCTCGAAGAGTTCGTCCAGAGAGAGTTTAACTACGCTATCGTCGACGAGGTAGACAGCATCCTGGTCGATGAGGCGAGGACCCCGCTCATCATTTCAGGGCCGGCCGAGGAGTCGACGGACAAGTATTACAAGATCAACCGGCTCATCTACCAGTTGAAAAAAGAGAAAGACTTCATGATCGACGAGAAGGCGAAGAGCGCGTATCTCACGGAGGAAGGTGTGGCGCGTGTCGAGCGACTCCTGAAGGTCGATAACCTGTACGACCCCAAATACGTCGACTTTCTCCATCACATCAACCAGGCGCTGAAGGCGCATGAGCTTTTCACGCGCGACGTTGATTACATCGTGAAGGACGGTAAGGTAATCATCGTCGATGAATTTACCGGCAGGCTTATGCCGGGAAGACGCTTCAGCGACGGGCTCCATCAGGCATTGGAAGCCAAGGAGAACGTAAAAATAGAGCGGGAAAACCAGACGCTTGCCACGGTCACGTTCCAGAACTTTTTCCGGATGTACAAGAAACTCGCAGGCATGACCGGTACTGCCGATACCGAAGCGATGGAGTTCAAGAAGATCTACAACCTTGACGTAGTCGTTATCCCGACGAACAAGCCGCTCATCCGCACGAATTATCCTGACATGGTCTATCGGACGGAGAAGGAGAAATTCAAAGCGGCTGCCAAGGAGATCGAGGAGTTGCACGCGATGGGCCGGCCGGTGCTGGTCGGTACCCTGTCGATAGACAAGTCGGAACGGCTGGCTGAGATGCTCAAACGGAAAGGGGTCCCTCACCATATACTGAACGCGAAGCAGCATGAGCGGGAGGCGGAGATTGTTGCTCAGGCAGGCCGTTTGAAGGCGGTGACCATCTCTACCAACATGGCAGGCAGGGGCACCGACATCCTTCTCGGAGGCAACCCGGCTTTCCTTGCCCTCACCATGGCTAAGGGAGCAGAAGGCACGGAAGAGCACGTGAAGGCCCTGGAGGAAGCCCGCCGGATCTGTGAAAAAGAAAAAGAAGCGGTGATAAAGCTCGGTGGGTTACACATACTCGGCACGGAGCGACACGAATCGCGGCGCATTGACAATCAGCTTCGAGGCAGGGCCGGAAGGCAGGGAGACCCTGGTTCTTCCCGGTTTTACGTATCCCTGGAAGATGAGATCATGCGGATTTTCGGCTCTGAAAGGATATCGCCGCTCCTCGGAAAGCTCGGCATGACGGAAGATATGCCCATAGAACATCCCTTGATCACGAAGGCGATTGAAAATGCCCAGACCAGGGTGGAAGGGCACAACTTCGAGATCAGAAAATATCTCCTCGAGTATGACAATGTGATGAACAAGCAGCGGGAAACCGTGTACGGGATGCGCAAGGAGATGCTGAGCGACGGTGACATGAAAGAGCGCGTGCTTGAGATGGTCGAAGAGCTCTGCGAGGAGTTCGTGGACGAGTGCGCGCCTGAGAAGGTCTATCCGGAAGAGTGGGATATGGCTTCCCTCAAGAACAGGCTTTTCGAGACCTTCTTCCTCCACTTCGACCTGGATCACCAGGACATAAAAGTCAATGACAAAACCGGGCTTACTCGAGGCGGTCAAGACCCAGGTGCTCTCCGCATACGATGCCAAGGAGAAGGAGTTCGGGGTACCGACACTGCGCAGCATCGAGCAGTATATCGCAATGAGCTCTCTTGACGCGCACTGGAAGGAGCACCTGCTCTCGCTGGACCATTTACGGGAAGGCATCGGTTTGCGTGGTTACGGGCAAAAAGACCCTCTCCGAGAATACCAGCGGGAGAGCTTCGAGATATTCATCGACATGCTGGAACGTGTAAAAGTTGACACGGTGAGAAAGCTCTTTGCCATTCAGCCGGCGCGCCAGGAGGTCCTCAAGCCGGAAGCGCCGGTCATGTTCATGAACAGGTCGGATGGACCGGGAGACGGAGGGCCGGAGCGCTGGAGAGCAGAAAGGCAAGAAGATAGGCAGAAATGATCCCTGCCCGTGCGGGAGCGGCAAGAAGTACAAAAAATGTTGCGGGAGGCAGTGAGACTTGAAAGGCGTGCAATTTTCCGGTGTAGCGTCGGGCATCAAGGCCTCCGGGCTTGATCTGGCGCTTGTCTACTTTGAAGAGCCGACAGATGTTGCCGCGCTCTACACGCGCAACAAGGTCAAGGCAGCCCACATCCTCTACAACAGAAAAAGAGTGAAAGGTGCGGTCCGGGCGCTTCTCGTCAACAGCGGGTGCGCCAATGCGTGCACCGGGACCTGAAGGCGTGCACGATCTCGGCGAGATTGCCGAGGCGTTGTCCTCCGAACTCGGCATAAAGGACGACGAGATCCTGTTTGCGTCCACAGGCGTCATAGGGAAAAGACTGCCTGTCGAGAAGATAATCGCTGCCCTTCCCCCGCTCAGCAAAGGCCTCAAGGAAAAGAACATAGAACAGCTTGCAAGGGCCATCATGACCACCGACACCTATCCCAAGATCGTGCAGGCCACTGTTCCCTGGTAAAGGTCGGCGGCAGCATTGCAGGCGTTGCAAAGGGTGCGGGCATGATCAATCCGCTTTTTGCCACCATGCTCTCTTTCCTGTTTACCGACTGCTCCGTGCAAAACGAACAGTTGACAAAACTGATGCCTGCCCTGGGTCGTGACAGCTTTGAAAGGATAACCGTGGACGGAGACACGAGCACCAATGACACGGTGATGGTCTTCTCGAGGAGAAGAGGAGAGCCCGTGTGCGACATGGCCGCATTCAGAGAGAAACTGCTGAGCGTGATGAAAGAGCTTGCCTTCCTCATCGTGAGGGACGGGGAGGGGGCCACGAAGGTGATCCACATCACCGTTGCCGGAGCACAGAAAAGAGAGGTTGCGGAGAAGCTGGCGCGAAGGATTTCTGTCTCACCGCTCGTAAAAACAGCATTTTTCGGGTGTGACCCGAACTGGGGAAGGATCATTGCCGCGGCCGGCGACGCCGGGGTGCCCATCCGGCCGGAGAAGGTGGAGATCGTGATGCAAGGAGAACGTCTGGCGCTGGAGGGCGTTGAGGTCCCCTTTTCCGAGGAGAAGCTCAAGAGACTAATGGACAAGAAAGAGATAGAACTCGTCGTGGACCTTCATGACGGGAAGGCCGCGTACGACCTCTTACACGACCGATCTTACCTTCGACTATATCAAGATAAACGCATCCTACCGCACGTGAGCGACACGCCGCTTTTCGCGCCTGGCTTAGTTACTTCGTCGTCGCTGCTCCTCGACGTACGTATTAGTACGCCGTCGTCGCGCTCCTCCTCGTGGCCTGCGCCATGCATCGAAATTCGGCGTGTCGCACAAGATCCTCGTTGATACGTTAATAGCCGGAAACCCTGCGTTCTCGCCCGATTAAGCTTCGTCATCTTGTTAACGTGTCAACGTATAACGTATCAACGCATCAACTGTCGCTGCCGCGCTGACTTCGTAGGCTGCTATCGCAAATGATGTTGCAACGTTGAGGCTCGGGAAGTTTGGTGCGGTCGGTATGCGGACGACCTCGTCGCAGGTCTCCCGCGTCAGTCTTCGCATGCCCTCCTCCCTTCCGAAGACCAGGCAGAGGGGGATGGTCAGGTCGAGCTCCCAGAGGTTCTTCTTGCCATGCTCATCCAGGCCGAAGCAGAACACGTTTTCCTTCTTGATTGCTTCGAGGTATCTGTGCCAGGTTGGTTACCTGTGCGACCGCGACGTGCTCGGTTGCGCCTCTGGCGACACTGCTCACCGTTTCGGTGACGCCAGAGGACCTGTCTTTCGGCAGGATGATTGCGTCCATCCCGAAGCAGGCCGCGGTGCGCAGCACGTTACCCAGATTCTGGGGGTCCGCTATCCCGTCAAAGGCGCCAAGAAAAGGGCTTCGCATGGAGCCGATCTCCTTTAACAGGGCTATCCGGCTCCCGATAGGAGAAGGCTTCCCTCTCCAGACAGATGTGTGATCGGTTGCCCCTGAAGCGTCTGGCGAATTCTTCGCGGGAGACAACGCGGAAAGAGATACCGAGCTTTCTGGCCTCCTGGATCACGGCGTCGGCCGCCCGCTCGTAACCGGCCTCTATCCATATCCTTTTTGCCTCTTCCAGGGTGGACGCGTAAGGCCTCGAGAATACTATTCTTGTTGTCCAGGAGCAGCACGTCCTATCTCCTCTTCGATCTGTTTCAGCGTCTCTTTCGGGTTCTTTGACGTAAGGACCGTTCTGCCCAGCACGATATAGGTTGCTCCTCTCCGGACCGCCTCTCCCGGCGTGATGGTCCTTTTCTGATCGTCCTTGGCATTGTCCATGGCCTGGCCGATGCGTACCCCCGGGGTGACGATGATGAATGCCTTTCCGCAGAGCGACCGGATTGTCTCGATGTCGTGACCGGAGGCTACGACACCGTCCAAGGCCGGCTTCCTTGGTCAGCAACGTGAGTTTACGCGTCCAATCGGCCGCGGTTACGTTGAGCCCCAGTCTTTGCAATTCGCTATCATCAAGGCTGGTCAACACGGTGACTGCTATGATCTTGGGGCGCTCCATCACGAGCTTTTTTGATGCCTCCTGAAGGGCGGACCGTGTCTCCTCCATCATGGTAAATCCCCCTGATGCATGTACATTGAACATGTCCACGCCGAGCTTCATGGCCTCTATACCGGCCTTGGAAACGGTATTCGGTATATCATGGTATTTGAGGTCGAGAAAGACCTTTGCCTTGTTCATCTTGATAAAGTCGATGATCTTTGTACCGCAATGGGTGAAGAGCTGCTTGCCAACCTTGAACATGCCCACGTGATCCTTGAACTCCTTGACGAGCTTCTGGGCTTCCTGAAAATGCTCCAGGTCAAGGGCCAGTATCATCCTCTCCTTGGGGTCCATGCGGTCCATAAACGGCTCCTTTTCTGCTTTGTGCTGGTTACAGCTGACGGCTTACTGCTTTCGGCTGCTCTCTTTTTACTCCTTTTCCGCGAAGATGTAAAGAAGCCTCGTGACCTTATATTAAAAATTTTTAATTTTTTTCTTGACAGGCTAGCGTACACACTGTTATAAAGTAAATTAAAATAGTTTAATGAAAGGAGGTGAGAGGCGATTACATCTGGGGGAAACAGGTTGTTGCTGGTTTCCAAAACTAAAGAGAAGGAGGAAGCATGAAAAAATTTGTTATTCTATTTGTTGCTGTTATGCTCGCCCTCCCGGCCATGAGCTATGCCGGCAGCGCGACGAGCAGATGGGATTTGACCATCGGCGGTATGGTGAAATTGATATTGGCTATGCGGACCAGTCGGTTAACCAGGACTATATCACTGCAGAGAGGAGAGGCCGCCCGGGCAACAATACCTCGTCCCGTGACAAGTACGGTGCCCTGAGCTGGGGCGCCGGCGAGACAAGGCTGAACTTCCTCGTCAAGGGTCCTGACACCTGGGGCGCCAAGACCTCCGCCTTTGTCGAATTTGATTTCAGGTCCATGACCTCGAACGCCGTGAGCTGCCACGCACGCAGCAATGTTGAGGATTACGGCCTTGCGAACCTGCGGCATGCCTTCATGAAGTTTGACTGGCCGACCTTCAGCATCGTGGCGGGTAGGACGTGGAGCGTGCCCGGCGTGCAGCCGTGCTTCTGCTTGCTCGACGTGAACGAGCTCGGCCCCTTTAACAAGGGCGGCTCTCCCGATCCAGATTTACGGTACGTGGCAGGCCACGAAGACAGTTCTCCGTAACCGCCGGTGTGATGTCACCCTATACTGACAACAGCTGGCCGGGCGGCACGCTCGCCAGCGGCCCGACCATCGATGACGGTTTCCAGAGGAGCAACTGGCCGATGATCTTCACCGAACTCGCGTACAAGACGGACGCGTGCGGCAAGATCGGCCCCTGGATGCTCACGTTTGCCCTGGGCGGCATCTACGGACAGGAGAAACCGATTGAGCCTGCTACCCTCGGGCCGGTCGGGGACATCAATGGAGCAGGGAGCTTTGTCGCTGGTGGTGCCGCTAATACCAATGGAAACGGCGTCCCAGTACTGGAACCCGGGCGGATACGCTGACGACAACGTCGACATGTGGATGGTCACCGGCAGGACCTACATCCCGATCATCCCTGAGAAGGCACCCGGCAAGCTCCGGAACTCCCTCGGTCTCGCTCTGACCGGTTTCACCGGCCAGGACATCCGCAGGTTCGCCGGTCCTCCGCCTTTCGCGCTCGCTGCCTATGCTTACAACCGGGCCAACTACACGCCCGGCTTGAACACCCTGGCACACCCGGTTGCTGATTTCACCGCACCCGTGGCAACGGGCGGATGGGGACAGCTCGCTTTCTACTTCACCGATACGGTCTGGGCAGGCTTCTACTATGGCCAGGTAAAATACAACCTGAGCCAGGCTCGCGGAGGCGTCATTAACCCGGCTACGGCCGCACCGGCCAGCCAGCGCCAGCGCGATCAGCCCGGGCGCGATTGACCGGGAACAGCAGTACGTTGTGAACCTGGTCTATGACCCGAACCCCGCTATCAGGCTTGGCCTCGAGTATGCGTATACCGATGTCACACTACGCAAGGAACCTGTACACACAGTCGACTGGTGCTCTCACCAGCTCAGGCTCGAACAACTCGGTCAGGTTCGCCGCTCAGTACTTCTTCTAAGATTTTCATCTGTTCTCAAAAGGGGGCCTGTTCGGCCCCCTTTCTTTTTGGTGCGCTACCATATAAAGCCTTCATCTACGTTTGCAAAATTGCCGTTGACTTCGCTTTCCGGAGAGATGTGCAGATACTCCTGAACCCCTTCTACCAGCCTATCCCTTGGCTTCTCAAGAAGTTCCTTGCCCCTTCGTGGCCAAGCCGTGCTGCTGTTCTTATATCATCAATCGCGCGCTCACGGTTGCCGAGGCTGCCATAGACCATCCCCCGGTTGTAATAGGCCTCCCCATACCGCGGATTGATCTCAATAGCCCTGTTAAAATCTGCAATCGCCTGAGTATAGTTTCCAAAAAGGCCATAGGCCACCCCCCGGTTGTTATAGGCCTCGCCGTAACTCGCGAATTGATCTCGATAGCCTTGTTAAAATCTGCAATCGCCTGAGTATAGTTTCCAATAAGGCCATAGGCCACCCCCCGGTTGTAATAGGCCTCCCCATACCGCGGATTGATCTCAATAGCCCTGTTAAAATCTGCAATCGCCTGCAGTATACTTGCCGAGGTTTTTGTAGGCCACCCCCCGGTTGTTATAGGCCTCCCCAAGCCTCGGATTGATCTCAATAGCCTTGTTAAAATCTGCAATCGCCTGCGTATAGTTGCCGAGGCTTTTGTAGGCCACGCCCCGGTTGTTATAGGCCTCCGCCATACCGCGGATTGATCTCGATAGCCTTGTTAAAATCTGCAATTGCCTGAGTATACTTGGCGAGGTTCGTGTAGGCAACACCGCGGCTATTATGGATAAGGCTATTACTATCAGCAACTTCCAGGGAGTGGTCATACAAGGCGATGCTGTTTCGCCAGTAACCGACTTGTCTCCAGGTGACGAGGAACAGGCATACGAGGCACAAGGCCGATAAGGCGATAAGGGCCTCCTTTCGATAGGGCCATTTCTTCAAGAGCTCAGGAACGGCCCATGCGACGATGATGAACAGCCCGACCAGGGGGATATAGGTAAACCGGTCGGCCAGGGCCTGCACGCCCACCTGCACTACCCCTATGACCGGCACCAGTGTTCCCACATACCAGAGCCATCCTACCGCCACATAGGGGCGTTTCTTTGCACCTCTGATTGCGAGCACGGTGATGGCGATAAGGAGTACGACAGAGCCCAGGACCTGCCAGAGCGGCCACCACTTCGGATGAGGATAGAAGACGGCAAGATTCGTGGGCCAAAGCATCTTGACCACGTAGGTGATATAGGAGACAAAGGCATTGGCCATGCGGGAACTCGGTGAAAGGGCCTCAAGAGAAGCCACCGCCCCCGCGTGACGCTGGGCGAGGTAGGTGACGATGCTTGAGAGTACGGTCAGGGCAAAAAGGGGAATCTTCTCTATAAGGAGAGGACGAAGCAAGGGCCAGTGATCCTACCGGTTGGATCGGGGCCTTTACAGGAGGTGTTGCTTTATTCTTGGATAAGGGTTTCCGGACTTCCTGAGGTGGTTTCTTCTGCTCCAACCGCTGAAGAGGCCAGTAGTCCAGAAGGAGCAGGACAAAGGGAAGGGTGACGAGCATAGGTTTCGCCATCAAGCCTAAGGCAAAGCAGAGGAGCAGGGTGAGGTAGCGCGTGAGTCCGGGCCGGGCAACATAGGAGACATACATGCCCATCGTCAGCATCCAGAAGAAGGTGGAAAGGACATCCTTGCGCTCGGCTACCCAGGCGACCGACTCTACGTGGAGCGGGTGAAGGGCAAAGAGAGCCGCTACAAAGGCGCTCTGCCAGAGTGCTTTTGTCATCCGGTGAAGGACGAGAAAGAGCAGGAGAGTGCTGGCAAGGTGGAACAAGAGATTGGTGAGATGATGCCATCCCGGTTGCAGCCCGAAGAGCTGCACATCGACCATGTGGGAGATCCAGGTCAAGGGATGCCAGTAGCCGGCATGACCGGTGGTGAACGCCCATAGGATCCCCTCCACGGTAAGGCCGTCCTGAACGTGCCTGTTGTCGGTGACGTACGTCCGCATCATCGAGATCAATGAAATCGCTGTGCGTGACCTGCCAGAAGGCCATGAAGGCGGCGATGATGAGGAGCAGGGAAATTATGAGCAGGCGCTTCTTTGTTGACATCGCATGGCAGGCAGAGGCTACCAGTTCGAACGTTGGTCTGTGAGCGTTTATGACCATCGGCGCTCAGGTTGACGCTGCCTTTTTTTGCAGAAGGTACCTTTCTGTCCGATGTTTTCTTGCTGTCTTGTTTGGTGGGCGTGTCTTCTGTTGCTCCCTTTCTTTTGTCCTGCATGGGTTTCTTCGGCCGGCGTTTCCTGGCGTAGAAGCCTTCTCACTCGGCTTCACGTTTTTGGCATTTTTCCAGTATACAGTCCACCCGTTTTTCATGTCAAACAAATTATTGCGGCATCCCGTCAGTTGCGGGCCTGAAACGATCCTTTTTATCTGGCACGATTACCGCTCGTACTCAAGAGGGAATTGACAGATGACAGAAAAACCGCATAAAATAAGGCGTGCCGGAGTGGTGGAACAGGCAGACGCGCCGGACTCAAAATCCGGTGGAGCTTAGCTCCGTGGGGGTTCAAAGCCCCCCTTCGGCACCATCAGATCAGCCGCCATTACGTTCGGTTAGATTTGCAAGGGGAGTCCCCGTAAGCCATGCTCTTTAATTCTCACGAGTATCTCTTCCTGTTCCTTCCAGTGACACTGGTCGTTCTATTTTCTGCTCAACCGATGGGCTGCGATCAGAGACGTGTCCAAGGCTCTGGCTTATCTGCGCCTCGCTCTTTTTCTACGGATGGTCATCAACCACGATACGGGCTGCTTCTTGTCTGGTTCGGTGCTCCTTAACTTTTCAGTCGGGTAGCGTACTGAACAGTTACAGGCCTCGCCAGACCATAAGGAGAAAAATCATCCTCATCGCTCGGCATAGCGGCCAACATTGCCCTTCTCGGATACTTCAAGTACGCCGATTTCGTCATCGTGAATGTAAATTTGCTGTTTCACGCACAGATTCGCACTGCGTACACTGGTGTTGCCTTTGGGCCTCAGTTTCTTTACCTTCATCCAGATCAGCTATCTCGTTGACAGTTACCGCAACCCGACTGAAGGGATACGATCTTCTTACCTACGGTCTTTTTGGCAGTTTCTTTCCGTACCTCCTCGCAGGGCCTATCGTCCATCATGCCGAGATCATACCCCAGTTGAAAAAGGTAGCAAGACAGGTGGTCAACTACCGTAACCTTTCTATTGGCCTCTACCTCCTCTCGATCGGCCTTTTCAAGAAGGTGGTGGTGGCCGACCGATTCGCCGAATGGGCCGGTGAAGGTTTTGCCGCGGCCGCACCGTTGAACTTTCTCTACGCCTGGGTCACCTCACTCTGCTACACCTTTCAGATATACTTTGATTTTTCAGGGTACACCGATATGGCGCTCGGTTGCCGCGCTCATGTTCAATATCAGGCTTCCCATCAACTTCAACAGCCCGTATAAGGCGCTCGATATCCAGGATTTCTGGCGGCGATGGCATATCACGTTAGGCCGGTTTTTGCGGGAATACATATACATCCCCCTCGGGGGGAGCCGCGTCCGGGAAAGTCGGGTCTATCTCAACCTCATGGTCACGTTTATCATATGCGGGATCTGGCATGGAGCAGGGTGGACGTTCGTTTTCTGGGGCTTCCTGCATGGCGCGGCCCTGGTGGTGTGCCGCGCGTGGAAAAAGATGGGAGGGCGACTACCTGTGTTCGTTGCCTGGCTTCTTACCTTTATCTTCGTCAACATGGCCTGGGTATTCTTTCGCGCCCGTTCATGGAATGAGGCGCTCAAGGTGCTCTCAGCGATGTGCGGGCTGAACGGCGTTGCCCTGCCGGAAGAATGGTCGCCATGCCTCGGTTTCCTTCAACGGCCACCATTCTGCAGTTCATGTCGTGGAAGGAGATCATGCAGGGGAGCAGGGATGCATGCATATGGATCCCCCTTGGCCTGGCCGCATGTCTCTTCCTCAAGAACTCGAACCAGATGGCGGAAAGCTTTAAGCCGGGCTGGAAATCACTGCTCGTCATTGCGGCCGGCGCTTACGCGGCCCTGCATTTGTTCAAGATGAACGAATTTCTCTATTTCAACTTTTAGGGGCTGAGATGAACAGAGAGAAGAAGTGGTTCTACTCGGCGCTCGGAATAATGGTCCTCGCCTTTGCCATCGTGGGGCTCGCCAACTACCTGTTGGATCCCTACGGTCTCTTCAGAAAGGACTTTTCCTGGCAGTTCGTTGAGCCGAACAGCAATTTTATCAAGGTGCGGCACGTTACAGAGAACCCCGGACCGGTATGATTGCTTTGTCTTTGGCTCGTCCAGGGTGAGTAATATCGATGTCCGAACAATTAAGAACTTCAGGTGTTATAACATGACCTGCAACGGGGGGTTGCCGCATGAGTTTCTGAACAACCTGAGATACATGCTGAAGAAAGGCGTGAAGCATGAAGCTGGTTCTCGTGGGACTCGACGATTTTTCGTTCAGGACGAATCCGGCCGAACGCCTGAGCCAACCCTTGAGGCACCCGTATCCTCCTGTCCTGAATCAACATTTGGCGCCCTTTTATCTGCGATACCTTTTCTCCCTTCACGCCCAGCATATAATGAGCCCCGTAGTAAAGGGTTATCTGGCGAAGATCCGGGGCAAGACAGAGATGCCCATCTACTATGACATACCCAACACGGGGCAGATACTCGCTCCAGCAGTCGACAAGTTCATCGAGGAACACGCCGAGGCGTACAGGAATGACCCGAGATTCGACGGAAAAGATAGAAAGCGTCACCGGGGACAATATGAAGGGT
Source organism: uncultured delta proteobacterium (assembly GCA_963821605.1). Classification (GTDB taxonomy): domain Bacteria; phylum Desulfobacterota; class Syntrophorhabdia; order Syntrophorhabdales; family WCHB1-27; genus JADGQN01. The sequence goes on along the minus strand of CAWGEZ010000038.1, from coordinate 130,593 downwards.
GCGATTGAAGATCTCACCCAGATGGTCAATCTCCTGAAGGCACACGGCATACGTTCGATTTTCTTTATCAACCCTCCGTATAAGAACTGGTTCCTCAATCTAAACCTGGACGAATTCGGCCGTTTTGAGAGAGAACTGGCCAGGCTGACCGACTTTTATGACTTCAGCGGCCTGAACTCGATAACCAGAGACGCCTATAATTTCTATAATCCGTCACACTACCGTCTCCCGATCGGCAACATAATGCTGGCGCGCATGCTCGATTACGAGACGACTCCGGTGCCCGCAGACTTTGGCGTTCTGGTTACGTCCGAAAATGTCGAGGCCCATCTGCAACACCTAAGGGAGCAGGTTGCTGCTGAGGTGCACTCGGCGGACACACGTCAAAAATAATAGTAATACCAGGTTAAGGTTGAGGTTAAGGTTAAGACAAGAAAACTCAATTGAATGATGTGAGGAGAAAATTCTCAGAATTACGGATCTAAGAATCTAATAAAGCTCCAACGGCCCTCTTCATCTGAATCCCTCGAAGAGTCTTTTCATGACGGTCTCGTGCCCGTGAATTGCATCGGCGAAGTCATCGGCCCGAAAACCATATCTTCCGGGATCAAAGGAGCCGATCACCGTGATATTATTAGCACGGGCTAGCTCTCTCAGATATGTTTCAACCTTCAGCGTTATCGCGTATTTCGGGTTTTGCTGCCAGAACCGATACACGTCCGGATGAAGGGGCGGTAACAGCAAAACGACCCTCACACCATGGGCCATCAAATAGTGCAGAAGGTTTTCGAACAGCTCGGTGCCGCTAATTGCATCGAAATTGCTGTAAATGATCTCCGGCAAATCGAGCGCTACACCGGCCGGCATTTTGGCGAATCTGGTGCTGTAGGGAAAATGGAGACTCCCATCCGGCTCCCTCACATAATCATCGACGTCAACGGTGTCAGTAACATAGGCCTTCTTGCCCTTCTGCACATATTGCCAGTTTTGAAGGGTGTACTCCAGGTTAATAAGCTGTTTGTACGTGCTTGTTACACCTGCCCTTTCATCTGCAGCGTTTCCGACCACCTTTGTCCCGCGTGAGCCCTTCGGGAACTGGGCCACCACCTCGTTATAATAGCTTTCGAGTACCCTCCAGAAGTCCCCGCCCATCTTGTTATTTTTGTTGAACATCCAGGGGTCTAACCCAATAATAACCGTTTTGGGTAGCACCCCTTTTCTCTTGTAAAGACCGATGATCGCCACGTAGTCCTCTATGACGGCCCCCGCGACGGAGTGATTGAAGAAATCAATATCCTTTCCAATAAATCTTTTTCGAAGCACCATCGTCCGTGAGGAACCGATAGCTACGATATCCCTTCGTCCCGGATAGTTTTCTACTATGAGTCGCTGAAGCTCGCGTTCATCGTTGCGACCCGGGTAACCGACTACCATGTTTCCTTTGAGGAGGTTCACGGCTGTGTACTTGAGCCCTTTATTCGGCCGGAATACCCCGGCGCTGTCCACCTGAAAGTTGAAGAAGGCGGTCAGCAGCAGAAGGAGGAGAAAGATCGCGAAAAACCGTTTGAGCCACTTCTTGTACGAGCTGTATGAATAACCGCTATTCGTCGCCATGTCAGAACCGGAAATAAAGAAATTCAGAGTAGGTGCCTAAAAAAAGCACCGAAAGCCAGGCCACGAGCACGAACAGGATGAGCTGGATGATATTCGGCCTGAAACTTTCCGTCAACTCGTTCGAATTCTTAAAGAGGAAGGAGAGGGGCAGAAAAATGAGGAACATGCATATCGTAACCTTGCCGTTACTCCCCAGTTTCCCGAACAGATCGTCGAGGGCAGGCACGAAACCGTTGATGTGCGATAATCGGGTCCCTATGCCCTTCGGAATCGCAGTGGCGTTCATGCCGACCATGCCTTTGAGCATCAGGAGGGCATCATCCAGAGTTTTAGCCCTGAAAAAGACCCAGCCCGCATTGACAAAATTAAAGGTGATGAACCACGCGAGCCAGGACGGCAAAGAGAGGCCTGATCTTTTCCACAGGCGATGGATCACAAGGGCCGCGCCGTGCATGCACCCCCAGAGCACGAAAGTCCAACCCGCGCCGTGCCAGAGACCGACAACGAAAAAGGTGATCATCAGATTGAGCAGGATGTGCCATTCGGGAACCTTACTCCCACCAAGGGGGATATAGACGTAATCCCTCATGAACCTTCCCAGGGTCATGTGCCACCGCCTCCAGAACTCCTGGATGTCTAACGACCTGTAAGGGCTGTTGAAATTAATGGGCAGCTTTATGTTGAACATCAGGGAGGAGCCCAGGGCCATATCCGTGTAACCTGAAAAATCATAATAGAGTTGAAGGGTATAGGATAGCGAGGCTACCCATGCCTGGATCACGGTGAGCTCATCTATAGCACCGAAGCCATTGTTCGCCCAGACGGCGAATGTATCTGCTATCACCAGCTTCTTGAAAAGGCCGATGAAGAAAAGGCATATGCCGGAAGTCATGTTCCGGTAGTTCGCTACCTTGTTCCTCAACCTGTCAAACTGGGGCATCATCTCAGAATGATGGATAATCGGCCCTGCCAGCAGGTGCGGGAAGAAGGTGACAAAGAGACCGTAATTGAGCGCACTGTATTCCTTTACCTTGCCTCTTTCCGTGTCAACAAGAAAGGCAATCTGCGTGAATGTGAAAAAACTTATGCCGAGCGGCAGGACGATCTGCAGGAGCGATAGCCTAAAATGGCCGATAGTATCGATATTTGCGATAAAAAAGTCAGTATACTTAAAATAACCAAGCAGCGCCAGGTTGCCCAGAACACCAATGATCAAAAGACGCCTGCCGTGAGAAGACCGGCCCTTCTCCCGCTGTTTCGATATCTGTCTTCCCACTATGTAGTTGAATACCGTGCTTCCGGCGATGAGCGGTGTGTATATGGGGTTCCACCAGGCGTAGAAGACCAAAGAAGCGAAAAAAAGCCAGGCCTTTGCTCCGATAGTGAATCTCTGTCTGCTCAAAAGGAAATAGACAACAAGGACGACAGGGAGGAACAAAAAGATGTAACCGTATGAGTTGAACAGCATAGTGGTCCGATACCGACGAGGCAGCGCGGGCTTAATGTAACAAAATTGTATGTCAAAGTAAAATCTTCATCGTGGCAGCGGTGCAATTCCTGCTTGACATGTTGTTTTCGAATATGTCATATAGTAACAATATATTTCATAGTATGAAACATGGAGCCGTGGGGTATTTATGCGCAAAGCACCTGTCCAGCATGAAAAATACGTGGTTAAGGTCCTCGAGAAGGCCCTGAAGATACTGGACGTTTACTCCCGGCACGAGAACGCGTTCACGCTTGACACCCTAACGAAGAGAACCGCTCTCGACAAATCGACGGTCTTCAGGATCCTGAGAACAATGGAGAAGAATGGGTATATCAGGTATGACCAGGAAGATGGTTTGTACAGGCTCGGCCTCCGTTTCATCGAGCTGGGGGAGGCGGTCTATAGCTCTACGTCCGTGAGAAAGTCGGCCTCGCCGTATCTTGATGCGGTAGCCCGCTCGTTAAAGGCTACTATACTCGCGGGCGTTATCATAAATGACGAGTTTTCCTACATTGATAAGAAGGAAGGGGACAGCATACTGAGGATTCCGTCGTACCTCGGCGCAAAAATGCTGCCTACCGAGACCTTCCTCGGATTAACGCTGCTTGCCTTCATGGATCCTTCGGAGGGAAAAAGGCTGCTCAGGCAGCATCCCGTCAGAAAACACACAGAGCGTACAGTGACGAGACTCAGGGAGGTCGAAGCGAAACTGGATGACGCACGGCGGAAGGGCTACTTCATTGACCGTGGCGAGTTCTTCGATGGTGTGGTCCAGATCGGCGTGCCGATCAGGGGCGCGGCAGGGAGTACCGTGGCAGGCTTGGGGGCCTGTTTGCAAGAATTCCGTGTTACGGAGGAGAGCCTTGGGAAGGCGGTAAGGGAGCTCAACGAGACGGCGAAACTTATCTCAGGCGAGCTGGGCTTTCAGAGCGATTGACAGCGGTTATTTCGTTTTTGGAACTCGTGAAAAAACCTCTTGACATGGTTGCCAAAATTTATTACAATGCAAAATAGAATGTCACATTGTGAAATTCATTGGTTGGGCGGTAAGTGACGCAAACATTTTAGGCAGAGCGGCGAACATCCTCAAGAAAAGGAGTCCCCTATGTACTACTACCGACGTTTACCCCCTTTCGAATACGTAGCCCCCACAAGCGTCCAGGAGGCCGTAAACTTCCTCGCGGCGCATAAGGCGGAGACGCGCGTCATGGCGGGCGGTACCATCACCCTCCACCGCCTGAAGGAACGTATCGGCCTCAAGAAGTACCTGATGAGCCTGAAAGCCATCCCGGGTCTCGACGCGATAGGCAAGGACCCCGGTCAGCTGAAACTCGGCTCCATGGCCCTCCTTCAGACCGTTGCCGACGCCCCAGTGGTCAAGAAAGGGTGCGCGATGCTCGCTTTCGCCTGCGCGAGGCTGGGTACCCCACAGATCCGCGCGATGGGCACGCTCGGCGGTAACGTGGCGTGCAACCTCGCTACGGCTGAGACTGTTCCGGTGCTTATGGCATTAGGCGGCGAAGCCACGCTGGTCAGTGCAAAAGGAAGCCGCACCGTTCCCGTCGAAGAGCTCTATAAGGAGCTGAAGGAGGGCGAGCTCGTGACGGAGATCATGGTTCCCGTGGTCAAAGGCCAGGTATGGGGCTATGAGAAGTGGGCCGTAAGGGAGCGGTTTGACTATGCAACCGTGTCCGCGGCAGTCGCCATGACCATGGCGGGTCGTGCCTGCAAGGATGTCAGGATAGCACTCGGCGGCGTTACGCTCCCGACCAGACGGGCTCATCGGGCGGAAGACCTGCTGAAAGGCCAGTCCGTGACGGATAAACGCATAGATGAGGTAGCGAAAGCGGCAGCAGAGGACGCCCGCACAGGCGCCGATGTCCTCTTCACCGCAGAGTACAAGAAAGAACTCGTCACGGTGATGGTCAGAAGAGCCCTCAAACAGGCATCCGAGAAGGGAGGATAGTATGAAACAGGAGATGACCTTCAACGTCAACGGAGAGCACTACACCGTCCAGGTGGACATCCGGAGGACCCTTCTCGAGGTGCTCAGGGAGACGCTCGGGCTCACGGGAACGAAAGAGATGTGCAACAAAGGCGACTGCGGCGGCTGCACGGTGATCATGGACGGAAGACCCGTCCTCTCCTGCCTGACGCTCGCCGTCGAGGCTCAAGGTAAGAAGATCCTTACCATTGAAGGCCTGGCCGATGGCTACAAGCTCCACCCCATCCAGCAGGCCTTCGTGGAAAGCGGGGCCATCCAGTGCGGGTACTGTACCCCGGGGTTCATCATGTCAGCCAAGGCGCTTCTTGACAGGAATCGCCCGCCCTACGGAAGATGAAATCAAGGAAGGGATTGCGAACAATATCTGCCGCTGCACGGGCTACGTGCAGATCGTTGAAGCCATACAGGCCGCGTCTGTGGCTCTAGGAGGTAAGCGATGAGTACCTTAATCGGAAAAAGCATGCCGAGGATCGGCTCGGTTGACAGGGCGATGGGTCTGGCCAAGTATACGACTGATATAGTACTGCCGGGCATGCTTTACGGTAAGGCCCTGAGGAGCCCCTATGCCCATGCACGGATCCTCAACATCGATACGAGCAAAGCAGAGAAGATCCCCGGCGTGAAGGCCGTGGTGACGGGCATCAAAGATACGCCGCGCGGCGCTCTCTTCGGCATCATCCCTCATACGAGAGACCACGTGCTCCTTCCCTTTGACAAGGTGCGTTACGTGGGCGAGGAAGTGGCCGCGGTTGCTGCCATCGATGAGGACATCGCCGAAGAGGCGATTGAGGCCATAAAGGTGGAGTATGAGCCGCTTCCCTTTGTGCTTACCTGGCAGGATGCGATGAAGGAGGGTGCGCCCCTCGTCCACGAGAGCCGTCCCGGGAACATGGCTGCCCACTACCTCGTCAACGAGGGGGATGTGGAAAAGGCGTTCAAGACGAGTGACCTGGTGTGGGAAAAGACCTTTACGTGCGAGGTGGCGAGCCACGCGCTGCCCGAGCCCTTCACGGCGCTTTGCAGCTACGAGCCGTCCGGCAAGTACAACTTCTGGATGCAGACCCAGTGCCCCTTCCAGGTGCGCCAGGGTCTTCACAACACGCTGAAGGTGCCTTTGAGCGACATCAGGCTCCACACGGTTGACATGGGCGGGGCTCACGGCGGCAGGTCGGACACGCCTCCCGGTGCTTTCATCGCAGCCCTTCTCTCAAGGAAGGCAGGAAAGCCGGTCCAGATGAAGATGTCGAGTGAAGAAGTCGAAGACTGCATGAGGGACAAGGCAGCCAAGGTATGGACGATGAAGATCGGCTTCAAGAAGGATGGTACCATCACGGGCAGGGACATCCACATGATGCTCGAAGTGCGGCGCCTACGCATCAAGTGCCATCGTCGAGCTCTGGGTGCCGCTCCTCATCGACGAGGTGCTCTGGCGCGCCCCCAACTACCGCTACGATGCCTACCTGATCTACACGAACAAGACCATAAGCTCCATGATGAGGACGAGGGCCCACGTGGGACCTATGTCCGTGGATGTGGCGTTTGACGAGGTGGCCCAAGAGCTGGGCATCGACCCGATCAAGATTCGCCTGAAGAACGCTGTCCTGCCAAACGAGGTCGTACCCTCGAAGGCGACCGTCACCTCTACGGGTCTCTCTGAGAGTATCGTGATGGCGGCCGAGAAGGCCGACTGGAAGAAGAAACGGGGCAAGCTGGGGCCGAAGCGGGGCATCGGCATAGGCTCCGGGAATATGCAAGTCGATGTTTTACATGGGATTCAGAAGCGGTTCTACTGCCTTCATAAAGTTTAACGACGATGGAAGCTGCACGGTCTTCACGGGCAACTGCGACCTCGGTCAGGGCAACCGGACCATGCACACACAGATCACCTCCGAGGTGACCGGCATCCCCATGTCGATGATCAAGGTCTGTTACGGCGATACCGAGCTCTGCTACCAGGACCCCGGAGATTACTCCATGTCGGCGACGGTTGTCTCGGCAAATGCCGTGAAGCGAGCAGCAGAGGACGCCAGGCGCCGCATCCTCGAGATTGCCGGTGACCTCCTTGACGTAGCGTGGGATGAGGTGGAACTGAGAGATGACGGCAAGTACTATGTCAAGCTGAGGCTGGGCAAAGGCAAGGGCGTCTCCTTGGGCGAGGTTTGCAGAACGGCCTTCAAACGAGGGAAACCGATTTTCGGGTTCGGCGACTACCGGGCACGCATTGATTATTCCGATTTCAGCGTTGACGTGAAAGAGCCTTACAACGAGAAGACGTACGGCATGAAGGTTACCGCCTACTCCTTCGGCACGACGGCCGTGGAGGTCGAGGTGGACACCGAGACCGGTGTCGTCAAGGTGACCGACATCTGGGCGGTCAACGATTGCGGTACGGTGTTGAACCCGATGCTCGTCCGCGGGAACATGCACGGTCAGCTCAACTTCATGCTCGGCCAGGGCCTCTACGAGACGAATGTGTGGGACCCGAAGAGCGGGCGCAAGCTGACGAGCGACTTCCGCACGTACAAGGTGCCTACGGCGAACGAGACGCCGCGCATCGAAACCTACTTCCTGGGTATCCCTGATCCGCAGGGGCCGTACGGTGCAAAGGAAGGCTCCCTGGGATTCGGCTGCGGGCTGCATGGCGCCATCGCCAATGCCATCTATGATGCGGTGGGTGTCCGGGTCTATGAGGTACCCATAAAGCCTGAGAAGATGCTACAGCTGCTGAAAGAGAAGGAAGCAAAAGAGAACGAAGAAGAAAGATAGCTTAGTGAGCTGCAAGCTACAAAGAACCGACGGAGGTTAGTACTATGCCTTTGGAAGGTTTCACGCCATACGCGAAGGAGGATGCGGAGAAGTATAACAGGATGCGCTGGTGGCTCGGTATGACCTGGGGAGATGTGTTCGACAAGGCCACCGACCTTTACCCGGACAAGATCGGATTGGTCGATGATGTGGGGCGCTGGACGTATCGCGAACTTCGCAGACGGTACCGACAGACTGGCGATCAGCTTAATGAATCTGGGCATCAAACCCAGGGATAGGGTCTTTCTCCAGCTCCCCAACTGGCATGAATACGTCTACTCCTTTTTTGCGCTGCAGAAGATCGGGGCCATTGTTGTCCTGCTGATCCCCAGACACAACCAGATCGAGATTAATCACCTGTACAAGCTCACGGAGCCGGTAGCCTGGATCCTGCCCAAGCAGTACGGGAAGATCGACTACCAGCCGATCATCGACGACGTCCTGAAAGAAAGCCCGGGGCTGAAAGCAGATCATCCAGGTGCAGGGACAGCAGAGAAAAGCCAGTACCACGCCTTGGAGAAGCTGATCGAGGAAGGCCAGAGCCGACAAAGGAGAATCTCGAAGGCCCTCGCCGAGAGAAGGCCGGACCCTGATGAGGTCTCCCAGATCATGCCGACCGGCGGCACCACAGGGTTACCCAAGGCAAGTCCGCGGACGCATAACTGTTACATCGAGAACGTTGAATACCATGCGTATCGGCTGGGAGGTCACGAGCGAGGATACCATGCATGGTGATCACACCTGTCGGCCACGGCATGGGTATCCACTGGGGCATCGGTGGGGCCTTGTTTACTTACGCCAAGCTCGTCCTGCTCGACTCTGTGGCGCCCGAGGCCATCTGCGAGGCCGTGCAGCGGGAGAAGGTGACAGCCATACCGACTGTCCCCGCGCTCATTGCGAGAGTCGTACAGATGGAAGACCTCGCGAAATATGACCTGAGCTCGCTCAAGAAGATATCTGTCGGCGGAGCGCCCAGCACGCCGGAACTGGTCAGGTGCGTCTACGAGAAGATAGGTTGCCAGTTCATCAACGGTTTTGGCTCTGTTGAAGGCACCTGCGCCGGCACGCAGGCTGGGAGACAGCATCGAGCTTGATCTGCGGAAGCGTCGGCCGGCCCGTCTGCCCTTATGACAACCTGAAAATTGTTGATCCGAACGGAAACGAAGTGGCGACAGGAGTGGATGGTGAGCTCGTCTCGAAAGGACCCGGCGTATTCACCGGTTACTTCAAGTCGCCCGAGGAGAATGCGAAGATTTTTACAAAGGACGGCTTCTTCAAGACAGGCGACCAGGCACGGAAGGATCGAGTTCGGTAACATCTGGATCACCGGCAGGATCAAGGACATCATCATCAGAGGCGGTGAGAATATCAGCGCCGTCGAGATCGAGAACCTCATAAGTGTGCACCCTGATATCAAGGATGTTGCCGTCGTGGGCATGCCGGACAAGATACTGGGCGAAAGGATATGTGCCTATATCATACCCAAACCGGGAAAGAGACCCACGCTGCAGGAGATAGTCTCGTTCCTGAAAGGGAGAGGAGCATCGGTGCTGCAACTTCCTGAGAGAGTCGAGTTTGTCGCGGAGCTGCCGCTGACGAAGGTCGGCAAGGTCGACAAGAAGGCCCTGCGTGAGGATATCAAAAAGAAGGTCGAGGGTTGAGGGTAACCACCAAGTCCTCATCCGGAATAGTCGAACGAGATAGGCGACGAGGTGACTGTTCGGGCCCCACTGCTTGACGGAAAATAAAATAAGCGTTGAAGTGAGAGGCAGACCATGAAATATCCAACCTTATTTTCACCCATTAACGATCAAGAACTGAACCTTTCCCAACCGCATCATGTTGACTGCGGCGGTGACGAGACTGGCCGCTGAAGATGGCCATGTGACGCAGAACATCACGGACCGGTACAAAGGATCGCCACGAGGCGGCGTCGGCTCCATGGTTGTAGAAGCAGCTGTGGTGCTTCCTTCCCGCAGCTCCTTCAACCTGCGCGTGAGCGATGACCAGTTTATTGACGAGCTGAAAGACTTCCTCAAAGCAATACGTAAGGTCAACCCTGACCTGAAAATAGGCCTGCAGCTGATCCACTTCCTCAAGGTAGCCCGGAGTGGCTGGCGACAGAAGGTCGAAGACCTGAAGTCCGAAGAGATAGCGGTGATCCCCGACCAGTTTGCAACCGGCGCAGTTCGCGCCCGCACCGCCGGCTTCGACTTTGTTGAACTGCACATGGCCCACTTCACGACGCTCGCCTCATTCCTGTCGCTCGTGAACAAGAGGACGGACGAGTACGGCGGCGATTTCGAAGGAAGGGTGAAGCTTCCGACCGAGGTCGTACTCGCAACGCGCAAGGCAGTGGGCGATGGGTACCTCGATCGGCGCACGTATTCTGGGTGAGGAGTTCACCAAAGAAGGAAACACGTTGCTCCAGAGTGCACGCGTGGGCAGAAGGCTTGCGACGCTGGGTCTCGACTACATCAGTGTCTCAGCGGGTGAGCGTTTCGAGGACGCGGATACCCCGCTGCCGAACATGCCTCCCTTTGCAGGCACCGGCTATCAGCGGGTATCGCATGAGTCCGCGCTGGTGGAACCCTGACGGCGTGCAGGTCTACCTGGCTGAAGGCGTACGTCGGGCGGTCAGAGAAGCAGGCTACACCACGCCTGTGGTCGCCGCGGGCAAGATCCGTATGCCCGACCTCGCCGAGGAGATCCTCGCCCAGGGCAAGGCTGACTTTGTCGGTATGGCGCGCACCCTCTTCGCCGACCCTGACTGGCCGGCCAAAGCAAAGGCAGGAAAGCCTGACGAGATCGTCAAGTGTGCTGCTTGCGGTTTTTGCAGTGAGTCTGATGAACGCTACGAAACGGTGACCTGCATCGAATGGCCCAAGGGCGCACTCAACCCACCCTATCCGTGGTACTTGGTCCCGCCTTGCAAAGCAGCCTGCCCCGCTGGTATCGATATCAGGAGCTACCTCGATCTGGCCGCCCAGGGTCACTACGAGAAGGCGCTTGAGGTGATCGAAGACAAGATCCCGTTTCCCGGCACGATAGGGCGTGTCTGCCCGCATCCCTGTGAGGCCAAATGCAACAGACAAGAAGCTGGATCAGTCGATCGCCATCAACGGCCTGAAGCGCTTTATCGCTGATGCGGTCGCCGCACGGGGTACGAAGGTTGTCACGCCCGCGCCGAGAACGCATGACGAACGGGTGGCTGTGATCGGTGCGGGCCCGGCAGGCCTTACCGCGGCCTTCAATCTGGTCCGGATGGGCTACGGTGTGACCGTGTTCGAAGCGCTCCCCGTGCCCGGCGGCATGTTGACGGTCGGCATCCCGGAGTACCGCCTGCCACGCGATGTGGTCAGACGGGAAATCGAGCGTATCAAGATGGCCGGTGTTGAGCTACGCTTGAACAGCCGGTGGGGAAAGACGGTCTCACGCTCGACAACCTCCTGCAGCAGGGTTACAACGCAGTCTTCGTCGCCACCGGCGCCCATAAGAGTCTACCCCTCGCTGTGCCGGGCGAGGAGATGGAAGGCGTCGTGAGCGGCACCGCACTCCTCAAGAACGTCAATCTCGGCAAGAGCGTGCAGATCGGCAAGAAGGTGGCTGTCGTCGGCGGCGGTAATGTTGCCGTGGATGCTGCACGGACAGCAAAGCGACTCGGTGCCACGGACGTGACGATCGTCTACCGCAGGTCTCGGGACGAGATGCCCGCCTACCCGGAAGAAGTGGATGCAGCGGAGAAGGAAGGGATCACGATCGGTTCCTTGCGATCCCGGCAAGGGTGATCGACACAAAGGGAAAGATGGCCGGCCTCGAGTGCATGGAGGCCAGGCTGGGAGCGCCTGACGAGAGCGGCCGCAGGAAGCCCGAGCCAATTCAAGGCTCGCAGTTTGTGGTCAGTGCCGACATGATTATTTCGGCAATCGGCGAAGTGCCTGATCTCTCATTCCTGGATGGACAGGCTGAGCTGGTTGGAGGCAAGACCGTGAAGGTCAACCCGTTATCCCTGGCAACGAGCATCGCCGGCGTCTTTGCGGGCGGTGACGCCGTAACGGGTCCGGCAACCGTGATTGAGGCGATTGCGGCAGGCAGAAAGGCAGCAATCGCCATGAATAAGTATTTACGAGGCCAGGCCATCGACGAAGAAGAGGTAGCCCCACTGATCATCGGGATCGAGGACGTAGATCTCGCACGGTTCAAAAAGCACGAGCGTCAGGAGATGCCGGAAGCGCCGGTCAACGAGTGAATCATGAACTTTGAGCGAGGTAGAGCTCGGCTTTAGCGAAATGGCTCGCCCTCTTTGAGGCAGACCGGTGTCTCCAGTGCGGACTCTTCCCCAACAAGAACAGGTAAAAACAAAGGCAGGAGGGTTGATCATGGCGAGAGAGAATTACAATGTGTTTGACGAAATGTATAAACGGAAGAACTTCACCTGGAGTGACGCGGTCAAAAAAGGTAAGATCCTGGTCATCTCAGGTACGGTAGCGACCGATGAGAACCACAGAACGCTTTACAAAGGTGACCTTGCGGGACAGGTGAGGTATATCTACGAGACGGTCAAGGGCATCCTGGAGAAGGCAGGCGCAAGTTTTGATGATGTGGTCAAGACGACGGACTATATCACGCCCCAGGCAGTCGCCGACTACGTAAAGACAGCTGACATACGACGCGAGTACTTCAAGGATAACTATCTCCGCGGCCACCGGTGTTGTTGTGCACAGCCTGCTCACGTCCTGACTGGCTGATTGAGATAGAGTTTACGGCAGTACTGGACTAACCGGATAACCGGGCCGGTCTTATACCGATTTGCATTCAAGATGGACGACCGACCCCGGCGGCAGCGAGGAGATGACGCAGGCGTACTCAGACGTACGTCGAGGAAAACGATCGCACGCGACAACGAAGGTATACGCTTGAAGGCAAATTGGTATTAGTCCAGCATCACCTCATGGCCGCATAGGCTCGCAACCCAAAGTTACCCGCAGTTGAGGCTTTAGTCGGGCAATCGCTATTTTATTGACAGAGGTGCGGCAGGGTGATAAAAAGTCCATAAGATCGGCTGAAATGTCATTTCGTATTATGAAACGAACTATGCTGACCAACCGCCAGAGCGCCGGCACGAGATCCGTAGTCGGCGTGGGCACCATTATCAGCCGGAAGCCGGGAGCTGCAAAGAATTTGAGAGGAGGTCAGAACCATGCCCATGGAAGGTTTCACGCCGTACGCAAAGAAGGATGCGAAGAGATATAACAGGTTGCGCTGGTGGCTCGGTCTGACCTGGGGAGACCTGTTTGACAAAGCTACGGACCTTTACCCCGATAAGATCGGTCTGGTCGACGGCACGGGCCGCTGGACCTATGGGGAACTGCGGGAGAAGGTTGATCGTCTGGCAATCAGCCTGATGAAACTCGGCATCAAACCGCGCGATTGGGTTCTCCTCCAGTTTCCCAACTGGTATGAATATGTTCTGACGTTTTTTGCCATGCAGAAGATCGGCGCCGCGACGCTGCTGCTGATACCCCGGCACAATCAGTCTGAGATCAACCACCTTGCGAGCCTCACGAAGCCCGTTGCCTGGGTTGTGCCGAAACAGTACGGCAAGATTGACTATATGCCGATAATCGAGGATGTGTTGAAGGAGAATCCCCAGCTCAAACATATCATCCAGGTGAGAGCCGAGAAGAACGGCGCCTACCCGACTCTCGACGAGCTGATAGAACAGGCCGAGCTTACCCCGAAGAATCTCAAAGCGCTTGCGGCCAGAAGACCCGACCCGGACGAGGTCTCCCACATCATGCCTACGGGTGGCACCACCGGCCTGCCAAAGGCAAGTGTACGAACCCATAACTCTTATATCACCAACGTGGAGTACCATGCCAAGGCCTGGGAAATTACGAGCAACGATACCCTCATGGTCATCACGCCCGTAGGACACAGCATGGCGATGCACTGGGGGATCGGAGCGGCGTTCCTCAATTACGCAAAGCTCGTCCTCCTTGACTCTACACAGGGTGAGGATATCTGTGAGTGGATAGAGAAAGAAAGGGTGACTGCGCTGCCTTCCGTTCCGGCCCTCATTACCCGGATGCTTACTATGGAAGGTCTTGAACGGTATGATTTGAGCTCTCTCAAGAAAATATGCCTCGGCGGAGCGCCGAGCACGCCGGAACTTCTTCGTGCTGCCTACGACAAGCTCAAATGCGTGGTGATCAACGCATTCGGCTCTTCAGAGGGCACCAATATTTCTACGAGGCTGGGTGACAGCATGGATATCATCCTCGGGAGCGTGGGTCGGCCTGCCTGCCCTTACGACACAATCAAGGTCATCGATGATGCGGGGAAAGAGGTGCGACAAGGCGCAGAAGGCGAACTCGTCTCAAAGGGACCGGGTGTCTTCACCGGGTATTTCAAGTCTCCTGAAGAGAACAGCGAGATCTTCACCAAAGATGGATTCTTCAAGACCGGCGACAAGGCACGGAAAGATCCATCGGGGAATATCACGATCACCGGCAGGATCAAGGACATCATCAACAGGGGCGGAGAGAAGATCAGCGCTCTGGAGATTGAGAACCGGCTGAGTGCGCATCCGGGTATTAATGAGTCGGCTGTCGTCGGCATGCCGGATGCGGTACTGGGCGAGAGGATCTGCGCCTATGTGAAGCTGAAACCGGACGTAACACTCACGTTCGAAGCAATTGTTGCCTTTCTTAAGGCCCAGGGCGCGTCAGTACAACAGCTCCCTGAGCGGATTGAGTTCGTCAGTGAGCTTCCGATGACGAAAGTCGGTAAAGTGGACAAAAAGACCCTGCGCGAGGATATAAAGAAGAAGATAGAGGGAAAATGAGGCGTAACGCCCCACAGGAAAAAAATCAAGCAGGTAAAGGTAAGGACTAATGCAAAGGTTGAGACAGAAGACGTACATGCTTAACCTTCGTTCTTGTACTTTCCTTAACCTGATCTTCGTCTTTACCTGTTCTTCAACCTCAACCTTCGTTCTTGTCCTTTCCTGGTATTTCGTGGTATTCTTTTGCGTTCGGGGCGTGGCGCAGCATGGTTTAGCGCGCTTGCCTTGGGAGCAAGAGGTCGCTGGTTCAAATCCAGTCGCCCCGACCATATCTTTGCCGGACAATCCAGCCGCCCTTGTAAACTCGGCGGCTGATTTCTTTATTAGGCGGCTTGATTTCACAAGGGTACGTATGGTATGCACTTGAGAGAGAAACGATTTGCTAATCTGCTAGTATTTCTGCTGTCATTGATGTTCTGCATAGGCATTACAGAAATAGCCATGAGGATTTTGCTCAAGAGCACCTTGGGTATGCGTACGAATGAAAGAAGCCTACTTTACAGGTATGACGAAGAACTAGGTTGGTTTCCTGTCGTGAACAGCAGCAATATATTCAGAGGGGGGAGTCGACCCATTGAGGTGGCACACAACAGTCGGGGCTTTAGAGATTCGGAGCACATCATTGATACCAGGCCAAGGATTCTATTCTTAGGGGATTCATTCGTTTGGGGCTATGATGTCGAAAGCCAAGAACGTTTCACTGAAAAACTTCGTGCAAAGCTTCCTGATTGGTCTATCTATAACCTTGGGGTCAGCGGGTACGGAACAGATCAGGAGTATTTGCTTCTCGCACAGCAGTATGACTTTTATAATCCGACCATTGTATTTCTTGTATTCGGTGGAGGCAACGATGAATTGGATAACTCCTATAACGTTAGGTATGGCGGGTATTTCAAGCCGTATTTCATAGCCAATGGCGACAACTTGACTTTAAAAGGTGTCCCGGTTCCTAAGTCAGACGAGTATTTTCTTGCGCAGCATGATGTACTCTCGCATTCATATTGGTTTAGATTGCTTGTAAACGGGTATTTCAAGGTCAGGGGGACGCCCTCTTTGAAAGTCGAGGACCCTACGCTTGCGATCATCAGACACATGCATAGATTCGTTACGACTCGGGGCGCAGAGTTTATCGTCGGATTACATGACACGCATCCGGGGTTGGAGAAATACCTTAAGGATAACAATATACCTTGTGTTGACCTGAGCAATTCATATAGATACCCCGCCAATGGACGCCATTGGACGCCGGAGGGCCATACGTTGGTAAGTGATACAAT
Source organism: uncultured delta proteobacterium (assembly GCA_963821605.1). GTDB lineage: Bacteria > Desulfobacterota > Syntrophorhabdia > Syntrophorhabdales > WCHB1-27 > JADGQN01. The sequence continues at coordinate 114,556 of CAWGEZ010000038.1, read as the reverse complement.
CTACAATTTTTTGATGCAAGGGGGGTATCTGCAAGAAGGAGCCGTGCCTGACAAGGCGCTGCACACGAACGCAGCTTCCGCTACGGTTCATCCCCGGCGGTGAGCTTGTCGTTCGCTCATTGCGATGGTAATGCGTAATCCTCTTGCTTCTTCCTGGATACCGGATTTGGACGTGCAAGCCGCACTGCGTCCCACCTCCAAAATTCTGCGCACAACGCCGCCGTCACCCGTACAGGAAGAGACGTGCCGCTTATTTTTCTTTGACAAACGGGACTTGCGGGCGTAGCATCTTGCGACAGAGAGACATCAGCTAGAGCTGGGGGAAAGAATCATGGTTGAAGCATTGTGGTCAGTGCAGTTTCGGTCAAATACAGGTGCGTTTGGTGCAGGAGTGGCAATTTTGGAAAACGGGACAGTTTTTGGAGGAGATGCGCAATACTTTTACTTAGGCAAGTATGAAGTGCAAGATGATACAATCAAGGCACAGGTCGATGTCACTCACTATGCTGGTCAGCCATTTGCCATCTTTGGTCAGAAAAAGACAGTGCAAATAGAGTTGTCCGGCCCGATCCAAAGGGAGGGAATGAGGCTTATGGGGCAGGTATCTGATCAGCCAACGTTGCGAATAGAGGCAATCTGCGTGAGAAGGGCCGAACTTCCGTGATGGCAACAATCGAATAGAAAAAGGGCCTTTCTCGATTATGAGGAAGGCCCTCTTAATAGCCAATATTTAAGGGCTACAGCCGCTCAGTAAATGTCTTATGTTCTTAGGGACGGAGCTAAGGAGAGTAAGTAGAGGTGGCGGGATGATAGGAGATCTATTGGGAGATTCTTCCAAGAACAGGTTGACAAAAGACCAGTGCAAAGACACAGGAATGGCAATGGTCCTCATTGTATTGCTCTTGACGCTCGCTGACAAAACGCGATTATTTGATCTTCGGTGCGATAGGCCTGCTCGTCCTCACTATGATCAGGCCCCAGCTGTTTCGGCCTGTTGCTGTGATCTGGTTCGGACTATCACGGCTGCTCGGCATGGTCACATCGAGGATTGTCTTGACGGTAATTTTCTTTGTGGTTGTGACTCCGGTCGGATTAGTAAGGAGGGTACTCGGTAAGGATACCTTAAGGCTCAAGTCGTTCAAAAAGGGCCACGAATCCGTCATGGAGGAAAGGAACCACACGTTTAGCGCTGATGATATCATAAAGCCGTATTAGAGGAGGGGAGGACGTATGGAGTTTTTGAAAGACTTGTGGGGATTCTTAAGGTCCAGAAAGAAATACTGGCTCATCCCGATAATCATTATACTCCTCGGCTTTGGCTTGCTGATTGTATTGACCGGCGGATCGGCCATCGCTCCGTTCATCTATACTCTTTTCTAGGATCCGACGGATTGCTGACAAGCCAAGCAGCGCGGGAGGTAGTATGAAGCAGGCGATCCTGGGTATCTCGGCGTACTATCACGACAGCGCAGCCGCGCTTCTGATAGACGGGGAGATCATAGCCGCCGCGCATGAAGAGCGCTTCACGAGAAAGAAACATGATCCGTCATTCCCGATGCATGCGGTGCGGTATGTTCTGGAGGAAGCCGGTATTGCATATAAAGATCTCATGGCGATCTCGTTCTATGATAAGCCGTTGATAAAGTTCGAGAGACTGCTGGAGACCTATCATGCCTTCGCTCCTAAAGGGTTGGTAAGCTTCTGGTCGGCCATCCCGGTGTGGATAAAAGAGAAAGTCTTCATGAAGAAAATGCTTCGGGATAATCTGGCAGCCCTGGGCCCGGCCGATGTGCCTATTCTCTTCCCGGAGCACCATTTGTCACATGCGGCCAGTGCCTTCTACCCGTCTCCCTTTGAGGAAGCGGCGATTGTCACGATCGACGGGGTAGGAGAGTGGGCAACGACGACCATAGGTTACGGTCGAGGAAAGGATATAACGATTCTCCAGGAATTGCGGTTCCCACATTCGCTGGGATTACTCTACTCTGCGTTTACCTACTACACGGGATTCAAGGTTAATAGCGGCGAGTATAAACTCATGGGCCTGGCTCCCTACGGCAATGCCGGATCGCCGCAGACTCTGGATTTCAAAGCCAAGATACATGTCTGAACTGGTTGATATTCGAGATGATGGCTCGATCCTTTTGAATATGGACTATTTCGATTATGCCACCGGTCTGAAGATGGTCAATGAAAGCAAATGGAGGCATCTGTTTGGGGTTCCGCCTCAAAAACCTGAGTCAGAGATATCCCAGGTTTACATGAACATGGCGTTAGCCATCCAGCAGGTGACTGAGGAGATAGTCCTTGCGCTGTGCCGTTCGGCGAAAGAAAAGACAAAAAGTAAGTATCTGGTGCTTGCAGGTGGCGTTGCGCTCAACAGTGTTGCAAATGGCAAACTCCTCAAATCCGGCCTTTTTGACGACATCTGGATTCAACCTGCGGCCGGCGACGCAGGCGGAGCAATCGGGGCCGCTTTTGCGGTCTGGCATATTCTGAAGGGTAATGAGCGCACAGTACATGCCCGTCCGGATATGATGAAAGGAGCTTTTCTCGGCCCTGAATTCTCAGACAAGGAGATCCAGAGAGCTCTTGTTACCTATGAGGCCAAGGCCCGCCATTATGAGAACTTCGACGAGCTGGCTGCATATATAGCGATGAAACTCTCCGAAGGCTATGTGGTCGGTTGGTTCCAGGGCAGAATGGAGTTCGGTCCAAGGGCTTTGGGGAACCGAAGCATCCTTGGCGACGCCCGTAATCCAGAAATGCAAAAAAAGATGAATCTCAAGATAAAATATCGAGAAGGATTCAGGCCATTTGCTCCAAGCGTGCTGGAGGAAGACATCCAGGACTACTTTGATCTGGACAGGCCGTCGCCTTATATGCTCTTAGTCGTGCCGCTGCGTGAAGATAAGAGAATTCCTGTCCCGTCGGGTTACAACGAGTGGAGCCTCTATGATCGGCTTTATTTCTTGAGGTCCGATTTGCCCGCGATTACGCATATTGACTATTCTGCCCGTATCCAAAGCGTGAATCGGAAGATCAATCCCCGGTACTGGCAGTTGATTCAGGAGTTTAAGAAGCTGACCGGTTATAGCGTTATCGTGAACACCAGCTTCAATGTGCGGGGAGAGCCAATTGTCTGCACTCCTGAGGATGCTTACCGGTGCTTCATGCGCACGGAGATGGACTATCTGGTCCTGGGGGACTACATCCTTGATAAGACAGATCAGCCGAAGTTTTCAGAGTCTGCTGACTGGCGAACGGAATTCAAATTGGATTAGTGTAGCAAACCCATAAGCGAGTGCCCCGTCGTTAGCGATTTTCGCTGATCCCCACCTGAAAGCGATATCCCTTATGACTGAGTACCACGCCCTCAGGGGTAATTTCTTCCAACTTCAGATCTGGCGTCAGGACCTGTCCTTCCCGGAGTGTCTGTTCATTGATTTTTGTAAATCGCGAGTGCGGCTCAGAGGTGTAGTAGTGGGCAGAAATTTTGAAGTCTGGCAAGCCGCTCCTGATCGCGGATGGGAGTTCCTTCAGGCCAAGCACTCGTCCGTCCGCCGCCAACGGCCTCTCTGAGCGGACCTGGGGCTTGGGGCTGGCGGATCTTGTTGCGGGAGTCTGTTCAGTTCGGGAGATGTTCGGGGCTTCCTTCCCGGCAACGGGTGACTGCAGGTCCGCTTGCAGCCTTTGGTTTTGCGACTTCTTTCGCATCGCTTGGCCGTTCCTGTTCTTCAGCTCCCTGAGGGGTGGTTGCGGGAACTTCCGATACTCTCTTCTCATACAGGGCTGGTGGCTGCGTTGGAGTCAGCTTCTCGGGTGGCGTCCAGGGGCGGGTCCACCAGATCAGTATTCCGGCATTCAGGAGCAACAATGCAGAGAGAACCGGAATAGGCCAGATAGGCCATTTCTTGCGCTCCGGAGCAACCCCTCCCGTAACCATCAGTAAACGAGAGACTCCTTCCCGCTGGCGCTTCTGCTCAAGCTTTTTCAGGGCATCGAAGATGTAAGACATGCTGCTATCCACCTTGCCCGTCATCGAGGGCGGGCTCATGCTTATCAACCGCAGACAGACGCATTATCGTCCATTGACCCACGATTCCATCCGGCTTTAAACCCGCTGCACGTTGAAACTCCTGCACCCGTTTGACCAATGCATCGCCATACAGCAATACTTGCCGCACCGCAACCGGCCGCCCTTGAGCAAGTGCCACCTGCCGGTCAACCCATGCGACGAGAGGGCCGCTCTCCCCCGGTTTCAGTTCTTTCTTGTACTCTTGGGGCGCGCGCCAAAGGAGCAGATATTCCCCGGACCACCTTTTCGATAGCTCCTTCACGTCGACAGTCCTTTTCTCGTTACCAATCGTCAGCACTGCCTCCTCTCCCTGGAGCGAGGTCAATGTCGCGTGGTATTCTCCACGCTTATCGTCACGGAGTTTCAGCACGACGGGTTTGTTCATCCGCCGGAGGTCGCCGATACTACCAATCCCCTGCCTATATTGCAGGCCTTGCCGCCGGGCCTGTTCGTGGACGGTTTGACTGTCCTCCCGGTCGTACCGGGCGTCCCATCTCTCAAAAAGTGTGCTATAGGCCATATCTCTCGTGCCCGAACCGGGAGCGACCCGGCCGCTCAACGAGACCGGTTCTCGCCGTCTCTGCCTTCGCCTCGGCTGCCGGTTCCTGTACTATCTTGGCCTCCGTGGCCACTGTGGCCTTCCAGACGGGCCTTGAGGCGGGCACGTCGTAATGACCCGTTATGTAGTAGGCTGTTAGCAGGGCCGTGCAGACAGTCAGGAGAAATCCTGCAGCTATCGCTTGATATATCCTCCATCTGCGCTGCCGAGGGCCCGTGCCGGATACCTCGCGGGCCGCGGTTTGCAGCGTCTTCAGGTCGATCCGGTTTTTTCCCTGGACATAAGATCCAAGCAACGCCCGGTCACAGATCACATTGATCAATCTAGGTACGCCTCCGGTCAGCCGGTACAGCCTTTTCAGCGCTGACCGGGGAAAGAGTTCGCCGCGGACCAGCCCCGCGACCGATAAGCGATAGTTCACATAGGCGGCGACCTCCCTCTTCGGCAGAGGTCCCAAGTGGTACCGGGCAGTGATTCGCTGCGAGAGTTGGCGCAGTTGCGGCTGCGACAGCTTTTTCGTTATCTCCGGCTGTCCCACCATGATGATCTGGAGCAGCTTGCGTTGATTGGTCTCAAGATTGGTCAACAACCGTATCTGCTCAAGCACTTCCACACTGAGATTCTGAGCCTCTTCGATAATCAGAACCGCTCTCCGGCCCCTGGTATGGACATCGAGGAGATAGTCGTTGATGCGAGAGACAAAGACCTTGACGCTTGCGTTGCCGTTGGGATAGCTGATGCCGAACTCGTCGCAGATAGTGGCCAGCAACTCTGCGGACGTCAATTTCGGGTTAAGGATGAACGCAACGTCCGTGGTTTCGGGCACCTCGTCGAGCAAGCATCGGCAGACGGTCGTCTTACCGGTTCCGACTTCGCCGCTCAGCAGGACAAAGCCTCCATCTCTTTCAATTCCGTACAGCAGATGTGCGAGCGCCTCGCGGTGCCCCTGACTCATGTAAATGTAGTGCGGGTCAGGAGCGATCGAAAAAGGTTCTTCCTTCAGGCCAAAGTATTCTTCGTACATGCTGCTCCACGGGGATGGCGCGCACGCGCAACTTCGGGCCGCTCCCCATAAAGGGTAGTACAGCGGCCGAAAAAAAACAATCCCTTTCGCCCCTTCGTGCGTGGCCCACACGAGTGGTTACGTCGCACCATCCATGGTCTTCAATTTTTCGCCAAGCAGTATTCCTTATTGACTTTTCGGCCTTCTCGCTCTAAAATAAAGCCATGCTTGAAACGCTGACAAGGAAATATGCGATCCTTGTCACTATATTGACCTTCCTGTTTATCGCTCTATTTTCGGAGCACGGGCTTCTCGACTACATAAAGCTGAAGAGACAGATCAGTGCCATAAATCAGTCGATCGCGAAGCTTGAAAGCGAAAATGTGCTATTGAAGGTCCAGGTTGACCGGCTGCAAAAGGATGACCGGTATCTGGAGGAACTGGCCAGGCAGAAATTCGGCTTTATCAGGGAAGGAGAAAAGGTCTACAGGATTGAAAAATGAAATACGAAGGCGCGATATACAGACCACCCAGCGAGGCCCACAGCCTCATTCTGCAGGTAGCCGTGGGTTGCTCACACAACAGATGTACCTTCTGCGGTTCTTTCAAAGATAAGAAATTCCGGGTAAAGAGCTTCGAGGAGATCAAAGAGGATGTGGACGAGGCGAAGGCCTTCGCGAGGCATGTGAACAAGGTGTTTCTCGCTGACGGAGACGCCCTGATTATACCTCAGAAACGACTCGTGCCCATCGTTGAACTGGTAAAGGAGTCCTTTCCGAAACTGGAGAGGATCGGCGTCTACGGAAACGTGAAGTCCGTCCTGAAAAAATCGGTGGATGAGCTGCGAGCGTTAAAGGAGATGGGGCTCGGCATCCTCTACCTCGGGGTGGAGTCAGGAGACCAGGTCACGCTCGACAGGGTGTGCAAAGGCACGACCCTCGAAAAGATGGAAGAGGCGTGTCATAGGGTCAAAGAGGCAGGCATCGTGCTCTCGGTAACGGTGCTGCTCGGCCTCGGAGGGGTCGAGCGGAGCAGGATCCACGCGGAGGAGACGGGGAAATTCCTCTCCAGGATCGACCCGGAGTACATGGGGGCCCTGAGCATCATTGTGGTACCGGGCACCCCGCTTGCCAGAGACATCGACAATGGTACCTTTCAGGTCCCCGATCCGTACATGCTCCTTGAAGAGTTGGCAATCATGATCGAGCATACAAACGTGACCCACGGATTTTTTGCGTCAAACCACGCCTCGAATTATCTTCCCATCAAAGTATGGTTGCCCGAGCAGAAGGAGAAGGCGCTGAGGGCGATCAGACATGTCCTGGATCAGAAGGATCCGTCTCTCCTGAGGCCGGAATTCCTGAGGGCGCTGTAGCATGGACCATGAAGGCAGGGTCAAGGGTCACGGGTCACAGGGTGGGCTACCTACGGGATGCTTCGCTACCGCTACCAGGGTCAAGGTCAAGGAAAACCATCACAAAAATGGGGTCGGCGCTTATGTGGATGTGCCTGTCCGGGTCAGGTACGCAGATACGGACAGGATGGGCATTGTCTATTACGGAACCTACCCGCAGTATTTTGAAATCGGAAGAAGCGAGTTCATGCGCGAGAAGGGCTTCACATACAGGCAGTTTGAGGAGATGGGTTATCACCTGGTCGTGACGGGCATTGACATCAAATACCATAACGCTGCTACGTACGATGACCTCCTCTCTGTCCGAACCAGCCTATCCGATGTGAAATCGCGAGGCGTCACCTTCCATTACGAGATTTTCAAGGATGGTGCCATAATCGTCGAAGGTCACACGAAACATATCTGCGTTGACGGCGGAAGGAAACCGGTACGCATCCCTTCTGACGTCATGGAAATCTTCAGAAATGCCTCATCCGCATGAAATTCTTGTCGTACGACTGACTTCCCTGGGTGACGTACTGATGAGCCTCCCTGCCGTAAAAGCCCTCAAGGAGGGATCGCCCGGCACAAAGGTCTCATGGCTTGTGGAGGGGTCGGTCGCAGAGCTTCTATCGTGCCAGGACTTTGTCGATCACGTCGTACGGTTCCCCCGCGATCTCATCATGAGAAGTCTGAAGGGAAGGCTCAGGCTCTGAAGGCACTGGGCCATCTAAGCGCGTTTCTCGGGAAATTGCGTGCAACAAGATATGACGCACTCATTGACTTTCACGGGATCTTGAAGAGTGCGCTCCTGGACTGTGCTGCGCGCGCAGAGAAAAGGATCGGTTTCGGCAGGACGTTCGCGAAAGAAGGCAGCTGGCTCGCCTATGATGAAAGAGTCGACGGTGCTGACACGCACCTTCACAAGGTCGAGACGGAACATGCTGCTCGTCCGCCACCTCGGCATTGATGGCACCGTGCCCGCAGGTGGAGCTTGTTGCCCCGCCGGACGCCGAAAGCGTACGTGAACGATCTGCTGGCGGAACACGGCATACGGCCTCCCATCATAGCGCTTTTTCCCTTCTGCAGCAAGGGGAGCGCATTCAAACGGTGGGACCTTGCCAAGTACGCGGAACTGCTGAAGCGCATGAAAGAGTCGATACCGGCAACCGTGCTGATTTTGTGGGGCCCGGGCGAAGAAGAAGAGGCGAGGCAGCTTCGCGATATGGCAGGCGCCGGGGTTGTGCTTCCGGCCAACCTGGGCGTAGCCCAACTATGTGCAGTACTCAAGCGGGCTGACATGTACGTGGGTGGCGATACGGGCGTAATGCATCTTGCCGCCTTTTCCGGTGTTCCGGTGGTGGCGATCTTCGGTCCGACTGATCCAAAGGTGAATGCGCCGTACGGCCCGATGCACACAGAGTCGTGCGGAAGGAACTGCCTTGCAGCCCGTGCAGGGACAAGAATTGTAAGGAGAGAACGTGTCTCACGTCGATCACGCCGGAGGAAGTATTCGAAGAGGTGAAGTAGAATGTGGGACCGCATAAAAAACAAGGTACAGGTCGGCCAAGATGCAAATTCGAAATCCAGCAATGTCAGATATGTCAAATTCTGAAATCGGCTAAGCATGCCGATCAGATTCTTGATATTGGAACATTGGGATTTGTTTGGAATTTGCGATATTGAGATTTGGAATTTGGCGTAACCCATGCGTGTACTTTTTATATACCCCAACGTAAATGCCCAGATAGGCTTCAACTACGGCATAGCCTACATTTCCGCCTTTCTCAAGCAAGCACGGGATTGAAACCCATCTGCTCAACATCAATGAACAGGTGGGCTACCCTCTTGACCTCGTCGAGGATCAAGAACGATGTACTGCGCATCAATCCCGATGTGATAGGTTTTTCGGTGGTCACAAATCAGCATAAATATGCCATCGAGATTGCGCGCGACATAAAGACCTACCTTGCAGCGGCCGATAGTCTTCGGAGGCATACATCCGACCATGGCGCCTTTCGACGTGATGCAGGAGAGTGCTGTCGACTGCCTGTGCATAGGCGAAGGGGAAGAGGCTTTTCTCGAATATCTTACGAAGGGAAGCCCCAAAGGTGTTTTGAACATGGGTTACAGAGAGGGACAGAAGATCGTGCTGGAGCCTCTCAGGCCCTATACCGACCTGAGCAGCCTACCCCTTAAGGACTACGATATTTTTGACTTCCAGACGATGATAGACGCAAAGGACGGCTGGGTCGGCCTCTTGTGCGGGCGCGGCTGCCCGTTCAGATGCACGTACTGCCTCAATCACAAGATCATAAAGCTGTACAAGAACTCCGGTCATCTGCCGAAAGGGTATATTCGAAGAGAGAGCGTGGACCAGGTGATGAGCGAGATCGACTATCTCCTCTCCCACTACCAGCGTATCAAGATGTTTATTTTTGATGATGATATCTTCACGCTGGACAAAGCATGGCTGCGGGAATTCTCGGACAAGTACAGGAAGCTCACGGACATAGGTTTTGTCTGCAATGCCCACGTGCGCTTCTTTGACGAAGAGGTCGCGCGAGACTTGAAAGAGGCAGGCTGCCGGATCGTCAAGTTCGGCCTGGAGAGCGGAAGTGACAACCTGCGGAGGAACGTGCTTCACCGGTTCATGACAAATCGCGAGATCGAGAACGCTTTTGCTGCTGCCCACAAGTATGGACTTCACACGTCCGCCTTTGTCATGATCGGTTTGCCCTGCGAGACCAAAGATGATATTATGGCAACAGTCAAGCTTCTGTCGAGGATCAAGCCCGGGAGATTTCGATGGTCACTCTTTTTTCCGTATGTGGGCACCGAGGCCTACGACATCGCAAAGGCGCAGGGCTCCATCGATTTTGAAAAAATGAAACGCCTCGATAATTTTACCGACGAAACGTGTATGAATCTGGGTGAAGAGGTGAATCTCCTCGTTGATAAGGTGCAGCATCTATTTCTGCACCTTTGTGAATCGTTATGCCGACCCGGATGGAGATGCGCAGTACAGGGAGCTTGTCGATCGCATTGAGGCGACGGAACGGGCAAGCTGGGAGGAAGAAAAGAAGAGCTTCGCTGCTGAGATCGCCGAGATGGATAGGCAAGCGGCTGAGCAGGGTAGGTTACACTATACGGTGAAGTTCAACCGGTTCATGGGTGTGCGAAGTGACTGGGAAGACGATAGTCTATCTGCCTAACTGGCTGGGCGATATGGTGATGGCCACGCCCTTTCTCGCTTCGCTGAGGAAGCCTCAGCAGGGAGAGCTGTGGGCCATAGGCCAGTCGAAAGCCATGCATCTGTATGACGGACTGGGGCTCTTTGACCGGTTCATACCGAATGACTCAAAGGACCTCGTCTCGTTCCTCGATAAAGTGAGCATGCTGCGTGCGTTGAAATTTGATCAAGGCATCGTGCTGCCCCACTCATTTCGTGCCGCACTCCTCTTTTTTCTCGGAGCGGTGCGGAACAGGATCGGATACAGGCTCAACAAGCGCGGATTTATGCTCACATCGACCGCTGGAGCAGCAGACCGAACTCGTCGCGACCGCCGAACAGTATCTGCGCATTCTCGATGCCCTTGGAGCCGAGAGGACAGATGAAGCACCGTACTCTCCGCGTCACGGAAGATGAAGAGCAGAGGTTCGACCAGAAGTATACCGACGTGGGTGGGGATTACGTTGCGTTTATCGTCGGCGCGCAGTACGGCCCATCCAAGAGGTGGCCCGCATCGCATTTCTCTGAACTCGCGGACATGATTGTTTCGAAATATTCGAGGATGGTATATATATTGCCGGGGAAGCAGGAAATGGAGATTGCGCGGCGCGTCTGCGATGGCGTCTCCAACAAGGAGAAGGTGCGCATTGAAGTGATGGATATTGCAGACCTCAAGGTCTGTCTTTCCAGGGCATCCCTCGTCGTGAGCAACGATACAGGCCCCCGTCACATGGCGGATGCGCTCGGGAGGCCGACCATCGCGATCCTCGGCCCCATGGATACGAAGTATACCGAGTATCCCAGCCGGTCCACGCATCCTATGTTCAAAGAAGTGGCCTGCAGGCCTTGCAACAGAAAGAAGTGTGAAACGAACCACGAGTGCATGACAGGCATAAGCGCCCAGGACGTGTTTGCAAAGGTGGAGGAGATCCTTGGCTGACAACGGAACGTTACTCATCGATAAGTTCAAGGGCAAGAAGATCTGCGTGATCGGCGACATCATCGCGGATGTCTATATCTACGGAATGCCTTACAAGCTCTCGCGGGAAGCCCCGGTCGTCGTGGTGAAATACGAGGAGGAGAAGCTCTACCCCGGAAGCGCGGGAAACACCATCAACAACCTCCTGGCACTCGGTGCACACGTCTTTCCGCTGGGCTGTGTGGGGAAAGACGACGTGGGCCAGAAACTGATTGCCTATTTCTCAAAGTATCAGAACATCGACATGCACGGCCTTTTGCAGCACGACGGAAGGACGGTGACAAAGACGCGCATACTGGCAGGCGACACGCACACGACAAAGCAACAGGTGATCAGGATCGACAGGGAAGACGGGCGGGAAACCCCCGATTATCTGAAATCAGTATTGAAAGAGCGGCTGATGGCCATCGGTCCCGACATGGACGGATTCGTCTTCTCCGATTACGAGTATGGGCTGATCGACCAGGAGATCGTTGAGTATGGGAGAATGATCGCCAACGAGAAAACGGTTGTCGGTGATTCGAGATTCAACCTGAGGCAGTTTACAGGCTTCACGCTCATTACGCCCAACGAGTCCGAAGCGTACGCGCTTGCAGGTCTTGATCCTTACCACGCACGGTGCCGAAGAGATGGGCAAAAAGATCATGAGTTTCATGGAGGTTGAGGCTCTCCTTGTAACGCGGGGAAACAAGGGTATGAGCCTCTTCCTCAGGAACGGAGAGATCCACCACATTCCCATATCAGGTACCGATGAGATAGCGGACGTCACGGGAGCCGGAGACACCGTTGCCGCTGCGGTCACGCTTTCTCTGGCATCCGGCGCCGATTTCCTGACCGCGTCAAAAATAGCAAACCATGCGGCCGGTATCGTGGTCATGAAAAGAGGAACGGCAGTGGCGACACTCGACGAGCTGAGAAGGGCGATCGAAGAGCATGGGTGAATATATTCGGGACCACCGCGAGTTGAAGCGCATCATCGACGAGGAGAGATCGAGGGGCAAGAAGATAGTCTTTGGTAACGGCTGCTTTGATCTGCTGCACGTCGGCCACATCAGATATCTGGCCGGTGCCAAGGCCCTTGGCGATCTGCTTGTTGTCGCTCTCAATGACGATTCGTCCGTTGTCGGGTTAGGCAAGAGAAAGGCCGTAGTCACACCGCTTGATGAACGCGTGGAGATTGTCTGCTGCCGTGCGCTACGTGGACTACGTGACCACCTTCTCCGAGCCGACCGTTGAGACTCTCTTGCGACTTCTCAAGCCTGACTTCCACGCTAAGGGAACCGACTATACGCCGGAAACCGTGCCTGAGAGAGACGTTGTAAAAGCGTACGGCGGACAGGTCGCTATAGTAGGTGATCCGAAAGACCATTCCACGCGGGATATCATAGCGCGGCTTGCGGGTCCGGGAGGGCAATGATACCGAGTCTCCCATTATCTGTCTATATGATCACCCTCAATAACGCGGCAACCATCGAAAAAGCACTGGCGAGCGTTTACGGATGGGCAGAGGAGGTCGTTGTCGTCGACTCGGATAGCGCAGACGGCACGCCGGCGATCGCAAAGAAATATACGGCCAACTACCACCGGTTCATGACAACCAGCCAGAGGGAGAAGTATCAGCATGCCCAGGACCTCTGCACGTCGCCATGGGTGCTTTTCATCGATGCGGATGAATGGCTCACCCCTGAGATCAAACAAGAGATAGAAGGTGTTGTGCGCGGCAACGCTGAGTATGACGGCTTCCTTGTCGAGCGAAAGAATTTTTTTCTGGGTAAACTGATACGCTATGGTGGATGGTATCCTGATCACGAGATCAGGCTGTATAAGAAGGATAAGGGCAGATGGGAAGGCGGGCTACACGCAAAGGTTGCAGTTGACGGAAAGGTGGGCAAGCTGAAAAACTATTACATGCACGTGCCTTACGCTGATATCTCGCACCAGATCAAGACCGTGGACCGTTACTCCGGAGCCTTTGCAGAAGACCTCTTCGAATCGCGTCGCCATTTTCATCTGTTTAATATGGTTATGCGACCACCGTACCGGTTTTTCACGGACTACATTGTCAAAGGTGGCTTCCTTGATGGCATACCAGGCCTCATCATTATTGTGTCGACGATGTATTACGTCTTTATGAAGTACGCAAGACTTTGGGAGCTGGAGAGGAAGAATGGAAGAATTCAGGAATAAGGAAGTCCTGATAACAGGCGGATTGGGTTTTATCGGTAGTAACCTTGCGATCGAACTGGTCAGGCTCGGAGCGCACGTAACGATCGTCGACAACATGCTGCCGAGGCAGGGGGGCAATCTCTTCAACATACGGGAAATCGAAGACCGCGTGAGGGTTAACTTCTCGGACGTGAGGAATCAACTTTCGATGAACCACCTGGTAAAAGGACAAAAGTATGTTTTCCATCTGGCGGGACAGGTAAATCACGTTGACAGCATGAGAAACCCTATTCAGGACCTTGACATAAACTGCAGGGGGACATTGGTACTTCTTGAGGCATTGAAGGCCAATAATAGGGATGCGAAGGTGATCTTTGCGGGGACAAGGGGTGAGTATGGATCGACCGTTAAGCTGCCGGTGGATGAAGATCATCCCACGAACCCAAAAGGGATTTATGCGGTCACGAACCTAACCGCGGAAAAGATGGTTCTGGTCTACGACGACGTCTTCGGCATTAGAGGAACGTGCCTCCGGATAACAAATACATTTGGACCGCGCCATCAGATGACCCATGATGAATACGGCGTTTTTAACTGGTTCATTCGCAAGGCCATCGATGGAGCCGAGATTCCCGTATTTGGCGATGGACACATATTGCGCGATTTCTTGTATGTTGCGGATCTTGTTGAGTGCCTGCTCATGGCTGCGATCGAGGATAAAGCCTATGGTCGTGTTTTTAACGTGGGTACCGGCATACCGGTCTCGTTCGCAGAGCTGGCTAAAATTATTGTCCGGGTGGTTGGGAGCGGATCGGTTGCCTTCAGGGAATTCACTCAGGAAAGAAAAGAGGTTGAGCCGGGCGATTATTACGCTGACATAAGCCGGATAAGAGAAACAGTAAAATGGGAACCCAGGACATCTCTGGAGGAAGGTATACGACGGACGGCGGAATTTTACAGGAAATACAAGAATGAGTACTGGGGCTGATACGTGAAGGGAACGGGTCTTCTTTCTTCCGGAGGAGCCGGGAGCCACACCGCAGGTGGGGGTGCAGGAAAAGGTATCGTCATACTGTTTTATCCCAAGGCGGAGCCGGGTAAACACCATCATGAATTCCCCCTCTCAGTGCTTGCATTGGCACCGAAGCTTCTGCGGAAAGGGTATCGGGTCGAAATCATAGATGAGAGGGTCGACTCAAAGCCTTACGAGAGATTATCCCAGTTGCTCCCTGAAGCGGTCTGTGTGGGCATCTCGTCCATGACTGGATACCAGATCGAGAACGCAATCCGCCTGGTGAAGCATGTAAGAAGCGAAACGGCAGTCCCCATTGTATGGGGAGGGTGGCACGTTTCCTTGCTTCCCGAAGAATCCATAAAGAGCGAATATGTTGATATCATTGTACGGGGACAGGGGGAAGAGACATTCAGCGAGCTCGTGGACGCGGTTAACCGCAAAGATACCAATTTCGCGTCAATCAGAGGCGTTACGTACAAGGAGAGGGGTGAGATATTCTCCACGCCGGACAGGCCCATTATCCCGATGGAAGAGCTGGAACCGATCTCCTTTGAACTGGTGAATACCAAGAAATATTATCCCCATTTCACGTA
This sequence comes from uncultured delta proteobacterium, assembly GCA_963821605.1. Lineage (GTDB taxonomy): Bacteria > Desulfobacterota > Syntrophorhabdia > Syntrophorhabdales > WCHB1-27 > JADGQN01. The sequence continues at coordinate 99,538 of CAWGEZ010000038.1, read as the reverse complement.
CATCAGCAGTGTCGGCTGCCCAAATGCATGCGGCTTTTGCGCGGACGCGGTCGTTTACAAGAGACAGTGGAAAGCCCTCGGACCGGAAAGGATGTTGGAAGAGATTGCATCTCTTCGGAAGAAGTTCACATGGAGGGTTCGCTCCCTCTACTTTATCGACAACAATTTCTTCGTGGATATCGAGAGAGTGAGACGGTTCTGCCAGGGGCTGATCGATAGAAAGATCAAAATGACCTGGGAAGCTCTCGGCCATCCCCATCAGCTTGCCAGGCTTGATGACGATACGTACAGGCTCCTGAGAAGGAGCGGATGCTACAGAATTCTTGTCGGTGCTGAAAGCGGCTCCCAGGAGATACTTGATTACGTGGGGAAAAGGTCAACGGTTGACGACCTCGTCCAGTTTCTTGAAAAGACGAAGCGCGTAGGCATTATTCCTGTCCTCTCCATGATGTGCGGATTTCCTCTGGCGCCGCTCAACGACCTCAAAGATACGGTCGCGTTCATAAATGAAGCAAAAAGGATAAACCCAAAAACGAAGATCAAGCTCTTCCTGTTTACCCCTTACCCCGGCTCGAGACTTTATCAGGTCGCCATTGAGAACGGGTTCCAGCCGCCCACGACCCTCGAAGGGTGGTCTGCGCACGGGTGGTCTACGTACACCCTCAACAAGGTAACCGTCAATTACCTGGATCCAGGGTATGAGCGATTCGCAAAATGGTTCGTTGGTAAATACTACCCGAAGCACACAGGGAAGGAAGAACTAAGCTGGGAAGCAATCCTCAACGACTACAGGAAATCCACGGGGGAGCAGTTCGGATAGGAGATGTGGTCGTATGAAAGGAGTATGCAAGAAGACGGAAAGCATGAGAAAGAGTATCGTCGGAAGGAATATTGGTAATGATCGTTAAAATATTTGACCTGCGACGGGAATACGAAACGCTCCGCGAGGACATGGTGCGTCTTTTCGAGCAGGTGCATCTTGACGGCGAATTCATTCTCGGCAAACACGTGAAGGCGTTCGAAGAAGCATTTGCAAACTACCTCGGCGTGCGCTACTCCTTGGGCGTCGGCTCGGGCACGGATGCGATCAGGATTGGCGGCCTTGCCTGTGGCCTCAGGAAGGGCGATAAGCTCGTTACCACGCCCAACACATACATCGCGACGGCCATGGCCCTTTCCATACACGGCATACTGCCTGTGCTGTGCGACATCGAACCTGAAACCTACAACATGGACCCGGATCGGTTGGAAGAGGTGCTCGCAAAGAGAGCAGGGTGTGCGACTCTGCATACCTGTGCACCTCTATGGTCACGCTGCTTCGATGGATGAGATTCTCGAACTGTGCAGACGATACGGAGCCTCTGTCTTTGAGGATGCGTGCCAGGCGCACGGGGCTCTGTACAAGGGCAAGAAAGTAGGCACCTTCGGCAAAGCTGCTGCGTTCAGTTTTTATCCGACGAAGAATCTTGGCTGCCAGGGCGATGGCGGCGCCATCGCCACGTCGGATGAAGAAACCTATTGGAACGCGCATTCTCTCCGCAACTACGGCCAGACAGATAAACACGTGCACGTGGTCGAGGGTTTCAACTCAAGACTCGATGAACTGCAGGCAGCCATCCTCAGCTTCAAGCTGACGCAGCTCGATGCATGGAACGAGCAGCGCAGAGAGCTTGCGACTCTCTACAAGCGTGAGTTGCAGGATACGCCGCTCATCCTCCCTCAGGAGAAACCATGGGCTCACCATGTGTATCATCTCTTTGTCGTAAGGAGTAAAGAACGGAATAAGCTGCAAGAGTATCTCAAGACTAAAGGCGTCTCAACGCTCATCCACTACCCCACGCCCATACATCTCCAGGAGGTATACAGAACACCTCGGCTACAAGCGGGGTGACTTTCCCCATGCAGAACAGGCAGCGACAGAGATCCTCTCCTTGCCCATGTACCCGGGCTTGAGGGAGGACGAGGTGCTCTATGTCTGTGAGGCCATCAAGGCCTTCTATACCAACTTGCATTCGAAGATAGGAAGATAGAGTGAGGCGTAGACGAGGAGCCCCACCCAGCCACGGGCTGGGTACCCGGGCGTACGTGGAAGTACTTCGAGACACCCGCATGCGGGTAGCCGAACGAGGAGGCAACGAACCTATATCAATGAACGCTAATCGGTATTGCCGAAAATGAGGGTGCTCCATCTCTTCAGCGACTGGAAGTGGACCGGCCCTGCCGAGCCGGTCCTTTCACTTTGCGAGGCACTCAGCGGGCAGGGGCTTGCTGTCACCCTTGCGTATCGAAAGACCCCCATCGAATTTCCTGAACGCACCGTTGAGAAGGAGGTCCTGAAGCGAAACGTTCCGGGTTTCGACGGCTTCAGATTGAACCGCTATTTTTCGCCCCGGGATTGGGTTTTCGACCTGAGGGAAATCAGGCGTTTTGTGGATGAAAGAGGCGTCGATATCGTGCACACGCATCTGTCGCACGATCATGCCACGGCTGCGATATCGCTTCTCTTCTCAAGAAAGAAAACCGCTGCTCGTGAGGACCGACCATAAGCGCGATGGCTTGCCGCACAGCCGACCCATGGCATATCTCATGGCGCGCACCGATGGTCTCGTTACCTACAGTGAGAAGCTGCGGCAACAGGATGTAAAATATTTCAAGTTCCCTGCGGAGAGGAGCTGCAAGCTCCCGCCTGGCTTGAAGCCGCACGAAGGAAGCGTGGGGGATGTCAAAGACAGCCTTGGGTTTGAAGGGTTCGGATCGAGTCATCGGCGTCATCGGCCGGCTCAAAAAAGACAGAGGATATGACGTGATCTTGAAGGCCTTCCGTAAAGTAAGAGACCAGATGGAACATGTCAAGCTCGTCATTGTCGGAAGGAGCTCGCAGATCGAGGAGAGCATAAAGAAACCTCTCATCGATCTGGGCCTGGAGCAGGATGTGATCCTTGCAGGCTACCGCATTGAAGATTACTTTTCCGTGATCGCCGCCTTTGACATCTTTGTCATGATGCGCGCGGGCTCTGATGGCACTGCACGGGCTTTGCGAGAGGTGCTGGGCATGGGTAAACCGGCAATCGTCTCGACTCAAGGGATGCTTCCGGAGCTTGTGACGACGGGCAAACAGGCTACGCCGTTGACCTGGATGAGCATGAACTTGCGGATCGTATGATGCGATTGCTGAGCGACGAAAAGATGAGAGCGCAGTTTGGCATCAACGCCCGTAATTATGCCCTGGCAGAATGGAACTACAACGCGCAGGCTGCGCGGCTCATAGACTTCTACAAGAGATTATTAGAACTCGGAAAAAGACGGTGAGCGAAAGAAGGGCCGCACGAAAGCTCAGCATTGCTATCCTGCTCGACAAGTTCCTGCCGTCACGGGGCGGCGAACGTTACTTCAGCTTCCTCGCCGAAGAACTGGCGCGGCGCGGCCACGATGTGCATCTGTTTGCTTCAAAGGTAGAAGAGGACGGGAACAAACCGTATCAGGTGCACCTCGTTCCGGTCCTCAACTTTCCGAGAAGCCTCAGGATGATCTCGTACATGCTCTTTTCCGCGCGCATGGTAAAGGGATACGGCTTCGACGTCATTCACGGACTTGGTCAGAGCCTTGCCGAATAACGTGCTCAATCCGCACGGTGGCGTGGAGAAGGCGTACCTCAAACAGGAGTTCGCATCGATCAGCCGTCGATGGTACTACTGGTACCGGTGGCTGAGACGCTACCTCTCGGCGCGCCATTACCTGGAGCTTTGGATTCAGAGGCGCCTCTACACGGGAGGTCGCGTCAAGAGAGTGATCGCGATATCAAGCATGGTGAAGCGGGACATAGTTGCGTACTTTGGTTTTCCTGAAGAAAAAATCGCTGTTGTCTTCAATACCGTGGACCTTGACCGTTTCCACCCGTCGATCCGAGATCAGTACCGCCATGCGAAGCGCAAAGAGCTGGGCATTGATGAGAATACCAGTTGTCCTTCTCTTCGCAGGCAACAATTACCGCCTCAAGGGACTGGAACCGCTACTACACGCAGTTGCCCTGCTGAAGAAAAGGTCACCGGACGTTCCGCTGCGTTTGATCGTGCTCGGACGGGGTCAGATATGGCTTTACCGGCGGAAGGCGCAGAGAGCTCGGTGTAGCCGGCTCCGTGCTCTTCCTGGGACCCGTTGCAGGCATGGAACCGTACTACGCGGCCAGTGATATCTACGTCCATCCCACCTTCTACGACTCCTGCTCGCTCACCGTGCTTGAAGCCCTCGCCAGCGGTCTGCCGGCGGTGACGACGCGCTTCAACGGTGCGTCTGACGCGATCCTTTCAGACGAAGGAGGGAAGATCGTTCAAGACCCTGCCAACGCGGACGAGATCGCCGACGCCATCGCGTATTACTTTGATGAGCAGCGGAGGAATCAGGGCCCGCGTGGTCGCACGCCAATGGATGGAACAATACCCGCCGTCGCGCAACGTGGAAGAGACGCTGGCAGTCTACTATGAAGTGGCCGACGCGTACGAGCGTAGGCAGCGCATAGGGCGCAGTAAGAACGTTGCGTGGTCCTTGTTTGAGGTGTTTTGTCCGCGCGAGAGCCACCAAGCTGACGCTTGACTTGACCCACCTCAGGGTCAATGTTACTGTATAGGCGCTTATGCGGAAGACGCTTCTCCAAAGACTCAACCACTCGTTCTCGATATTTGCTGTGATCCTTCCGGGATGTTTCTCAACTCAGCAACTGGTGACGGAGAAAGCCTCGTCCCTTTTTAATGATGTGGCGGTCTCCGCCGGCAGGCAGTCCGATGTGGCACTCGTGCGCAGCGGCACTCCTGCTTACCTGATGCTTATCGATGGTATGATCCTGAGCTACCCGGAGAATCCCCGAACTTCTTCTCGCCGGTGCAAAGGCCTACGCGTCCTATGCCTCGGTCCTCGAAGAGGATGAGCAGGGCCGGGCCGCATACCTCTACGAGCGGGGCAAGCAGTATGCTGTCAAGAGTCTCAGCTTGAATCCGCTGTTTAAAGACGCCATGGGTAAGCCTCTGGACGTTTTTCAGAGAAGTCTGGAACAGACCCGGAAAACCGGATGTCCCCACTCTTTTCTGGGTGGGCAGTGTCTGGGGAAGCTGGATCGCCGGCTCAGAAAGCGCAGAGGCCATGGCCGACCTGCCATGGGTTGAAGCGCTCATCGAAAGAGTATTGCTGCTTGACCCGTCTTACTACTACGGGTCGGCGCATCTCTTCGAAGCCATCCTCTTATGTGCCCGTCCGGAGCAGTTCGGAGGAAGTCTGCGGAAGGCCGATGAGCATTTCAAGAAGGCCATGGCTTACGGGCAGGGTAAATTCCTGATGACCGATGTCTACTATGCCCAGTATTATGCGCGGCAAACCCTTAACCGGGACCTGTTTGTCTCTACCCTCAAGCGCGTGCTTGAGACGCCGGCTGCCATCGAGCCGGATTTGACCCTGGCCAACACACTGGCCCAGCAGAAGGCGAAGAGGCTGCTGGACCAGGTGGATGAATTTTTTTAGGATGAGAAACTGACAAAGGAGGTGCGCGGCGGAATGGATTTACAAAGAAACGTACGGTGGATTCTTGCCTGCTTGATCATTCTGGGTTTTTTCCTTCCCACGCTTGCACGGGCCCAGACCGTGGTCCTGAAAATAGGAACCATAGCCCCGGAGGGAAGCTCCTGGGTGAAAGCTTTTCGAGAGATCAACAAAGAGCTGGATCAAAAAACGAACAAGCAGGTCAGCCTGCGCGTTTTTCCCGGAGGGTATCCTCGGCGACGAAGAAGACATGCTCCGAAAGACCAAGGTGGGCGAGATTCAGGGGGCACTGCTCACCGGAGGGGGTCTTGGGCGTCATCTTCAAGGATATCAAAATCCTCGGCATCCCCTTCCTTTTCCAAAACTACCAGGAAGTGGACGCAGTCATGGGCCGCATGGACGGCTTCTACCAGAAAGGGTTCCTCGATAATGGTTTCAAGTCCATGGGCTGGGCAGAACAGGGCTTTATCTATTTACTCTCCAAGGAACCCATCAGAAATGCGGCAGACCTGAAAAAAGGCAAGGTCTGGATCTGGGAAGACACGCCTATCGGGAAGGCGGTCTTTAAGGAACTGGGCGTCAACGCCATCCCTCTGCCGGTTACGGATGTGCTCATGGCCCTGCAGACAGGAATGGTCGACACGGTTTACAGCTCCCCTCTCGCGGCCATCGCCGTGCAATGGTTTACGAAAGTCTCCTACATGACCGATGTGCCGCTTGGTATACTCAGTGGGTGCCGTGGTCCTGAGAAAGTCGGACTTTGAAAAAATCCCCCCGGCTCAAAGGCCAATTGTTGAAGCAGCCTTCAGCCGGCAGCTTACGCCGTTGAAAGACCAGCTCCGCAAGGAGAATGAGAAGGCGATCCAGGTGCTCCAGGGGAAAGGGATCAAGCTGGTCAGCCCATCGGCCCGCGACGTAAAAGAACTACAGGCCCTCTGCCTCAAGGGCATTGCCACACTCGGAGAAGATCAATTTTCCAAGAAGACCCTGGAAGAGGTGAGGAATTTCCTGAAAACCCTGCGCAAAGAGAACTGATGCTGTTGACCATCCTGAAAAAGGTCGGTTCCTGGTACGAACAACTGGAGGAGCTACTCTTGGTCTGCCTGGTGTTTGGAATGGTAGCGCTGGGTGCTGCACAGATCCTTTTCCGCAATGTGATTTCCATCGGGCTTGTCTGGATCGATCCTCTGCTTAGCCATCTGGTCTTGTGGGTTGCCCTTCTCGGGGCCTCGATTGCCACGCGCGAAAACCGGCACATTGTGATCGAGATCCTTCCTGAACGTCTCTCTCCGGCTGTTCGTTCGCCGGATCAAGGGGGGCTCCAACTCTTTTCTGCCCTGGTCTGTCTCTTTCTTGTCTATCCGGCAGTGCGGTTCATACTGGATGATTACCGACCGGGAAAATACCTGGCCCTCGGCATACCCCTCTGGGTTTCCCAGACGGTGATGCCGGTGATGTGGCTCGTCCTGGGCATCCGCTTTATGCTCCAAGGTTTCAAAAACCTCATTTCTCGGACGGCCGAGGCTGACGTCCATGGGTTTTCTATCGACTATAGCGGCCCTCTGCCTGGTTCTGCTGGGAACCCCTCTTTTCATTGTCATTGCAGCAAGCGGTCTTCTCTTTCTTTACCGCGGTGGAATCGACTTTTCAGCTCTGATCATTGAACTCTATAAACTGGCCCACACCCCGAACCTGGCAGCCCTCCCGCTTTTTGCCCTGGCCGGTTACGTGCTCGCGGAAAGCAAAGCACCGCATCGCCTGGTCCGTCTTTCCAACGCCCTTCTGGGTTGGCTGCCCGGGGGGCTGGCAATCATCGCGCTCTTAGTCTCGGCCGTCTTCACAGCGCTCACGGGTGCGACCGGGTTGACGATAATCGCGCTCGGCGGTTTGCTCTTCCCGGCCCTGCGGCAACAGAAGTATCCGGAGAGATTTTCCCTGGGGCTTCTGACAACGTCGGGTACGCTGGGGCTTCTCTTCCCTCCCAGCTTTCCGCTCATCCTCTACGGGATTGTCGCTCAGACGAGTATCGATCAGCTCTTTATGGCCGGAATTCTTCCGGGCGCGTTACTGGTTCTGCTTCTTTCCCTCTACAGTGGCTGGAAAGGCTTCCGCTCCGGCGTGGCCCGTCCCCGGTTCACGCTTCGTGAGCTTGGGGGAGCGCTGCGGGAAGCGATCTGGGAGATCCCGCTGCCGTTTGTTGTCCTGGGAGGCATCTACGGCGGTTACGTGGCTGTCAGTGAAGCGGCGGTTCTGACGGTGCTGTACGTGCTGATTGTCGAGATGGGAGTCTATCGGGACGTCAAATTCAAAGACCTGAAGTCGATCACGATAAAGGGTAGCATTCTTGTGGGCGGTATTCTGATCATCCTCGGGGTTTCGTTCGGTCTGACCAACAGCCTGATCAACGAAGAGATTCCGAGCAAGCTCCTCGATTTCATGAGAAGCCACGTCGAGAGCCCCCACGCCTTCCTCCTCTGGCTCAACATCTTTCTTCTGGCGGCCGGTTGTATCCTGGGCATGTTTCCGGCACTGATCGTGCTGGTCCCGATAATTCTTCCGGTCGCCCAGGCGTACGGTATCCACCCGACCCATCTGGGGATTATCCTTCTGACCAATCTTGAAATCGGTGCCTCCCTGCCGCCGGTGGGGATCAATCTGTTTGTCTCCAGCATGCGCTTCGAGCGTCCTGTTCTCGAGCTTTACCACGCTTCCGTCCCCTTTATTCTAATCCTGCTGCTGGCGCTGGTGGTTATCACCTACTGGCCCGTGGTGAGTCTGGTGCTTCTTGGCGGTCGTTAGCCCGCAAGGACTGGTAAAGACAGACAAGAGGTTGAGGCAAAGACCGGCCTCAGCCTTAACCCGTTTCATCTTGTCCTCTCATTGACAGGGATGACGTCATGTCACTGACAGACCTAACGTGATCCCCTATCACGATAGATGGTGTCCCATCCTCTGCAGATACAGACCTGAGCTGGCATAGGACCCCGAGACCACGACCGGCTTGGAACCCCATTCCCGCCGGTACACTATTTGCATGATAACCTCGTCCTTTAGCGTATACCCTTCAGGCATCGCCCATGAAAAAAGATCACGTTGAACCGTCCCTCCAGGCATTGGCTCCTGTCCTCGTCACCGTTTTGGGCCTTTTCGCAATATGTGTCCACGAAGTGCTCGAAGGCTTGATATTTCCTTCGCTGTTCGGCTGGTTTGGTTCTCCACTCTCAGTGCTCGTCAGTCTGGCTTTCGTGGCTGTTTCCGCTTACTTTGCAGTGCCTCTATTACTCAAAGAGACTGCCGAACAGAAGGCTCCAGTTGCCGCGCTGCCACGGCCCATGACTGAAAGTAACCGGCCGGATGAGGTCGGGCAGCGACCGCGAAGAGACATACCGGGCGGTCGTTGAAACGATGGGTGTTGCTGCCCTGATTGTCGAGGAGGATCGAACGATATCCCTCGTCAACGGTGAGTTCGAGAAATTATCCGGCTTTTCAAGGAGAGAAATAGAAGGGGTGAAGGACGCAACGGAATTTGTTGCGTCGGACTCCCAGGAAAAGCTGCGCGCATACCATGCGGCACGCAGGAAGGATCCGGACAGCGTACCCAAAACCTACAAGGCGCAGTTTATGGATAGAAGCGGCGCACCAAGGGATATGCTCTTCTGCGTCAACCTGATTCCCGGCACCAAAAAAAGCGTCGTATGCGTAATTGATATCGCTGAGTTTAAAAGGACGGAAGCGGCGCTGATGGAATCGGAGGAGCGCTATCGCACGGCCATAGAGTCCTCCAATGACGGTGTTACAATAGCCCAGGGCGACATCCGCGTTTACGCCAACCAGAAATTTCTGGAGATCTTCGGTTACGAACGGCTGGACGAGGTCGTAGGGCAACCCATCCTTCCGGTGATTCATCCGGACGATCGGGATCGCATAGCGGAGAATGACCGACGGAGGGAGAGCGGAGAGCCGGCGCCGTCCCGATACGAGTTCAAAGGTGTAAGAAGGGACGGAACGAGTCATTTATATTGAGGTTTCGGTAGCCAGGATAACGTATCGCGGGAAACCCGCGACGCTCAATTACCTGCGTGACGTCACCGAGCGCAGGGAGGCTGAGGAGCAGATCAAGATGTCCCTCAAGGAAAAAGAGGTGCTCCTCAAAGAGGTCCATCACCGGGTCAAGAATAACCTTCAAGTAGTCTCCAGCTTGCTTTTCCTTCAGTCACAGACGGTTAAGGACGAAGAGACCCGTCGGATTCTTAGAAGAAAGTCGTAACCGGGTGAAGTCGATGGCGTTCATCCACAAACAGCTCTACCAGTCAACGAACGTTGCGCAGATAGATTTTTCACCCTATGTCCGGAATCTCACGAGAAACCTGCTCGAGTCGTACAGGACGAACGGGAACGGGATTGCCCTCGACGTACACGTGGAAGATGTCTTCCTTTCCCTTGACATTGCTATCCCCTGCGGTCTGATCATCAATGAGCTCGTTTCAAATGCGCTGAAGCACGCTTTTTTGAATGGCTCCAAGGGACAAATAAGCATTGACCTTCACAAGGTAGGGGAAAAGAATGTGCTCATCGTCAGTGACAATGGCGTGGGTCTGCCCGGGGAGATAGATGTGCTCAACACGGAAACCCTGGGGCTGCAGCTCGTATCAGCCCTTGTCATGCAGATCGATGGCAGGCTTGAGCTGGTGAGGGACAAAGGAACCGAATTCAAAATCTCGTTCTGACACCCAGGAAAAAACAAAAACAGGTTAAGGTTGAGGTTGAGACAAAGCAGGAACGGCCCACGCTCGTTACCCAGGTCAGTTTTCTTTCTTTTCTTTTTTTCTTAACCTTAACCTCAACCTTAACCTGAGCTTTCATCAGCATCGCCTCTTGTTTTCACCTGCATTAACATGGTATGGCATTAGACTGCGATGTCACAAGACCTATTGACCAGTATGCCATTCACCGCTTACCCATACAGACGCCTTTCCCGATTGGCAGAATAAACTGTTATTTCGTCGAGGAGCCGGTTCCCACGCTGATTGATGTGCCACCGCGCGGCGCCTCTTTCCTGGGCGAGTTGCAGACCGGGCTCAATGATCTGGGTTATGCGTTGCGGGACGTAAAGAGGATCATCATAACCCATCCGCACATCGATCATTTTGGGTCGGCCGCAGCAATTGCCGGGCAGAGCGGAGCCGAAGTCTGGGTCTGCCGGGAAGGTGCCGGATGGCTCGAACATTACGAAGCCAAGCTTGTCGAAGAGGAACGCTTCTCCAGCGATTTCCTCACGAGTGCCGCCATTCCCGCAGCGTGGATTGAGCAGACTGCATCAGGATTTTTTAGGCTGGCGCGAGAACTTGCGCAGGCCGTGAAGCCTTCGCGTTATCTGATTGAAGGCGATGAGGTTCTCCTCGGTTCCGCCCTGTTTAAGTTCGTGGCTGTTCCAGGGCACACACCGTGGTGCATGATGATCTATGACGAGCGTGACCGCATAGCCTTTACAGGCGATTTTCTGCTCAAAGAGGTTTCGTCAAACGCGCTCTGCCAGGAGCCGCACGCTGCACCCGAAGGATACAAGAGTTTGAAGACATACCTGGCTTCTCTCAGAAAGGTGAGAGAGATGGATCTCAGACTCGTCCTGCCGGGCCACGGGGATGTGATAGAACACCCTTCGGAAAGGATCGAAGAACTCCTTTCCTTTATCGGTGAGCGCAAGGGGCTTATGCGTGATATACTCTCCGAGGGCGCACAGACCCCATTCCAGATAATGAACCGGCTTTTTCCCGAACTCCCGGGTAGCGAGCTATTTCTGGCCATTTCAGAAATCATGGGTCATCTCGAAGTGCTCGAGGAGGAAGGCCTGGTAAAAAGAAGCAAAGGGAAGTCCTCGGTTTCCAGTTTTCAGCTATCAGGAACCGCCAAAAAACATAGATAGGTTCGAGTATTTGAAAACGACACTCCACATACTCCTCATTCTCTTACTTTCTTACATCTTCTTCTTTCATAACCTCGGGAGCTACTCTTTGAAAGAACCTGATGAGGGAAGGTATGCAGAGATTCCACGCGAAATGGTCGAGACGGGCGATTACGTCGTGCCCCACCTTGATTATGTGCGTTACTTCGAAAAGCCTCCGCTGCTTTACTGGGCAACGGCTTTATCCTTCAGGGTTTTCGGCCTCAGTGAGTGGTCGGCCCGGCTTCCCAATGCACTCGCGGCCCTTGTGACTGTTCTTCTGCTTTACGCGGGAGTGGCGCGCTGGTTCACGCGCGACGCCGCTCTTCTTTCTGCTATCATGCTCATCTCATCCTTCGGTTTCTTCACCATGGCGCGTACTCTGACCATCGACATGCTTCTGTCGTGCACGCTCTTCCTTTCGCTCATCTTCTTCTACGACTTCTATCGGCAAAAGAAAACGATGGCTCTCTATCTCTTTTATGCATGTCTCGCATTGGCCACTCTGGCAAAAGGACCGGTCGCTCCCGTGCTTGTGGGATTGAGTCTGCTGGTATTCTTGCTCCTCGAACGAAGAGTATCGTTTTTGAGAAACCTCCTCAGCCTCAAAGGCATACTCGTGTACGTCCTCCTCGTGGCCCCCTGGTTTGTGGCTATCGCCCTTCGGGAGAAAGAGTTTCTCTGGTTCTTCTTCGTTGACCAGAATTTCTTACGCTTCCTGACACAAAAACATAACAGGAGCGGGCCGGTCTATTATTTTGTGCCGATTCTCTTCGGGGGTCTTTTCCCCTGGTCAATCTTCATACCCAGGGCTGTGGTAACTTTTTGGCGGACAAAGGAACTGCGCCTTTTTCTCATCTGGTTTTTCGTTGTGTTTCTCTTTTTCAGCCTGTCCGGATCGAAACTCCCGCCTTACATTCTGCCTGCTTTTCCGGCGCTTGCGATCCTGCTGGGTTGCCTCTTCCATGATCGCGCCGGCCAGCCCACGCCCGGGCGCGCCGAGATCCTGGTCTACCAGTTTCTCTTTGTGCTGTTCGGTCTGGCCGGAGCGGTTGTGGCGACTGGTGCGGGGAGCTCTTATCTTCGGGCAGAGCCTGAGATGCTGAACGTCCTGAAAGAACTCAAGGGCTTTCTCGATAGCTGTTATCTGTTTCTCTGTCTTGCCCATCGGTCTCCTTTGCCTGAGAAGGATGCGCAACTCGAGGCCGCTCTTTCTCATGCTCGGCTGCTTTTCACTGGCTGTCATCGTCTTGCTCATGATGCACACTCATCTCATAGACAAAGTCAATACCACGAAAGAACTGGCCCAGCTGATTAACCGGGAGAAGGCCGGCGCACAGTTCGATGTGGTCAACTACGCGTCATTCGACGAAACACTCCCCTTCTACACGCGACAGAAGGTCTACATAGCATCGTATAAAGGCGAGCTTGAGATGGGATCGACCTATCCGGACACTCAGCAGATGTTCCTGAGCAATGAAGAGTTTGCACGCCTCTTCAAGTCTGACAGAAAAGTGCTCTGCGTTTTGAAAGCGACAAGGCTCGGCGTTTGCGCGACCTGGGCATCGAGAACGTGCAGGTCCTGGCTTGTCAGGGCGGGAAGATGCCTCGTCTCCAACGGCAAGTGAGAAAAACCAGGTTAAGGTAAAGACTAAGGCGAAGGTTAAGGTTAAGGAGGACATGAAGCAGGGGCTAAGATCGGCTCACCTGGAGGAGTTCTTGTTCTTTTCTGAACCTCAACCTCAACCTGCAGTATCTTTTTCCTGTCTTATATGTCCCCGTCCCTCAGCACTTTCAGCACGATGATCTCGGTTTCAGCGGGCAGGGTATCCTTGCTGACGACGAAGGTGTTCGTTTCGAGGGTGCGCACCTTGTACGGGCCGGTGGTGAATCTCTCCAGGACGTTGCCCATGTTCTGCCAGTAATGCATGGGGATAACTATCTTGGGATCCAGCTGTTCTATTATCTTTTTTGCCCCTTCCGGACCCGCGGTATAAACGCCACCTATGGTCTGCAGGAGGATATCGACGTGGCCGATAAGCTGGAGTTGGTCCTCATTGAAGGGTTCGCTCACATCACCCGAGTGAAGGACGCAGAGCCCGTCCATCTCAAAGACGAATGCCGAACCTCTCAAGCCCCAGTACTCAGGCACGCCCCGCTGATGGACGGGCACGTTGTAGATGAGCACGTCACGAAACGTCGTGTTGATCATGGTTCCAGTCCGAGCCTCCTTCTTTCAAGCCCCGCAAGACGAGCGGGTTACCTTTCGCCAGACCGACATTGTTATGGTTTCCATGCTCCCTCCCCACGGTCACCACATGGGGCCATACTTCAGGCATGGGAAAACCCATGGCGCCAAACGGGTCGGTGATAATCCTGGTCCCGCTGCTCGTGGTGATCTGAAAGAAGGAATGGCCGAACCATTTTATCTGAATGGGCCCCAGGGCAGCGACCGGCCTGATGTATGAGCCAGTGTCATCGCCATCAACAACATTGGGATTGCGGCAGCCCGCACAGGCCTGCCCGGAGACAGAGACATGATAGCCATCATGCTGATAACAAGGATATCGACGTTAGCCCAAGACTCGTTTTGCTCGTCATAGGTACCTCCCAGGTAATAGTCCAGCGGCTCCTGTGTATACCGAGGTACGGATTCGAAGGCACGACCCAGCCTTCGAGCCGGGTACCCGTGGGCGGCATGCGAGGAAGCCCCAGGCGTCGCAAGCGGATACCCGTGGCGTACCACGGCGTACGTCGAGGAGTGCGACGCAGCGACAACGAAGGTATGGCGATGAAGGCACCTCGGTATCATGCCAGACCCCATCGCCGCCGCAAGATACCACTCCACCGCCAGAAACGCGACCACAAAAGCGAGCGTGTAAGGCAGGCTCCAGAGGGGCACTTCCCGTTGCTCTGGAAAACTCTTCCTCGCTTTGTTCATGTAAGGCGCGATCTCTTTCAAGAGGTCGTCGCCGGCCGGCAGCAACTGTTCCCCCGGTCGATGCAGACACAGATTTCAACAGGTCATGAAGTGGCGCTGCGTCAACTGCTTCCATCTGCCCGCCAACCACTAAGGTCTCCTCCAGCACGCCTGAACGGGTTTCCACTCTCACCCTATACGGCCCTCTCTTTTCAGGGCGGAACGAGCCGATGTGCTCACCCGGTGCGCCCCCTGCTTTCAACTGTGATGGCACCTTTACGCCCTGCGGGCTGAAGACGGAGAAGAATATCGGCTCCCCGGTGCGAGCCGGGCCGGAGTAGTCTTCTCCAACGCTTACCTTGACCTCTGCATCCAGGCCTTCCTCCGGCTTGTCAGGGAGCGTCATCGCAATGGGATCGAGACCCGGGTCTTTCGTGAGCCAGCGCACCGCCCTTTCTATGAACCGGAGGTATGCCCAGTTGTCTCCTCCTCTCGCCACGATGCCCGCGTCCCACTTCCAGGAGAAGTCCGTAGCCAGCGTCAGCACGCGCCCTTTGCCGTAGCCGCCCACCGTGAGAACAGGATGGCCCGGGAAAGCGGCACTTTCCAGAAGCACTCTCCCCGAATCCCTGACCTTGAGCAGGTTGAGTCCGTCCAACAAAGGCATCTCATTCCAGAGTTTGAAGTTGAGTTTTTTGTCCGCCAGGAGGCGTGTGACAGGATGGACTGCACCGGCAGATGTCAAGCGCACACCGGACGGTGAGCCGCGGGAATAATCCTCATCTTGTGACAATCCGATGGGAAGGACTTCGCCCAGGGGAGTAAAACCAATCCGCTTTCCGTCAGAGAGATTGGGTCCGCCGATCAAAGCGAACCCGCCTCCGGCGCGCACGAACTCCCGTATCGCCTCCAAATGCTTCTGGTTCAGGTAAACATGGAGCGACAGGTTGTCAAAGATCACGAGGTCGAAATCCTTGAGCTCGCCGGAAAAGAGGGTATCGACGGGGAAGGGTATCAGGCTTTGCTCCTGCAAGGGGACATTGATGACATTGGAGGGTGTCCTCAGGATGACGAAGGAAAGCAGATCCACTGAAGGATCATTTTTCAAGAGCCATTCTCATGAAGCGATAGTTAGGGCTCGGATTTCCGGATACCATGACGATCCTTGTCTTGTCCCTGACTACCTTCACGGAGAGATCAGCACTGTTGTTGACCGTAATGCTCTCCCCAACCTGCGGCGGGGTTGAAACAGAGACCGTGTGGGTACCGGGTTCAGTGAGCGCGAAGGAGAAAGAGACGCCAACGGTCTCGCTGCCCTTATTGAAATGAACGCTCTTCGCCGTCACGAGTTTGGCCCCATCCTTGAGGAGCACGGGAACGGTCACGTTCTTGTACCCGTGACTCGTTATGGTGGCGTCAATCGTTACCTCCCTGCCCCTGAAGGCCACGGGAGGCGCCTTTACGGCGCTGATCAGTATATCTCTGTAGTTGTTGACGTCTCCTATGGGGATCGTTAAGACGGGGAGGCTTTTTGAGGGTGAGCCATCCGCTGGGTCATACCGATAGCCTCCGGGATATGGACGTCCCATCGCTCAGCAGGAGGGCAAGGGAAGCCTTCCCTGTAAGTTTTCTTATAGCGGCATTGAGATCGCCGCCCTTGCCGCCGGGCTTTAATCCGGACAGTTCTCCCGCATCGAGTTCCCTGAAGGCATCATCCAGCCTGTAGAGCCTGACTTCTGACGTCTCAGCCAAAGACGTGAGCAAGGGCTTTGAGCCACCGAGCAGTATCTGCCTTGCCTCGTCGAGCCTGCTGCCTCCTGCATCCTTCCCGGGCAGGGCCATGCTCCAGGACGCATCCAGAAGGATGGCAATGGAGGGAGCCACCTTATGCTCCTTCGTGCTTACCAACGAAACATTGAGCGCAAAAAGGATGAGAATCCAGAAGGCGCCGAGGCGCAGCAGAGACAGGGTAAGAGCCTTTCCACGTGCAAGTCTCTTCCGGATGAGGCGGTACTGAATGAGAGCGCCTGCCAGACCCGCTGCCAGCAGGACGACGAGGAGCCACAGGGGGATAATGGGCGTTGCAGTCAAGCGCGTTAGTTCATGGGTCGTCAGATGGGTCAGGAGATTAATCGTATTCAAAGGTTCTGCCGCCTTCTTATGAAGGGATGATGGACCAGGTCCTTTTTGTAGTCAGAGGTAAGGGAATAGACGATGATATTAACACCCAGCTTGAAAGCGGCAAGCCGCTGCGCTTCACCGCCCGGCACGCATTCATACAGCCATTTACCAAACCGGTCCCTGGACCAGGCCCCTGACAGGTCATTCTGAGAATAGATAACCGGTGTCCAGTTGTCGATGACCACACCTTCCAGATAGGCATTGATCTTCTGCCGACCCCCGATCGTATTGATCAGGTAAAAACTCTGAAAGACGGAATGGTCAGGCGGCAGCTTCTTTATCTCGTGCGTGGGAAAGACCTGCTTCATCTCCCGGCGGAAGGCCGCATCGAACCCGAAGCCTTTGATGCCCATGGCATCCTCAGCCAGCAGAAACCCGCCGAACGTAAGGTACCGTCTCAAGGCCTCCCGTTCCTGGGAAGTCCAGGGATCGAACTCATACTTTCCTGTCATGTACAGAAACGGGCAGGAAAATAGCTCAGGCTCAGTGAGGGTTACGGTGCGCCGCTCTTTATAGGCATCGATGCTTGTCCGCAATTCCAGTTCCTCGATGAGGGCATCTGTGAACTGCGGGTTCGGATCCCATTGGCCACCCCGATACCTGACCTGGGTGATGGAGAACTGGGGGAATGCGCCGGCTGCGGCGCGGCCGGGCCGACCCAAAAGTAGCCCGGTAGAAAGCGCGAGCCCCATGCGCAGAAACATCCGCCTGGAAATCATAGCCTGTTCGCTACCCCCATTTCGACAGCCAGTACCAGCAGAAGAAAACCGAGGAGGTAAGGCCAGAACTCCTGTCTGCTGCCGCGCATCCGGCTGGAAACGCCTTCCTTGTACTCTTTTACTTGTACCTCCATGCCGGAGAACTGCCTTCTGATATCTTCGTCGGTGAGCTTTGCAAGGTCTGATTCTTCAGGAGGTATGGCGGGTTCGCCAATCTCTCTGTCGACCAAAGCAGAGCCCCTGGTTAATCCTACGGCCTCCTTCAAGGCCCCCTGGATAAGCGGTACGTAAGCGGCTTTCAGCGGAAGATCATTCCAGTCAGCATCGGCGCTTGACGTGTACAAAAGCATCTTTCCTTTCCCGAACGATGACTGCAGGAGCAGCGGATCTCTGTTGCCGAACGCGAGCAGAGTTCTCGTGCCTCTGTCGACCTTAAAGTATTGGCGAAACAGAGCGCTTTCGAGGCTTTCCCGGCCGGCCCTGGAAAACTGCTGCAGCGCTTCATGGCTGTAGTCAACCGTTGTAATGCTCTCCGGCCTTTGTGCGTTTGCTTCCCTCATCCCTCTCAATCTCCAGGGGAAGAGAGGTATGCTGTTATACTCCTCAGGAAGTACCCGATCGCCGAGAAAGATGAAGACAGGATTGCCCGCGTCGATAAAAGTAGCTATTGTTGATGGCCGGGGCTTGGCCACGTTCAGCAGGTACAAGGCCTCGTACGGTTTAAGGTCGATATCAGAAAACTCCTTCTCCGAAATAACTTTTGCCTGAAAGGGGGAACCTTCCGCGTCTCCGGGCTGCAGGGCGCGGCTGAGGTAGTAGCTCTCACTGGCCCGTATGGCGCCTCTGGGGTCGCCATCCACAATCAGCACTCTGATCTTTTCCCGAACCTTTAAGGGAAAAGAGAAGAGATCATCATAGGGGAGGTTGTCGCCGGAGATCCTTACCTGACCGTTTACCAGGCCCGGTCGATCCAGGGAAAGCTCGAAAGATACCTTCCCGTCCTCCCCGGCCTTCAACTGCAAAGCGCGCTGGTCGACTTTAGTGCTGCCCAGCATGACCTGCACTACGGTGGATGCAGGCTGTTCGGCATGCTTATCACGGGCCTGATCAATGGCCTGACCAGCGGATTGATCAGCGGGCAGGCCGGCAGATTGACCGGATAGATTCGATACGGTCACTTCCAGGCGAACGGGGGTCCCGGCTACGAGTTCTCCTTCCTTCAACCGGACCCCTTTGACAGCCATGTTTGCATCCCGCTCTTTCACGCCGATTCTCAGGAATGTGACGTACACATCGGCAGAGACAGTACCCAGTTTCCCGTGGTCGAACCCTAGCCAATCACTCTTTGCCATGTCGCTTATGAGAATGATCTCCTTGGCGCCTTTCATGCCTTTCAGCTTTTGGAAGGCCAGTGCCAGGGCAGCCCCCGGTTCACCTTTTCCGGATGAGAGCGGGATGGAGGCCACGTATTCAGCGGCCTCTGACGGCTTCATCCAATCGACCTTGCTGTGTTCAGGCAGCACTGTGGGGATAATGAGAATCTCGGCGAAGGGACTCAGGCCATTGATGATGTGCCGGGCCGCGTCTTTTGCATGTTCGTAGCGCTGCCCTTGCGCGTCCTTGTAACCCATGCTCACCGAGTTATCGATGAGCAAGACCTTGGCCCCTCCCTCCCCCACGGCCAGAAGACCCGGGCGCACGAGCATCGGCCTTGCCGCCATGATGACCAAGGCTGCTATGGCCGTGACCCTCAGCCCGAGCAGAAGGAGGTGCTTCAGACGCTGGGGTCTTGCCATGAGGTTCTGGGAATGGATAAGGAGACGGACAGCGGAAAAATTTCTGCGCACGGCCTTGCGATGGGTCAGTCGATGAATGAGAATGGGCAGAGCGGCTGCTGCCAGCCCGAGGAGTATCAATGGATTGAGGAACGTAAGGCTCATAAGGGCGTGCCCTTCATGCTCCCAACCGCAACCGCGCTCTCCACGTGAGGTAACGGATAAGTGCCCGATCCAGACCGACAGACGTGTTGAACAGGGAGTAGTCAATCAGGTTTGCAGCACATGCATCTTTATACGCTGCTATGAGACTGCCGAGTGCTTTCAGGTATGCAGGCCTGGTCTCGTGGGGATCGGTGAGTAGTCTGACATCCTCTTCCAGGTCTTTAAAGAGGGTTGGCTCCTCAAAAGGAAATTCCAGTTCATCCTTATCGAGCAGGTGAAAGACCATCACATCGTTTTGCCTGGAGCGCAACTGTTTCAGTCCCCGCAGCACTCCATCGGTATCGCCCAGGAGATCGGAGATGAGGATGACAACGCCTTTGCGCTTCAAGGAGCCGGCGAGTTCCTGGAGAATAAGACCCGTCGAGGTCTCCCCCGAAGGCCTCCTCTTTTCCAGTGCCTGGAGGATCGCAAGCAGATGGTTCTGCGTAGCCTTGGGAGCCAGCATCGTATCCGTCTTGTCGGAGAAAGTAATGAGGCCCACAGCGTCCTGCTGTTTCAGCATCAGATAGGCGAGCGATGCAGTCAGCGTTGCGCCGTAATCGAACTTGCTCCACCCGTCAGACGCGTAACCCATGGATGCGCTGGCGTCGAGCACGATGTATGCCCGCACATTGGTGGTCTCCCGGTACTCCTTGATGAAGTAGCGGTCAAACTTGCCGTAGGCCTTCCAGTCGATGTGGCGCACGTCCTCGCCCTGTGAGTATTCCCTGTGCCCCTCGAATTCTGAGCTGAAGCCCTTGGCCCGGGAAGGATGGACGCCCACCATGAGCCCGTCTACCACGAACCGGGCCCGAAGAAAGAGATGCTTGAGGCTGGCGAGCACCCTCGGGTCGAAATGATTCAAGGCCTGACCCCTTCGAGCAGATCGCTCGATGACGCCCAGTGAGGTTACCCCTTCTGCCTGCGCCCTGAAGTTGGTGATGATCCTGTGCCTGAGAATGGAAGGCGCCACGGCTTTTACGTCTTCTACGGAGGCCACATATCCGTCGTTCATTATAGCCCGCGCCTTGGCCGCCAGGATCAGATACTGGGATGCCCTCGGACCCGCTCCCCATTCAACCCATTCCTTGACGAAAGGAAGGCTCTCCTCTTCTTTGGGGCGGGAGGCCCTCGCCAGCATGACCGCGTACCTGATCACATGCGCTGAAACGGGCACCCGCCGAACCAGTTCCTGCATCTCAACGATCTTCTCGCCGTTGATCACCTTGTTAAGCGCCGGATGATACGAAGAGGTGGTCGTGGCCACGATCTCCATCTCCTGATCCAGTGGAGGGTAGTCGATCATGATGTTAAACATGAAGCGATCAAGCTGTGCTTCAGGCAGCGGATAGGTGCCTTCCTGCTCTATGGGGTTCTGCGTGGCAAGGACAAAGAAAGGCGGCTCAAGCGGGTACGTGACGCCTCCTGCCGTGACCTTATACTCCTGCATTGCCTGGAGCAAAGCAGCCTGCGTCTTGGGAGGCGTTCTGTTGATCTCGTCAGCCAGCAGGATGTTGGTGAAGAGTGGTCCCTTCAGGAAGCGGAATGAGCGCCTCTTGCTCACGGCCTCTTCTTCCAGGATGTCTGTCCCCGTGATGTCAGAGGGCATGAGGTCGGGTGTGAACTGGACACGGTTAAACTGCAGCTCCATAATACCCGCCAGGGTCGAAATCAGAAGCGTCTTGGCGAGGCCGGGCACGCCCACCAAAAGGGAATGACCCCGGCAAAAGAGAGCTATCAGTATCTCCTCGATCACCTTATCCTGACCCACGATCACTTTCCTGATCTCCGCGGCGATACGCGCCTTTATTGCGCGCATCTCCTCAACCTGCGCCAGGTCCGTGTCTGACGCAAACGCATCTTTCGCTATCTCCATCGATACCTCATTTGTTCAGTTTATTGAAGATCTCTCTCTCCTTGAGGGCAGACTCGCTTCTGCCAAGCATCTCGTACGCCGCTGCCAGGTCCTTATGAATATCGGGATTAAAGGGGTTTATCTGGATCGCATCCTCAAGCGCCTCTTGCGCCTTTTTCGCATCTTTGCGTTTGAGGTATATTTTACCGAGGCTCGCGTAAGTGTTGGGATGGTCCGGGGCAAGTTTCCTGGCGCGGCTCAGGTGTTCCAGCGCGTCATCGAGGTTGTCCAATTTTATGAGCGCTTCGGAAAGCCTGTTGAGCACCGGCACCGAATCGCGGGTATCGGCCAGTGCCCGCCGGTATTCCAGGACAGCCGCCTCCAATCTGCCTTTCTCCTGCAGCAGGTCACCCAGGTGCGCGCGATTCCTCGCTACCATCGATTTTATTTCCCGCATCTCCATGCGGTCGTCGTCAGCGAGCCCTTCCTTTAGCTTGTATCGATGCACGCTGACTCCTTCCACCTCCTTCAGCCCCTTTGACGCAAGAAACTCCCTCCATTTTCCTTCGAACTCATCGAAGTTCCATCCCATGACAGCCTTGACTGCACCGCCCGCACCTTTCTCCCCGGACGCTGCCATCTGCTTCATGACCTCCTGGAGGCCCTTGTGGCCCGCCTTCTCGATGATAAACGCTATGGCTGACTCAGCCTCGGCGTAAGCGAGCTGCACATCCTCAGGTGTTTCGAGCTTCACGAGCCCGGGATCCATCCGCTCAAAGCTGATGAGCCTTCCATCCGCCAACGCCCGTGCGAGGAGCGTCTGATGCACAGGCGAGAGTTGAGGAGGTTCGCCTCTCCAGAGCGTTTCTTCATGCTCTGCCAGCCCTTCGTGAAACCAGATAGGCGCCTTATTGGCAGTCAGTTTCGTGATCATATAATGCATATATTCGTGGCTTATCGAGTCGAGCCACCGGTAACCGTGCACTAAGGCCTTCGGAGAAAGGAACATCAGCTTGTTGAACTTGCAGAGGCCGACAGCTCCGGTCACCTCGATGTCCCGCGCTGAAAGGGTAGAGGTGTAATAAAAGGCCTTCGTATCAGCGAAGAGCTCAACCCTGATCTTCTCTTTGGGCCGGAAACCATACTGCTCTCCTATGAGCTGGTACGTCTTCTCGAGGGTGTCTGTAAGATAATCGATGAGGATGCCGTCCTGCTTCTCGTCAAGGCTGATCACAAAGTGCGCTGTTTCATACCGCTTATATGATTTCAGCACGCCCAGGGTGGACTCGACGAGGAGCACGAAACCTTTTCTTCCTTCGTCCTCTCCTCCCAACTCCAGCGCAGATTTCGCAAGTTTGAGCGCCTCTGTGTAATCGCCCCGGAAGAAGGCGGTCTCTGAGGCAAGCTGCAGAAGCTCCACATTCTTCGGTTCTTTGGCGAGGAGCGGTTTGATATCGGCCCATGCCGCTTCCGCATCCCAGCGCTCCAGCTTCTGCACTATAGGCTGGAAGGGCTGCGCGGCCTGCTCCGCAGCTTGCGCAGCTCCGGTTCAGCCGCCTGCGACGGGAAGACGTACACGACAAGCGAAATTGCGACCAACAGAGCGGCGATAGCAATGCTGGTTCGCATTTGAAGAGAGAGACGAGGCGTCGACGAGGAGCCGACGACAGGCGTACTCTGGGTACGTCGAGGAGTGCGATAGCGAGCATCCTGTAAGGACGAGGAAGGACAACGAAGCTATATCGATAAAGGCGAACCAGCATTCTCATTCGGCGAGGTCCCTCAAGTACCGCTGCACGTCCCGCTTATACTCTGGCGGGACCTCTTCTTTTAGCGAGTCCATAATTTTTTCCCGGAACATCTTCGGCACCTGGTAGGCATCCTTCGACGGCGGATCAAACTCCTCTTTGTCGAGACCCGTATAGCCTTTCTCTCTGGGGAAATAGAGCTCAGGCTGTGGAAGTGTCGGCAAGGGAGCCCATGGCCCGTAATACCATCCGGGTCTCGGGTCGTATACCAATTGGTAGCCCCAGCGTGCTGCCTGCATGCGCATGCCCATCTGCTGGGCCATCTGCTGCATCGCCTCCTGGGACTTGGACATCTTCCTGATAGCCTCCTCTTCCGGGGGTATGGCGCCGGGCGCATCCTCCTGTTTAAGCCTTCCGGCGGCATCACCCATCGAGTCCGAAGCACCTTCTATATCCTTGAGGATCTCCGTGTCCATGCCGGGAAACAGTTGTGCCATCATCTCAAGCTTCTCCAAAAAATCTTTTGTCCTTCGCTTGAGATATTCCTGGCGGTCGGAGAGATTCGGGAACTTTTCCCGGTCGGGCTCCCTCACAACCTCATCGGGACGAGGTCGCGATCTCCTTCTTCGCGGGCCCCGTTGATTGCCTTGTTGATCTTCTCTGTTTCACCGAGGATCTCTTTCTGTTCAGCCAGGATTTTGTCGAGTTCTCCCGACTGGCGAGACATCTCCGATTGAAGCCTGTCGAACGGGGAGGTTCCTGCCCTTGTTCCGGCCCTTCCCAGGGCTGCCATCATCTCAGAGAGCTGCTGCATCAGCCTCTGCGCCGCCTCCAGCGCAGCTGCGACGTCTCCGGCCATCAGCTTCTGGTACATCTCGTCCAAATCCTTGAAGAGGTCCTGGAATTCCAGGCCGGAGAGTTCCTGACTGTTTATGAACTCGTCAGGCAGGCTCGTTGCCATTTTGCTCAGGGCATCCATGACCGAACGAAGGAGTTCCTCCAGCTTCTTTAACTCCTTCGTGATCTGTTCCATCGCTTCCTTGTTGAGAGGTCCTTTGAACTCCTTGAGCGCATCGATGAGGTGTCTCTGCCTGTTCTTTATCTCCCGGGCCATAGCCTCGACCTCGCTCATACGGGACCTCTTCGCTATGTCCTCTGCCAGAAGGGCGAGCCTCTCCATCTCCTGCGTCACTTTCTCCTTAGGCTCTGCGGTCATTCGCTCCTTCAGGGAGGAAAGATTGCGCCTCAGGGCGTCCAGGTCAAAGCGCTCCACCCTGTTACCGGTATGCTCCAGCGTCTTGTCCACGTGCTTCAGTATCTCTTCCATCTGATTCGTCAGGGCCTTGGCTTCGTGCGTCCCCTCCAGCTGATTCGCCAGGAGGTCTAACAGGGCGTCGGCCAGGGCCTGAGCCTCCTCGCCCTCTTTCAATGCATTAGCCCTTTCGTCCCTGACCGAGAATGTGAAACCCTGCGAGTAGCCCTTTTTTGGTCCGGACACGGCGTCATTGTCCTCAACCTCGATGCGATAAGTCACGCTGTCGCCGGGCACGAGCCCGAGGCCGGAGAGGTCCCATTTAAAAGTCTCAGGGCCGACAGATCGGCCTTGGTTTGCGCCATGCAGGCTGATGGCGCGTTCCTGCCCTTTGAGCTGGAACGTGAGCCTTACGGCGGTCAGTCCAAAGTCATCCCTGGCGCTGTAAACAATCGGAATCACCTCGTCGCCGGTGATCTCAAGGTCCTTCGCCGGGCTCGTGATGTCAGCCTCCGGGTACGCATCAGGTATCACCCGGATCTGGTAAAGGACGGGATTAGGGTTTTCAAAGCCGAATTCGTCCTTCAGTTTGATCGTGTAATGAACGGGCTCCAGGACGAGCAAGCTCCCTGTAAGACGCTCTTCATTGACTTCAAGAAGGTGCCGGCTCCCTTCATCGAGCACAAGCTGCGCTTCCCTGACACCTTTGGTCGTGCGTGCGACAAGCGTCACGAGGGTGCCCTTTAAAGCCTCTACGTGCCCGCTATCTCTCGTTTCGCTGGAGAGATGGGTATAGCTGGGCGGAACGAGGGTGAGCTTCAGGCTGCGCAAGTCCGGAGGGTCGACGACCCGGATGCTGCCGGTGGGAGAGAGGAATCTGCCATCGAAAGCGTGATACTGAAAGGAGGCCTGGGCGGTGAGTATATGGTAACTAAACCGCCCATGCCCTTCGGATTCCATAGTGAACCGGAGAGCGTCGCTGCCCTCAGGCCGGATCATCAGGGTCAGTTTTTCAGGCACGTTGCCGGTCGCCATAGCTCTGATAGTTATGGGTGCCCCGCGCAGGACGATCGAACTCTTCGGCTCCACAGAGATCGATGTTTGCCTTGACGGCAGATCAGAAAGCGGATGAACGATCAGGGCCAGAGACCGGCCGAGAAACTGGGGGTCCGCGATGAGAACCAGGCAAAGGATTATGGCGAGAGGCGCGAACAGCTTAAGATGGCGAAGACCTTTCTTCAGGTTTACCACTTCCGCCGGCTTTATCGCATCGATTTTTCCCACTGTCCTGTTGAGCTGAGCCATGACCAGCGCTTTCGAGATCTGGCCGACGGCGCGGCCTGCCTTCATCTCATCAGCAAGGAGAATGGAGTTGGTCACATCGTCCTTAAGACCGGGAAATTTTTGCTCCAGCCCTCGCGCGACCCGCCCGATGGAAGGCTTCGGGAAAATGCGTCGTGCGCCGAGCCAGATGAGGGAAGCGAGAAAAAGGATGGAGCCCAGAGAGTAAATGAGAGGGAGGTAAGGAAACCCATCTTTGAACCTGACGACGAAGAGGCTTCCCAGCAGGATCAGAACGGCTCCCGAGGCGAGCAAGATCAGGAATTCAATGAGGGCGAGGAGCTGATGACGGAAGGATAAGTCCTTGAGAAGCTGAGAAAGGCGGCCATAATCACGATCTAAGCTCACCGTTGTCACCGCCGTACTCTCGTACGAACCATAACTATATCACGCGGTGCTATGCGCTTCAACAAATACAATCTGCGTTGTAAAGTAGACCAGCCACACGGTTCTCTATCTCTGCTTAATCAGATAATCACCATCCGGAGATGTGTCAAGCGATGCCCAGACGCTGGGCGCTGAGTAGATAGAAGCTGGCCAAGCCTCTCCATGGTCCCCAGTTCTCGGCCATCCGGCGCGCTTGCTCCGCCGTGATCTTTTCATCGTGGAAGTAGTAGTGGGAGATACTTCTTCGTATGCCAAGATCATCAGCCGGCAAGGCCTCAAGCCGGGACATGCCTCGAATCAAGACATACTCCGCGGTCCAGAGCCCGATGCCTCTGATTTTCCGGAGTTCCTCGATGATCTCGTCCGAATGTTTGTAACCTCCAAATTTGTCCAGGTCGAGTTCCTCCCGGGCAACCATGCGCGAAATATCTCTCACATACTCGGCCTTCTTCTGGCTCAGTCCGCATGCGCGAAGCTGGTCTATCACTGGGACCCCGCAAGCGGGTACCCGGTCGCCCCCTCCGCCAGCAAAGCTGCCGGAGCCTCCCGCACCCGCAAGCGGGTACCCGGCTCGCCGTGCTCGCTACGCAGATTCCCACGGTGCGGCTCGTGGGAATCTGCCGCCGCCTCAGACAAGGCCTGCGGGGTTGGGAACGCATAATACGTATCGCCGCCGATTCGCACAGTATCGCCAAAAGCTTTGATGATCTTGGTTTCTATAGACCGGGCAACGACAAGAGAGATTTGTTGCTCACAAATGGCGTAAACAAGCGCTTCAAAAAGGGACCCGGTTGTCATGAAACGCAGCCCTTTTAAATTTCCGGTCAGACGCGTCAAGACAGCATCATGTTTCACACCCTTATAAAATGACTTAAGGTCGAGCCCGAGGTTAAGAAGCTTGTACATGAACGCACCTGCTTCGCTCTGTTCATCTTTATTGAGCATACGGGTAGATGCCAGGGTGAAGGTAAGTTCAGGTGCGTCAACCGTGCCAATGCTTCGCACGGTAGCCAGCGCAAGCTTGTTGCCGAGTCTGATCACCTGCCAGAATTGACCGTTCTCATAACGGCGGATCTGCTTGTCGCCACTTGAAAAAATTGTAGCGCTCAAATCAAAGTCATAGGGCGGAACCGGCTTAAGTCTGCTCTTCCATTCGTGGCCCATTTTCATCTCCTTACATCGATATTCCCCGGATCATGGAGTGCGGGGCTCAAACAGATCAAGAGGTTGTCGGGATTTAGGAAATGAAAGTAGCGCCGGATTTAGAGAAGAAAGAGGGAGTGAGTTACTCAGCTTCTATGATTCCTGCAATTCTTTGAGTGAAACATTTGCGTGGGGCTCCTTCTGATAAAGGTTGTGCCGCACGCGCAGACTGTTTCGCCATAGGTGCGCCCCTTCACCCGATCGACATGGATAGTGAGGAGTTTCAGGCAGTCATTGCAATAGCCCAGCTCATTCTCCTCATCTATGTCATTGCCGCATCTGGAACAAACGAGAAAGCCCCATCGCTTCGGGTGATCCACGTAGATCCTGTTGCCACACGCCCAACACTTGTACACCTTGACGTCAAAATGACTGTCATCGACCATATGCCCGAAACCGCATTTGTTACATATCATGAGGTTCCTCCTTTCTGGATGCTTTTTAGCATCGGACGCATATCGATCATCAAACAGGACTCCAGCTATTTCGCCGCATTCCAATAATAATTCTACTCTTGTTTGTATAATGCTGCAAGATATTAAAGTCAACCCCGAGCGTGCAATTCTTACAGCTACGCTGTCGTCGAAAGCTGCGGATTACCTTTGTATCTTGTATGGAGGGATGGGGAAGGAAGGCATTACGTCAAGTCATGACCCCATAAATAGCACTGTATTTACAGGCCACGACCTAACTTCTTTGGTACTATGGTACTTATTTCAGCCGCGTGCTCATGAATGATTTCGATATAATTAAGAGTCGTTTGTAGATTCTCACGCAACCTCTTGGCGAAACCTCCAAGCGGAACTATCTTGTTGATGATCTCATCCCTGAAATGCTGCAAGATCACTCTTTCTTGCTCAAGCAACAGACTAACGAGCTCGGCCACTTCGGAGCAAAACAGAATCTCATCCTCACAGAATCTTTTTCCCTGAACCGCGTCAATAGCAATGACCCCGACGGGCTGCCCACCTTCTTCGACAAAAAGCGGAACGTAAAGAATTTCCGACACATGCTTTCTTTCAACGATGCCTTTAAAATAAGCGGTCCGGTTATCGTTGTGAGGATCCTTGATCAACAACATTCCTCTATTGTCCACCGCGGCCTTCAGATCGGGATGAATCTCGAGCCGCTCCTTTTTGGCGAAATCTGCCTGGTACTCTGACAGGGGAACGCCCGCTATGATCTCGCAAACATCCTCTGTCGTCCCATCGATTTCGTCCCGGGTAACCTTGAAGATAACGCATCGCTCCACGCCGAGGATCTCGGCCAAGCTCCTCCAAGATGTTCTGCTTAATGCGCTCCGAAGGATTGGCAAGGCCATTTCGCAAGCCAAGGATCATTGCTTTGGTTATCCGCAAGAACGCCTTTCGTTCAATCACGTTTCCCACCCCTTTTAGGATCAACGTCTTTTCTAAATGTAATCACATGCAGGAACAATGCCAAGGGGTGGAAACCGACAAAAGTTTCTCCGCGTTTACTTGATGGCACCCATCTCCTTCAGGTATTTCTCAGCGCCCGGGTGAAACGGCACGAGTATGGTCTTGGTCGCATTCTCCAGTGTCAGGCCGCGGGCATCCTGGTGAATCTGGTAATATTCCTCCTTGTGGTCGAAAAGCGTCTTAAGAAAGTTATAAACAAGATCATTGCTCACGCCGGCGTGGGTCCAGACTGCGCTTGTCCAGCCCAGGATCGGCGTGTCCTGCTCAAGCCCCTTATAGGATTTTGCTTTGACCACGTTCTGGTAGTGTCCCGGATGGTCTGCAATGATCTTCTTGGCAATCTTATCATCCACTGGCACGATGCGCGCGTTGAACCTGGTGGAGAGCTCAAGATAAGAGGGCATAGGATAGCCACCCGCCAGAAAACCGCCGTCCAGGCTGCCATCCTGGATCCCCTCCACGGTCTCCTTGTATACGTAATAGAATGGCTTGAAATCCTTCTTGGTCACGCCGTAGTATTCAAGGATGAGGTGGCCGAGGTTGGCGGGTGAACTGCCCGGTCCTCCCATACCGATCCGCTTGCCTTTGATGTCGGCATAGGATTTGATGGGAGAGTTGGCGGGCACTGCGAGGTAGAGGTCGACGACGTGATTGAAGATAATGGCCCGGAGCTGGCTGAAAGCCCTGCCCTTATATTCCGCTTCCCCTCTGTAGGCGTTCCATCCGTCAGGGGTTCCAAAGGCGGCCAGCAGCTCTTTCTTCTGACCGTACGCGATCTGCAGGCGCCTGACCATGTCCAGTGTGCCCGTGGTGGCTTCGTGCACGAATTTGACGTTCCCCGGCATGTACCTATTGACCGTGTTGACCATACCAGCGACGGTCACGTAGGAAAGCCCTCCGGCAGCAGGACTGGCGAAGCCGACAAGCTGCTGCTCAGCGGCGGGTGCGGCCATGACACAGACAACTATCAGGAGCACAGCCACCGATACGATGGAACCGAAACCATTTCTACTCATAGCTTCCCTCCCAATGCTTACTCGACGTTAACCGACGAAATTCTTCGACGCGACTCTCAATTATCAAAATAGCGGCGCAAAATGTCAACATAAATTCAAGGAGGTGATGTAATGACTGGTGGATGTACACCTGGGGAAAAGTTTTCTCGGTCCGGCTGCAAAAAGCGGTCAGTCGGATCGGCAGACTGCTTCTCTCAATACTTGCTCCAGTCTGGGAGCGCATGCCTGCAACGAAAACGACTTCATGACGACTTCATGTCCGCGCATGCCCATGGCCTTTCGCAATTCCGCGTCCTCGACGAGCGTAGAGAGCTTCCTGACCCATTCCTCGTGGCTCATCGCCCAGAACCCATTGACACCGTCCTGGACCACATCCCTGTTCACGCCGACCGGTGTGCAGACTGCGGGTACGCCAACTCCGTAATATTGCAAAATCTTCAGCCCGCACTTACCCCACGACCAGGGATCGTCGAGCAAGGGCATGACGCCAATATCGAGGTTTCTCAGATCGTCGATTTCACGCTCGTGGCTCCACATCTTCTTCACTACTTTGATATGGTCGCAGTCGAAGAAGATGTCGCAGATGATTTCGAGCTGAGTCTGAGGATACTTCCGTCCCAGCTCCTCGAAGACCGGACGTAGCCTCTCCAGATAGTGGATGCTCCCGTGATCCCCGATCCAGCCTATGCTGACAGTCGTCTTTTCTCGCTTGATAGTCTTTGAGCACGTATCGCGTGTTGTCTATGGGTGTGGGTATAACTTCCACACGATCTGTGAACAGCGCCGCCTGTTTCTGCAGGAACCGAGTTGCCTGCGATAACATAATCTGAGGCTTTGATCATTTCCGCGAATCGCCTCCGTCTCGTGCGTGAATGCGGAGAGGCTGCCTTGGAGTCGTGGTACATGATGGCATCGTCGAAGTCGAAGACAATGCGGCGGGCCTTACGGCGCACCAGTCCCAAGAAGGGGTTGCTGAAAACGCTTTCGCTGGAGAAAGAGCACATCGTAACCCGGAAGTTGCTCGGAAGAATCGCAGGAGCTGGCCAACGCCCCTGGGATAAAGACTGACCGTGGGCTCTATCCCTTTGGATTCAAGATACGGCAGATACTGCAGCACGCGATAGCGGCTTGCAGCTACTTCAAAGCCTTGAATGAGGAAAAGTACTTTCATGGCATCTCCGCTGAATCATACATCATTATAGCATGTCAAGACCTAAAGGCACATGGGATCAAAAACCAGGACTCATCCCAGGAGACGGCGTCATCCGGTGTCTCGCAAGCATCCTTTATCGATCCTGTCTTCATAACCTGGAACCTGCAGCAATTTCTTGTCACACCACCCTCCTCGTTCCTGTTTCACTGACCTGGAGCCTGGAACTCAGGACCCGCGACGGCTGAATGTGGTACAATAAGGTCCTGAGGTTTATGTCTTCAGACTGAGGGGACGTGCATGGAAGCCCGAAGACATCAGAGGTGAAATGATGGTACAAAAAACGCGCATCGTTGTGCCGAAAAAACAAATTGAAGAATTGTGCAGGAAATATCATATCCGACGACTTTCTTTCTTTGGGTCGGTCATTACGCCTGATTTCAAGCCAAAGAGCGACGTCGACGTACTCGTGGAGTTCGAGGTAGGATACAAGGTGGGCCTTCTCAAAATGGCGCATATCGAAAACGAGCTCTCAGCTCTACTGGGCAGGAAAGTTGACTTACGCACGCCCTGGTGGATCTGAGCCGCTATTTCAGGCAGGAGGTAATCGAAAATGCTGAGGTCCAGTATGCGCAAGGATGATCTTATCCGTGTGCGTCATGAGAAGATGGCTGGAAGAAGAGAAAGCGGTAAGATCAAGAAGAGCCCATTGTGCGGCGGCGAACTGAAGGAGGGAATTACCACAATTCCTTTTCTTGTAGACGAGAAAGTCGCAGTAGTGAAGAACGTGCCTGCCGAGATTTGTTCCGACTACGGAGAAGCCTACATGAAGAGCAGCGTTGCAGGCAAGGTCGAGTCAATCCTGGACCGGCTCGAGGCGCTTGGCTACGGAATGGCTGTGGTTCATTACGAGGCGGCGTAGCACCGCCCCTCGCAGGGGCCCTTGAGGCTCTCTATGGCCCTGCGTCCTGTATCCCGCAAATATCTATCGATCCTGTCATCATAACCCGTAACCCAGAACTCGCGTTCCGCAACAGGTATGTGCGACGTTGATGAGCGTTTGAACATCCATCACGCGGGACAACATTCTTAATGCGGTTTAATCTCTTCTTGGCCGGGACAGGCTTGTGGTGTACAATAAGATACAGGCCTTGCGAACCCAGAGGCTTGGGTGTCTGGTAAGAGAAGATAGTAGCGAGATTTGGTGCCAGACTCAAGACAGAGATGGCCAACAAACCTGAGGACCAAGCCAGAGAAGTAATCGACCGGATGCTGGAGCACGCAGGTTGGCAGGTCCACGACTTGAAGCATGCCAACATTCATGCGGACCGCGGTATCGTTGTTCGTGACTTTCCGCTCAAGTCAGGACATGGTTTCGCGGATTATCTTGTTGTACATTGACGGCAAGGCCGTTGGAGTGCTTGAAGCAAAGAAGGCCGGAAGCACGCTCACGGGCGTTGAAGTCCAGTCCGATAAATACAAACACGGCCTTCCGGACACGTTGCCGGCATGGTATCGTCCGCTTCCTTTCTGTTATCAGTCGACCGGTACAGAAACGCGATTCACGAACGGGCTCGATCCTGACGCTCGGTCTCGCAATGTGTTTTCTTTTCACCGCCCGGCAACGCTGGCGGACTGGCTGGCGGTTGAGGGCGCACCCACGATCGACCGGGCGGGTGAAAGCAAGGCACGCGTACGGCGTACCGCTCACCCTCCGCGCCAAACTTCGTAACATGCCGCCGCTCGCGGAGCAAGGCCTCTGGTCTGCCCAGGTCAAGGCCATCAAGAACCTTGAAAAGTCTTTGGCTGAGAATCGGCCTCGCGCGCTCATCCAGATGGCCACCGGAAGCGGCAAGACCTTTACCGCCATCAACTTCATCTACCGGCTCATCAAGTTCGCTGGTGCGCGGCGGGTGCTCTTCCTCGTGGATCGTGGCAATCTGGGCAAGCAGACGCTGAAGGAATTCCAGCAGTACGTTTCGCCTTACAACAACTTCAAGTTCAGCGAGGAATATATTGTCCAGCGGCTGACCTCCAACACCCTTGATACCACGGCGCGTGTCTGCATCAGCACGATCCAGCGCCTCTATTCCATGCTGAAAGGGCAGGAACTTTCCGAAGAAGACGAGGACACCTCAGTTGAAGGCCTTGAAAAGGTCTTCAAGGAGGTGCCGCCCATCGAATACAACCCTGCCATCCCCATCGAGACCTTCGACTTCATCATTACCGACGAGTGCCATCGCTCCATCTACAACCTGTGGCGACAGGTGCTGGACTACTTCGACGCCTTTATCATCGGGCTCACCGCCACACCCAACAAACAGACCTTCGGTTTCTTCAACCAGAACCTGGTGATGGAATACGGCCATGAGCAGGCGGTTGCCGATAGCGTGAACGTCAACTACGATGTCTACCGCATCAAGACTGAAATCACCGAGGGCGGCTCCGAGGTGGAGGCCGGCTACTACGTGGACAAGCGTGACCGGGAAACCCGCGCCATCCGATGGGAGAGGCTCGACGAAGACCTGACCTACGACGCCAAACCAACTGGATAGAGACGTCGTTGCCATGGATCAGATTCGCACGGTCATTCGCACGTTCCGGGACAAGCTCTTCACCGAAATCTATCCCGGGCCGGACCGATGTTCCAAAGACCCTCATCTTTGCCAAGGACGACAGCCACGCCGAAGACATCGTCAAGATCGTCCGTGAGGAGTTCGCCAAGGGCAATGAGTTCGCCCAGAAGATCACCTACAAGACCACAGGGAAGAAGCCGGAAGACCTGATTGCTGAATTCCGCAACAGCTACTTTCCCCGGATCGCCGTGACCGTGGACATGATAGCCACGGGCACCGACATCAAAGCCGCTTGGAAGTGGTCCTGTTCATGCGTTCCGTCAAATCGCGGACCTTCTTCGAGCAGATGAAGGGCCGCGGTGTGCGGGTGATCTCCGATGACGACCTGAAGCTCGTCACTCCCGACGCAAAAACAAAAGACCATTTTGTCATCGTTGATGCCGTGGGCGTCTGCGAACAGGACAAGACAGACTCGCGCCCAATGGACCAGAAGAAATCGGTCCCGTTTGAGAAACTGCTGCAGGCGGTCGCCTTAGGCAATACGGAACCGAGAGGTGATCTCGTCGATCGCCGCCCGTATGGCCCGCATGGCGAAAAACCTGAGCGATGCGGACAAGGCGGAGATCGGAAAGCACACCGAAGGTAAAAGCCTCAAGGATCTCACGTCCGACCTTGTAAACAGCCTCGACGCTGACCGTCATGTTGAAGAGGCGAAGAAAGCCCATAACACAGATGCAGCCCAACGACGAGCAGATCAAGCAAGCCGCAGCCAGCCTGATCAAAGAGGCGCTCAAGCCCCTCCACAATCCGGACCTGCGAAACCTCCTGATCGAGCTTCACAAGAAAGCGGAACAGACCATTGACCACGTAAGCCAGGATGCGGTCATCGAAGCCGGTTTCAGTGCGGATGCGCTGGAGAGGGCGAAGAGCGTCGTCCAGTCCTTCGAGAAATTCATTGAAGAGCACAAAGACGAGATCACCGCCTTGCAGATCCTCTACAGCAAGCCCTACAAGGCGCGCCTCCGCTTTGAGGACATCAAGGACCTCGCCAATGCCATAGAAAGGCCACCCTATCTCTGGACGGAATCGCAGCTCTGGCAGGCCTACGCTGCCCTCGACAAATCGAAGGTACAGGGGCGTCGGGACCAAGCGCATCCTGACCGACCTCGTTTCCCTGGTGCGCTTTGCCATGCACCAGGACAATGAGCTGGTGCCTTTCCCGGAGCGCGTCAAGGTCAATTTCGAGGCGTGGCTTGCCCAGCAGGAGAACGTGGGCAAGAAGTTCACCGACGAGCAGAAGCAGCTGGCTGGAAATGATCCGCGACCACATTGCCGCGAACCTGAGCATCGAGACAGACGACTTCGACTATGCGCCCTTCGCGCAGCAGGGCGGAATTGGGAAGGTGCATCAGGTGTTCGGGGATGACCTGAACAAGATTATTGAAGAGTTGAATGGGACGCTAGCGGCATGAGCCTGAAGGACCTTTCCGCACTTCCGGTGAACGAGCTGGAGATGGGCCATAGATGGCGAGAGATAGCTTCTGTCACTGGAGAGGTACGCCATAGACGTCAGATGTGATAACTATGAAGGCGGTAACCCTTGGCTAACCCCCGCCGACTTGCGGTAACTGCCAAGGACATCGGGCACGGATCTCGATTTCTCTCGAACAAGGGCTACTGAACAAGTCAGCCCGATCGATGCCCAAGGGCACCGTACTATTTCGTCGCGGGCTCCAATTGGTGAAACGTCGCAATAGCACCCATATCCGGTTTAATCACCAATAAACGCTTCAAGAGCTTCGACTCAAGGAGGGACCCTACCAGACTATGTCTACTGGTGGTTGAAGGGGAGCAAGGATGTGGCAGAAGGACTTGCGAGTGGCACAACGTTTCTTGAGTTGTCAGGCGCAAAGGCAGTGCAGATTCCCATCCCCTAGCCCCGCTCGAACAACAGGAACGCATCGTGGAGGAGATCGAAACGCAGTTCTCCCGCCTGGATGAGGCAGTGGCCAACCTCAAGCGGGTCAGGGCTAACCTAAAGCGCTATAAAGCTGCCGTCCTCAAAGCCGCCGTCGAAGGCAAGCTTACCGGACAGTGGCGGAAAGACCACCAAGACGTTGAACCCGCCAGCAAGCTCCTTGAGCGCATTCTCGCCGAACGCCGCGCCAGATGGGAAGAGGCTGAACTTCTCAAGATGAAGGCTAACAGAGTGACTCTCGCCGATAGTACATGGAAGAAGAAGTACAATGGGGCGGCTGTGCCTATCCCAACTAGTCCATCAAGGCTGCCGGAGACATGGGTCTGGGCCTCTCCTGATATGCTGGCCGAATTCGCAGAAAATGCTATCTGCGCCGGTCCCTTCGGAACCATATTCAAAGCAAAGGATTTTCGGGCATAGCGGCGTACCCATTATTTTTCTCAGACATGTGTCTCCAGGAAAGTATTTGGTGCACAAACCTGGTTTTATGGACTCAGAGAAATGGAAAGCGTTATTTCAACCTTATTCGGTCTATGGCGGTGAGCTTTTGATAGCCAAACTCGGGGAGCCCCCGGGTGCGTGTGCAATATACCTTCAGGTATAGGCCCGGCGATGGTGACACCTGATGTCATGAAGATGTCAGTCAATACTGCAGTTGCGGAAACGCGCTATCTGATGCACTATTTTAACTCGCAAATAGCCAAACGTTTCGCTATCGAATCAGCATTCGGGACAACCAGACTTCGGCTAACTTTACCCATTTTCCGGCAAATGCCTGTAGCGCTGCCACCCCTCACTGAACAGAAACAGATCGTCGCGCAGATTGAGAGATACCTTCTATCAGTGAAGACATCGAGACAGCGGTTGAGGCCAATCTCTTGCGCGCCGAACGTTTGCGCCAGTCCATCCTGAAGAGAGCTTTCTCGGGCCAGCTCGGGTCTGCAGCTACCGATGTCCAGACGTCTTCCAACAAAATGAGGGTGAAGGGCCATGCCAACGAGATATCCTAAAGGTTCTGAATGGCGGCGCTGGGATTTGCATATTCATACTCCCGCCTCGGCGCTGAATCACGAATTTGAAAGCTGGGAGTCATACCTAAATGCCCTCGAAGCTGCGAACCCCCAGATCTGTGCCCTTGGCATAACCGATTATGCGTCGATAGAGGGCTACAGGCGGATCTACAAAGAGAAATTCGAGAACGGCCGCTTACCCAATTTTGACCTGATTGTTCCGAACATAGAATTTCGCATCTCGCCCCTTACGAAGCACGGCTCAGCCATTAACCTCCACATTTTGGTCGACCCCAGTGCTCCAGAGCACATTGAAAGGATTGAGGATGCTCTTAGTCGCTTCACGTTTGAGTATAAGTCTCAGAAATACCCCTGTACGCATAAGCGGCTTGCCGATCTCGGAAAGGCCTTCAACCCTGGCATTAAGGACGAGCAGGCTGCCTTCAAAGAGGGCGTCAACCAATTTAAGAAGCGGACTATCACGCTTTTAGAACGTGGTACCAAGCTGAGTCTTGGTTAGAGAGCAATTCGTTGATAGCGGTGTCCAATAGCAGCAATGATGGTGCCTCCGGACTTCAGCACGATGACGGATACAAAGCCTCTCGCCAAGAGATCTACCGCATCAGTGATATTGTGTTCTCCGGGAATCCAAATGATTGTAGCTATTTCTTGGGGAAAGGAAAAGACGGACCAGAGCACCTCGCCGAGACAATTAACGGTCCAAAGCCATGTATACATGGATCAGACGCGCATAAAGAGGAATGCTTGTTCCAACCGTATGAGGGCCGGTACTGCTGGATAAAGGCTGATCCTACTTTTGAGGGTCTGCGTCAGATTCTGTACGAGCCTGAGACTCGTGTACACATAGGCAAGACCACCCCGGAAGCCCGGGATGAGAACCGCATCGTGAAATCTATTAGAATTAGCAACTCAAACGGCTGGTTTGCTGATGCCGAGCTGCCAATCAACCCAGCTCTGGTCAGCATAATTGGCAGCAGAGGATCAGGCAAAACAGCCCTTGCTGACCTGATAGCTTATGCCTCCGGGTCCTGGGAGCAGAATCCCAATTCGTTCATCCAAAAAGCGCACAGGGAAATAGAAGGAACAAAGATCACGTTAAATTGGGTCGGAGGCGCCACCGATAAAAGGGAGATAGGGCGTCGACTAGAAGCTGGACAAGAGAGACAAGTGAGATACCTTTCGCAACAATTCGTCGAGCAGTTGTGTTCCGAAGACAAGGTGGGTACCGAACTTCTTCGGGAGATTGAACAGGTCATTTTCGAGCACCTGGATGATACCGAAAAACTGGGCCAAACTACGTTTTCGGATTTGAGATCAGCAAAGACGGAGAGCGTTCGCGAGCAGAAAACCCGGTTGAAAGCAGGGATAGCTCGTCTAAACGAAGAGATACATGCCCTCAGGAAGGAGGTTAAGTCCAAGCCAGAAAAGGAGCAACGTATAAAAGAACTAGAAAAAGAAAAGCAGGGGTTGGAGAAACAAAAGCCGATATTCGATTCTGACACAGAACAGAAGGTGGAGGAAGAGCTAGCCTTATTGAGGGAGGAGCGTCGAGAGGTAGTTGCGGCGATCAGCGGCCACAAGCTATCGCCTCGAGACCATTCGCAGCCTGCGACACAGGTTAAGTGCCTTTCAGGATGACATGAAAGATTTCTTCGAAGGCGTGAGGCCCGACCTTGAGGCGGTGGGAATTGATAGTAAAGAGATAGAGAACTTCCGACCTGGTTTCAAGGGAGATGTAGAGTCGCCTCTCTCTGCGAGGGAGAAGGCTATAGAGGAAGGAATTAAGGCGGTGACGGGAGCAGATGGTGACCAGTACCCTGAAAAGAAGACTCTCCAAGCGATAGACAAAAAAATAGTCGAGCAGGAACAAAAGTCTTCCCAGGACCTGGCTAAGAAGCAAAAAAGTTTGGAAATACAAAAGAGAATTGCCACTATTGATACAGAAGTAAATAGGCTTCATAATACATTAGAAATAATTGAAAGAGAAAAACGTAAGCTGCTCCTCGAAAAGACTGAGGAGAGGTGGCAGAGATATCTTGTTTATTTTGACAATCTAAGGTTGGAGCAGGAGATTCTCGAGGCCCTCTATGGTTCGCTTCGACAGACTCTCGGGTCAGGGAGCAAAGAAGAGAGAAGTTTGGAGTTTTACATAAAGTGGAAAGTGGATACGGCAGAGTGGTCAAACTTTGGGGAATCGTTACTTGATAGACGAAAACGGGGCCCCTATCGAGCACCTGGGGAGATAGCGGCGAAGGCAGAGGAGCTTTTGGAGGACGCTTGGACGAAAGGAGACAAAGACAGTGTAAGGAAAAGGCTGCAAGAGCTCCGCGGGACCTTTGACGACACGCTCGGCAGATACACGCTGGACTCCCAGTTACTCTCCAATAATGAGGCCAAGTTCGACGACTGGTTATACAGCACTGAACACATCACATTGACCTACGGTATAAAATACGACGGTATCGAACTGGAAAACCTGACTCCAGGTACAAAAGGTATTGTGCTGCTCATTCTGTATCTTGAGATGGATAAAAACGATCGGAGGCCGTTGCTGATAGACCAACCTGAGGAAAATCTCGACAATGAATCTGTATATAAGGTGCTGACTAGCTATTTCCGGAAGGCGAAGCAAAGGCGGCAGATCATATTAATCACGCATAACCCGAATCTGGTAGTCAATACGGATTCAGAAGCAAGTGATAGTTGCTTCTTTTGCCAAGGCGCCCCCAGTAGGGGCTGCAAAAATCCGTTATGCAACGGGCTCCTTGGAGGACTCTCGGACTGATGCGGCCGGTATTGACACGGGAACCAGAGAAAAGGTGTGTCAGATTCTAGAGGACGGGGAGCTAGCATTCCACATGCGAGAGAGGAAATATGCATTCGACCGGCGATAGCAAAGGGCCATAGCCCTTATTTCATAGTACATCGCAGGCGTATTTATTCATGTATACACTGAACTATTGCGCTCTAGATATACTTTCTTGTCGATCATAAGGCCACGCTTGACCCGCGGTTGGGCGCGGACAGCTCGTTACCCGCTGGCGACTCTGGATACCTGCGAGCTGGAAAAAAGGGGTCAGATAAGATGATGGTGCATGCCGAATCGAAAGGTGAAATAGTTATTTATAGAGCTCCGGACGGACGGGCAAGCATAGACGTCCGGTTGGAGAAAGATACCATCTGGCTGACGCAGAAACAGATGGCAGGTATATTCGAAACCGAACGCAGCGTGATCACCAAGCATATAAATAATCTCCTTAAAACCAAAGAATTACAGCTACTTTCAGTATGTGCAAAAAATGCACAGGTTGCCAAGGCTCTGGATCTGGGGGCTTGGGAAGCCGGGACACGATGATCTCTTACCGAATCCTCTTTAATGAACACGCAAATAGAGATAGAATGTGTGCATCCCGACAGAGGCAATTGTGACGAAGCAATCTGAGGAATGGCTCAGGCAAGCCGACTACGACGTGGAGACTGCAGAAACCATGTACGCCGGCGGAAGGTACTTCTATGCGGTTTTCAGTGCCACTTATCCATTGAAAAGGCGCTGAAAGGTCTTTACTGGGCGCGGCTGAGTGAGACGCCACCAAAGGTCCACAACCTTATCTATTTGCTGAATAAGGCAAATATCCAGACCCCCCGAGAGTCTCGGGAGATTCATCGTGAAGCTGAATGAAGCGAGCGTCGCAACCCGATACCCCGAGGAATTGGCGACCCTCATCAAGAACTACCCCGAGCCGATTGTCAGTGATGTGCTCGCACAGACGAAAGAGGTTCTGAAATGGATAAAGAAGCAGTTACACGGATAATGTCGCGTTTCAAGAAGGCCATCGAAGCTCAGAATGTAAAGGTGGACCGGATGATCCTGTTCGGCTCCCAGGCTACAGGTAAAGCGCGCGAAGGAAGCGACATCGATGTGGTAGTCATATCTGAGGATTTCAAAGACAAGGGCTACTGGGAGAGGATCGATATACTCTCCGCAGCCATCTACGATGTCTTCGAGCCGATTGAGGCTGTTGCCATGACAGCCGAGGAATGGAGTAACGGGACCTCGCCTGTTGCCACATACGTCAAAGATGGTTCAGTCGAATATGCAGTCTGACCAAAACTTCTTACCAGCCGAAGTGTCGTAAGTATGGCTAACGGCTCTGCAGCGATTGTTCAAAAGCTTTGGAATTATTGTAACGTCCTCCGCGACGACGGTATGAGCTATGGCGACTATGTAGAGCAGCTCACTTACCTGCTTTTTCTGAAGATGGCCGATGAACGGTCGAAGCCACCGTACAGCCAGCCGAGTCCTATTCCTGCCGACTATAGCTGGCAAAGCCTCTTGAAAAAGGACGGCGACGAGCTGTTCGATCACTACCGTCACATGCTGGAAGAATTAGGTAAAGAAAAAGGCCTGCTCGGGCTAATCTTCGGCAAGTCTCAGAACAAATTCCAGGACCCCGCCAAGTTACGGCGGCTCATCGCTGATCTGATTGACAAGGAAAACTGGTCCATGATGAGCGCCGACGTGAAGGGTGATGCCTATGAAGGGTTGCTTGAGAAGAATGCCCAGGACACAAAGTCTGGCGCCGGACAATACTTCACGCCGCGTCCGCTGATTCAGGCGATTGTGGACGTCACCGCGCCAAAACCGGGCGAGACCATCTGTGATCCGGCCTGCGGCACGGGTGGCTTTCTGCTGGCGGCGCATGATTACATCGTGAAGCACCATCCCAATATGACGAAGGACGAAAAACGTAAGCTGAAGCAGAGCACGTTCAAGGGCTGGGAACTTGTTCAGAGCACGGCGCGTCTCTGCGCGATGAATCTTATACTGCACGGCATCGGCGGTGACAAAGACTTGCCGATAGTCGTCACTGACTCGCTTGCTGCCGATCCCGGCGAACGTTTCGACGTGGTCCTGACAAATCCTCCATTCGGCAAGAAGAGCAGCACCACGATCGTGGCGGAAAACGGCAAGGTCTCCAAGGAGAAGGAGATCATCGAGCGTGATGATTTCTGGACGTCCACGTCGAACAAGCAGCTCAATTTTGTCCAGCACGTGAAGACACTCCTGAAACCCAACGGCCGGGCCGCAATCGTCGTGCCTGATAATGTTCTCTTCGAAGGTGGGGCCGGCGAAACTGTCCGGCGAAAGCTCCTCCACGAATGCGATGTCCACACGCTGCTGCGGCTGCCTACCGGCTTATTCTATGCGCAAGGAGTCAAGGCTAATGTGCTCTTCTTTGACCGCAAGCCTGCCAGTGAAACCCCATGGACGAAGAAACTCTGGATCTACGACCTGCGCACGAACATGCACTTCACCCTCAAGACCAACTTTCTGAAACGAGAAGACCTAAATGACTTTGTCAAAGTCTACAATCCTGCCAATCGCTATGATCGCAAGCCTACGTGGTCGGAAAACAGTCTCGATGGCCGCTGGCGAGCCTATGACTACGAAGAACTGATTGGCCGCGACAAGGCAAGCCTCGACATTTTCTGGCTCAAAGACGACAGCCTTGAGGACTCCGACAACCTGCCGGACCCTGGCGTCATCGCTCAGGAGATCGTTGACGACCTTGAAGCGGCCCTCGAACAGCTCCGCGCCATCGCAGAGGATCTCGGGCCGAAAGGAATTCGAGCCGATCCGGCGATGGCTGACGCAACTCATACGGAAGGGCGAGATGCTCCGAATCTGAAGGCGCCATTCGCGTCGCGCGCCGTACCGGCCTCTCTCGCATCGGCCAAAGAAAACCCTCTCTCGTTTTTCTCCGTGAACTCTGCGGCCTTGAACGACCCCATTAAAAACGGGGGAGTGGGCGTGAGATAAAGTCTTATTTTTGCTCGCAGCGAACCGCGTCCTGCGTCGCATTGACTCTCCACCCGCTTTTGCTATAGTACCCGAAGGAGTTCCTTGCATACCTTCAAGACAGCCGGTACAACCTGGTTCCTCGAGGACCGATCGCTCGAGCGTGTCGTAGAGCAGCTCGGCCACGAGCCGAAGGAAAAGCGGGCTCACTTCATCCGGGAACATGGCAGAGGGAAGGTCTTCATAAAGTTCTTCCAGGAGAGAGGCCTTTCAGGCCTCATCAGGAACCGCATCCTTCCGAGAGGAAAAAAGGAATACGAGCTAAGCGAGAGACTTCGCTCACTATCCATACTCACCCCGAAAGCCCTCGGCTATGGCGTAGCGCCTCGTGGATCGTATGTGATCCAGGAGTGGATCGACGGTGAGCCTCTCATGGCCTGGATAGATGACAGGAGCAAGAGGCAGCAGCTTATCTCCGCGCTTGTTGCCATCCTTGAACAGTTGAAGGCAAAAGGTCTTCGCCACA
Organism: uncultured delta proteobacterium; assembly: GCA_963821605.1. Classification (GTDB taxonomy): domain Bacteria; phylum Desulfobacterota; class Syntrophorhabdia; order Syntrophorhabdales; family WCHB1-27; genus JADGQN01. The sequence continues at coordinate 56,970 of CAWGEZ010000038.1, read as the reverse complement.
ATGATCTGCATCTTGGGAATATTATCGGAGCATCGGGCAAGATCTATCTTGTGGATCTCCATAAGGGCAGCCTCAAAAAGCGTTTTACGCTTGATGACGACGTCTCAAACGTCTCCCATGCCCTCGCTATGCTGTACGATAGCATGGATGAACGGGAGAAGGCATGGTTTTTCAGCCATTACGGCGGCGATGGGTTGCGGGGCAGGGTAGAGCAAGAACTGGCGCGTCTCAGGCAGCGTTGGATCACGAGAAAGGCGGCACGGGCATTCAGGACAACGTCAGTGCTTGTCGCATCCCGTGGCCGGGTGACCGTCAGGGGTATGGAAGAGAAGACGCACGGTGAGTACCTCTCGACGATCAAGAAGGATCGGAAGGTGACGGTCGAGCGCTACAGTGATCATGTGCGCAAGATATACACCCATAAACGGAGGCTGCACCGGGCCTGGAAGCATCACGTGATCCTGGAGTATATGCGCCTTTTCATAGCACCTCGGCCTTACTGTCTCCATCAGGCCTCGGCATCGGCAGCCCGGTTACGTTGCGATGGAGGACCTGACGGGAAAGGGCGAGGAGCTCGACCGGTTTCTCGACAGGAACTATGACGGGATGAGCAGGGCCGCCTGGCGCGGTTTCGTTGATACCTTTTCCTCGTTTCTCGTTTCCGCGTTGAACAAAAGGATTATCCATGCCGATCTGAAGGCGTGCAATATATTCGTGCTGCAGACGGGGGCCTTTCTCTTTCTTGACGTCGAAGACCTGGACTTTTCGGGCTTTGATGATGCGGCTCTCAAGAGAATGCTGATTCAATTGAATACCACCATACCCAAGAGGATCTCAATGCGCGATCGTCTCCGGCTTTTCGCGAAAATCACGCGGCCGCTGCTATCGGAAAGAAAGCGCCTACTCAAGGAGATAGCCTCAGAATCGCTGCAGCAGAGAGATCGTTTACGAAGGGGTTTCGGGTCTCAAAAGGGAATCATGGGGATAGCATCCTCATACTTCCTTGAAAAGTCACATTTCCGGCGTGAATAAGAAAGTGGCCAGCCGGTAACTCACTCTCTCCCCACTCCACCCGGATACCCTGTTCCTCGAACCTCTTGAGATTGGAGCGTCGGTACCCTGTCAGGTGAGGCACAGTCCTTTCTTGTTGAGGAGAAGAGTGATCTGATCCTGACAGACCGTGTTCCTTGCAGACCTTTGTTACGGCAAGATAGAAGCCCTCCGACCGGACAAGATAGCCAAAGGCGGGATGCTAAGGCCCGGCCACGATCTCACCTTTCAGGAACTCAGTTTCGGTAAGACCCATCTTGATCACCTTTATGCCGTGAGCCTCGGCGTGCAGATAAATGAATAAAGCCCTGAGTACGGCCTCCGCGAGGCTTAAGGGGCTGAAACTCTTCTCCAGGAAGGCCGCGTGCAGAGGCGTATCCCGCAGGACTACGAGGGGATAAACGCGTATGAAAGCCGGCTTCAAGCGAAGCACGTGTTGGACGGTCGAACGTATATCCTGCGTGGTTTCTCCCGGCAGCCCGACCATGACCTGGAGGCCGACGGTAAAGCCCGCTCGGATGAGGGCCTCGTGGGTATCGTACAGATCTTTGACCGTGTGATGCCTCCCTAACGCGCGGAGCTTCTCATCGGAGAAGACGGGTATGCCGAGCTCGACAGTCCTTACATTGTGGTCTCTCAGAAGATCGATCATCTGAGCGTCCGGCACTATCGGTTCGGTCGATATGCGCATGGAGGTGATTTTTTCTCTATAGTTCGCGAATAACGAGAAGAGGCGGGCCAAACCATTGGTCCCGAGCCCAAAAGGGTTCCCCCCGTAAATGGCCACCTCGGCCCGCACCTTGACGGGATCAAGGGCTTTCCGGATTGTCTCCCTTATATCCTCCTGGCTGCTTTTCCCGGTGATGTGATACTGGTTGCAGTAGATGCATTTCTGCCGGCATCCCAGGTGCGGCAGAAAGACGGGCACGATCACGATCGTCGCTTTATCTCTTTCAGCAAGGCCTCGGCAGCATGCTTTTCGGCTTCCCTCTTGCTCTTGCCGACACCCTTTGCCTTGAGAGTTCTTGCCCACGTAAACATAGATGCTGAAGCCATCTTTTGTCTTGCGTGTGAGGCGGTATCTGGGGAGCTCGCCCCAGCGCTTTTGGGAGTATTCCTGCAGCTCATTCTTAGGATTCTTTGTCTGCAGTTTTTGTTCATCAAAGTAAGACCTGAAAAGCTGTCTGATGATACGGGTGGCAACGCGGAAACCGCCATCCATATATACGGCGCCGATGAGCGCCTCAACCATGTTGGAGAGGACCTTCGAGTCTTTCGGGACGCCAGATCTTCCGTTGCCGAAGGCCATGTGGTCTTCGAGTTGCAAGGTCGCGCGCGACCTCGGTCAGGGTATCTCTTTTGACGAGAACGGAGCGCGCGTTGCTGAGAAATCCCTCGTCCCTGTCTCTGTACTTCCTGTACAAAAGAATGCTGATCACGACGTTCAGGATCGCATCTCCCAGGTATTCCAGCTTCTCGTTATCCGACTTCGCCCTCTGTTCCTCTTCTTTCAGGGAAGAGGTGTGCGTGATCGCATGGTCAAGAAGCGTCCTGTTCTTGAAGGCGTATCTGATCGTTTCTTCCAACGGTGAAGGATACTTGTCGTGCGCTTCACGCGTGACGCGTTACGGGATCGAGGAGGCTGCGGTAACCTGTCCTATCTCGATGATTCATATGTTCGGACCGATGCTGCGCTTGTCACGCTGTTACGCGTCACTCGTCCTTCCAGGATGCTTCCCTACGGGATGCTCCGCTACGCTATCACGGCTTTATTTCATTTTGAAGGCTTCTTCCGCGCCTCCGTAAATCTTTCTCAGCTTTGGCTTTTCGATCTTGCCCGTCGGATTACGGGGCACTTCGCCAAAGATGATCTTCCTCGGCCTCTTGTATTTTGGCAACGCTTCTGAGAATTTGATCACGTCCTCCTCGGTCAGGGTTTTTCCCGGAACAACATCAATGATGACCACGACTATCTCGCCCAGACGCTCGTCGGGCAGGCCTATCGCGGCTATGTCTTTCACCGCCGGATGGCCATGGAAGAAGTCCTCGACTTCAACAGGGAAGACATTCTCACCACCCGTTATGATCACGTCTTTCTTGCGGTCGACGATCCAGATGAAACCTTCCTGGTCCATACGGACCATGTCTCCAGTATAGAGCCAGCCTTCTTTCAAAGCTTTTGCCGTGGCCTCGGGGTTCCTGTAATATTCCCTCATAACGCCATCGCCCCGGACGATCAATTCTCCCGGCTCGCCTTTTGGCACGTCACGGCCGGCTTCGTCAACGATGCGGGTCTCCCAGTTAAACCCCGGTACGCCGATCGCTCCCACCTTGTGCGTGTTTTCGATCCCGAGATGTACGCAGCCCGGGCCGGTCGATTCACTCAGGCCGTAGTCCGTGTCATATTGCATGGCAGGGAAATATTTTTTCCAGTGCATGATCAAGCTTGGCGGCACAGGTTGAGCCCCTATGTGCATCAGGCGCCATTGGTCAAGCTTGTAATTCTCTTTCTTGAGTTCGCCGCTGTCCAGCTTCAGAAGTATATCCTGTGCCCAGGGAACCAAAAGCCAGACGATGGTGCCATTCTCTTCGCTTACCGCGTCCAGTATCCATTCGGGAGAGACGCCTTTCAGGATCACGGCCTTACTGCCGACGATGAAGCTCCCGAACCAGTGCATCTTCGCGCCTGTGTGATAGAGCGGCGGAATAAGGATGAAATTGTCGTTGCGCGTCTGGTAATGGTGAGCGTTCTCCGTAATACAGGCGGAGAGCATATTCTTATGGGTGAGAAGGATCGGTTTCGGCTGCCCCGTTGTCCCGGACGTAAAATAGAGCCCGCACGGATCGTCAAAGGCCGATCTCGACGTTGACCGGTGTCGCGGGCGCTGCATCGATCAGCTTTGTGAAGGATTCGGCGAATGGCGGTACCTTATCGCCGAAGCAGATATAACCTGTGGCTGAAAGCTCTTTTCGGACCTCGTCGATCCGGCCCGTGAAATCCTGGTCGAAGACCATGAGCTTCGGCTCCGCCACGTCGCAGCAGTACTTCAGGTCAGCGCCGCTGAAGCGGAAGTTGAGCGGAACGACCCATGCGCCTGTCCTCACGATGCCGAAATAGGCGATCAGCCAGGTGATCGAATTGTTCATCCAGTGAACGACCTTGTCGCCTTTCTTGATACCCTTCTTCAAGAGCACATTGGCGAAGCGATTTGCCTGCTCGTCGAACTCTTTCCATGTAATTTCAAGCCTTTTCTTCTCGGCGGGTATGCGCTCGACGAGCGCCACGTCGTTCGGGTACATGCGGCCATTCCGTGCGAGGATCTCGGCTATATGAATGTATACATCCGGCATCAGTCCACCTCCCAGTCTCTATGAAACTTTGTGAAACTTTTTTACGTTGACAAATATCAGTGTTTCAATCTATCATGGGTTAAATTTTGCAGTCAATATATTAAAAAAAATAAACAGTTACAGGGAGGGGGACATGAATTTTGCGCGCTTCTGCCAGCTTAATGCGAGTAAGTTTCCCAATCGAGAGTTTCTCATCGAGAGCTTTCCTTCGAAGAAGATCCGCAGGGCTCTCACGTGGAAAGAACTCGACGATCAGACGAACAAGGTTGCAAACTTCCTTATCAAGGAGTGCGGGATCAAGAAGGGCGATGTCGTTCAGCACCTGATGATGAACAGCATCGAATGGTACATTACGTACATGGCGGTTTTGAAGGCGGGTGCCGTGATCAGCCCGCTCAACTTCCGCTTCGCCAGCGGGGACATCAAGTATGCGTGTGACGTGACCAAGAGCAAGGTCTTCATCCTCGGCGACGGGTTTGTGCCTCGGGTGGAGCCGATCATGAAGGAGATGAGCTATGTGAAGCAGTATATATGCGTCGGTGACAACGTGCCGGCGAGCATGAAGTCATACAAACAGATTATGGAAAAAGGGGATACGGCGAACGTGCTGGTCGATACGAAAGACGATGACATGGCTGAGCTCATGTTCACGTCGGGAACGACCGGGGCCCCGAAGCCCGTTTGTCACACCCATGAAACCCTGTTCTACATAGGCATTGGCAATGCCCTGACTTACAACCTGGGCTATAACAGCGTTTATCTGGCGCCTCATCCTTTCTATCACAGCGGCACGCTCTTTCTCTCTTTCCCGTGTTTCATCGCCGCGGGAAAGATCCTGATGGCCATGGAGATACAGCCTGAATTCTATCTGAGGAGCCTTGCCGACGAGAAATGCACGGGCGGCTGGAATACGGTTCCCACCTGGTCGGACGTGCTCAACGCGATCAAATCGGGCGCGGTCAACCTCAAGGATTATGACCTCTCCGCGCTCAGACACATCGAGATCGGCGCTCAGCCGGTTCCTTACGTGTTGCTTGAAGATTCGAAAAAGATTTTTCCCAACCTGCCCATCGCTAATATTTATGGCATCACCGAAGGGGGCGGGGGCGGACTGACAAACTGCTACGATGAAGACATTATGAGGAAACCTGGCTCCATAGGTAAGGCAACCGTCTTCATGGAAGCGAAAGTTGTGGATGGAAGCGGGAACGAATGCAAAGCCCGTGAGGTCGGCGAGTTGCTGATGAAAGGCCCCAGGCTCATGAAGGAGTATGCGTATAATCCTGAAATGACTGCGAAGACCATCACCGATGGCTGGCTGCACACCGGTGATCTTGCGTACATTGACGAGGAAGGGTACATCTTTTTCGCGGACAGGGCAAAGGACCTCATTATCAGAGGCGGCGAGAACATATTCCCTGCCGAAATAGAGGACTGCCTCAGAAAGCACCCGAAAGTCCAGGATATCGCAGTACTTGGCTATCCGCACCCGAGGCTTGTTGAGATAGTGATGGCGATCATCCAGACGAAACCGGGTCAGACGTTGACAGATCAGGAAGTGCTCGACTTTGTCAAGGAAAAAGGGCTTGCCAAGTATAAGTGGCCGGAAAAGATGGTCTACACGGACATCCCGCGTAACCCCGCGGGAAAGATAGAGAAGCCGAAGTTGAGAGACATTTACGTGAAGCCCGCGAAAGACGCTATGGAGAAGGAGTTTAAGAAACAATAAGAGTACAGGTTACAGGTTACAAGGTTAAAGTTCAGGTTACAGTTACAAGGGCGGCTGTTCTTTCCGGAATAGGCGCCCTTGTTTAGTGGCTGCATATTGACGCACTGGCGGATGGGATTCGGGTGACTTATACTATAATTGAGGCGGACGCAATCTCATGAGATATATGGAAACTCTTGTTTTCGGCTTGATTATTTTGCTTCTTGGCCCTGCTTCGCTGCTGGCCGGCCCCATACTTATGTGCGACCCGTACCCGGCAACAGGGCTGCAGCCGACAAAATTCGTCATCGAAATTGATGGCACAGCTCACGATGTGCTTCCCGAAAAGTACCCCGACGGGAGTTCACGCCTCCGGTATGACCTCGGAGAGATTGCGGACGGGGTTCACACGGTGAAGGTCAAGGCTGTCGGCTCAGCGGCTAAATCAGGTCCCCGGCCCGAATCAGCCTGGGTTGCCATTTCTTTCAGAAAAACAGGCACTCAGATCGTGCGCATCAAAGATGAGACAGAGAAACTCCAGCCTACCCGCACATTCGACTATCTCAAGGACAACGGAGAAGCCGTAGGTAAGGCTAATACTTCGTGCTTCGTTCCTGGTTCTGGTTCAGCGGATACCGAAGCACACAAGGAACGACGAACGAAGAACTGTTTCCAGGACCGTGCTTCGTTCCTGGTAGTCTTGGTTGGGCAGTAACGAAGAACGAAGGAACGACGTAACCAAGAACGGTTTTAGACTAACTTGAGTTCCTCGGCTACTTCTCGTGCCCGCTCCTTCACCTCACCTGACCGGTCTGTCATCGCGATGATGGAGAGCTTGCGCCGGATATCTTCCTTTTCCCTGGCAGTAGCGCCGGCGAAGATCTCCTTCAATTTGTCGATGGCCGCGAGCATGGTAGCGGGGTGCTTTGTGTCCAGGATGAGCAGGAGAGTTGAGACATCTCCCGGCAAGCCATATGCCTGAGTAAAATTCTGTACGTGCTTGAGAAACGTGGTTGAACCGTATGATTTATGTATCTTGTTATAAAGTTTCTGGTACTCCAGGGTCCCCTTCTTTCCCTGGAAAAGCTTCTCAAGGGCTTCCTTATACCGACCCTGCTCATACCTGTCTGCACCGGGCCGGCCTCCGCCCGGCCTCTCCTTCTTGTCCTGGCTGACGTGTGCGCTGCGATCCCTCTTCTTGTCTATATCCCGCCAACTGGGTCTTTCATCGCTGTCGTATTCGTCTGACATGCTTAACCCCCTGGCTACCTTAATAGGTGTGCGCTGCATTATATCAGCTTGCCTCCATCGATAGATCGCTAGTTGGTCCTCGTTGCTCACGCGCTGTAACGCAATCCGAATGTCCAATATCTAAATCCTAAACAATATGAAATATCAAATCTTCTAAACTGAAAAGCGGGGGCTTGGTTCACTGTGTGAGGCCCGCCCCGATTTGCATCATCAGCCACAGGTAAAAGTTCATCGGCGTGCCGTCGATTTTGCTCTTCGCGTTTGCACCCCAGTCTTTGAGGTACATATTCGCCTGGCTTGTCTCGGCCAGGACCAGGCCTATGGGAAGGATCTGCTCGCTCACGAGCGCCTCTGTTTTGTTTCCTTTATCGTCAACCGCTTCCACTTCCCATGCTGCGATGCTGCGGCCTGAGAGGTCGAACGTCCTCCGCGCGATCCTCTTGGCGATCTGTGTTGTGTGAAACTCGCCAACTTCCTTATTCTCCCCCTCATAGTACTTCTTCGGAACGGTGAAGGGCGAATAGCCTTTCACCTGGACGATCACCTCCAGGAGGTCTCCAGGCCCCTGCTGCGTCTCCTCAACGAGCAGGCGGGTCACAACGGATGGGCCGCTTTCGGGGAGCATCTCAATCTCCATCCAGGAACACTGTTTTCCATCCTGTTTCAGTTTCTCAAGCGTTGCCATGTGCATGACATAGTGCTCGTCCTTCCCCTTGTCGTGCACGTAGTAACTGGCCCATGCTCCTGGTACGAACTGGAAAGTGTCACCTACGAACATGACGGGTTTTTGCCCCTGGATGTCGCCCGCAACGGTGGCGCCCGGGGAAAAGATAAGAATGAAAAGCAGAAACGAAAGGCGAAGGAAGATGGCCATTTAATTCTTCTCCTTTTTCTGCGGGGGTGGCGGCTCCACAAGCGGTTTCAGGACGGCAGCCCGCTCAACCGCTCGTTTGCCCATCTCGTTTTCAGGTGCTGCGCTCACCTGCATCAGGTACTGATTATAGGCCGATTTCTGATCACCGGCGCTCTCGTAACACTGTGCCAGCATGCCGTGGATCGTCGCATGCTTGGGCTTCGCCTCCGCGAAGGCGGAAAGGTGCGGGATCGCTGCCTTGTACGACCGCTGCTTGTAGTAGCCCATGCCGAGAAAATAGTGCGAGACAGTGTCCTGCGGGAACAGGGAGAGACTTTTTGTCAGGTATTTCGCAGCATCGTTGAAGTTACCCGCCGCATATCGCATGGTGCCGATGCCCCGGTACGCGGGCTGGTAGTTGGGATCGACGGTAAGCGCGCCGTTGAAGTAGCGCTCCGCCTCGTTGAAGTTTTTCTGCTTCATGTAAATGAAACCTGCCAGCGCATAGAACGGGGGCTGTTGGCGGTCGGCGGCGATGGCCTGGCTGATCAGGTTGTTTGCCTCCCTGAGGTTGCCTTTTTGGAATGCCCGCATGGCAGGGTCATAGTAGCTGGCGTAGGCGCGGTTGGTTGTCTGCAGGCCAGCTACCATGTTCTGAAACTGTCCGCGGTTCCGTCCGTCACCGATCACGGGTGAGCGCGGAGTGTTACTGATGATCTCCTGAATTTCCTCGATCCGGATCTGTGTCCTGGGATGGGTTGACAACAGGTCCTCGAACCAGCTGCGCTCCTTTGGCTCCTGCCCGAGTGAGCGCACATAGTCTGCTGAGACGCGCTGCAGGTTCTGGTGAGCGGTCACGGCGCCGCTCGGGTCGTAGCCGAGCTTTGTCATATACTGGACCCCGAGTCGGTCCGCCTCAAGCTCATCATCCCTGCTATACTTGAGGAGCAAGAGGCTCCCCCCAAGCGCCCCGAGGCCGACCACGGAGTCGGCATACTCCGTGCCGGAGAGCGCCACCCCTGCGATGCCGAGGCCGACCTGCAGCAGCGTGCTGTTGGTGATCTGCCGTGCCGAGTGACGGGCCGAAACGTGACCCATCTCGTGCCCCATCACGAAGGTGAACTCCCCCTCGTTCTCGAGCCCCGCAACCAGACCCCGCGTGATCACCACGTAGCCGGGAATAGCCCACGCATTAGGCACGGAGCTGTTCTGAATAGCAAAGGAGACGGGCAGGTTGGGCCGGTGCGAGTTGCGGTGAAGGCGGGTAATGACGTTGCCGAGATATGCCTTGAGTCGTTCGTCCTTGTATTCACCGCCGCCCCCTTCCGCGCCCCACAGGGCGTTCGGGTAGAGTTCCTTGCCCATCTGAATTTCCTGCTCTTCCGTGACAAGCATCAGTTCGCTCTTGCCGGTAACAGGGTTCGTGGCACAGCCGGCGAGAAGCGACAGGAAGAGGAAGACCGTAAGGGCACAGATGAGGCTTCCAGGGATTGCCCGATGCCTTGGTCCTGACGGTGTAGTTCGCATCTTTGTCATCTCTGACCCCCTCATCGAAGTCTGATCCCGGTCATGAGTGTCAATTTTGGCGGCCCGTCTGAGTCATCAAAGAGTAGGACAGGGACCTTACTTGCGTCACCGGGATCTGTCTGCCAGACGGAAGAAGCAATAATCTTGCCATCCCGTACCGCGTGGAACGTGATCCGTCCTTGTGGGGATAAAGAGATGCTTATGTTCTTGATGTCGCCGGGTATGAAAAAATTGGAGGCGTTGGCAGTTTCACCTTCGGGGAGAATATGGACGCTTTGCCTGGAACGGTTACGGCCGGTGGCCGGGATGGATGACTGAGGATGAGGGTTCTCCGGCCCGATGACAGGCGAGGCCTTCCCTGTCTTTTTCTCAAGCGCGCCTATGTAATCGTTGAGGCCTGCGTCGGGGAAGTAGACGAGGCTCTCACGGTACTTGGTGATCGCATCCTGTAGCCGGCCCTGTTGCTGTATGGCGTATGCCTCATCGCGCAAGGACCCGCCTATGGCTCTCCGGAGCTCGAGTTGCGCTCGCTCGCCGACCTTGCCAGGCCTCCTCCTTGACTCGAACCTTCTTTGCGCGGGGTTTCCTGCGCCAGGAGTTGGCCTACGAGGCCATACTTGAGCTGGGTCCCGACCCCTGGGCTGAAAAGGAGAAGGGCTGACAAAAGCACACCAAAACCGATGGCTTGCTAGCCTATGCGGAACTTGCTTACCTCCATCTCGAGGAGGTTGACCACCAGCATTGCTCCTCTGACGGGTGAGCCCTTGCCCAGAAGGATTTTGCAGACTTCGGCAACCTGGAGGCTTGCTACAACAGCCGGAGTGTAAGATGGGTTGCCCAGTTCTTTCTCGACACCCACGCCGTCAGCACAACGTCCGTAAATTGTCTGGAGTGTGCTCTCGCCCGGAAACTGGCTGGCCACCTGACCGTACCAGCCCGCGATGGAGCCGTGGACCAGCGGGATACCAAGGTCGGCGCACACGCCTGCCAGTTCAAGACGCGTCGTTACGTTGTCGAGGGCATCGACCGCCACGTCAGCACCGCTGAGCAATGACTTGCCGTTCTCTTTGCAAAAACGGTCCCGGAAGGCAAGGATCTGCACAGCCGGATTGATCTGGGCCACCCTGGCGGATGCAGCTTCTACCTTGGGCTGTCCGAGTGCTGCTATGGTTGACATGAGCTGGCGGTTCAGGTTGTGCTCTTCAAAAATGTCGGGGTCGATGGCCTTCAGCCGGCCCACGCCGAGGCGGGCCAATTCCTCTACAACGTATCCGCCCAATCCTCCACAGCCTATTACCGCAACCGTGCTTCGAAAGAGCTTGAGCTGATCCGCCGTGGACAATGTCTTCCGGTTGCGCTGGTAACGTGCGGGCAACAGACCGGCTTCCAAGGCGACGTCCTCAATCTCGCCTACCGTCATACCGTACGCTTCTGCGGCAGCGCGTTGCTCGGCCCACGGCAGCAGGTCGCCCTGTGCCTTGCTCAGCAAGTGCTCACGCAAATCTCCCATGCTAGCCCCCTCCTATAGGTGGGAAAATGGACAGAGTGTCTCCATCAGCAAGCTCATCGGAGAGATTGGCGTGGCGGCTATTCAGAAAGATCAGCGCCGCCTCTTTTTCAGAGATATTCAAGCGACGAATAACGTCCGCTAGCCATGGCGCCGGGTTCTAAGTCGAGTGTCTCCACACTAAATCTGCCCTCACGCAACGTCGCAAACAGCTTGACAATAACACGCATCATATCCGGCCTGGAAAGAATATCACAGCACCTGCTCAGGGACAATCATCCGGGGACCGGCAAAGCACAGACAACATCATCCAATCAGCCCTTTGGGAGCTAGCGTCCTCCGTCCGTCAGCAATTGACGTTCCAGCGGCACTCCGTTGAGCGAAATCCCGGTCACCCCATGCCAGAATGCTTCCGGCTGTTCTTTGAAAAAATCGATGAGCTCACGCGCGTCTAACCGTAATACCTTTTTTCAAAAATTCGGGCCCGATTCACGCATTACCATGTTGAAGAGTTTCATCCGATGACACCCGCTCCGCGCCGTGCAGACGCATCTACCTTTCAGCCGTGATGGAACTGCGAAGGGAAGCAAAAGCACCGCCCCGCCTCATTGCAGCGCCAACCAGTCCGGGCATCGCTGCGGAGAGACTCAGGGTCGCGCCATCTCGCACCACGGCCGAGTCGATGTCGTCAACGGGTTTCCCATCGAGGAAGAGCGTTGTAATTCTTTGTAAGACGTACTCTTCACCCAGGCCGAGCTGCTCGCACAGAAGCTCATGGATACTGCACCCGACCGATGCCCCCAGGAAGAATCCCCCCTGGAGAAACTGGAAGAATGATGAGTAGCGATCCGGGCTCCACCCGCATCGTGAGGCACGGAAGTCCCGGTCCAAGAGATACGCAGAAAGGTGGTCGGGCTGCAACGTTACCAGTTAAATACCTTGTCGAGATCCTCGTCCTTCACATCGAAGACCACATTATGCGGGGCGACCGGCTCCGTGTAAAAGTACCTGGGCAGCCTGTCCTGCGCGGCACTGAAGCCTGCCCTCGCGTTAAAATCTCTTTCCATTGTGAGGATATTTTTTCCCAGCCCGGCGACATCTTCAGCAGTAAGGCTGAGACCAAAAAATGCATTGATCATGTCGATCAGCGCTTGAAAGGTGTCAGGCTGATCGAGCACTGCGAAGGCAATGAAGAGGCACATGCCGGTTGCGTCAATCGCCGCGGTCGCAATCTGCAGATTTCGCGAGAGCTCTATCTGTCCCTCGGGTTTCAAAGGGTCGACATAACCGCCCACCTTCAAAATGTTCGTGGCGACCGCATAACCGGCCGTGTGATCGGCTCCCATCGGGCTCGTCGCATACGTTACCCCGATGCCCTGGACTGCCCTGGGGTCATAGGCGGGCATGGCCTGTCCCTTGACAACGGGCGCATGTTCAATGCCGAACGCCTTTGCGGTCACAGCCGCACCGCTGCCGAGAATCCTCCCCAACGGCGTGCCTTTACCTACCTCTGTGACCAGATCGATCGCAGCCTGGGCATCCCCGAACTTGGCAAGGCCGGCTTCCATGGCAACCGCTATTGTTGCGCCCATTTCTATTGTGTCGAGGCCAAAGTTGTCATCCAGAAAGTCGATCTTTGCTATGGCATCGAGATCACAAATGCCACAGTTTCCGCCATGGGCCCAGACGGTCTCATATTCAGGCTGTTTGGTGACGTAATGTCCATCCTTGTCCACGAAGGTGCCGGAACACTGAATGACGCATCCCATGTGACAGCCGTGCGTGGCTATGCTGCCCCGCTTCACCTCCAACTCGGCCAGCGTTTCGCCGCTGATCTTTGCCGCATCCGCATAGGTGCCGACCTTGAAATTATACGTGGGATAGCCGCCCGGCCTCGCTCAGGATGTTCGTCAGTACGTTGGTGCCAAACTTGGGAAGAGCCTCGCCCGTCACGGGATGTGCTTTTGAGACCTTTGGCGAACCGCTGGTTTGCTTCTGTGAATTTAGCCGGATCCTTCGGTTGCCGGAACGTTGTTCCCGTCGAGTCGACGACGATGACCTTGACGCCTTTTGATCCCATGACCGCGCCTGTGCCGCCTCGTCCAGCGTGACGCGTAGGTCTCGACTCCATGTCGGTGATGGCAATGGATGCGGCACCTAATTTCAGCTCGCCCGCAGGGCCGATAGAGATGCAGGCGATCTTGTCGCCGAACTCAGCCTTCATCCTGTCTACCAGGTCGTAATTCGGAAGCATCTTCAGGCTGTTGTCGACCGAGATCTTCACCCCGTCCTTGTTGATGGATATCTTGTAGAGATCGTCCGTCTTCGGTTTTCCTTCGAGCACGATTGCAGAGTAGCCGAGCCGCGCAAGCATCAGGCCTGCTTGTCCACCCGCGTTTGATTCCTTGATACCGCCGGTGAGTGGACTCTTGCAGCCAACCGATATCCGGCCCGAAATCACCGCCGCGCTTCCACTCAGAAGCCCCGGGGCAATCACCAGTTTGTTTTCCGCCCCCAGCGGATGGCACAACGGTGGAACCTCTTTCGAGACAATCGCTGAAGTCATGCCCCTCCCGCCAAAGCCGGCGTATTCACCGGGTGCTGCCTCACTGATTTTGGGACCTCCTGCGGCCCCCATATCAATTCTCAAGATCTTCTCCATGCGTAACCCCCTTTTTTTAGTCCTCGCATCTTTCTGCCCAGACCGTGTTTATTGCACGGAAGTCCCTGCCTATAAGGCCATTATAGTCGATGGTCTGAGAGGAAGCAAGGCAGCATTTTGGTGGTATTGCCGTATGTGAAAAAAGCCGAACAAACAGCGTCGGAAATTGTTGACACTTCAAACTGCGTATGCTAGTTTTGTGAATTACGGCACAAGTAAACCTACGACAGGAGATGGGATCATGAGCGAAAAAGATCTCTCGAAGGGCTGGTCTGTTACCTTTTCAGGCATGGGCATCAACCTTGCCCTTGGCATCCTTTACGCCTGGAGCGTCATCAAAGGGGGTATCCCTGACTCCTGGGGTTGGACCAATGCCGACAAAGCGCTTCCCTACTCGATTGCGTGCATGGCCTTCGCGCTGGCCATGGTGCCGGCGGGAAGGCTGCAGGACAAAATAGGTCCCCGTTGGGTCGCCACCCTTGGCGGCGTTTTTGTGGGTGTCGGTTTTATAATTGCGGCCCTCACGGGTTCTTCTCTTACAGGCTTTATCATTGGGTTCGGCATCCTTGGCGGCATAGGAATCGGCTTTGGGTATGCATCGGCAACGCCCCCCGCGGTCAAATGGTTCCCTCCCCAGAAGACGGGTATGATTGCGGGCCTCGTGGTGGCAGGGTTTGGTCTTGCATCGGTCTACATAGCACCGCTTGTTACAAAGCTCTTGACCGCCTTTGGAACAACCATGACGAAAACAGACCCGGTGACCGGTATCGTCAAGCAGGTTGTAGAAAAGGGCGTTTCCACCACCATGCTGGTGTTTGGCATTGCATTCCTTATTATCGTTGTAATCCTGTCACAATTCCTGAAAGACCCGCCTAAGGGGTATGTGCCACCCGGCAGCCCTGCGAAAGGAAGCGCGGCAGCAAAAGCAGCCGTTGACCGGGGCTGGAAAGAGATGCTCTCCACAGGGCAGTTCTATATTCTCTGGCTCATCTACTTTGCCGGCGCTTCTGCAGGTCTTACCTTCATCAGTGTTGCTCAGGATCTTGGAAAACGATCCCTTGGAGAGCTTGCCTTCGTTGCCGTGGCGATCCTTGCGGTGGGAAATGCAAGCGGCCGTATTGTTGCCGGTCTTATCTCCGACAAGATCGGCCGCCAATGGACCCTCTTCGGATTTCTTATCCTTCAGGCCATAGTGCTCTTCGTGCTTTATCTGCTTAAGGGGGGCGCAAGCTGGCCCATCGTGCTGCTGATTGTCCTGCTCATCGGAGCCAACTACGGCTCGAACCTCTCGCTCTTTCCCTCCGCTACGAAGGACTTTTTCGGGTTGAAAAACTTCGGCGTGAACTACGGCTTTGTGTTCACCGCCTGGGGTGTTGGCGGGCTCATCATGCCCTGGGTGAATGGCCGCGTTAAAGACGCTACAGGCTCAGACACGCTGACCTTTTTTATTATCATCGCCGTTCTCATAATAGCGGCACTGCTTACGTTTGTGAGTCGCTCTATTGCCGCACGGGACGCGGCTGCAGCGAAAGCGTAAAGCGACTTAAGTCTGTTTTCGGGCCGGCCGGGGAATCCTTCGGGCCGGCCCTTTTGCGTATACCACCTGCAAACCCGCAACAAGAGCAGAATAATATAAGAATGAGGTTGGCTGTCCATAACAGGGAGGTCACGATGCGCAAGCCGACAAGCAAGAGAATTGTCCTGCCCATCCGGGTGTTTGGCGGTCTGAGTCTCGCTATGCTCATCCTCGTTTCCTGCACCACCGTACCTATCACAGGACGGCAATCGCTCAATCTGGTTTCCGATTCAGAATTGCTCACGATGAGCCTGCAGGAATATCAGGATGTTCTGCACAAAGCAACACTCTCCCAGGACCAGCAGAAGGTGCAGATGGTGAGGAACGTGGGCGCCAGGATCGCGCAAGCAACAGAGGACCTGTTGAGACAACGTGGACTGGAATCAGAGTTGCGCAATTACAAGTGGGAGTTTAACCTGATCCAGGATGACAAGACTGTGAACGCATGGTGCATGCCGGGCGGCAAGGTGGCCGTCTACACGGGGCTTCTTCCGGTAGCCCAGAACGAGACGGGACTTGCGGTCGTGATGGGCCACGAGATCGCACATGCCGTGGCAAAGCACGGCAATGAGCGGGTCAGCCAGGGACTTCTTCAGCAGATGGGAGGCGCGGCGCTCTCGGTCGCCCTTTCGACGAGTCCTGCTGCCACGAGCAACCTCTTCCTCCAGGCGTACGGCGTTGGCACAAACGTAGCGTTCCTGCTTCCGTACAGCAGGACTCAAGAGTCCGAGGCAGACCGGATCGGCCTCATTCTGATGGCAAAGGCGGGCTATGATCCCAGGCAAGCGGTTCCCTTCTGGAAGCGGATGGCCAGTTCCAGCGGCAGCCGGACCCCGGAATTGTTGTCAACACATCCTGCGCCGGAGACCAGGATAAGGCAGATTGAGGCCCTCATCCCTGAGGCCATGAGCTACTACAGAGGGTGAGCACAGACAGTTCTCGTTCCTCGTTCTTCGTTATTCGTCATTGCCCGAACCAAGAACCAAGAACGAAGCACGGTATTACGAACACTTCACGCCAAGTTGCATTCAAAAATAGAGCGAGGCGACCAGGAGGATAGCGATAGCGAAGCATCCTGTAAGGACGGAGGCGTACTATAAGTACGTCGGAGTCGTGCCGACGCAGGCAACGAAGCTATATGAATGAAGGCAACTTGGCGTTAGTTGAAGGGAAACAGCACGAACGTCATCACATCCCAGAGGGCATGGGAAAGTATCACCGGTATGAGGCTCTTTTCCCGCAGGTAAAGCAATCCCCAGAACAGGCCGCAGACGGCTGCAGCCACCAACAGCATGAAGTTGAAAGCAAAGATGTGGATGAGAGCATAGACGGCTGAGGTCGCGCACAGGCCGGTAATCGGGCCGAAGCGGTCACTCAGGGTTTCCTGAACAAAGCCCCGCCAGTAGACCTCTTCCGCGGGTCCTATGACGAAGAATAATAGCAATCCAATGGCTGCAGGGTTGAGCTCTGCCTTTGTCACGTATACATTGCCGATCTCCCGCGAAGCGAATGGAAATAAGGCTATCGATGCCTCCCGGCCGATCCAGAAGATAGCGTAGAGAAGAACTGCAGACAGGATGCCTACAAAGACAGAGCGTCTATTTACGGTGAGCAGCCTCTCTCTTTGATCGAGGACAGGTTTGAAGGCAAACACCGCGAGCAGCAAGGCCGAGAAGGAGAGTTTGAGCCAGAAATTACCGGAAGGTACGGCAAAGGTGACGAACCAGAGGAGACAAGCAGCAGCCACTGTCAGGCATAGTTTTTGAAAACGCGTCAAGAGAAAAGCCTTTGCAGTACGAGCGAAATAATGAGAAGCAGGCCATAAGCCGTGTTGAGCTGCGCGGTCCTCGCATCTGCGTCAGGAGGGACCGCAACCTGCATCTGCTTGATCAATTTGAGAGCAAGAGGAAGGGAAATCAGCGTGACGAGAGCCCACAGACTCAACTGTGAGGCCGCGACGAGCAGAAGGGTGATCCCGTAAGAGGCGAATACGAGGGCGCGGTAGAGTTTGACAGCCCCTTCCTTCCCGAGTATCGTTGCGATGGTACGGACGCGTGCCCGTGTGTCAGAAGCCAGGTCCCTGATGTTATTCGCAAAAAGAATCAGGGCCACCAGGATGCCGACAGGGAGTGATACGAAGATCGACTGCGCGGAGAATGAGCCACGCTGAACATAGTAGGCGCCACTCACCATGAGCGGTCCCCATACCAGAAAGACTGCCGGTTCACCGAGCGCGTAGTATTTGAAGCCGATGGGACCGCCCGTGTAGAAAAAGCCGACAAAAAATCCTATCAGGCCCAGGACCAAGACGGGAAGCCCGACTTTAACCGTGAGGTAGATGCCAATCGGCAGTGTGAATACATAGAAGAGGAGCCCAAGAATAAGCACCTGGCCGGAAGACAACAGGCTCCGTCCTATGGCGCGACCACCGGTGCCGAAGCTCCCTGGAACATGGGAAGTATCGACTTCGTTCTTGTAGTCGAAGTAGTCGTTCAGTACGTTCGCCCCTGCTTGCATGAAAACCATGCCCAGGAGCGTGAGGCTGTAACGGGCCCAGTGGACGGGGCCATATAGCGATGCGATGACCGTGCCGGTGCTCACCGCGACGAAGGAGATGAGTAGTGACTCAGGTTTGATAGTCATCATGAGTCCTTTAAACATGTAAACTCCTTTTCCTTCGCTACGGTCTGTGCAGCGTGCGGCTCGAAACAGCCCGATCTTTCACGGTACAGGTGTAAATGTGCACCACTATACCATAAGAACCGGGACTAATTAAAGACGGTGCAGCGCTGGGTCGGCGGTGCGAACGTTGACACACTGACGGCCCTCACTTTCTCTGGCGACGCCAATCATCAAGAGAGATAAACGATCCTGCGGATGAATCATAGACTGAAATTCGGCCGGTGAAGACGTCAATAGAGAAGAGCAGGTCGACCAATACATCCTTTGCGTGCAGTCCTTGAAAATGAATGGCATAGGACGACTTGCCTTCTTCCGGTTGGCCGGCGGGACTTGGCCTTGCACCAACCGTTGAGAACGGGACACCCCCCTGCTCGAGAATCCTTTCAATCTCCTTCTTAACTTCCGGCAAATTCCAGACAAGGTCGTATGCCTCCTCTTCCGTCAGCATGCGATCCTTCTTTGGCTGAGGCTTTGCTGCTTCCTGCGGCTGAATGATTACGATAGGTGAAGTATCGGCCGGTTCGTCCTGCCGGCTCTCAGCCCTTGCGGGCGCCTCCTGCCCTTCCGCTCGCACCTGCACTCCAACACAGAGCAGCACGAGAATGATGGCGACAATACTTACTCTCACGCAGTGATTATAATCGATTCGCTGCTCCCGGGCTTACCAGGCCCGCGCTTGCTCGCCCTGTTTGATCTTCTTTTTAATGATCTCCTTTCCCCTGCTCACATGCTTTCGCACCAGTCTTTCGACCTGCCGTGGGCTCTTCGCCTTTATGGAGGCCAGCATCTCCTTATGGTCCTGCACGGCCAGGTGAAGCTTTCTCTGATAATGGAGTATGATCACCCGGTAGCGATACATGTAGTCTCTGAGATCGTTCAGCAGGCCGTACAGGCGGGCATTTTTCGCGGCTCTTGTAAAGTACGTCGTGAAACTCGCCGTCGAGCCTTATAAATTCATCAACGTCGAGATTGTTGAGACATGCATCTTCTCGCGTGATGATCTCATCCAGCTGTTTCAACTCAGCGTCGGTAATTCTGGAGGTCGCGAGGAACGCGGCGTATCCCTCGAGAACGCTCCTCAATCCCAGGATCTCCTCTACTTCGTCCTCGGTAACCGATTTGACGGCAAAGCCGCCCCTTGGAAGCCTGAAGATAAGACCTTCCTTTTCCAGCTTTTGAATGGCTTCCCGCACGGGCGTTCTGCTTGTAGCCATATCAGCCGCTAACTTTTCCTCAATAAGTCTCTTCCCCGGTTTAAAGTCGCCGCCTATGATAGCGTCTCTTAACACCAGTGTATACGTGCTCCCTGAGAAGCTTTCTCTTTTTTGCTTCCTGGCTCTTATCTGGACTGGCCATTCTTCTTACCTCCTTAGGTACGTGAGTCTACTATGGGTGATGGGGTTCTCTTTCGCCGCAACGAGTCGTCATGCCGACCCTTCCGCAAATAAGGACCGCATGAAAGAAGTACTGTATACAATACTTGCATGTAGTATATATAGTATGTTTCCAAAAACATTGTCAATTCTTTAATGCATTGCTTTTGCTGCCCTGCCTTTATTGATTTTGTAGGCGGCCCTAGTGTAGATTCTAACCCGGCCATTGCGAGAATTTGCCTCGGGAACAATCTCAGAATAGTCCGGTTGGATTTGACGGCGGCTTCGGGGGTGTTTGAGTGAAGAGAGTTTTCAGCGGTATTCAGCCTACGGGCGACATTCACATAGGAAACTACGTCGGTGCTCTCAGGCAGTGGGTCTCGCTGATGGAGGAATACGACTGCATTTACTCTGTCGTAGACTATCACGCGGTCACGGTTGAGTATGAGACGAGCGAGATGGGCCAGCGCAGCCTGGACACTGCCATTATTTTGCTGGCCTGCGGGTTAGACCCGGAGAAATGTCATGTCATGGTTCAGTCTCACGTTCCGGAGCACACAGAATTGGCATGGGTGTTCAACTGCGTGACACCTGTGGGCGAAGTGGAAAGAATGACTCAGTTCAAAGACAAGTCGAAGCAGCACCGCGGCAACATAAATATGGGCCTCATGGGTTACCCCGTGCTGCAAGCCGCAGACATCCTGGTTTACAAAGCCGGTTTTGTTCCCGTCGGGGAAGACCAGGTACAGCACGTGGAACTGTCCAGGGAAATAGCCCGGAAGTTCAACAGCCGGTTTGGCCAGATCTTCCCGGAGCCTGAGGCGATCCTCTCTTGTGCACCTAAGATCCTGGGCACTGAGGGGAGGAGCAAGATGTCAAAAACCCTCGGCAACTACATCGGCATCCTGGAAGAAGAGAGCGAAATGTGGGAAAAACTGAGGACTGCCGTCACGGATGTGAATCGGGTGAGACGGAGTGACCCTGGAGATCCGGAAGTCTGTAATATCTTCACGATGCATCGCGCTTTCTCGCCTGAGGAGATGGTATCCGGCGAGCTGGATAAGGGATGCCGCACCGCATCCATAGGCTGCATCGACTGCAAGCGGATCCTCTTCAAGCAGATGATGGCGGAGTTGGCGCCAATCCGGGAAAAGGCGCTTCTTCTTAAGAATGATCACGCCTACGTCATGGATGCGCTTAAACAAGGCGCCATGGCCTGTCGGGCTTTGGCTGCCGAGACTATGGAAGAGGTGACGAGCTGCCCTGGGGCTTCTCAAGGCGTGATACCGACTCGGATTCAAATCGTATACCTTCGTTGTCACCTGCGTCGCACTGCCTCGACGTACTTCATAGTACGCACTGCGTCGGACTCAAACTCGCTGCCGCCTCGGTCTCCGAGACTTGATATCCGAGTCGGTATAACCCCACTGCTTCAGACCTAAAGGTCGAATGATTCACAGCTCTATCGGGTGAGCCCCGCCACGCGAGGTGGCTGAAATTCATGATCGATCCTCCAGCCCTCCTTTCCGTGTGTCAGTTTTGCAATGGCGATCGGATGGCCTTTCCCGCAACCAAGCGCCCGGGATCTCGCAGATTTGGCTCGTGCATGTCCGTGGCACGGATCGTGTTCCTGAAACGAAATTTCATAAGTCTCTTCGATTCGGGAATTCTCAACGCCTCCTCCTGCCGGGGCAGGAACCGGATCAATGTCTCGCTCCTGGTAACGGAGGGTTAGGTAGGCATTGCTTTTTGTTTGGGGCAGAGGAACTTCAACCCGCTCGTCAAGCGTGATCTCGTCACCCGTGCAAGACAGGGCAAGGCCAGGGCTGATACGGATGACTCCTTTGAATATTGACACATCGAGTCCACATACCACGCCGAAGCCATGCAAACAGCGATTGTGCATCTTCTGTTTCTCGCGAAGATACTGCTGCTCAGCTCTGAAAATCTGCCGTTGAAAGAAGCATCCCGTCAAAGTAACGAACCCTTTTCATACGACTCCCCCTTTACCCCACTTAGGAACATCATGCCGCACGTGGTAAGCGTCGACGAGGAAAATGTCTATTCGGTTTCCGACCTTTACGGCTTATGGTTAGTCTTGTTCCCATTATATATAAGTCATAAAAGAGTGTCACGCAATAGCTACAAAAGTCGAAGCGAGGAACCGAGGAAGCGGTCGGCAGCAGCCAACGGCGGCTTGACTTTTACCGGTCCGTCACATAAGCTTTGTCGATGCAAAATCTTTCAATCGGGATGTTTGACTCGGGCATTGGCGGGCTCACGGTGCTCAAGGAGGTGAGAAGCCTTTTGCCCATGGAAGATATTATATACCTTGGCGATACAGCGCGGGTGCCCTATGGTAACAAGTCTCCCTACACCGTAACACGCTACGCGCTTGAGACTGCTCTCTTCCTTCTCGCGAAAGGCATAAAGGCGCTCGTGATTGCATGCAACACCTCGTCTGCGCTCTCCCTCAATATTCTTAAGAAGAAACTTCCCATACCGGTGATTGGGTGTGATTGATCCGGCAGCAGCGAGCTGCAGCCAGACAGACGACAAGCAAGAAAGATAGGCGTCATAGGCACGAAGGCTACGGTGAAAAGTATGGCATATGAGCGGGCGGTCAGAAGGATCGATCGTCATGTGCAGGTCCTGTCGCAGGCATGTCCTCTCTTTGTTCCGATAGTCGAAGAAGGGTGGGAAGATTCCGAGGTCGCTCACCTTGTGGTCAGGAAGTACC
The DNA here is from genome assembly GCA_963821605.1 of uncultured delta proteobacterium. GTDB lineage: Bacteria > Desulfobacterota > Syntrophorhabdia > Syntrophorhabdales > WCHB1-27 > JADGQN01. Next base: position 34,690 of record CAWGEZ010000038.1, on the reverse strand, counting down.
TGTCACCGTTTCATGAGCTCCGGCATCGATGTGCTCGTCATGGGATGCACGCACTACCCGATCCTTCAGCGCACGATCGGCGAGGAACTCGGCCCCGATGTCTTCATAGTAAATACCGGCAGGGAGACAGCCATGGAAGTACAGGAGCTTTTGGGCGCGCGCGGCTTGCTGAAGGATTCGGGCCGCGGGGGATCCAGCTATTTTGTTACCGATTCGCCGGAGAGTTTTTCTGAAGTGGGAAGCCGCTTCTTAGGCGAGCCGATACGTAACGTGAAGTTGGTCAAGAATCTTGATCTGAAAGATTTTCTGCTCTCTACATGATTGCCCATGTAGCACTGCCTTTGCCTCTCCGCAAGACATTCTCCTATACTGTTCCTGAGTCGTGGGAGCCTTTTGCAAAGCCCTTGTCGAGGGTAACAATCCCTTTCGGCAGCCGGATGATGACCGGATTCATCCTGGCCCTGGAAGAGGGAGAGGATAGCACCCTCAAAGAACTGGCCGACATTCTCGACATCTTTCCACTGATCGAAAGGACGAGCTTTCAGCTTTGCGAATGGGCTTCGCACTACTATCTTGCCCCGATAGGTGTTGTGCTCAAATATGCTCTGTCTCCAAAGCTCCAGGTGGCAAAGTATCTATCGGTCAAGGCAAGAGATGAGCAAGTCCGGAACCTCGATGGGCTCTCAGTCAAAGCAGCATACGCACTTGTCGGTAAGTGGGCGGTGTGGGATTATCATCGTCAGGGGCTTATTCACTTTTACGACTCGTACACCGGCTCACCCTTCGAGCCGCTGGGAGAGCATCATCGGCCGACGGAAGGATATCGGCCGAGCCTTTACATTGCGGGCGTCGAACAGCGGAGAGAAGAGTATCTCTCGGTTATTTCGGAGAAGCTTGACCAGGGGCAGAACGTCTTGTTGCTGCTGCCTGACTTTCACGTGGTGGGGGACTATTTTTATCGTTTCCTGACGAGTGCGCTCGGTAAGCGTGTGCTCTGGCATACGAGCTCCCAACCCAAAGGCCCAGATGGAGACATTCTTCCGGGCACGGACAGACAAAGGGTGCCTGATCCTTGGCAATAAGAGCGCTGTCCTGTTGCCCGTCGATAAACAGGGGCCTCATCATCGTGGAACGACCCGAGGAGGATGAGTACAGGAATGAGGAGGCCTTTCATTTCAACGCGGTGAAGCTTGCCATGAAGAGTGCTGAGCTTGTACAGGATGCCGATTCTACTCGGCAGCGCTGTCCCCTCCGCTCGATGTTGTCCGGCTGGCACGGGACGGAGGCTAATTTTTCTCAAGAAGGAGCAAGATCTCTGCCTGGGAAGAAGTGTCTCGGAGATCAGAACAGAAAGCCACGCACGAGATCACGTGCCGCCTGAGCTTGTCGAGATTATCGATAAGACGGTTCATGACAACGAGACAATGGCAATCTATACTCCACGAAAAGATTACGCCTCGCGTCTTTACTGTCTCGAGTGCAAGAAGCCTTTTCTCTGTCCTGGCTGTGAAACGCCGCTCACTTACCATCGGGAGGGGGATAGCCTCGTCTGCTCTAACTGTAAAAAAAGTCTTCCCTATGATGAGACAGTGCGCTCAGTGTGGCGGGAGCCTCATTCAGTTTTCCGCAACGGGAGCGGAATACGTCGAAGAAAGAATCAGAGCATCCCTGCCCGAACCTCACCTGCTCAGGATTACCGGCGAGAGTATCAGGAAGAAAGACGTGCGGTCATTTTTGCAGGTTGCTCGTGCTCCCGGCACCATCACGATCGGGACCCAAATACTCTCCAGACTGTATGGACTTCGCGTCAAACGGCTCGTGCTCATGGGCCAGGAAGAATTCTTGTGGGTAGCCGGGTACAGAGCGCACGAGAGAGTCTATCAGACCTTCAGGAATCTGATCGACGCGCTGCAACCGGAAGAGGTCTTTGTTGTTGTCGGCAAGAAAAGTCTCATCGATGTTTCGCACCTCGTGGATGAGGACCGGTTCTATACCGAAGAACTGGCCAGACGAAGAGCGGCTGAATTCCCCCCGTATACGAGACTCTTCCTGGTTGAAGTGCGGAAGAAAGGCGAGGCAGGCGAGCGCCTTGTCGGGGAGATCAGTGGAGCGGCTCAGGCAGGAGGGATTGGACCATCGCATGATAGGCCCGATGCGCTCAAAAAAGAGGCGGAGTGCACTGGCGCATGGTTCTGAAAGGAGATGAGCAGCTCTTCGCTCGTGTCCTTCCCTGGATATATGGCCTGGCAGGCGTGCGCGATGAGCCTGACCCGCCGAGCATCTAAAGCTGGGTCTATTCTAGTTCCTTATCGGTCCATCACGGATCAGAAACTCAAGACAGACCAGAAATAGAACCAAAGAACTAGACTAACAAAAAGGGGGCCATCGGCCCCCTTTTTACTGACAGCTTCGTTAGACTACTTCGTTGCCGGGGTGGATTCCTGAGGGATTGAGCCGCCCTTGGGAGCTTTCGGAGCCGGACCCTTGTCGGCCTTCTTCGACTCATCCGCTGCGGTAGATTCTGTCTTCACGCCGCCCTTCTTAGCTTTCGGAGCCGCACCCTTGTCGGCTTTCTTCGACTCGCCCGCTGCGGTAGATTCCTCTTTTACGTTCGACGCGGGTGCTTTCTTGACCTTCTCAGGCGCTGCTGCCTTCTTCTCAGGCGCCATAGGAGCAGCTTTTTCGGGTGCCGGGGCCTGAGCAAACACGACTGTTACGAACGCTACGCTGATCACTAACGTCAGAGCCACTAACAATGCTTTCTTCATACGATCCTCCTTTGGTTTTTTTGTGTGTTCATCACTTCTTTGCGGATGCAGGCTTTATAGGCTTTGCACCCGGTTCCATCTCTTTCTTCATTTCTTTCTTTTCGGCTTCTTTCGTCACGGAAGAGGCCATCATCTTGTCTTCCTTCTTCGTGTACTTTACCGTGACCTTGTCGCCCTCCCTCACGTCGCCCTTCATCCTGGCCGTTCCCACGTCGAAGGTTGTTTCGTCCTTTTTGCTTTTCACGACGATGGTCTTCGCCCAGGTGTCCACCTTCGTGACATCACCGCTGTACTGGTGTGTCTTGCCCTTGGCTGCCTTCTTCTCAGGGGCTTTTCGCTCAACCACTGGTTTCTTCTTCTCAGGCGCTGAGGCATGAGCCTTCTGAGGGGCTACCGCTGCGGGCTTGTCTGCCGGAGGTTGAGCAAACACGGCGGTCACGAGCGCAGCGCTGACCAGTGATGTCAGAGCCATTAACAGCGCCTTCTGCATATTCTATCACCACCTCCCGTTTATTTTTTGTGAACCTGTTGTCTAAAGTGCATCTGTTATGCCAGGACCTCTATTCTAAAAACGTAAGTAATATTGATATGTTACAATATATGGTGTTGGGGAGTGGCGTTGTGCGTCGGATTTTTCCGACTTACGATATCGGACCCAGTCGGAGATTTCCGACGGTTATTTTTATGATGATCCCGGGGTTGCCGGATTTTTCCCCTGGCTGGAGCGCAGCTTAAAGTCGTAAAGCCCCAGCTCTTTGAGCTTTGCGATGGCTGTGTAGAACGTGTCCTTGTTGATGTTGAGCTGTTCGATGATTTTCTTTGGTTCGGTCATGGCCGAGTACCCGGCGTCCAGGCGGTCGAGGCTTGAGAGATAAAGGTAGAGCCTGTATTCTGCAGCGGTCAGTCTCGCGTCGATGAGAAATTGTATTTTGTGTCGGAAGGTCTGTTGCACGAACTGTCGCTTCCTGTCCTTGTTTGATCTCTTCCGGCATATGCTCAGCACCTATCGTATCCCCTTCGCACATCACGTACGCCCTTTCGATGACCGAATCAAGCTGCCTCACGTTACCGGGCCACGAATAGCCCATAAGCAGTTGGAGGGCATCGTTGGAGATGCTCTTCTTTCTCACGTGCGACTCGTTCAATCTCTTGAGAAAATGTTCTACCAGCACCGGGATATCCGTCATCTTCTCCCGGAGAGGCGGTATGGTAAACGCTATCACGTTGAGGCGGTAGTAGAGGTCCTGCCGGAACATGCCTTTTTTGATCTCCTCTTCCAGCTTCTTGTTCGTTGCAGCAATGATCCGGACGTCCAGCTTGATCGTTTCCTTCCCGGCGATCCGACGTATCTCTTTCTCCTGAATGGCTCTCAACACCTTGGCCTGCATGGCCGGGGTGAGGTCTCCGATTTCGTCAAGAAGAAGGGTACTGTGGTTTGCCTGCTCGAACAGGCCGATGTGTCTTGTTACTGCTCCCGTGAAGGCGCCCTTCTCGTAACCAAACAACTCGCTCTCCAGGAGGGTTTCCGGTATGGCTGCGCAATTGATAGCGAAAAACGGGCGTTGCCCCCGGGGGCTGTTGTAATGAATACTCTTGGCGAAAAGCTCTTTCCCTGTTCCGCTTTCGCCGTAGATCAGGACAGTGGAGTTCGTGGGTGCAACCCTCCGGACGATCTTGAAGAGCTCATGCATGCTCCCGTGGTCGCTGACGATGTTATCCAGCTGGAACTTGTCGACGAGCTGGTCCTTGAGCATGATGTTATCTTTGAGCAGACGGACCTGATCCACAGCGTTTTGCAGGACGAGAAGAAGCTGGTCTTTTTCAAAGGGTTTTTCCAGATAATGGAAAGCCCCCAGTCTCGTTGCCTCCACTGCAGAAGGAATGGAACCGAAGGCTGTCACTATGATCACGTGACAGGGCCGGTTCTGTGACTTGACCTCCTTGAGTATCTCCGTTCCATCCATATCGGGCAGCCTCAAGTCGGTCAGAACAACGTCGAAAGAGCCGCTTTTCAGGAGTTCTATGGCTTTTGCCGCCAGTGCCGACATCCTCCACGTAATAGCCCTCTTTGACCAGGATGGTCTTGATGATGTCTCTCTGATTGTGGTCGTCTTCGACAACGAGGACTGTTCTCGCATCATGCTTCATGATACGGCACCTTTATCGTGATTACGGTCTTTTGCCCTGCTGAGCTTTCCATGGAAATGGTGCCTCCATGCTCTTCGATAAGTCTTTTGGTGATGGTGAGACCAAGACCGATGCCATATTTTTTTGTGGAGTAATATGGTTCGTATATCTTTCCAACCTCGTCCTGAGCCACACCCTTCCCACTGTCCGTTACGGAAATGTAGGAGAACCCGTCTTCTTTTCCGCATTCGATGAGAATCGTGCCCGTGCCCTCTATCGCCTGGATAGAGTTGAGAATCAGATTGATGACACAGATCCTCATATATTCCACGTCGCAGTAAACCTGCCCGCCGTCCTTGCAAACAGTAGCTGAGTTCGATTTCGTCCGTCACTTTGTCTTTCACCATAGCCAGAGCATCACTCACCAGCGCCTCTGGCGCCACCCAGGTTCTATTCAACACGATGGGCTTGCCCACAAAGAGGAAGTTATTGATCAGTTCGTTAACCCTGTATATCTCCTTTTTCAAGTTGTCCAGAAGGGCCGTAATATCGTCCCTGCCGGATACGTTCTCTTCGGTGACCCGTTCCTTTATGTGACCGATGGAAAGGGAAAGGAAGTTGAGGGGATTTCGCACTTCGTGCGCAATGCCCGACGCCAGCTGGCCTATCATCGAAAGCTGCTCGGTTTTTTTCAGTTTTTCCTCCAACTCCTTTCTCTCGCTGAGCTTGTCCACCATCTCGTTAAAACTCTTGACCATCACCCCAATTTCATCTCCGCGACCGGTATCACGAATTTTGACAAGTTCACCGCCGGCTATCTTTTTGGCTGCGGTGGCAATCCTCTTGATGGGGTCAGTATACTTTTCCGCAAAGATCAGGCAGATGATGATACCTATACTGAAGGCAAAGATCGTGCTGAGGATCCTCTTCAGGTGATTTCGTCGCTGAAGGTACTTGTAATCATCCAGGACCATGCTTACGTGAATGTAGCCCATCTTCTGTCCCTTGATTGAAACAGGCATGATGACGCTGTAAAGACGCTGCCCTTCCTTCTTGCCCGTTTCTTCGCCGAGGCGCGCGGTAATCATCAGGTCTTTCTTTCTCCCCGGTTTGTCGGCCGCCACCGTCTTCTTGGGGGGCTGCTGGACCGTGCCGATCTTCTGCGGGTCCGAACTTGCTATGACCTCTGACGCATCGCTCAGGATGGAGATTTCACGTATCCCTTTCTTGTTGAGCGTATCGACGTACGTTTTCAGTCTCTGGGTGCTGTCTCCCCGGTACGTGAGCTCTTCGACGCTGATCTGGATTGCCTTTGTGATATCATCAATATTGTCCGTCACCTTCTCAAGGATCAGCTCCTCGCTCTTTGCGTAGATGATGGTGAGCGATCCGATCGAGGTGAGGAGAAGGAAAAGAAGAATCAGCAGGAGCTGAGTCCTCAAAGAAAGACTGCGGAAAATACCTTTCAAGCGCTTACCGAAACTTCGAACTTCTTCTGCAAACATGACACCCTCTCCAGAATAATCTGCTCTGGTGTGAGACGAAAGACTTCTTTCAATGGAGGCCCACTCTTTCTGCCTGTTATAGCAATACGCAAGAGCATCATCAGGTCCCGCCTGGCCAGTCCTGTGCTTTTCTCCATGGTTTCGTAAATCTCTTCAAATGATTTTTTCGCATTGCCTGCCAACGTCTCTCCCAGGAGCGCCAGAGAGCCCTCTAAGCCTTTCATGCGGGAGAGATAGTCGAAAGCCCCAGCGTGGATACCGGAACTCTCAAAGATGTCCAGAAACTCCTCTTATTTCGATCAGGGTCTTTCCGTTTTCCCGAAGCAGTGCTACCCTATCCGACCAGGCATTGTTCAGTCCGAGTTCTGACAGGAGGCGATCGAGAGGCAAGGCCCGTAGGTGGGCTCCGTTGAGCCACAGGAGCTTGTCAGGATCAAAGAGTGAGTCAGAGCCTGAATAAGCGTCGATGGAAAAATCGCGTACCAGTTCTTCCATCTGCAGGAATTCATGCTGCACACTCCTGCCTATAATGGTCAGATAGTTGACGACGGCTTCCGGCAAAATACCCATACTCTTGAACTCGGCTATACTCGTGGCTCCGTGCCGTTTGCTCAGCGGTTTCTTGTCCGGACCCATGAGAAGCCCATGGTGAGCATACCTGGGGGCTTTCCTGTCAAACATCAGAAAAAGCATGATTTGCTTCGGTGTATTTGACAAATGGTCCGAGCCCCGGACGACATCGGTAATCTCCATCACCATATCGTCCACGGCAGCTGCAAAGTTGTACGAAGGTATGCCGTCCTGCCTGACGAGTATGAAATCATCCACGTGGTCGCGGGGGAAGGAGATATCCCCGTGCATTCCGTCCCGGAAACGTATCTCCTCATCCAGCGCACGCAATCTGACAACAAAGGGTTTACCCTCTTTTTCGAGGGCCTGGCAAGAGCTTTCGGAGAGTGCCCGGCATTTCCCTCTGTATCTCGGGGGCTCGCCTCTGCGAAGCGCCTCGCTGCGCTCGGCTTCAAGCTCTTCTTTGGCGCAGAAACATTTGTAGGCATGCCCGTGAGCCAGAAGAGCATCCGCGTGTTCGCGATATATCGAGATGCGCTCGGACTGCAGGTAAGGGCCTTCGTCCCAGGAGAGACCGAGCCATCTCAAGTCTTCGAGGATCGTCTCCGCAAAGAGCGCCTCAGATCGCGCGAGGTCCGTGTCCTCTATGCGCAAGACGAATGTGCCGGCGTTGTGGCGGGCCAAAAGATAGTTGAGGACGGCTGTCCGGGCGTTGCCTACGTGGAGGTTACCGGTGGGACTGGGAGCGAACCTTACGCGTACTATAGGGTCTCCTCACTCAGCGAGCAGACAGACGGCATATGCCGCTATGCCCCGCCCTTCGCCCAGATAACCGAGCCCTTCTGAGGTCTTTCCCTTGATACTCACTCGTTCCATGTCGATGGAAAGGAGGCTTGCGATGCGCTCCCTCAACTGGTCCCGGTATGGCGCTATTTTCGGCTCTTCACAGATGACGACGGCGTCCATATTCACGATGGTAAAGCCCTTGGTACGCACCCGGCCAACCACGTGTGTAAGTATCTTCTCGCTCTCGATTCCTTTGATGCTCTCGTCGGTATCAGGAAAGTGGAGGCCTATATCGCCGTCGGAAGCCGCACCGAGAATGGCATCGCTGATGGCATGGAGCAGCACATCGCCATCGGAATGGCCGCGGAATCCCTTCTGGAATGGGATGGTAGTACCGCCGAGGACCAGCTTGCGTCCCTCGGCAAAAGCGTGAACGTCAAAACCAAGGCCGACTCTCATGCACTGCCTTTTAGTTGGGAGAGGATTCCCCTTGCTATGATGAGATCTTCAGGCGTAGTTATCTTGATATTGTACGGTGAGCCTTCTACAACCTTTACCCGTTTACCGAGGTATTCCACGAACGCCGCGTCATCATAGCCCAATAGCTTTTTAGCAAGACCCTCTCTATAGGCCCTGATAATGAGATCGTACTTGAACGTCTGCGGCGTCTGGATCTGCCAGAGAGCGTCTCTCTCAAGGGTTTTAGATACGAACCCCTCCTTGGAAATTACCTTTATAGTATCTCTGGCGGGTAACGCAGGGATGATCGCATCAAACATCTCCATGAGAGATATGGTCTTCTCAACGAATGCAGGAGAAACGAAAGGTCGAGCCGCATCATGTATGACCACGACATCGCACGGTTCATCAATCGCTTCCAGCCCATTTCTGACCGAGTCCTGGCGGAGTCGCCCGCCGATGACGAGCTTGACGATTTTGCTGAACTTGTAAGCTTCCAGTATCTCTTCCTGGATCAACGGCAGGTCCCTCTGATTAACTACCAGATACACCCCATCCACAGGGCGAGCACTCTTCGAACACCTGCAAAGAGTGAACGAGAATCGGCCTGTCATCAAGGAGAAGAAACTGTTTGTTAGTTGAAGAGCCCATCCGCTTGCCGGCACCGCCAGCAAGGACGATCGCCAGGGTCCTCATAGACTATCTCACCTGATCTTCCAGCTTATATTCGTCTGGGAAGTAAAATTCTTTCTCGGCTTGTTCTTTCAATTTCGCGAAAATCATGCGTCCCGAGGAGGTCTGCAAGAGGCTTGTCACAACAACATCAACCGTTTTGCCGAGCAGTTTTCGTGCGTCATCAACAACGACCATGGTCCCGTCGTCAAGGTACCCAATCCCCTGGCCGTATTCCTTGCCTTCTTTGATGATGCGTATCGTCATCTGTTCTGCGGGCAGCACCGCCGGCTTCAAAGAAGTGACCAGTTCATTGAGATTCAATACCTCTATGCCCTGAAGTTCCGCCACTTTGTTCAGATTGAAGTCGTTGGTTATTATTTTGCCGTTCATGTTTTTTGCCAGAGCAATCAGCTTCGAATCGACGTCCTTGAGCTTGGGAAAGTCATAATCAACGATCTTCACCTTAACAGAGGTCTGTTTCTGCAAACGGTGGAGAATCTCAAGACCTCTTCTGCCCCGGGTCTTCTTGACGGGGTCCTGCAGATCTGCGATATGCTGTATCTCGTACAGGACGAACTGCGGGATGATCAAGGTCCCCTCAAGGAACCCCGTCTCGCAGACATCCGCGATCCGGCCATCGATGATGGTGCTTGTGTCAAGGACCTTGTTTCCTTCAGAAGCTTCCATGCGGTGGAAAAGGGGTACTTTTGACAGATCGAGTGTGTGGCTCTTCTTCTCTCCTATCCTGAAGCCCAGGTAGCCCATCACAAAGTAGAGAAGTACATAGATGGGAAGTGTTATAGGCACGTCTTTGGCATGGGTGAGGAGAAGCTTGGAGATGAAAAGATTGGCCACAGAAAGGCCGATGGTAATCCCTATGAGGATTCCGATCAGGTTTTTCAGCGGTATTTCCTTTAGTTTTTCCTCCAGCTTGATGATGAGGTAGCCCAGCATGACCCCGGCCATTGCGCCGAATGCTGCGTACAAGGTGCTACCGAACATCTCTTTGACAATGTAGTAGCTTGTTACCGTTGTTACGAGGACCAGAAAGACCTGGACGATGATATCCAAGGGAGACTAACCTCTGGCGTTGTTGGAGAAGATTCTTTCTATGTCAGTTACTATCTCGTCCTCATCTTTGGACAGGGCTATGGATAGCTCCTTCTTGATGAGATTTCTGGCCGTCTCAAACATCTTTCTTTCGCCGAATGAAAGTTCCTTCCATGTCCTCAAGGTGTAAAGTTCTCTCAATACGGTGGCAATTTCAAAGATCGACCCGCTCTTTATTCTCTCCATATAGTCCTTGTACCGCCTGTTCCAGGGGGAGGTATCATGGTTGGTGTTCTTGTCTTTAAGAATGTCGTACACCTTGACCACGTCGCGCGAGGCGATTACATAGCGCAGGCCGGCATTCTGAGCCCCATCGGTGGGAATCATGATGGTCATGTCAGAATCAAGAATTCTCATGATATAGAAAGCCTGTTTTGTACCGGAAATCTCCTTCTCTTCAATACGCTCGATCTTTCCGACACCGTGCCCTGGGTATACCGCAACTTCTCCGATCTTCAGCATACTTACCTCCGTTCTCATATGGGGTTATAGTATACCAGTTTGCTCCGTAAAACGCAATAAGTAACTGTTTTTCCGTGCAAAACGGCCTACACAGGCTAAGGGAGAACGGCTAAAGGTTAAGGGCCAGGTCAAGGAAAAAGGCGAGGTAAACGGAGGAAACTCCGCTTTGCCTTGAGGACCGTTAGCCTTTGGCCTCGACGGAAAAGTTAAAAGCTAAAGGCTAAAGCGGCTAAGCGATGGCTCAAAGGGAGAAAGATGAAGGTAAACGAAGCATTCCCGAGCCGCTGGGTCTTTTTGGGGCCTTTACCCTTTAGCTTTGGGCCTTTAGCCTCGTATCTGGAAAATAGGGTTGATGAAGCAGGAAATTTTCTTTATACTTCAGGGTTACTCGGAGAGACAATAGGCAAAAATGATACGAACAAGATTTGCACCAAGCCCCACAGGCCAGTTGCACATTGGCGGGGCACGGACGGCTCTCTTTAACTGGCTCTTTGCGAGACATCACAAGGGCAGCTTCGTCCTGAGGATCGAGGACACGGACCGGGAAAGGTCGAGGGACGAGTACACCCGAGGCATACTGGACGGCCTCGCCTGGCTCGGTATTACGCACGACGAGGGGCCGTTCTTTCAGAGCGCCAGGATGGAGCTTTATAAGGAGCATGCCCTTCGGCTTTTGCAGGAAGGGCATGCCTACAAGTGCTACTGCAGCACGGAGGAACTGGAGGAAAAGAGAAAGCGGGCCCTGAAGGAAGGGCAGAAACCTTCCTATGACAGGACCTGCCGGGACAAAACCGGAGAGCAACCCGATAAACCGTACGTGATCCGGTTCAAGACGCCCTTGTCCGGCACCGTGGCCTTCCATGACCTTGTACGCGGAGAAATCAGCTTTCAGTGCGACGAACTGGATGATCTCGTAATATGGAGGACCGACCAGACGCCGACCTACAATTTTACCGTGGTCGTGGATGATGCGTTGATGGGCATCACGCACATCATCAGGGGTGACGATCATATCAACAATACACCGAGACAGATCGTGATGTATGAAGCGCTCAAATTTGCGATGCCCCGGTTCGGTCACGTTCCCCTGATCCACGGAAAGGACCGGGCGCGGCTCAGCAAGAGACACGGCGCGACCTCTCTGCTGGAATACAAAGAAGACGGCTTTTTGCCGGAGGCGCTCATGAATTATCTTGCCCGGCTGGGGTGGGCCCACGGCGACGACGAGATCTTCTCCAAAGAGGAACTCATCGAAAAGTTTGATCTGCCGAATGTGGGTAAATCACCTGCCATCTTCGACATGGACAAGCTTCTCTGGCTGAACGATCACTATATGAAGACCTTGCCCGTAGAGGTGATTGCCGAGAGGCTCACGCCTTTCATCGCTGCACTGGGTCACTCTGCCCCTGACCCCGCGAAGCTCATCCAGATCATTCGTAACCTCCGGGGCAGGGCAAAAACCCTGAAAGAGATGGCCGCAGATGGCTCGATTCTTCTTTGGAGAAGAGATAGAATATGAGCCCTCGGCAAAAGCGAAGTTTCTGACTCCGGCAGCGAGGCCGATCCTTGAGCGATTCCTGAACGATTTTCGGCAAGCTTCCTTCGCTGGACGAGGCAAGCCAGAAGGCTCCTGATAGAGACCATCGCAAAAGACTCACGGAAAGAAGCTTGTTGATATCATTCAACCCATACGGGTGGCCCTTTCGGGGAAGGCTGTCAGCCCAGGGATTTTCGAAGTGATCGATATACTCGGGAAAAATGTGGTAGAAAAAAGGATCGAGCGGGCTATCGCCTCAATATCATGAAACTGCTTACGCTAGAACTCCTTGGTTTCAAATCCTTCCTTAACAGGACCGTTTTCAGGTTCGGCGAGGGTGTCACGTCCCTGGTGGGGCCTAATGGCTGCGGTAAGAGTAACGTGGTTGACGCCTTCATCTGGGTGCTCGGAGAACGAGGCACGAAATCGCTGCGCGTCAAAGAGATGGGTGACGTGATATTTCACGGCAGCAACGGAAAGAGACCGGTGAACATGGCAGAGGTGATCATCGGTCTGTCCGACGGTGACCGCGAAGTCGCCGTGAAACGAAGGATTTTCCGGGACGGCACCAACGAATATTACATCAATGCCGACCAGGTGCGGCTCAAAGACGTGCAGGACTTCTTTCTCGGAACGGGGGTCGGGCTCAATTCCTACGCGATACTGGAACAGGGAAATATCGAGTATTTTGCTCAGATGAAGCCCCTGGAGCGGCGCACGGCCATCGAAGAGGCAAGCGGAATTACCCGCTTCGAAGAAAAGAAAAGGGACGCCTTCACGAGAATGGAAGAGACCAAGGCGAATCTGGAACGAGTCGAGGATATCTACGCCGAGGTCGTGAAGGGCCTGAAGAGGGCGGAAGAAGAATGGGAAAGGCTGAAGGCCTTCAACATCCTCAAGGAAAGGCTCAAGGAGATGGATATCACACTCCTGGCCGATGCCTACGTGAAGCTCGAGAAGAGAGAAGCAAAGCTCGGCGAGCGTGAAACAGAGCTTCAGCAGGAGGTGGGAAAGAAAGAAGAAGAGCGTGCGTCCGTCAGGCAGACCATCGACGCGAAGGAAGAGGAGTTGTCGCTGGCTGATGCTGTGGCCCGACAAGCTCGAACTCGATATCAAGGAAAAGGAAAAGGATGCGGAAAACCGCCTCCTTGAGCTTAATTACGTTGAGGAAGAAAGGGATCGACTGGCAGAGTCGGTCGCCGAGCTTCAGGCAAAGGTAAAGGAGCTTGCTGGAGCAGGGTGAGCGCCATCTGCGCGAGGTCCAGGCGCTGGAGGGCGAGATTGCTCAAGGGGCGGCATCCCTGCAAGAGTGATGAGCAGCTGAGCAGCAGCCTGCAGGAAAAGAAGAAGGAACTGAGGGGGATCACCGAAGAACTGGAGGCAAAACTCGAAGAAGAAAGAAACCGGCTTTTTGTGTCGATGAGCAGCCTCACGGAGGTGAAGAACCGCATCCTTGAACTGGAAAGAATGGAGAGAGAGCGTCAGGTCCGGGAGGAGCGCAGGTCCGAAGAGGAGAAGAGGCTGCGTGGGAAGCTGGTTCTCCTGGAAGAGAAAGCGGCTGTCCTGAAGCATCAGATAGATCGCGAGAACGACTGAAAAGGCCGGGATGGACAAAGAAGAGCAGGAGCTCGTAGAGCGCATGAGGCTCGTTGAGAACGACATCGCCCAGATGCGGGACAGCATAGAGCGGCTCAAAGGTGAGAAGAGAGGACGAGAGGAACTTTTCAAGAAGCTGGCGACGATTGGTGAAAAGCAGAAGGAGCGGACTCTTCCATTCAAGAGACTCATCGATATAGTGAGAACCCCCGAAGGGGCGGAAAGCGCGTTAGAGAAGTTTTTTCGCGGATGAGATGGAATACCATGTCCTCCCAGCGGCGGGTCCTGAGGCCGCTCTCGATGCCGTGAAGCAGCATGAAAGCAATTTCATCTTTTTTCCGGAAAAAGGTCTCTTCAGACAGCGGGACGGTGAGGTGGAGATTGCACTCAACTGGGTGGAAACCGCGGCGGAAGCACTCCAGCGCATAGAGAACGGCGAGGAAGGCATCTTCATAGCCAAGGACACCTACATCGATTCCCGGGGCCTTATCATCACCAGTAAGGAGAAGAGAGGCATCTCGATCAGGGAGTTTCGGGAAAAGATGAAGCTCGAGAAAGAGATTGCTCAAATCGCGGATCAACTCGTGAAACAGCAGGCTTCAATGGGCGAGGTCCAAAGTGGACACGCAACATTGAGCCAGGAGCTTCAAAACCTGTTGCAAAGAAAGAGACAAAAGGCGAATTCGCTGGCGGAGAAGGAGAAAGAACGCATCATCATTGAGACTGAGATCAGAACGATCGCAGACAGGCTCAAGGAATTTGCCTGGAGAACAGAAGGAACCGACGAGCAGGCTCCTGCTTCGCGTGATGAGCTCGTGGCCGAGCAGGAGAGGCTTGAAGACGAGGTTGGCCAGCATCAACGAGGCATTGCAGGTGCTGAAAGGCGATTTGGACGCCGCTCGAAAGCGGTATGATGAGGTCGAAAAAGAGTTCCAGGAAGTCTCGGTCAATGTGGAGAGGAGAAAGAACCTTGTCAAAAGCCTCATCCGAGGAAATAGAACGCAAGAAGAGTGCTGCTCAGGACTCCGAGACGAACAGGACGGCTGCTGAAGAAAAGATTGCAGCTGCGGAAAAGAGTCTTTCGGAGGCAGCCCAACGTATCAAGGAATTGGGGGAAAGCCATGCACAGCTGAGTCTGACGTGTGAACAAGCGTCAGCCCGCTACACTGAAATGAAGCAGAGACTGGGTGATCTGCACCAGGAAAAGAGTAAGCTGTCCGAAGATTTGCAGCGTGTTTCGGACGAACTGGAGAAGGTACGGTCTAAGTGGGAGGGGCTCGAGCGCGAAAAAGCCGTACTCCAGGAGAGGAAAGAGATGGTCCTGGAGCGGCTGCGCACGGAGTATGCAATAGAGGAACTCGATGAGAAGCGCAAGAGCGCGCCCCCGGGAACAGAGGCCGAACGACAGAAGCTGGCGGACGAAGTTTCAGCGATGGGCGAAGTCAACTTCCGGGCCGAGAAGGAATACAAGGAGTTGAAAGAACGTTCTGAATTCCTGGAGACGCAGAAGACGGATCTGGCCCAGGCGATGGACTCTCTCAGAAAGACGATCACCAAAATAGATGCAGTCTCAAAGGACCTTTTCATTGAGACCTTTGACCAGATCAATGAAGCTTTTAAAAGGTACACGCAGATGCTTTTCAAGGGCGGGAAGGGCACACTCAGCCTCAACCCCGACACAAGCGGTGTGGAGCTTTACGTGCAGCCCCCGGGCAAACGGGTCACACGCATGGAACTCTTTTCAGGAGGCGAGAAGGCCCTTATATCTTTAGCCTTCCTGCTCTCCCTCATGGATACCAAACCATCACCCTTCACGCTCATGGACGAGATAGACGCGCCGCTCGATGACGCGAACCTTGCATCTCTCATGGAGATCGTCAAAGACGATCAGCAAGAAGACACAGATCGTCATTATCACCCACAATCGACTCACCATGGAGTGCGCCAACACGATGTACGGAATTACCATGGAAGACGAAGGTATTTCCAAAATCGTATCGGTAAGATTGTAGACTGTATACCAACACTCAGGGCTGTAAACCTACGACTGAAGCCAAAAATTTCTCTTGACATTCCAGCTGAACATTCTATTATGTGTATACGCTGGGGGGTGGGGAGTATCGTTTGTCTGGCCGCATACGTCTATCGACGTAACAGAAACAGACATCGGATTACTTATTCAGTTCGCTTTTCGCAGTATTCAATACGCCCAAAATTTACGGAAAAGGAGGTGATCGAAGAATCGCATGAAAGAACGCACCTTTGCGCGCGTTCGAGAATAAAGGAAAGGGGGTAACATATGCCGAACGTACCACCTGAGGTTGTAGCAGATCTGATGTTTTCCTGGTATGTCTGGGGATCAATATTCATAGGGACGGCTCTCATGACAGTCATCGGGACCTGGTTGATCACGAGGAGGTGGCCAGAATGAATCCACAAGCGGCAATGCAATTTCTAACGGTACCAAAGCCGACGGCCACTATGATCATCAGCGGTGTGATCGCACTCGGCATCTTACTCTGTATTTCTGTATTTCTCGGCCTGGCGGGAAGGAAAAAGTGGGCATCCTTCGAGGAGTATCTCGTCGGGAAAAGGGACATCGGTCCTCTCGTCACGGGCGCGGCGCTTTCCGCATCCTACATCTCCGGCTGGGCCTTCTGCGGCTCGACCGGCATCGTTTACACGATGGGTTTCTCCGGGATGTGGTTTGCCGGCATCTGGAGCCTTGTGGGCATTGTCCCCTGTATCTGGCTCGGTGCCATGAAAACGAGGGATTTTGCGGCAAAGCTGGGAGCTGCAACGCTGCCCGAGACTATCGGGCGGCGGTTCGATTCCAAGGCCCTCCAGACGGTTGTCGCCATATCGATGCTCTTCTTCCTGTTCCTCTATTCGGTCGGCCAGTTGAAGGCGGGTGGGACGGTCTGGTATGCGATGACCGGGCTCGATCCAGTCTGGTGCCTCTTGCTCTCGGTTTTTGTAGCGTGGCTCTACATGGTGCTGGGAGGCTACGTGGGGAACCAGTATGCGATGGCCCTCCAGGGGCTCATCTTTGCCATTGTCGGTACCATTCTCGGCGTCTGGGCGGTGATATACGCCGGTGGGTTCGAGGCGATAACCACGGGAATCGCCGCCCAGAACCCGAAGCTGATGGCGCTCATCCGGCCCGAGCTTCCGAAACTGGGGTTCCCGCAGCTTATGTCGAGCTATGTGGGTATTTTCGCAACACCCGTCATTTTCTTCACCATGGCCGTTGGTTTCCCGCACAACGTCAGCCGGTTCTTGGGCATGAAAAAGGTCACCAAGAAGGATTACTGGTTGCTTGTGGGCATCGTCTGGCTCTTCACCGGTATTCCTATCATGCTCGACTGCTCCAGTAACGGCCTTGTTGCCCGCCTGATCTACGGTCCCGGGTCTGCTTAAGATCGAGCCCTGGAAGGGTGACCTCGCGGCACCGATGCTTGCCCACGCGCTGGGTGGGTCGGGAATGCTGGCTGCGTACGTTGCGGGTCTCTTCTCGGCGGCGCTTTCGACCCTCGCCGGCATGGTCTTCATCATGAGCGCCAACGTGACCAGGGACATCGTAAAGCTCTGGTGGCCGCAGGTATCGGATAAGAGCATGCTCTATCTCGGCTATTTCCTCATCGCTCTCTTTCTATTCCTGCCCTTCTACTGGACCCTGGTCAGACCGCCGCCACTCCTTTCGATCTTCATGGGCCTTGCAGCCATGGGCCTTGGCGCTGTCTTCTTCTTTGTGACGGCCATCTCCTATTACTGGAAGCGGGCCACGAAGTGGGGTGCGATCTGCTGCGTCGTCTGGGGAACGATCGCCACCCTTTACGGCGGCTCGACGGTTCTTGTTCCCAAGCCGTCCTACGGCATGGGCAGCTACGAGTGGTTCCTGGTAATCTCCTGCGGCTTGGTCTATTTCATCGTGAGCCTCATGACGAAACCACCGAAAAAGGAGCTTATCGACAAGCTTTTCAGCAAGGCAATATAGCAACATGACCGGAAAGGGGCCTTCGGGCCCCTTTTCCATTCTTTTTCTTACAAGAACAACAAACAGTATGCTACTATGCAGTGCGCCAGGTGACGCGGCGTAGCGCGCCTGTCAGGGCTTCAGGAAGACAGGTAAGGCTAGGGGGTGAGCATGGCGGAAGGTAGCGTGTTTCGCGGAAAAATAAAATGGCTGATCTTATTGGCGCTGTTTTCCTTTGTGGTCACCTTCGCCGTGGTGAGGCTGCTGACTAAGCAGGCTGAGGGCCCATCAGGGAAGGATAAGGTTCTGCCTGCTTTTGCGGGACGGCCTGCCAACTGGACTTACTACGGCACGGACAAGGAAGGCCGCCATTATTACAGCAAGGTCGAGGACGCCACTGACATCGCCGGGCATCGTGCGCGCCTGGACCCGCCTTGACTTCAGTGAGGAGGGCAAGAACCTGTATCTGGCAAAACGGAACAGCATGGCAATGTCTCTCGAGGGCTATGAGCAGTTGACGCGCCGGAATGTCCTGTACGAGTTGAACTGCTTCAGCGAGAGGCGCGAATTCTCGACCCAGGAGGTCTTCGATCTGACCGCCGAAGGGAAAACCCTCGATTACGCGAAGGCCGGCTCGTATAAAGACTGGCAGGATGTGCCGCCGGACTCTGTACTGGACGAGCTCTGCAAGATCGTCTGTCCGCCCAAGAAAGACTGATACCGATTCGCCTTCAAGTGTATACCGCGTCGTTAGGATCACTGGCGTATGCTCTCCTCGACGTACTCTGGGTACGCCTGCGTCTCGGCTGCTTCAGATGCCGATCCTATCGGTTCTCTCATCTCCGAATGCAAATCGGTATACTACCAGGTTGCATTCAAAAATAGAGCGAGGCGCTCAAGCCGTGGCGAACGAAGGCGTACTTCGATAGTCAGTGCGTCAGGAGCGCAGACAGCCACTGCTGGTCGACGAAGCTATATGAATGAAGGCAACTTGGTATCAGTGCAGCACGTCCGGGACGTAGGATTTATCCTGTGAAACCCCGGGAGGCAGTTCGAACAGGCTGTCCGCAGCCCCCTTCTTTATGTTCTTGTATTCCACGCTCCAGTTTCCGTTGGTGTTGGCGAGCTTGACCGGGAAACTGATGTCCGTTGCCCACCACTGGTAATACGTTTCGGTCTTGTTTCCTTCCTTGACGCTGACCTCGGATTTTTTCGCAGGATGACCATCTATCGTCTCGGTGCCTACCTGTTTTCTACTGATCTCGCCCGGCAGTTTCTCGTCGATCTTCGGCTTGGTGGCAGGGGTCAACTTGCCCTCCGCGTAAGTCTTCTCAGCCCCGTTGATCTCCCAGAAAACACCTTTGTCACCTCTTCCGATATAAAAAATGGGGGTATAGGCCGGTTCCAGCCTGTACTTGTCACCCTTCACGGAGATCTTGCCCGTCGATGTCTTCTTGCCCGTTTTTGTTACCGTGTCCGCTGTAAGGTCAGCCGCGACCGCAAGTGAAACGAACGCGAACGCCACGAAGATCACGGCGCTCAACAGCCCGATGTACTTTCTCATCCTTTCCTCCAATAAACGTTAGTTAGTGAATTATTTCTTTTACCACCATGGCAGGACAACAATCAACTTAATAATATCGGTCTCGGTCAGACCGGCGGGACCGAGCGAGGGGAATGTTTTTGAGCTGGAGCGCGTTGGGCGCCAGTATAGAAGGACCGTCAGTATATGTACATGCTCACTTACCGTATTTCTTTTTCAGAAACTCGAGTCCGGTCATCGGGTAAAGCGCGTAAATGAGGATATCCTCCATCTTGTCCGATATCTCCTTGACTGCCTCTCTCGCCTTTGCCAGCTCAGGTTCCAGCACGTCCCCGGGGCGTATGTCGACGGGTGTCTCGCCGCGCTCGTAACCTTTCAACGCTTTCTTCCGGACTTCAGGATCAACTGGCGCCGGCGGTCTACCGTACAGCCCATAGAAATAGTCCCTAACCTCATTGGTGATCATCTTGTACCTGCCTGCGATCACATTCATGACTGCCTGAACACCGACGATCTGGCTCGTAGGAGTGACCAGGGGCGGGTAACCCATCTCTGCACGGGTCCTGGGAATCTCTTCGTAAACTTCATTAATGCGATGGAGTGCCTTTGACTGCTTGAGCTGGCTGACAAGGTTGCTGATCATGCCGCCGGGAATCTGATGCATGAGCACGCCAATGTCGATCACCGAGAACCGTGTCGTGTCAGAGAACTGCGTGTACTTGGGTATGATGCTTTCAAGGTAGTCGTTGATCTCGGGGAATTTTTTAAGGTCGAGGCCAGGATCCCTTGGTGTATCCTGCAGGGTGACAATAAACGGTTCGACGGCCGGGTGGGAACTCCGCAGCGCAAAGGGGGCGATACAGGTGTCGATACCGTCCGCACCGGCCTCGATGGCCTTCAGGCACGCCATAGAGGCCATCCCGCTCGTGTAGTGGGTGTGCAGATGGACGGGTATCTTCAGATTCGATTTGAGTGCTGCGACGAGATCATAGGCGTCATAGGGAGATATGATGCCCGCCATATCTTTGATGCAGAAGGAGTCAGCGCCCATATCCTCTATGATGCGTGCTTTCTTCACGTAGTAGTCAATGGTGAATATGGGGCCGCCCAATCTCTTTTCGGTAAGCGCATAGGAGATGGAACCCTGTATGTGCTTGCCGCATTTCTTTATGGCCCTGAAGGAGGCAATGAAATTCCGCTCGTCGTTGAGCGCGTCGAAAACCCTGAATATGTCGATACCGACCTCCGCGGCCTTTTCCACGAAGGCCTCGACAACATCATCGGCATAGTTCCTGTAGCCTACCAGATTCTGCCCCCGCAAAAGCATCTGAAGTTTCGTATCGGGCATCTTCTGCTTGAGAATCCTGACCCTTTCCCACGGATCCTCGTTCAAAAACCGGGTCATGACGTCAAAGGTTGCTCCACCCCAGACCTCCATGGAGTAAAAGCCGATGCTGTTCATCTTCTCTGCGATGGGAAGCATATCCTCCGTGGTCATCCTGGTGGCAAAGAGCGACTGGTGGCCATCCCTGAGGGTAAGGTCCGTTATTTTGACTGGTTTCTTCTCCTGCATGATGGTTACTCCTTGTCTGGTATGAGTATCTACAAACTCTTCTTTAACTTTTCCAGGTGCAGCTTCAAGGCCTCCGGTAGCCTGGTCCCGAATTGGGCGTAGAACTGTTCAATGCCCTCGACCTCTTTGTTCCACTCGCCACGATCCAGCTCGAAGAGCTTATCCACGATCTCTTTATTTATGTCGAGGCCGGAAAGGTTAAGGTCGGCCATATTGGGCATGAAACCGATGGGTGTTTCTTTCGCCGAGACCTTACCCTTGATCCTGTCGATCATCCACTTGATGACGCGGAAATTGTCCCTGAAGCCCGGCCATATGAATTTTCCCGCTGCATCCTTCTTGAACCAGTTGACGGAGAATATTTTTGGAGGATCGGGCAGCCTCTTGCCGATGTCCATCCAATGGCGGAAGTAATCGGCCATGTTATAACCGCAGAAGGGCAGCATGGCCATGGGATCACGGCGCACGACACCCACCTGGCCGGCAGCCGCGGTTGTTGTCTCAGACCCGAGTGACGATGCCTTGAACACCCCGTGCTCCCAATCGAAGCTCTCACAGACAAGGGGTACCGTGTCCGATCTCCGTCCGCCGAACAGAATGCCTGAAATGGGCACGCCGTTCGGATTATCGAACTCCTTCGAAAGGGTTGGGCAGTTGGACGCGGAGACGGTGAAACGTGAATTGGGATGGGCGACATCCTTTCCGCTCTTCGGATCGTACGGATTACCGTGCCAGTCGAGCAGGTTTTCAGGGACTGTCTCCGTGAGGCCTTCCCACCACGGTGCGTTCGTCGTGGTGATGAGCCCCGTGTTGGTAAAGAGCGTTGGGTAGAACTTGCCTGCTCTCAGTGTCTTCATCATGTTCAGGTTTGTCTTGTCCGATGTCCCCGGTGCAACACCAAAGAAGCCGGTTTCCGGATTGATGGCGTAGCAGCCTCTTGTCAGGGCCCACGTTCATCCATGCGATATCATCCCCGAGCGTGAAGACCTTATACCCCTCGAAAACCGGATCGATCATGGCAAGGTTGGTTTTGCCGCAGGCGGAAGGGAACGCGCCGGCAAAATAGGTGACATCCCCGTCCGGGTCTTCCACTCCCATGATAATCATATGCTCCGCGAGCCAGCCTTCGCTCATACCCTTGGTGAGAGGCGATCCGCAGCGAGAAACACTTTTTCCCGAGAAGGGCGTTTCCACCGTAACCCGATCCGATGCTCATAACCAGTTCTTCCTGGGGGAAGTGCATGATGAACCGTTTGTTCGGATCGAGTTCGCCGATTGAATGCAGCCCTTTAACGAATGTCTCTGAGTTCCCGATCCGCTTGAGCGTTTCGTTTCCGACCCGTGTCATGATGTACATGCTCACGACCACGTAGACCGAATCCGTGATCTGGATGCAGGGCTTTGCGTACGGCGATGCGGGGTGGCCCATCATATAGGGGATAACATAGAGCGTTCTGCCATGCATGCAGCCATGAAAAAGCTCATAGAGCATCTGCTTTGCCTTTTCAGGCTCCATCCAGTTGTTGTTTGGACCGGCATCCTCCTTTGTCGGCGGGCAGACAAAGGTGAGCTGCTCAGCCCGTGCCACATCGTTCGGGTGGCTCCAATGAAGGTAGGAGTTGGGGAATGGCTGAAGGGTTCAACTCCCGGAACGTTTGATGGCCGGCCGTCTTCTCCTCCCTGATGCCGATCTCAACCAGGCCGCGCATCTCTTCCTCAGTACCCTGGACCCAGTACACCTTGTCCGGCTCGGTAAGTCGCGCTTGCTCCTCCACCCATCTTTCTACTGCGTTGGCCATGATTTACCTCCCCTTAGGAAGCTTCACAACAGGCTGCGGTACTCCCGCGGCGCCTACCATTATAGACGTTCTTCGCAAGGACCACAACAGGAAAAACCCTGATGTGGGACCTCGAAAGACCTGAGTTTTAGATGGGGGTTCAAGGGTTCCTTACAGAATTCTTCCTTACCGGAGTACGGGGCCCCGGGCCTACACAGGGTCTATGTTTCAGGTGCAGGCTACTTGTGCACGCTAGCCAATTTACAGATAGCCCGCATCGCTATCCTGACAGGTTCCGCTCCAAGGCTGACAGACCGTTTCTTCTTGACATCATCCTGCCGGCGTGTAATCAAATAGTACGATGCTTCGCTACCTCGACTGTTGGGTTGTCGTAGGCTTTTTACTCGTGCTCATTTCCTTTTTTTTCTGCCTTCTCTACGCCGTCATCAGATGGAACAAAGGGTATGAAGAAAAGGATGGTGACTACAAGGCGGAAATACAGTGGGAGCGCGAGGAGATTGAACTGATTGAAAGGCTTCCGTAGCCCATGATCTATCTCATCGTCTTTGTGCTCATCTACCTTCTGATTACCGTATACTTGAGTTATCTCGGGTATCGGAGAACGGTTACCGTCTCAGACTATCTTTTGGCGGGCAGGCAAATGCATCCCGCTCGTGATGGCGATGGGATACGTGTCGACTGCAATCAGCACCTCGGCCATCATAGGCTTCGGAGGCATCAGCGGTGTGTATGGCCTCAGCCTTTTGTGGCTGACATTCCTGAATATATTTCTCGGCGTCTGGGTGGCATACGTGCTGTTTGGCAAAAGAACGAGAAAGATGGGCAAGGCGCTCGATGCCCACACATTTCCCTGAGCTCCTGGGCAGGCGCTACGAATCGAGGTTCATCCAGGGCTTTTCCGGTCTGGTGATCCTTTTCTTCATGCCCATGTATGCTGCGGCAGTGCTCATAGCTGTTTCCAGGTTTGTTGAGGTCTATCTGAAAATACCCTTTTGCCACTGCCCTGCTGGCCTTTTCCCTGATAAGCGCATGCTATGTATTGTGGGGCGGCCTCAAAGGCGTCTTCTATACATCTGTTTTTCAGGGCGCCATCATGATAGTGGTGATGATTATCCTGGGAATATCGACGTATCTGCTGGCTGGCGGTCCGACGGAAGCCCACCGCTCCCTTTCCATGCTCTCGCCTGCCGTGCCCGAAACGTTGAGAGGTATGGGCCATCGCGGATTTACCTCAATGCCGGCCTTTGGTTCGCCTATCTGGTGGTATGTGGTCACGACGATGATTATGGGCGTGGGGGTTGGCGTTCTGGGCCAGCCCCAGTTGAGTGTCCGTTTCATGACCGTGAAGTCTGACCAGGAAATCCACCGATCGATCCCTTTCGCGGCCTTCTTCTATCTTTCCATAACCGGCCTTGCATTCACCGTAGGCGCCCTCACAAATGTGATCTTCCATAATCACTTCGGTAGGCTGGCCCTGGACATGGCCGGAGGAAATATCGATAAGATCGTTCCGCTTTATGTAGACCATTTTTATCCGCAATGGTTTGTCGCACTTTTTCTTGTTACGCTCATGGCTGCCGCGATGAGCACAAACAGCGCTCAGTTCCACTCCCTTGGTACGGCGCTCAGCAGGGACTTTTTTGAGCAGGCCTTGATGCGCGGGAGGTCTGTTGCGGAGACGACTATTGTGACGCGCATCGGCATTGTTTTTGGTATTTTCGGAACCTTGATCCTCGGCCTTCTATTGCCCGAGAGTATCGTTGCCATCGCGACTGCCTTCTTCTTCGGCCTTTGCGGTGCGACATTCATTCCGTCGTATCTGTTCGGTCTGTACTGGCGGAGAGCCAGTAGAGCGGCGGCCAGGGCGAGCATGCTCTGTGGCTTTGCTTCTGCGTTGACCTGGATGCTCTTTTTTCATGAGCAGGAGTCGAAGGCGATAGGATTGTGCAAGGCCCTGGTCGGGCGGGATACTCTGGCTGGACTTCCCTGGAAGATGATCGACCCGCAGGTAATTGCGTTGCCTCTCGCCTTTATCGTTTTTGTCACTCGTTACTCTGATGACAGAGCCCGTAACCGAAGAGACGATCAGAAAAGCGTTCAGGCACATCTTAGAGCAGGGTTCGAGGGTTCGAGGGTTCCGGGGGTCGAGGAGTCACGGGGCAAGGTACGAAGTGCCAAGGACAGAGGCTAAAGGCAGAAGGGCTTACAGGACCGAGACAGACTAAATAGACGAGCAGACCAGTATAGACGAAATAAACCAGACAAACCAGAAAAACCAAAGAAACAGCCGTCCTTACTTGTTATCCTTCACGAAGCGGCTGATAGACCGGTCGTAGCTCTTTTCGGCCTCTTTAGAAAAAAAGCAGCCGGGGATCTGCTTCATCTGTGCGGTGGTATGCCACGCACTCGCAGCATTTACCGCGTCTCTCGCAGTCATAGGTGCACGTGCATGCGGCAAGATTTTCTTCGACAGTACACTCCATTTCTTCTCCTCTTGCCTTCCCTTTTTCCTTTAGCCTGCCTCAAAAGATCAGCGTCTTCGACCCCTCAGGTATAACGTAGCAGAGCAATTCCTGACCTGCACCAATTGAGCTGACCGCGTCCGTGAGACTCTTCTTGGGGACCATGCCCATCTTTCGTACGTCCTTGTCATCCAGGTCGGATATGAACATGACGTTGAATCGTTCTGCCTTCAGGCGTGTTGCGTAAGCTGTTTGTGCGTAGACCTTGTCGCTCTCCCGCACAAAGGGCTCCATCTCTTCTGCTGTAGGATACTCAAACCACGGAAGAAAGTATGGGTTGCCGATGCCGTCCTCACATTTTCCAATGAGGATGACGTTCCCCCCATCTTTGACAGCGGCTTGGGCATGGTCGAGCGCCTTATGTGTCTGGATAAAGTCGATGTCTTTCGGGTACCCTCCTGCGCTCACGATGACTACATCCGCCTTCGTGTTGACCTCCACGCCAAAATGTTTCGCATACCAGTCGCAGCCGGCCCTGTGAGCCTGCCTGACATCCCCGGCGAAGAGGTTAAGAAACTGCTTCTCATCATCAACAACGGTATTGATCAGGAAGAGGGGTATAGGTACGAGCGCCAGTGCTGCCATCAACTCCTCGTGCATCGGGTTCCCGTCCAATATGCCCGGCCTCACCTTTGGGTGCTTCCCGGGGCGGTCGGTAAGGAAAACCTTCTTGTGCA
The DNA here is from genome assembly GCA_963821605.1 of uncultured delta proteobacterium. Taxonomy (GTDB): domain Bacteria; phylum Desulfobacterota; class Syntrophorhabdia; order Syntrophorhabdales; family WCHB1-27; genus JADGQN01. Next base: position 9,005 of record CAWGEZ010000038.1, on the reverse strand, counting down.
CGCCCAGAAGCGTGTCGTAGCCTGAAATGCCGGGGAAAAGGGCCTTCCGGCCGCCCCCGTACCCCGCGAGATAATGGAAGCTTATCGATCCCAAAAGGATCGCACCTGTCTTCTTGAGGAGAGCCGAGTTTACGCGTATCTCCAGGCCGGAGGGCGTGCGGCCCAGTGATGTCAGCCCTGACGCGTCGAAGCAGTCGTGATCAAGGCATGACACTTGCTCGTACACGCTATCAGAAACGATGCTTCTTTTTTCCGCTTCTGTCTGTTTTCGATGATTCCCCAGGGCGAAGAGGATCTCGACATTGCAGCCTTTAAGGTATTTCTCGCAGAGCAGGGGGAGAAGGGATTCCGCACCCATGTATCGCGTCGTGTCCGGAACGATGAGAAGTATATCCCGACCCGGCAGCCATTCCTGCAAAGATTTTTCACCGACAGGAGAGGAAAGAGCTGCTGTGAGCGCCTCCTCCAGGGGCCGGTGCGGCGGGTGCAGAGGCTCCAGGAATCGGGTCTGCCAGTTCTTGGGCAGGTCGAGGGGGATGGCTCCCTTACCGCATTTTAGAGGACGCATCATTCTATGTCCTGGGTCACCGTATGCTGTAGAAAACTTCTTTACCCCCAAAGATTGCGGTCTCTCCGAGCTCTTCCTCAATTCGGAGCAGCTGGTTATATTTGGCAATCCGCTCGCTCCGCGATGCAGAACCCGTCTTGATCTGGCCCGCGTTTGTTGCGACGGCCAGGTCGGCGATGAAGGTGTCCTCGGTTTCACCGGACCTGTGGGAGATGACGCAGGTATAGCCCGCCCGCTTGGCGATCTCTATGGTTGTCAGTGTCTCGGTCACGGTGCCGATCTGATTCAATTTTATCAGGATGCTGTTTGCAATCCCCTTCCTTATGCCTTCCATCAGTATCTTGGGATTCGTGACAAACACATCGTCCCCAACCAGCTGGATCTTCGACGAGCACTTCTTGGTGATGAGCTGCCAGCCTTCCCAATCTCCCTCCGCCAGGCCATCTTCGATAGAGATGATCGGATAATTTTTTATGAGCGACTGATAAAAGGTGATCAACTCTTCGGGCTTCAACGTTTTGCCGTCAATCTTGTACTTGCGTGCCTTGAAGAGTTCACTTGCTGCTACGTCCAGTGCGAGCAAGATGTCCTCTCCCGCTTTGTAGCCTGCTTTTTCGATCGCGATGAGGAGGAGGTCGAGTGCCTCTTTTGTTGAGGCGATCTGGGGCGCGAATCCGCCCTCATCCCCTACGCCTGTCACATGACCCTTCTCCTTAAGCACCGCTTTCAGAGAGTGAAATACCTCGGCGCCCATGCGCAACGCCTCCTTAAAAGAATCGGCGCCTGCTGGCACTATCATGAATTCCTGGACATCGAGGGGGTTCTGGGCGTGTGCGCCACCGTTGATCACATTCATAAGAGGAACCGGCAACTCGCGTGCGCGCACTCCTCCGAGGTACTGATAGAGCGGCAGGCCGAAGTATTCCGCTGCTGCCCTTGCCACGGCCATGGAGACGCCAAGAGTCGCATTCGCCCCAAGCTTGCTCTTGTTGTCCGTGCAATCCAGCTTAATCATCAGATCATCGATGAAAGCCTGCTCGGCGACATCAAGCCCTTCGACTTCCTTCGCTATGATGTCGTTCACGTTCTTGACTGCGTTCGTTACGCCCTTGCCTTTATAACGCGTTGTGTCATTGTCTCGTAGTTCGAGCGCTTCCCTCTCACCGGTGGATGCTCCTGAAGGCACGATTGCTCTTCCCATTTCGCCGCTTTCAAGCACTACCTCAACTTCGACGGTCGGATTTCCCCTGCTATCCAGGACCTCACGGGCGAAGACTTCATAAATGGTGGACATGGAACCCTCCTTTCACGTTACGCTGGCTGGCGGTTTAGTGACGCTCTCTACATTGTTGAAGATAGCACACGGATACCGAGTCGGTCAATGGATTATGTGATATTAAATTGTGGCTTTGCCGAAAAAGATTTAAAATAATAGTATGATGCAGAGCAGATGCCGAGAGTCAGGATCATACGTTTGTTTGTCTATTCTGGTTATTGTTTCGCTGTGGCTGGGAGCGGGCGTCCATGCCATGGGCTCTGGCAACAAAAGCGAGGAGGGCGCGAACGTGGTCATTCTCCAGAAAGAGGATAGCGGGCGGGAAGTGGTAGTGAAGTCCGGAGACGTTATCCAGGTAGAGCTGAGCGGCAGCGGTGGAACAGGCTACTGGTGGTATGTAACCAAAATGGACTCAAAATACGCGGAGCTTGTCTCAGAGGAAACCAAGACCCCTTCAGATAAGAAGCTGCTTGGCGGTCCCACGAAGGGCACCTGGCGCTTCAAGGCAAAAGAGCCGGGCAAGGCCGACCTCATCATGAAGTATTACCGCGCCTGGGAAGGACCGGAAAAAGCCGTGGATGACTTCTCGGTCATTCTGAACATCAAGTGATTTCACAGATCACTTTTTCAAACAGTTTTCGTCAACCGCTTTGCTGAACGCAGACTCCATTACACTCACAAGAAGCCCGCTCAAGTAGTTAAGTCAGTGGTCGCTGTTCACGCCGTTCACCCGTTGGCTTAAACCGAAAGTTCATTTTTTTTAGCCGACGGGCTAATTGATTCTAGATTTAATACTGGTACAATTCCTATTTGGAAAGATTAAGGAACATATTCGCTAATATTTATAGAATCGGGGAGGGCCACATGAAGAAGATCTGTTGTTTTGTCCTTGCGTTGCTTTTGCTGCTATGTTCTCGTGCTGTCGTACGGTCCGCAGATGAATTGACAGCAATCCAGCAGGCTATAAAGGCCAATGGCGCCCAGTGGGTGGCGGGCGATACCGCGATTTCCAGGCTTCCAGCCGCCGAGATACAGAAGCGGCTCGGACTGAGATTCCCCAAGCTCACAGGCAACGAGCGGTTGCTTTCAGAGGCGGTTTCTGCAGCAGTCTCTTTGCCGTCGCATCTCGACTGGAGAAACAATGGCGGGAACTATGTAACCGCCGTGAGGGACCAGGGTAATTGCGGGAGTTGCTGGGCCTTTGCCACGACCGCCGCGCTGGAGTCGACAATCCTCAGGGCGAGCGCGATGCCCGGCCTCGACCTGAATCTGTCCGAGCAGGTCATGGTCTCGTGCAGCGGGGCAGGGGACTGCGAGATGGGCGGCTACGTGGACCAGGCATCCAGCTTTATCCAGAGCACGGGGTTGCCGCTCGACGCGTATTATGGCTACCTCGCGACAGACGGAAACTGCTCCGACGCGTGCTCCTCCTGGAGGGCCTCCCCTCCTTACCGGATCAGCAATTGGTCGTACGTTGCCACTACATCCCCTTCTGTCAGCGGCCTCAAAAACGCACTCTACAGCTCGGGGCCTCTGGTCACGACCTTTAAGGTTTACCAGGACTTTTTTAGCTATGTGGGAGGTATCTATTCCTACACGTGGGGAGGTTACTTAGGTGGGCACGCTGTACTGATCGTGGGTTACGACGATCCCGGTCAGTATTTCATCGTGAAGAACAGCTGGGCCGCGGACTGGGGCGAGCAGGGCTATTTCCGCATCGCTTATTCTCAGCTCTCCAACGCAGTCAATTTTGGGTACTATACTATCGCGTTCTCAGGCATATCCGCCCCGAAGCAGTCAATGAGCGTCTCAGCGGCCAGCTATAGCTGTCAGTCACTTCCGGCTGATTCGATCAACGCCGTATTCGGCGCGGACCTGGCAGTGACAACTCAGGCGGCAGATAAGATTCCCCCTCCCAACGGTGCTGGGCGGGACCTCGGTTGCGGTGAGGGACAGCTCGGGCGTGGAGCGTCCTGCCCCTCTCTTCTATGTTTCGCCGTATCAGGTTAATTATCTGATGCCCGAAGGTACGGCGGCAGGTAGTGCGTCGGTGAAGGTGACCAACCAAAGCGGTGTATCCACGAGTGGGGCTGCGGCAGTCGGAGTCGTTGGACCGGGCTTTTTTACGGCTAACTCGAACGGCCAGGGTGTGGTCGCAGCGAATGCGCTCAGAGTGAAGGCGGATGACTCCCAGAGCTACGAACCGGTTTCACAGTATGATGCGGCCCAGAAAAAATTCGTTCCCGTGCCCATTGACCTGGGGCCGGCAACCGAGAAGGTCTACCTGATTCTCTATGGAACTGGGCTCAGACACCGGTCGTCCCTGTCGGCGGTCACTGTAACGATAGGCGGCCTCAATGCTGAGGTTTCCTACGCAGGGGCACAAGGGTATTACGTTGGTCTCGATCAGGTGAATGTACTGATTCCCGGAGCCTGGCGGGTAGGGGAGAGATCGATGTTGTGTTGAATGTTGATGGTAAGACGGCAAATACAGCGAAAGTGAACATCAAGTGAGGAGAGGACGGAGGCCGTGAAACTAAGGACGTGACGCTCACCGTGGATGGTAAGCCGGCAAATATCGTGAATATCAGCGTGAAATAAGCCGAACGAGGTATATGTTGAGGGGGGCAGTCAGGTGCTGCCCCCCTGTCGATGCTGCTTTCCGCGGACGGTAAGACGGCCAGCACGGTTAAGCTCAACATCCATTAATTCACGAAGGTGAGGCAAAATAGAATTTCCTTAAGTTTCTTCCGGGGCCGGACGATAACGGAACACTAAACATTCCCATGGACCAATTCTATTTCGGCTTGAACCGTACCATTCTGTTATTTTTTACCGTCGTTAGCGTGGCCGGCTGTTCTATCTTCTCATCTTTCAGGAAAAGAAAGTTTTAGTCAAATGAACCAGAGGAGGCTTTCTATGCGTAAAGGCAGAGTATGTGCACTACTAATGGCTTTCTTCTTTGTTTTATCCGTGACTCACGTATGCTTTGCACAGGACCTTGAAAGCATCCATCAGGCCATCCAGTCCAGGGGCGCCAGGTGGATTGCGGGCGATACCTCGATAGCCAGGCTTTCCCTGGGCGAGCGAAGTATGCGGGCCAGGCTGATAAAGCCGCACCATACGGGTCAGGAAAAACTGCTCACCGCGCATCTGGAGCAAGTCTCTTCAGCGCCCGCAAGCCTCGACTGGCGGAATATCAATGGCCAGAATTACGTGACGCCCATCAGGGACCAGGGGTCCTGCGGTAGTTGCTGGGCATTTGCGTCGGCAGCTGCCCTGGAGGCGTCAAGGCTGATAGCTGCCAACACGCCCAATACGGAGCTGAACCTGGCGGAACAGATCCTTGTCTCGTGCAGCGGGGCGGGAGATTGTAACGGCGGCTACATCAATACTGCGGCAGATTTTATGCGAAACGTGGGGCTTCCCGGTGAAAGCTGCTATCCTTACACGGCGGCGAACGGGACCTGTTCCAACGCGTGCGCTAACTACCAGTCTTCCACCCACAAGATCCAGAGCTGGAACTGGGTCAGCACAACCAGCAATACGACCGTTGATTCCCTGAAGAGCGCCGTTTACACGTATGGGCCCTTGCTCACTACGATGGACGTCTATGCAGATTTCTTTTACTACCACAGCGGCGTTTACACCTATACATCCGGAACTTACCAGGGCGGCCATGCTGTCTTGATCGTGGGCTATGACGACCCCGGCCAGTATTTTATTGTGAAGAACAGCTCGGGGAACCGGATGGGGTGAATCCGGTTATTTCAAGATTGGATACTCAGAGCTTAACAGTCTGGTCAACTTCGGGGATTGGACCATCTCTTATGCGAGCGCTGCACCGACCTGCACCTATTCGCTTTCTGCGACAACAGGCCACGCGGACGCCAACGGGGGGCCGGCCAGCGTGAGCGTCAACGCCTCTTCTACGTCCTGCAGTTGGACCGCCGCGAGTAATGCGACCTGGATCACGATCACCTCCGGAACCGGCGCGACGGGCAGCGGTGCTGTCTATTACACCGTGGCTGCCAATACGGGAGCGGGTTCGAGGACCCGGAACGATGACGGTAGCGGGACAGACATACACTGTTACCCAGGACGGGAGTACCTGCGCCTCTTCGGTGAACCAGAATTTCGGGACTTCAGGAGGAACGGGCAGCCTGAAGGTGACAACGCCGTCCAGTTGCACGTGGCAGGCCACCACAACCGACCAGTGGATCACGATAACGTCAGGCGCTACGGGCACGGGACCCGGTTTGGTTAATTACTCCGTAGCTGCGAATACGGCGGCTGCGAGGACCGGGTCGATGAGCGTTGCGGGCCAGGCTTGGACGATCACGCAGGATGCGGGCGGCGTCACTTGCACGTATTCCATCTCTCCGACGAGCCAGCCATTCAGCGCATCCGGCGGCTCCGGCAGCGTGGGTGTCACCTCCTCCGCGGGCTGCCCCTGGGCAGCCACCAGCAACGCGGGATGGATCAGTATCACATCGGGATCAAGCGGCTCCGGCAGTGGAACGGTAAATTACTCGGTGACGGCAAACACGACTACGTCCCAGCGGACAGGGACGATCACGATAGCCGGCAAGACCTTCACCGTGACGCAGGACGCGGCGTCGAGCGGCAACCCTAAGATCTCAGTTTCTCCGACGTCGCTTAATTTCGGCACGATCGTTAACAGAACATCATCCTCCAAGACGGTAACTGTGTCCAACACGGGAGCAGCTAACCTGGTCGTGAGCTCGGTCAGTCTCTGGGGCTCAAGCTCATCCCACTACAGACAATCCAACACGTGCGGCACTGTTACTCCTGGCGCCTCCTGCGCGATCACCGTGACGTTCGCCCCGTTCTCAACCGGCGGTAAGTCGGCCTACGCGAACGTTTACTCAAACGACCCCCTCTCTCCCACAACATCCATCACTCTCAACGGAACTGCAAAATAGACTGACAGCAGCGTATAACAGGGCGGGCAGCCTTTGCCCGCCCTGTTTGTTTTGACTGATTCTACGTTTTCCTTCATCTCGCGTGAAGCGGTTTTTTCCTCAAGGTTCCCCCCCATTCTCCGATAAGTAAATACCGCAATTTATGTCAGCGGTACTCTTTGGCGCAAGGTTGTGTTTCTTCTATGCTTAGTAATAGCGTACCTGGCAATTGAAAGAGTTCACCAGAGACAGAATCTGAGGTTATGTGGGGGAGAATCGCATGAACAAGAGACTGTGTATGGCCCAGTATATCGGATATCTTCTTCTTATCCTACTTCTCGGTACGGGAACAGGCGCGGCAAATGCCGCTGCCCCGAACGGCTACCTGATCGTTGCCGGGCCGCCGAGCACCGTAAATGGTCCGAACTATGGGCTTGCCTCTGTGCAGGGCTATCCCGGGGCGGTGCCGGGAGGCAGCAGCGTAACGATTACCAACACAAAGTCGGGTGATGCTGTCACAGCCACCGCCGGCTCTGATGGCGGCTTTATCGCGAAGATCAGGGCCCTGAACGGTGACCCGCTTTCAATCCATTATACTGGCAGCGACAGCATCACCATACTTACCTTCTCACCTGCCATCATCGGCGTGATACCGACCATCGGCGGCTCGGTTAACGACATGGCCATTGTCGATTTATACGGCTATGTTGCGGATTCGGTGGGTCTCCGTATCGTCGACCTCTCTGCGCCGAATAATCCCCAGGTCGTGGGCACCGTGCCCACCGCGACGAAACCCGCCGGAGTAGCAGTCAGCGGTGAATATGCCTATGTCGCGACAGCGTACAGTAACAACGCGCTCTCCATCATCGACATCAGTGACAAGAGTAATCCCCATGTGGTCTCCTCCTTGCTGCCCGCTTCGGGCGGCACCTGCATCGGCCTGAGCGCGAGCGGCTCAACCGCCCTGGCCTACCTCGGCGGCTACTTCGCAGGCAAAGGCAACGGACTTTACGTGGTTGATGTGAGTGACCCGCTCGCACCGAGTGCATTGGGGTTCATCAGCCTCGGCAGCTCACCGCAGGCACTCGTCCTGGCTGACCACTATGTCTATCTTGCCATGGGCGCAACGGGCGTGCAGATTGTTGACGTCGTCAATCCAAACGAGCCGACATCTGTCGCTTCGTTTAGCGGTGCAGGCAACGCCTCACGCCTTGCCTTCCTGCAAACGAGCTCCGGCAATACCCTCGCTATCCCGACCAATGCAGGACTTAGCCTGGTGAATGTGAGCACCCCATCCTTTCCGACGCTGATTGCGACCGCATTGCCGACGACAGCGGTGACGGATGTCGTAACGATGGGCAACGGACAGGTGGCGGTGGCGGCTGGTTATCCGAGCAACGGCCTGTTCGTGCTTGATGTCAGCACACCCACGAACCCAGGCACGATTGGATCGGTACGTACAGACGGCGTTGGAGCAAGGATGTGCGCGGGCGCCGGTCTGGCGCTGATGTCGACAGCAACCAATAACGCGGCCCTTAACGTGATTGACATCCGGCAGTTCAGTTGGCTGGGAAGCATCCCGATGGTCTCCAACACCAGCGCTATTGCCGTCTCCGGCTCAGTGGCTATCGTCGGAGCGAACAGTTACAGCAACCCGATGCCTAATGTTGGTATAGCTTATTTCACCAGCAACGTGAATCCGAAGAAACCGATAGGCACCGGCACTGTGAGCCAGGGAGGGGTACTTCTCGGCGCAGCCCTCTCGGAGTCAGGACAGTGGGCGCTTTTGGGCGGGAGCGGTGGTAGCCAGCTTCAGGTGATTGATGTTGCCTCTCGGACGATCATCGGCCGGGTGACGCTGCCTTTTCCCTCGAACGTCATGGCTGCCAAAGTGCGTGGCAATCTCGCCTATGTTGCGGGCGGGGACGGAGGACTCTTTATCGTGGATCTGGGCACCGATGGCCGAGCCCCGAGGATAATAGGGACGGTTGATACTAGTGGCGGGGCGGTCCAGGTGGAACTCGCCGGCAACTACGCATACATCGCCGATAGCATCAAGGGGTTGCAGGTAGTGGATGTTTCAAATCCGCAAGCTCCGGCCTTGGTTGGTGGTCCCATCTCCACGCCTGGAGCCGCTCAGAGCGTGCGGGTGCAGGGCCAGTACTAGTACCCGGCCTATGCGGCACTCAGCGGGAGCAATGGCCTCGCGGTCTTTGATGTCACCAACCCCTCAGCA
>CAWGEZ010000037.1:0-220961 GCA_963821605.1 uncultured delta proteobacterium | reverse complement strand
GGGGGTCCTGGTCACCTTTTTTGAAATGAGCCTTATCCTTTCCCAGGGGTCTTCGCGCAGTTCCCGTACACACTTTTTAAAATGACTGGTTGCAATAATCTCCATCGATTTAAAGCCTGCAGCATCCATCTGCTCTGCAACAGGAAGCATCATGCCCGTTGTCATGCCTTCCGCCCACAAGCTTCTGCGTGGCCATCACGAAAGGTGGTATCCACAAAATCAATCTGATCCATCATATGCTCCCGTTAATTTAAATCGCTGTTACCGGTTACCAACCAAGGTCCCGTTACACGTTACAAGTTACACGTTAAAGGCTTAAGAATCGGCTGGATCCCGTGACCCGTAACATGTTCGTGTTTTAACGTCCAACTGTTTTCAAGCAACCTGTAACATGCTTTGTATTTAACTTGTAACTTGTAACCTGTAACGTCTACTCCTGGTGGTACTCTTCCAGCACTTCCTTCCAGCCACTTCGTGTGGACATCCCCTTTCTTGTATTCCTCTCTGTTCAACTGAAAGAGAAGAAAGGGGATAACCGTGTCGATGCCTTTGACGACAAAGTTCTCGAGGGCATATCTCATCCGTTCGATCGCCTCAACGCGGTCTCTCCCGTGGGTGATCACCTTGGCAAGCAGAGAATCGTAGTAAGGGGGAACAAAATACCCGGGATAGCAGTGGGTATCAATGCGTATGCCCGGACCGCGCGGTGCCCCCCATCTACCAGCTTTCCCGGCGACGGAGCGAAATCCCTTTCCGGTGCCTCGGCCGTCAGCCGGCATTCTATCGCATGGCCCGAGAGAGTTACCATGGATTGAGATAGACTGAGTGGCGCTCCCTCGGCCACCCGGATCTGCTCTTGTACGATGTCTTACCCCGCTGATCATTTCAGTCACCGGATGCTCAACCTGGACCCTTGTGTTCATCTCAAGGAAGTAGAACTTTTGCGTCTCCTTATCGAGGATGAACTCCACCGTACCAGCGCTTTGGTACCCTATGTTACGGGCAATAGTCACCCCTGCCGCACGTATCCCTTCTCGCAACGCGTCAGAAAGGGAAGGTGCCGGCGCTTCTTCAATAACTTTTTGGTAACGCCTCTGTAATGAGCAATCCCGTTCGCCCAAATGGATCACATTTCCTTGCGAGTCACCGAGAATCTGCACCTCGATATGGCGGGCACGCGGAATATACTTCTCCAGATAAAGTACTTCATCCCCAAACGCGGCCCTGGCCTCTGCCGCTGCGGTTTCAAACGTCGTCGTCAGCTGGGAGGGATCCGTGACAATCTTGATCCCTCGTCCCCCACCACCGGCCGCCGCTTTAAGAATAACCGGAAAGCCGATCTCTCGCGCCAGTTTCGCAGCTTCTTTTACGTCTCTGGCTTTTTCCGAACCCGGTATTACAGGAATCCCATACCCTTTAACCAGCCTGCGGGCCAAGAGTTTGTTGCCCATCTCCCTGATGCAATGTTCAGGAGGCCCGATGAACGCCACGCCTTGCTCGTTACAGATTCTCGGCAGATCCGGATGCTCCGCCAGAAAACCATAGCCCGGATGGATCGCCTGCGATCCCGTGCCGCGGGCCGCACAGACGATGGTGTTGACGTTCAGGTAGCTCTCCTGGGCGCGGGCGGGTCCGATGCAAACAACGCGATCGGCCATCTGCGCTGCCATGCTTTCCCGATCTGCCTCGGAAACAGCAAGCACCGACTCAATACCTAATGCCTTGCACGCTTTGATGATGCGAACGGCAATTTCACCCCGGTTCGCGATGAGAATTCGAGAAATGGCGGCCACAGCGTCCCCTTCACGTAGGCCCTGCTTCAGGTTTCACCATGAAGAGCGGCTGTCCGTACTCGACCATCTCATTGGTCTCGATCAGCACGTCTGTGATACGTCCGCGAACCCCCGCCTTCACGGCAGTGAAAACTTTCATAACCTCGATGAGGCAGACCGTGTCGTCTTCCTTCACATAAGAACCCAGTTCCACGTAAGGAGGGGATTCGGGCGCCGGCCGCCTGTAAACCGTACCCAGCAGGGGTGCTTTGATAGGAACCAGCCCTTCCCGCTCTGCTGCCGTTGCTGCCTTGGTATCCTCGCCCGCGCCGGACCCGGCGACTCCCTGGTCTGTCTGCCGCCGCGACACGCCAGGAGCGCGAGAAGGTGCCGGGCTCACGGGTGCCGTACTGTTCTCCACGAAAGCGGTCCCGCACCCATGCTTCTTGATCACCAGCTTCAGTTCCCCTGTATCAAGGTGCAATTCGTCAAAAGTCGATTGCTCTACCAGCTTGAGTATCTGGATAACTTCGTCTTCCGTTAAGGTCATACAACCCCCTACTGAGAACAGAGTAAAACAGGTAAAAGATAAAGCAGGTTAAGGTAAGGACTAAAGCAAAGGTTCAGATACTCGTTTCTCTACCTCAATCTTCGCTCTTGTTCTTCCCTCAACCTGTTCTTGTTCTTACCTGTCGTTTATTGTCCGGGCCACTTGCCTCCGGAGAAGAACGTATTGACAATATTGCCCTTGGTGATGGGCAGGAGCAGGTAGGACGGGTAATCCTCATTGTGGAAGACCGTGACCCTGGCCACAGCGGTCCTCTTAAGGCTCCCTGTGCCGATGAGTTCGAGTGGATTCGTCGGCTCATCATCCACGCAGCTTATCTTGAGGGCGATCCTGGAGCCCGCCTTGAAGAGGTTGCCGGTGGGCACGAGTTTGATGTCGAATTCATAGATTGTCCCCGGCGTTCAAGGGCTCGGACTTCGCGTGGGTATGGATCGGCTCCCACGGCTTCGACTTCTTCATATCAAGTTCCTGATGTGATCCCTTGAGCCAGCCCTTGGTGAGCAGCCGCTCTTTCCCGTCCGGGGTCGATCTCCAGAAGCGAGATGATCCAGTGCACATCGACGTCCGTGGTGGCCGCATAGAGCTTCAGCATGATGGGTCCCAGCACTTCCGTGTTCTCGACGAGCGGGGGCGTGGCGTATTTCAGGTAGCCGCGCATCCAGGGCGACTCCTCGAATGAGTCGCTCCCTTCATAGCTCCAGTGCTCATGCTCGTTCAGCAGACCGTATTCGTGCAGGTAGAACGGCGTGAATTTGGTCTCGGGTACAGGCCAGTCAGTACTCGCCTTCCACTCACCGGTGTTCATGATGAAGCAGCGCACGGGCGGCTCGTCCATGATCCCCGTGTTGACCCCCTTGAGCCAGTGGTCGAACCATCTGACCGCTTCGTGCTGCAACTGATAGAGCGGCCGGTCCAGGTAGACCGGGGGTCCTATGATCATCTTTTTCGGGACCTTCAGGTACTCCCAGCTGCGGAACGCCGCCGGCAGGTGGATGCCGAAACAGTCCCAATCAGCGCCGATGTAAGCCGGTATCTTGATTTTGCTGTAGTCGACCGTACGGTCCTTCCAGTACTGGTCGTAGGTCGGGTGCAACGCCAGGTCCACGGTAAACGGATTTATCCCTTCCAGGGGATTTTTCAGCACAGCGACCAGCTCCGGGATCGACCGTATGTCCTCGTCTTCCAGCAGCTTCGCAATCGCCTGCTTGAAGCCTTTCTCGCCCAGTTCCCGCAGCGCGGCGCAGTCAGGCCGCACGTTGCCATAGGTGAGCGAGGTCTGGCTCCAGCCAAAGGGCCATTTCCACGCAAAGATGCCGCCGCGATAGGCCAGGTCCCGGTAGAAGTCGGTAGAGCCCCACGGGCAGAAAATGGTCTTCAGATGCGGCGGGTTGAGCTGCGCGACGAGCAGCTGAATCCAGGCGAAATAGGAGACGCCGAACATGACGACGTTGCCGTCACACCAAGGCTGCTTGGCCAGCCACTCTATCACCTCAAAACAGTCCTTCACCTCTTGCGGCCCGGAGAAATACCACTTCCCTTCGGACTTTCCGGTCCCGCGCGCATTGCAGACCATATGCGCGTAACCCCGGCGGGCAAAGAAGATAGGATCACCGGATTCCAAAGAAGCATTGGTCCGCTCCTGCCCGGGATGACGCCACTGGGCCGTCGACAGCGCGGCAGGCTTTATGGGGCCGGTCTGCCCGGTCGCATGATAGTTATGAAAACTGAGCACCGCTGGAAACTTTCCCTTGGCCTCTGGTCGCCACAGGTCGCCACTGAGTTTTACGCCATCGCTCATGGGGACCTTCACATCCCGTGCAGCCACAACACCATACTTCCGTGCCGAGGTCTTCCAGGTGGTGCTGAACATTGCTCCTTTGTACTCTTCAAAGGCCATGGTGGTAACCTCCTTGTCTTTTTTTGGTTTTGGCGTGATCACAAGCTTTGTCCTGACTTCCACTTTTTCGCGGAACGGTCTACCCGAGTCCCTTCATTATTTCTGACAGTGCCCCTGAATCAGTCGCGACCCCGAAATACTTGTTCATATTAACTATGGACGAAGCGTGTTCCTCAGCGGAGAAAGCGCCGCAGCAATCCTCAACGAAGATGATGCGAAAGTCCAGATTGTAACCATCCCGCGCTGTCGTCTCAACGCAGACGTTCGAGGCAACGCCGGTCATGAGCAGTGTCTCTATCCCCCTGGCCCTGAGCACGAGGTTCAAATCCGTCCCCACGAACCCGCTGAAGCGATGCTTCGTCGTGATGAAATCGCTCGCCTGAGGTTCTACCCTGTAGAATTCAGCCCCCCAGGTGTCCGGACGGCATATCGGCATCTCCTTCCCGGCCCCTGCCAACCGGCCCACCCACGCATCCGAATCGGTCCAGTTGCTATGAATGGTCCGAACGAAAACGACGGGCATGCCCCATTGCCGGCATTGGGCGATAAAGGGTAGAAGACGCTCCACCGACTTCTCTGCATGTGAAAGATCAAAACCCCTTTTTCCGAACACCCCTTCAACATGACAGAAGTCGTTCTGCACATCGACCACGACCAGGGCGGTCTTGCCGGGCTTCAGTTGAGCGGCAATTCTTTTTTTGACAAGTTCATCTACCATGTACACCTCCGCGTTCCATCGGCATCTACGTTCGAATATCCTTATCCTTACAGGGTGCTCCCTTACAGGGTGCTCCGCTAGCGCTATCCTTACAGGATGCTCCCTTACAGGTGTCGCTACCGCTAACGCTATCGAAATCCGAAACAATACTGAATGTCAAATGTCGCAACATTGCTGCAAGCCAGCCCTCTCGACTTTGAAAATACGAAATTCGCTATGCGGTGAAATGTCTGCGTCTTTATTTTTTGCGCATTCACCCATTTTGTCAACAGTTTTCGTGCCGTAGTTTGACCTTGACAATCGGGCCGCTTTGAGATACATCCTTTCCGAAGCTAATTTCATTACCTGATGCTCATTCCCCTCAGAAGAAAACTCCTTCCTGAAAACCCGGGCATGAGCGCGCCAAGGAGGCATCGATGAAGATTGACATCTTTAACCACATCTCTCCAAAAAGATTCTACGATAAAATGCTCAGCATAGCCCCCAACGCAAAAGACATACACAAGCGCATCAGGAACATCCCCTGCCTTGTTGACCTGGACGAACGTTTCAGGATCATGGACCTCTTTGACGAGTATGTACAGATCATATGCCTTTCTTCTCCTCTGGAGGTTTTTGGCCCCCCTCCTGTTTCGACAGACCTGGCCAAGCTGGCAAACGATTCAATGGCAGAATTGGTGGACAAGCATCCGGATCGTTTTCCCGGCTTTATCGCATCGCTGCCCATGAACGACCCCGAAGGACTCCTGAAGGAGGCGAGGCGAGCGATTAACGATCTCGGCGCGGTGGGCGTGCTCGTATTCAGCAACGTGCTCGGGAAGCCCCTCGACAAGCCCGAGACCATGCCGCTCTTCGATCTGATGGCCGAACTTGATCGGCCTATCTGGCTGCATCCTTACCGCACTGCGGAGTTTGCCGACTACAAAGGTGAACCGAAGAGTCACTACGAGATCTGGTGGACCTTTGGGTGGCCCTATGAGACCAGTGTGGCAATGGCCCACCTCGTTTTCGCGGGACTCTTTGACCGTCATCCCAACATCAAGATCATCACCCATCATCTGGGCGCGATGATCCCCTACTTCGAAGGCAGAGTCGGCCCGGGCTGGGACCAGTTGGGCACAAGGACTTCGGACGAGGATTACAGCCTCCTCCTCAAGAAGCTGAAGAAAAGACCGCTCGACTATTTCCATATGTTCTACGCAGATACGGCAGTCTTCGGAGCACGGGAAGCGACCGTCTGCGGCCTGAAGTTCTTCGGGGTGGAGAAGACGCTCTTTGCTTCTGACTCCCCCTTTGATCCTGAAAAAGGCCCGGCTTACATCCGTTCGACCATCGAGATCATAGACAGCCTCGAAATCAGTGCTGCTGACCGGAATGCGATATATGAAGGGAACGCAAGACGACTTTTAAAACTCAGGTAATTAGTAGTACAATATGCTTCGAAGCGTGAAGCACGTTTTATCATAAACGCAAGGATCTAAAAGGAGGCAGGAAGAAATGAAAGGAAAGAAAGGTTTCATCGGTATCGCAGTCGCATGTTTGCTGTTGGCATCCCTCTGGGTTTACTCGGATGCGGCTGCTCAAGAAAAACTTGTTGCCTACTATAGCCCTCCGGCAGGCGGAGGAGCTTTCACCCTTGTAGCAGGCCAGGTCACGGTCACAAACAGGTACATGGGAGGGGGGTACAAGTTTGTCCATGAACAGACCACCGGCACGCTGGAAATAGTCAGGCGCATGATGGTAGCACAAAGCCAGAAGAAAGATGCCTTTGGAGACTTCGGTTCGACCGATGGATACAACGCATACAAGGGCAGGGCCGAGTACACTGGCAAGCCGTTTGCCGGCCTTCGGTCAATCGCTTACAACCAGTTGGTCGACCTCTATCTCGCCGTCCCCGCCAATTCTCCGATTAAGACGTTTGCGGACGTCAAGGGCAAACGCATCGGGGTGGGCGGTCCGGGAAGTTCAGTTGCCAATACAGGACTTCTCATCCTCCAACAATATGGGGTCAAGAAGGAAGATTTCAAGCCATACTATTTCGTTTATAAGGAAACCATAGAGGGGATACAGGATGGCAGTCTTGACGGCGGCTTTCTGGCGGGCGGCCATCCCATGCCCTCCTTTCTGGAGCTTTCCACAAGGAATAACGTTCGTATAATACCCGTGGATGAAAAAATTGCCAATAAGATTATCGCGGAGCAGCCGGGTTACTATACGGACATCGTAAAAGCCAAAGCATACAAAGGAGTCGAGCAGGATACCCGTATCCTGGGATGGACAGGCACTATCTGGACCCATTCCGGCGTGAGTGATGACCTGGTCTACAAGTTTACCAAGAATCTTTACGATCACAAAGAGGAGTACTTTGCGGTCCACCAGGACGCAAAGGAACTGAAGCTGCAGGAGTACAACAAGGGAGTTGCTGTTCCGTTTCATCCGGGCGCAGAGAAGTACTTCAAAGAAATGGGCGTGTGGAAGCAGTGATCAATTAAGGCTAAGAAAAGAACAGGTTAAGGTTAAGAAGTTTTTTCGCTCATCTCAACCCTTGCTCTCAGTCTTTACCTCAGATCTATTTTTCGTTTAAAACAGCAGCTGGGTGCTCTCTATAAAGGGCGCCCAGTGCTGTTTCTTATAGAAGTATCCGGTTAAAGTAGCGAACTTTCTATCCAGTAGCGTAGCATCCTGTAAGGATAATATTCAAACCCGCACCGTGAGGAAACCTTTGGAACTCAGGCAACTGATGGTAGAATATGTTTCGGGGCTGATGCACCTGAGCCCTGAACCATAAATACATCTAAAGGGGGACAGGACATGAACGTGAAGAAAGTTTCCACTACCATTCTAGGCACGTGTCTGTTGTTGGCGTCCGTTTTGATCTCCTCCGATGCGGCGGCTCAAGAAAGGCTCGTCGCTTTCTACAGCCCGCCGGCAGGCGGCGGAGCTTTCACCCTTGTAGCAGGCCTCGTCACCGTCTCAAACAGGTTTATGGGAGGCGGGGTGAAGTTTGTGCATGAACAGACCACGGGCACACTGGAAATTATCAGGCGCTTAGCAGCAGCAGAAAGCCAGAAAAAGGACGCTCTCGGATCCTTCGGTTCAACTGACGGATACAATGCCTACAAAGGCAGGTTCGAATACAGCAGCAAACCCTTCCCCGGTCTCAGGGCAGTCATCTATAACCAGCTGGTCGATCTCTACCTCGCCGTCCCCGTGAACTCTCCCATCAAGACGTATGCCGACGTCAAGGGCAAACGTATCGGAATGGGCGGCCCTGGAAGTTCAGTTGCCAACACAGGACTTCTCACCCTCGAGCAGTATGGCGTCAAGAAGGAGGATTTCAAGCCGTACTATTTCGTATACAAGGAGAGCATCGAAGGACTACAGGACGGCTCACTTGACGGCGCGTTTTTTGCGGGCGGCTATCCTATGCCCTCATATCTTGAGCTCTCCACAAGGAATAACGTCCGCATAATCCCCGTGGATGAAAAGGTTGCCAACAAGATTATGGCGGACCAACCAGGCTACTACACGACTGTCGTCAAAGCAAAGTCGTACAAAGGGCTCGACCAGGATACCCGCATCATGGGATGGACCGGCGCCATCTGGACCCATGAAGGCGTGGGTGATGACCTGGTTTACAGGTGGCTCAAGAATCTGTTCGATCATAAGGAAGATTACTTCGCGGTCCACGCCGACGCAAAGGCGCTCAACCTGAAAGATTATAACAGGGGAGTTGCTGTTCCCTTTCACCCGGGCGCGCAGAAATATCTTAAAGAGATGGGCGTGTGGAAGTAGTGAATACTAATTCGCCTTCAAGTCCACGGATGCTCGCTACGTATACCTTCGTCCTTACAGGATGCTTCGCTATGCCCTTCAGCCTGTTCTTACTCGACGTACCGCCAGGTACGCCTGCGTAGCCCAGGCCTCGGCTCGCCCGGGCACCCGGCCGAAGGCTGGGTCGTACATCTTGAATCCGAATTAGTATAACAATCGGGAAAGAGATTTGGGGTTGAGCACTCTTTGCTCAACCCCAATTTTGTTATTTGACCTTGAAAGCCTCCTCCATGCCGATGTATTGCTTTCTGATCTTCGGCTTCTCGATCTTGCCGGTCGGGTTACGGGGAACCTCCCCGAAAAAGATTATCCTCGGCCTCTTGTAGCGCGGCAGCTTTTCACAGAAGGCGAGCACCTCTTCCTTTGTCAGTCTTTTTCCCGGCACCACGTCGATGACCACCGCAACCAGCTCGCCAAGCCGCTCGTCGGGTACCCCGATGGCCGCAACGTCCTTGATGGCCGGATGCGTATGAAGGAAATCCTCGACTTCAACGGGAAAGACATTCTCGCCGCCGGTGATGATCACATCTTTCTTCCTGTCGACGATATAGATGAAACCATCCTCATCCTGCCGGGCCATGTCGCCGGTAAAGAGCCATCCGTCTCGCAAGGCCTTGGCCGTGGCTTCAGGATTCTTGTAATACTCCCTCATGACACAGTTCCCGCGCACGACAAGTTCTCCCGGTTCCCCACGGGGCACATCGACACCGTTCTCATCAACAATGCGTGTTTCGCAGTTGAAGCCGGGCAGGCCGATAGCTCCGACCTTATGGGTGTTCTCTATGCCCAGGTGGACGCAGTTGGGGCCTGTTGACTCGCTCAGGCCGTACGTCGTGTCATAACCCATCCCCGGGAAAAACTCTCTCCAGTGCTTGATCAGGGATGGCGGCACAGGCTGGGCACCGATGTGCATGAGTCGCCACTGAGACAGCTTGTAATCGGAGAGCTTCAATTCACCGCTGTCAAGCTTGATGAGTATGTCCTGGGCCCACGGCACGAGCAGCCAGACGATGGTACCCTTCTCTTCGCTTACTGTCTTCAGGATCGTCTCCGGCGTCGCACCTTTGAGAATCACGGCCTTACCGCCGACGATCAGGCTTCCGAACCAGTGCATCTTTGCGCCCGTGTGGTAGAGCGGAGGGATGAGGATGAAGTTATCCTCCTTCGTCTGGTAATGGTGCATCTTTTCAGTGATGCTGCATTGGCCATATTCTTGTGCGTGAGCAGGATGGGCTTTGGCTGGCCTGTGGTGCCGGACGTGAAGTAAAGGCCGCAGGGGTCGTCGAAGCCGAGATCAACGCGGGTCGGATCTGCCGGAGACTCATCGATGACACGGGCAAAGGAGTGCGCATAGGAGGGCACCTCGCTGCCGCAGCAGATAAAGTGCTTGACGAAGGGAAGCTCTTTCTTGATCGGATCTATCCTTTCGGTGAATTCCTCCCCGAAGACAAGTATCTGCGGTTCCGCTACGTCTGCACAATATTTGATGTCTGTGCTCGTAAACCGAAAGTTGAGCGGCACAACCCATGCGCCGGTGCGTACGATACCGAAGTATGCGACAAGCCACTCGATCGAATTGTTCATCAGGTGCATCACCTTATCACCCTTGACTATGCCCTTTGTCCGAAGGCCATTCGCAAAGCGATTCGCTCGCTCGTCAAACTCCTTCCACGTAATCTCGAACCGTTTACCCTCAGCCGGTATCTTTTCGATAAGCGCGATCTCATCGGGGTACATCCTCGCGTTGCGCGCAAGCATTTCACCGATGTGGATGTCCAGGTTTCCCATGCTTTTCACCTCCACGCTATTAATGGGACACCCGCAAGCGGGTACCCGGCTCGCCGTGCTCGCTAATCTGAGATGTTTTCGTTTCAATCCTAGTATGTGCATTGACGTTAGTCAACAGAAATGAGGACTGTATAAGTCCTTACACGTGAGGTACAAACTCCTTGACAGTTTCCGGCTGCGTGCTACAATCAGAATTATTTCCGGGGGGAGTGCTATGGAAACGATACGGGAATTCATCAAGCTTCTTGAGCAGAAGGGTGACATCGCTCATGTCACAAAACCAGTGTCGGGCGAAGGAGTTGCGGCACTCATCTGGGAACTGAACGAACGTAAGGGTCCGGCACTTTGGTGTGACAATGTGAATGGCTCCAGGGTGCCGCTCGTCGCAAACCTCTTTGGTTCTTTCTCCAGGGTCGCCCTGGCGCTCGGGCTGCCGGACGACGCACCGCCGAAGCAGATCCGCAACCATTACGCCGACGTAATGGAAGACAAAAGTAAATGGCTGGCGCCGGAGATCGTCAAGACCGGCCCCTGCAAGGAGGTCATCCGCACAGGCAATGAGGTCGATCTCTTCCATTTCCCGATCTTCAAATGGGCCCCGGGAGATGGCGGTCCCTACATCACCCTGAACGGCACCGTCTCGAAGGACCCGGAGCTGGGCAGAAACGTGGGCATGTATCGGGTGCACGTGATCAATAAAAATACGACGGGCATCATGGCGCTCTCCATGCAGGATATCGGCATCCATCTCGCCCGCGCCAGAGAACGCGGAGAAGATTACCTGGAAGTAGCCATACTGATCGGCATGTCGCCCGCGGTCTATTTTGCCTCGACCACCAAAATGGCTGCGGTAACGGAAGACGAGTACGCGTTTGCCGGTGCGCTCCAGGGAAAACCTGTGCAGCTCGTGCGCTGCGAAACCATTGACGTTGACGTGCCCGCTGATGCGGAGATCGTGATCGAGGGACGCCTCTATCATACCGAGCTTTTGCAGGAAGGGCCTTACGGCGAATGGATGGGCTACTACGAAGAATCGATGATCACGCCGACCTTCCATGTCACCTGCATCACGCACCGAAAAGAGCCCCTGTATGTGACGGGTTCCATGGGCCATCAGTACGGAGAAGGAGAGGTCTTCAGATATCTGCCCATCCAGGCAAATCTGTACAATGTGCTCAAGAGGTCCGTCATCGGTTTCCGCGACGTCTATCTGCCCCTGCAGGGACGCGGCTACAAGGCCGTGGTACAAATCAAGAAGCGTTATCCGGGATGGGGAAAACAGGCGATCTACGCGGCATTCTCCGCCGGGTATATCAACTCCAGCGTCAACTGGGTAACGATTGTAGATGAGGATATCGACCTGTACGATCTGAATCAGGTCTATTTTGCTGAAGCCACGAGGGTGGATCCTGAGCTCGACGTGGTGGTGCTGCCGGTGCAGGGCGTCTATCCGCTCAATCCTGCTGCCCGCGACCGGTACGAGGCGAAAGACCTGGGGCACGAGCTCAGGTTTACGGAGTTTGCCTGGTGCTCGAAAATAGGTATCGACGCCACGAGGAAATATCAGGATGAGCACAGGAGGGCGACACCGGATCGAGTGATCCCCGATCCGAAGACCTTGGAACTGGTGCGCAAGAACTGGGACTCGTACTTTAAGAAGTAGTGGCATCATCTGAACCAGACGAATTGCTAGAAAAGGGGAGGTACGTATGAAAAGATTCGTCAGCATCGCGATAGGCCTTTCAGTCGCTATTCTCCTGGTTTCCCTTATGGCTGGTTCGCCGGCAAACGCGCAGCTCTCCAAAAAGTATGAGCTGAGCTGGGGTACCATCGTTGCCGGCGGTGCATGGCAGATCATAGGAAGCGCCATGCTGGAAGACGTCAAGAGGCTTAACCCAAATATCAGCGGGGCAAATGTTCCCAGTACCCCGACAGCAACCCTGATGGGGATACGCCAGGGAAAGTTCAATATCGGCTTCAGCCTCACCGATTCCACAGCCGAGGCCTGGGACGGGGAAGGATACTTCAAGCCCACCGGACAGATCAGGAGCATCAGGTCTCTCATGGCCCTCTACCCGCAGGCAACTCACCTCGTGGTCCGGGCCGATTCAGACATAAAGAAGATAGAAGATCTCCGGGGTAAGCGGGTGAGCCCGGCAGCCCGGGGCCTGTCGAATGATATAGAGGCGCAGAGGCTTCTGAAGCTCTACGGCATGAGCTATAACGACGTAAAGGTACAGTTCCTCAGTTTTGAGGACTCGGCTGTGCAGTTCATAGACGGGCACCTGGATGCGCTTCTCTTCCTGACGGTCCCGTTCCCGTTTGCATCGGTTATCAACGTCAACTCACACCGGCAGGCCAGGCTGATCTCCATACCTGATGACAAGGTCGCCCAGTTGACGAAGTTCAGGGGCGTTGAGGCGTATACGCTTCCCACCGGTATGTACAAGGGCATAGATTATCCTGTCAAAGGCATCGCAGTCAGGGCACACCTCGTCGCGGGCGACAACATGCCGGACGAGCTCGCATACGCCATCGTGAAGTCGATCGCCGAGAACTTTTCGCGATACCCGTCTGTGCTCAAATCGATGGAATATGCCCGATTGGAAGATATGGGAAGAGACGTCGGCATCCCTTTGCACCCCGGCGCCCTCAAGTATTACAAGGAACGCGGCCTGCTAAAGTAACCGGCCGGGCGACCCATGGATGCAAGATCGGTTCGCGTAGTATGGCGGGAAGAGCGACCCGCGCCCAAGGCGCTCCGGGCGACTCAGACAGAACGCCTCAAGCTCCTCGTGCACAGAGCGTACGAGCACGTCCCTTTTTACAGGCGGATGTGGGCGGCGCATGGCTTCTCCCCAGCTGACCTCAAGAGCATCCGCGACATCACAAAGATCCCTTTTGTCACCAAGAAAGACTTGGCCGAGAGTCTCGAACAGTATCCGCCTTTCGGCGATTACCAGGGCGACTTTCCCGCTGTCAGGGTCCAGGCCTCCACAGGTTCGACCGGTAAGCCGAAGCCCATTTTGCATACGCGCAATGACTGGGAAAATATAGCGAGGCTCTGGGCCCGGCGCCTGCGTGCCCAAGGAGTCCGTGCGGGAGACATCGTACAGATCGCCTTTGCCTACACCCTGTTCATCGTCGGCTTTACCTCATCCGAAGGCGCAATGAGGCTGGGTGCAACCGTGGTGCCCGCGGGCAGCGGAGCAGTCACGCCTTCCGAGCGGCAGCTCCAGCTTATGCGCGACTGGAGAGCGAGCGTGATGGGCTGTACCGGCTCATACATGCTCAACCTTGCGGACGTGGCCCGGTCCATCGGGCTCGATCCCCGGAAAGATTTCGGTGTACGCGTCTCCTTTCACACTGCCGAACCCCTCACCGAAGGAATGCGCACGCAGATCGAGGAAGTATGGGGATGCAGGGCGTACGACAACTACGGCAGTGTCGAAACGGGAGCGCCCACGTACGAGTGCGAGGAACAGCACGGACTGCACGTGAGCGAGGACGCGTACATTTTCGAGGTGATCGACCCTGGCACGGGCGAGCCTCTTCCTGACGGCCGGGAAGGCGAGCTGGTGGTCACCACGCTCACAAAAGAAGCGGCGCCTTTCATCCGGTACCGCATCGGCGACATCACGTCCATCATGCCTGACCCGTGTGCGTGCGGCAGGACCTTTAAGCGACTCGCGCCTATCAGGGGCCGCGTTGACGATATGATCAAGGTCAAGGGGGTAGCCGTTTATCCCACTGATTTTGAGCCGTCCATAAAAGAGAGTGGACTCTTTTCGAGCGAATATCTGGTCACGGTCTGGAGAGAGGGGCACAGGGATTTCGTGAAAGTATCGGTGGAATACGTAGGGCCTGAAGGCCGTCGCGACCATGTTTCCAGCCGGCTCGCAGCCGGGTTGCACAGCGCTTTGGGGCTCCGCTGTGAAGTAGAGACACTGGCGAAAGGCGAAATCAAGCGCCTTTCAGGAGCAGAGAAAAGAATCAAATATAAGAGAATTCGTGACTTGCGAAAATAGGGGGTAAGGAATGGGCCCATCATGGCAGGAGTTCTGGGGAGCGCGACCTTTCCATCTGAAGCTTTCTCTCATCGCGTGCACAGCGCTTTGCCTCTTTCATATGTATACGGCGATTTTCGGAACGCTCGACGCGCTTGCTCAACGCGGGGTGCACCTCGGACTCGGCCTGATAATCGTCTTCCTCGTGACTGCCAGAGGCAAGAACAAGGCAGGCGCGCCCTCGCCGGCATGGTATGACTGGGCACTGATTGCGATCTCGATCGCCGGCGTCGGCTACGTGCTCGCAAATTATGCCTGGGTGACAACAGAGCGCTTCACGTTCATCACGCCCCTTTACTGGTATGAGGTTGTTTTCGGCTTATGTACCATAGTTGCGGTGCTTTTCGCATGCACACGCGTGATCAGCATGGGCATGCTTTACTGCGTGCTCGGGTTCGTGGCCTACCCGCTCGTCGGCCCTCATTTGCCCGGCGTATTCCATTCCATATCACACAAGATAACCGACCTTGTAGACTTCTACTATCTCTCACTCGGCGGGATTTTCGGCATACCGTTGAGCGTTTCAGCCACGGATATAGCCCTCTTCGTGATCTTCGGAGCGGTGCTCATGAAGACGGGCGGTTCCACGCTCATCAGCAATATCGCCATGGCCTTCGCCGGACGCATGACAGGAGGGCCTGCCAAGGTGGCTATAATAGGGAGCTCCTTTTTCGGATCGATAACAGGAAGCACATCAGCGAACGTGGCAACGGTAGGCAGCATCACCATCCCCATGATGAAAAAAGCGGGCTACAAGCCCACCTTCGCGGCCGCGGTCGAAGCCGTTGCGTCGTGCGGAGGGCAGATGACGCCGCCGGTTATGGGCGCATGCGCCTTCGTCATGGCCGGCTTCAGCGGCATACCGTACGTGACTATTCTCAAATACGCGCTCTTCCCCGCAATCCTCTATTACTTCAGCCTTTTTGCGACGGTTCACATCGAAGCAAAAAAGCTGGGCCTCGTCGGAGTGGACACGGGTGTCACGATCAAGGAAACATTGAGAGACTATGGCCACATGTTTATTCCCGTGGGCATGCTGCTCTACCTCTTGATTGCAGGCTATTCACCACGCTTCGCCGGAGGCTACGGGATTCTCGCTGCGATCGCGGCAAGTCAGTTGCGTCGGGCGACCCGCCTTAATGTCATAGGTCTGCTCTCGGCCTTTGAAGTCGGCGCCAGAAACATTCTGATCGTCCTTTCCTCCACGGCCGCAGCCGGCCTCATCGTGGGCTCCGTTGATGTGACCGGTTTCGGTCAGCGCATCTCGAGCGGCTTTGTCGGCATTGTCGGAGGTAGCCTCTTTGCGGGGCTGATGCTGGGATTTCTCATATCTTTCTTATTGGGCCTCGGTATGCCCACCACGCCCGCGTACATTATCCAGGCAGCGACGATCATTCCCGCGCTGATCGCGCTTGGCCTGCCAAACTATGCTGCGCATCTTTTCGCCTTTTACTATTCCTGTCTCGCCCTGATTACGCCACCGGATGCAACCGCTGCCTACACCGCAGCGTCCATAGCAGGCGCAGACGGCTGGAAAGTACGGGCTGGCTCGCCACGCGCATGGCAACTGTGGCTTTCATCATCCCAATCATGTTTGCGTATAACCATGCCCTCTTACTCGTGGGGCCGTGGTACGTCGTGCTGGCGACGGTCATTGCGGCCCTGGCCGGTATATGGTGTCTGGCCGTTGCGGGTGAAAACTATTTCGAGCAACCCCTCAAGCCCTTCGAAAGGCTTATAGCCCTGGTGGCAGCGATTCTTCTGATATGGCCTTCGTGGCTCTTTGTCCTGATCGGCGCAGCATGCTTTGCGTGGCTCCTGAGAGTGCAGATAAGCGCGCGCCAGCACGCTCAGAACCTCGTCTCTGTAAACACCAAGGAAAAGGAGTGAACCATGGGAAAGAATCTGAACATGCGGGACTGGATTGAAACGCTCGATAAGGCGGGAGAGCTTGTGACGCTCAACAAGCCCGTCGATCCAAAAACTGAGATGGGTGCCCTGCTCTACAAGTCACGCGACAAGGCGCTCTTTTTCAACAACGTGGCCGGATTTCCCGGCTGGCGGGCGCTCGGACAGGCGCCGAGCAATCTAAGGCAGGCAGCGCTGGCCTTTGGCGTTGAGTCAAAACTCATGGTCAGGGAGTTCGCCCGGCGCGTCACCAAGCTTAAGAAGCCGCGCATTGTCGACGACGGTCCGGTCCGGGAAAAGCGCTTTGCGGACGACGAAGTCGATATGACCACGCTTCCTTCTCACATCGCCGGCGTACGCGACGGGGGCCGCTACATCACCTCCGGGCTGATTATTGTGAGAGATCCTGATACAGGCGTCCTCAACATGAGCTTCCACCGCATGCAGATCAAAGGCCCGAGAAGGCTCGGTATCCTGATGGTGCCGAGGCACCTCTATCTCATCTATCAGAAGAATGAGAACACAGAACAAGCCCACGCCGATCTCCGTGATCATAGGCCATCATCCCATGTATTACTTCGCGGCAGCGTACACGGGCCCGGCAGACCTCTCCGAATTGGAGCTTGCAGGGGCACTGCTCGAAGAAGAAGTGGAGGTAGTGAAGTGCGAGACAAACGATCTGGTTGTACCGGCGCATGCAGAGGTCTGCTATGAGGGGGAAATACTCCCGCATGAACGGGAGGAAGAAGGTCCATTCTCAGAGTTCCAGGATTACTACGTCGCAGGGACGGGCATGAATCCGGTCATCAGGGTGGATCGCCTCATGATGCGCAAAGATGCCATCTATAAAGAGATCCAGAACGGCTCGGAAGTGGAGGGCTGCATCTATCACAAGGTGCCCATGTCCGCGGCCATGTACGAGCGGTTGCGGACGGTAGGCGGATTCACGGACCTCGTCAACGTGATGATGTCAGCCCGGTATATTCGGTGTGGTTGTGCAGTTGAGGCAGCGCTTCAAAGGAGAGGCGAAAAACGTGCTGCTCTCGGCCCTCTCGTCCCAGTATCTGCATCCGAAAGTAGCTATCGCCGTGGACGAAGACGTGGACATCTTCAACCCGGCCGAGATACTCTGGGCGATGTCAACGCGCGTCAATCCGCAGACCGATGTGCTCGTTGTAAACGATACGCGTATCCACCCCATGGACCCGACAGGCATCGAAGTGGTTCCGCCGGGAGCCCGCTGGGCTGGTCCAGGGTTGGATCGAAGATGATCATCGATGCGACAAAGCCGCCGTTATCTGATGCGGCCGGCCGGGAACTTTTTGAGCGGATACGTCCCATAGGGCTCGAAACGGTGAAGCTGGAGGACTTCCTGTAAAATCCTGCTTCTTCACTTTTTCTCTCTCTTCCTGATTACTGCCACAAGCGGTAAATCTCCGTCGGTTGCAATCCCTATTGGAATTCTTGAAAGCGATGTAGTAATTTGTCGAGACGCCCGGAGAGCGCAATGAGCACACAGTTCGGAAAAGATCTGACAGAGGGCAGCATCCCTAAGCACCTGTTGCTTTTCTCGATACCCATGCTGGCCGGCAACGCAATGCAAATCGGTTACGGCCTGATAAATACCATATGGGTTGGACATCTGGTCGGAGAAAATGCCGTGGGAGCGGTAGGCGTCAGTTTACCCGTCCTCTATGTACTCTTCGGGTTTGCCATGGGCATGTCGATCGCGACCACTATAGTCGTGTCTCAATATTACGGGGCAAAGGATTACCGGATGGTGGAAAAGGCGGTGGGCACTGCATTTTCTATCTCTCTGGTCATCGGATCGGTCCTGACGATCAGCGCGATCCTTTCAAGTGATCTTCTCTTGAGGCTCATGGCGACGCCGCCTGAGAATTTCACCATGGCATCGACCTATCTCAAAATAAACCTTGCCGGCTTCATGCTCTTTTACCTGGGCATGCTCATAAATTTCACGCTCCGGGGCATAGGCGATACCCTGACACCCCTCATATTCATGTCCGTTGGGCTGGGACTCAACGCGGTCCTCGACCCCTTCTTCATAGGTGGATTCGGCCCCTTTCCGCGCTGGGGTCTCAACGGGGCTGCCTATGCCACGCTGGTTTCGCAGGCGACCGCCCTCACGGTGGCCATCATATACCTGAACCGGAAAAACCACTTGATCGCCTTCCATCCCAGAAAGCTCCTGCTGGACAGGCACCTTACCTTCCTGCTGTTCAAGATAGGGCTTCCCTCCATCGTGCAACAGTGCCTGGTCTCTATCGGGAGTCTTTTCATAGTCGCGTTGGTCAACGCGTTCGGCAGCGCCGCAACGAACGCCTTCGGCGCCGTTGGAAGGGTGGATATGGTCGTCTTTATGCCTGCCCTATCCATGAGCATGGCGACTTCAGCGCTCACGGGTCAGAACCTTGGTGCCCGGAAAATGGGCAGAGTGAAGGAGATATTCCGGTGGGGTGTTGTGATGACCTCGTCAATCACCATCCTCATATCGCTGATCGTCGTCTTCCTGTCAAGACTGATACTCATGATGTTCGGCCTTGGGGACGATGCAAAGGTCATGGATATAGGCGTCAGCTACCTGCGGATTGTCGGTTCCTGCTACCTCTTCTTCGCAATCATGTTTATATCCAACGGTGTCATCAACGGTGCCGGCCACACGATGGTTACGATGATTCTTTCCTTGCTGTCCCAGTGGCTCGTAAGAGTGCCCGCCGCGTGGCTGCTATCAAGAACCCGCCTCGGACTGACCGGGATATGGATCGCCGTGGCCCTGAGTTTTGCGGTGACCATGACAGTCAGCCTTCTCTACTACTTTTCGGGAAGGTGGAAAAAATCAACCGTTATAAAGGCTCCTGCGATCCTTCCGCTGGTAGAATGAATCGGCGGCGTGAGAGCAATCCTCTGTGCCAGCCGAAACCGGAAAGAACAAGCAGGAAAAGGGTTGCCGGGCAATTGCCAGGTGCGTCCGAGTAAGAGCTTAATCTCATAGTACGTTTGTTATTGCCTCTCAGGGTTAAGAGGCGTAATATCTTCAGCAAGGCAGCTTGGCCTATTAATAGTTGCACGAAATCAAAGGGAGAAACTCCACTGATGCTAAAGCGAATAACCACATCGGGTATTCTCCTCCTTTTAGTAAGCCTTCTCCTTCTTACGCAGGCGCATGCTCAATCGTGCGAAAACGTAGTCCAGGCAATCAATGTCGGGCTCTCATCCAAGATCGACCAGCAGGAACTGATCGAGATCCTCCGCAGCCCTGGACAGCTCGAACAACAAGAGACTTCCGCCCAAGTTTGTGACCAAGCGGGAGGCCCAATCACGGGGATGGAAACCCGGAAAGGATCTATGGTCAGTTAGCGCACTCCGGGGTTCAAGCATTGGCGGCGATCGGTTCAATAATCTGGAGGGCCTGCTGCCCGACAGAAAATGGCGCGAGGCAGACCTTGACTACAGGGGTGGACCCCGTGGCGGAAAACGCATTGTCTTTTCCCGGGATGGCAAGCGTTTTGTGACCGTGGATCATTACAAGACCTTCGTGGAGGTGCCGGCATGCCGGTAAAACGATGCAGGTTGAACGGGAGGGCGATACGTTCGCTCGATGATCTTTACGACCAGCTCTCGATCCGACTCGCTCTGCCGGAGCACTTCGGTCGCAATCTTGACGCGCTATGGGACGTCCTTTCCACTGACGTAGAAGGTTCTTTCGAGATCGAGTGGAAGTGCGCTGATGATTCAAAGAAATCTGATGGGCAAGGATTTTGATCGGGCAGTGAGGTTGCTGCAGGAATTGGAAAAAGAACGGGCCGATTTCAAACTGAAGATTAAGCAGTGATACATCCACCATCCCGGCATTGGAAGGATGGCGCAATGGTTGAAGAATGGCTGTTCCGGGACAATGCGACGTACATGAAGCAGATTGGAATAGGAAAGTAGAAAGATGATAAAGGGAGAAAGGCTATGACACAGAAAAAGATTGCTGTCTTTGTAGGAAGCCTTCGTAAAGAATCCTTCAATCGGAAAATGGCAAAGGTGCTCACAGCACTTGCACCCGAATCGCTGAAGCTTGAAATGATCGAGATCGGCGGACTTCCACTCTACGACCAGGACTATGATGATGAGGGGAAACCACCTTCAGCGTGGACCGCGTTCAGGGAGCTTGTGAAGTCGTTTGACGGTTTCCTGTTCGTGACACCTGAATACAACCGCTCAGTTCCCGGCGTGCTGAAGAACGCTATCGACGTGGGATCACGGCCGTACGGCCAAAGCGTCTGGGGAGGAAAGCCCGGTGCAGTGATAAGCGTTTCACCTGGCGCAATCGGTGGCTTCGGCGCAAATCATCATCTCAGGCAGTCACTCGTGTTCTTAGATGTCCCGGCAATGCAGCAGCCTGAGGCGTACATTGGGGGTGCTGCTCAATTATTCGATGCTAACGGTCGTATTACAAATGAGAAGACTCGCGAATTCCTCATAAAATTCATGGACGCGTTCGCGGCTTGGGTTGGGAAGAACTCGACAAAGAACCTTTGAAAGACGTGCAGGAAGTTGCATAGACGGAGTGACAGTCTTAAGCTTGCCATAGGACTGACATTCAACAAGAAAGACCGTCATGGAAAATGCGGGAAAGTCCAGGCGCGATGGGAGCACGATACGCATGCAAATCACAAGCCTGGCGGGATTCGTCGCGGCAGTAGAGCAGCTTGTCGACGAATGGACGCCAAAGGAAACTGACTGGTATCTCCAACCATGGTTTCGAGGACACGGTAATGCCTCCTGGTCATTGGAGCCGGGCTGGTACCGTCTTTCCAGCTCGGTCCGAGGTCTTGGCGCCGAGTACTACAATGAGGCCACGCTGCTGGAGAATTTCCGGCTTCGAGCGCCGACCTACCTGGAGCGGCTGCCAGCAACGGATTGGGAGTGGTTGTTCCTGATGCAACACTACGGCCTGCGGACGAGATTATTAGACTGGACAGAAAGTTCTTTGATCGCCCTCTACTTCGCCATTCGGGACAATTCCGGCGACGTCGATGCCGCAGTATGGGTGATGAATCCGTGGTGGCTAAACCGTCAGACTTTCGGTGAGTATGTGCTCTTCCCGGCGGACGACCCGCGAGCCATGGAGCACGCCCCGCTCCGTCCCGAGCAGGAACTGAAGGGAAAGTTGCCTCTTGCCATTACGCCCATTCACGCCAGCCAGCGGATCGCCGCGCAGCGTGGCGTGTTCACCATTCACGGCAACGAACGGGCTGCTTTGGATCGGCTGGCCCGCCGAAAAGGGAAAGACCGCCCCTGTCTGCGGAGGATGGTGATCCCGCGGGCCCACGTGGCCACAATCCGCAAAGAGCTGGCCATCTCGGGCATCAGCGATTCTCTGATCTTCCCCGAGTTGAGCGGGCTATGCCGAGAGATCAAGAGGGACTTCTTCGGCGATTGATGACCGCATAGCTACATGTGCAGGTGAACGTTCTAGCCTGCCTTCTCAGGAGCGCCCCTGTGCATTCGACTTCTTTAACTCGTTACCCTCTTGGCAGACGCTTCAGCAGCTGCGCGACGATCCCGTCGCCCTCGTGAGGCTCCTTGAGGCCCACGACGCCTACCACATATTGGCCCGACTGGTGCAGAACCACACCCTTATAAAGAGGGTCGATCACGTGAAGAACGGCGCCTTCCTTATCATTTGAGATCCGCGGCGCAGCGTTCGACTTCTTCAGATACTTCTCGTATTCGGTGAAGACCCGTCGCGCCGCCTCTTCTGAACCACCTGGTATAAGGATCGCCTTTACCCGAGCCTCCCCGATCATTACCTCTACGGTAAACCCCTTTCCGAAGAAGCCGTGACCGAGGAGACCCCCGGCATAGTATCTCTCCGTCAGGGGGACGGCCCCCGGTACCTTGAGAAATTCGAGCTCCCGGGGTTTTCCCTTTTCATCGGGCAGGTTGCGCGAGATCGTCTCAGCGCAGGATAGAAACAGGGGGCCTTCCTGGGTGACGGCGCCTGAGGCCTCGATTTGAACGAAGTAGCGGTTCTGATAAAACATGAGCTGCGATTCGTCGAGGAAGCCTTCCGCGCCGACCTTTATCTGCTCCAATGTCGGGCTGCGAAAGTTCGCGTAGATGCCAAAGGCATCGAGTGGCGATCCCATTTCGAAAATATTGGCTCACAATACCGATATCCTTTGTATCCGGCTTCGCGTACAGCACCGTAGCAGCCTTCCTGAAGCCGTAAGGCATATAGAGCTCAGCCTCTCCGTCGATGTACTTGTAAAGGTTTTCCGGGGTGTACGTGGCCACTGTGCCGTCCATGACCCAGCCGGGTGCACAGCTTGCCGGGAGGAAGGCTTCAATGCCCTTTTCAGCCGCAAAGACCGGCGAGGCAAGAGAGAGCATGGCCATCAACTAGCAAAAGGCAGTGTGTCATGCAAAAAGAGTCTGCGCTTTACGCATCTTTTGAGCGATGTTCAGGCCGTTCACGCATTGGGCGACACATTCACTGCAGTCGGAGCAGAGGGACGCCGTCGATACTTCATCGAACGTGGCCTTTGCCAGAGCATATTCGCGGTAACCCTCGGCATACATGAGAGCACGATTGATGGTGCTGATGCCTACGCCGTTGGGACAGGTACCTTCGCATTCCCCGCAGAGCCTGCAGTAGTAAGGGTCGATGGCCTGTGCATATCTTCTGAGGATGCGCTCATCCGCGTTCGTTAATTTCATTCCCATCACCGGGACCATCTGCGTGACCTGGTCGACGGTCCTCATCCCCGGGATCGCGGTGGTCACGTTCGCATCCTGGAGCACCCACTTCAGGTTGGCGGCGGCCTGCTCGGGGGTGATGGCTTTGGCATCCTCCCTCGTCTTGTAACCGCCCATCTGGATCTTCATGGCGATCACGCCGACGCCTGCCGCTTTTGCCCTGGCGATGGCCTGCTTCACCGCAGGATCCGTGTTGAAGTTGTATTGCACAAGGACCGTGTCAAAGAATTTGTCCGGGTCATCCACCACGGCATTGACGACCTCTGCCTGGTTGGTATGCGTGCTGACGCCGAAAAATCGGACCTTTCCCTGCTCTTTCACCTTGGCGTAAGCCTCGCGGGCCTCGGGGTTGAGAACCTGTTTGGGATTGTCAAGGCCATGGAGCTGAATCACGTCAATATGGTCGGTCCGAAGCTGCGCAAGGCTTGTCTCCACATCCTTTATGATCTCGTCCCTCGTGGTCGACTCCCGACGGGTTTTCGTGGCCACGTATACCTTGTCACGTATGCCCTGGAGTGCCCTGGATACGATCTCTTCACTTCTGCCGTTCAGATACCGGCGTGCGGTGTCCACGTAGTTGATGCCCATATCGAAGCCGGCCCGTATCACTTCAGATTCCGGCGTGAGCATCGCGCCGAAGCTGAGGGTCGTTATTTTGAGCCCGGTCCGGCCCAGGGTCCGGTATACCGGTGCCGCGGCCGGCTCGGCGTGCAGCAGATTCTCCACACCTACAAGGCCGAGAGTGGCAGCGCCGGCCACCCCGATCTTCAGGAAATCCCTCCGGTTTATTGAAGACGCGTCATCCCGATTCTTCATATACCCCTCCGGCAGCCTCGTACGATTTTTCGGGCTGCCCAAGAATAATACACCTCTTTCCCCGCTGCAATCAAGTGCTGCTCTCCGGATGACCTTTTGACGAAGGCGCCCTTAACCTGTTATATTCACGGTAGATGAAACAGATTGTCATAGGCACCGCAGGACATATCGACCACGGCAAGACGGCTCTGGTAAAGGCCCTCACCGGCATTGACTGCGACAGGCTCAAAGAAGAAAAAGAACGGGGTATCACCATAGAGCTTGGTTTCGCCCATTACAGATTCGGAGACGATCTTCTGGCGGGCATAGTCGACGTTCCCGGTCACGAGCGCTTCGTCAAGCACATGGTGGCTGGGGCCTGGGGCATCGACATGGTGCTCTTCGTGGTTGCGGCCGATGAATCGGTCATGCCGCAGACAAGGGAGCACCTGGATATCTGCGAGCTGCTGGGCATCAAGAGGGGCATTGTCGCTATTACAAAAAAAGACCTCGTAGAGCCTGACATCGTAGAGTTGGTCAAGGAAGAGATACAGGACCTCGTTAAGGGCAGGTTCCTTGAAGGCGCGCCGATCATTCCCGTTTCATCGACGACGGGCGAAAACATCGACCTGCTCAAGGAGCATATAAGAAGGGTAGCCGATGAGATTCAGGAACGATCAAAATCAGGCATCTTCAGATTGCCCGTTGACCGCGTCTTCACCATAAAGGGTTTCGGCACAATCATGACGGGCACGTGTATCTCCGGCCAGATACGTGTGGGTGAAGAGGTGGAGATCTATCCCACCGGAAGAAGGGCAAAAGTAAGAAATGTACAGGCCTACCACGAGGACGCCGAGGAAGCAGCAGCAGGTCAGCGTGTAGCGCTCAACCTGCAAGGAGTGGAAAAACAAGAGATCGAGAGGGGAACGCTTGTAGGCAAACCGGAAAGTCTGATGCTGACCAACCGCATCGACGCAACGCTTCAGGTATCTCAAACTACCGTTCAAAGCGATAAAAAACGGAAGCATTCTGCGGTTTCACGTTGCCACCACGCAGGTGGAGGCCCGACTCGATTCTGCTCGACCGGAAAAGCGTAGAGCCGGGAGAAGAAGTATTCGCGCAGTTCATCTTCATGGAACCGATAGTGGTACTTCAGGGGGACAGGTATATTCTGCGGGGGTCTTACAGCGTGCAGACGCTCGGTGGAGGCGTGGTTCTTGACATCCTGCCGAAACGGCACGCGAGAAAGACGGAAGACCTTGCCAGGACTTTCTCCCTGCTGCGTGAGGGCAGCATGGTTGACAGGGCCGAGTACCATATCTTGAAAGGAACCTATGAGGGCATGCAGAGGGAGAAGCTTGCCGTCCTCTTAGGCACGGAAGAAAGGGCCATTGAAAAGAGCATTGCGGCACTGACCGGAAGCGGAAAGGCGAAATTGATAGGAAGAACACTCGTCCACTCAACCTATTTTTCCGACTATAAGACCAGACTACAGGCGCTGCTTACAGACTTTCATCAGAAGAACCCTCTCAAGATAGGCATCTCCAAGGAGGAGCTACGGACGAGACTGCCCAAGGTGGAACCTCACCTGTTTCAGGTGGCCCTTGAGGAACTTCTCAAGGCAGGCCAGCTGGAGCTGGAGAAAGACAAGGTATTCTTGAAAGGTGTGGCACGCACCACTGACAAGTCGGTCGAGCAGCAGGAAGAGCAGATCCTAGCCAAACTTCAGCGGTCTGGACTTACACCGCCCTTGCTGGCTGAGCTTTCCGCGGATATGAAGATCAAGGAGGGGAGCCTTCGTGACATGCTCGGGAAACTTGCCCACGAAGGCAAGGTCGCCAAAATCAAGGGAGACATGTACTTCCACGCCGGCGTAATAGAAGAGCTGAAGAAGAAGGTGACTGACCACCTGGAGAAGCATAAGGAAATGATGCCGGCAGACTTCAAGAACATTACCGGCGTGTCGAGAAAGTACATGATACCGCTACTTGAGTACTTTGATGAAACGAAGCTCACCATCAGAAGCGGGGATAAGCGCCTCCTGAGAACCGCCTGAATGCCGGCTTAAATTTCGCGCCTATCTTCGTTGCCCTTCTCCGCCCCTCACATCGACGTACTTCTAAGTACGCCTCTGTTCGTGTCGTTTCGGAGCGCCTCGATATCCATCGAAATTTAACCCGGCATTGGCAGTCATTACACCGACTTCCGCGATACGCTCGAGGCTTTCGAGTACCGTCGGGATGCGCGATAGCTCGAGTGTCGGAGCGTTGCACAGGTTAATGCCTGTAGCACGCAGAGAGCGAAGAAGATAGTGCAATCCGGCCTACCACAAACTGGTATCAGCCCCTGATACGCCTTATGATGCCCTTAATGAAAGAAGAGTCTGGCTCAGCCTTCTCAGCAGGATCGGCGACCACTTTTTCAGCCACGTAAGGGAGGCTGTCTCCCTTTCCCGACATCGCGTTGATCGCTTTTGAAATTTCTTTGAATCCAATCTTGGTCGCCTGATACGAGAATCCGACGAGCAGGGCAAGGTCGGTCAGGGCCACAACCGTGCGGGGCAGCCCCTTGGAGAATCGGTGAATGATCTCGAAGGCTTCTGCTGTAAAGATGTCTCGTTCGTCGTCGAGCCCGCATTTGGAAAGTCTGCACTCGATGAGCGCTTTCGTCTCCTCAAACGTAAGCGGAATAAGATAGTACTTGACGGGAAGTCTCTGCCAGAACTCAGGGATGTTTTTTACCGTGTTCCACAGAGGCCTCTGGCCGCTCAGGATTACGGTAAGCAGATATTCTTTGCTGTAAGTGAGGTTAAGCAAGATTCTCAACTCCTGCAGCACGTCCTTTCGTTCACAGAGCAGCTGCCCCTCATCAACGATAATGAGCGCCCTGCCTCCGAATCTCTTCAGCTCTACCAGCGTCTCCTTGATAGCCAGAAGGTTTCTGAACTTGTCGTCGTCCGGCCGGGTGTTGGTCAAGCCCGCGTGTATGCTGGCCACCATTTGTGAAACGGTGAGTGTCGGATGGTCGATCATGGCATACCTGAGCCGGTCGCCATACTCGGCCCGGAGTTCGCTGATCAGCTTCAAGAGGACGGTTGTCTTACCCAGCCCGGCTTCCTCTGAGACGACCAGTGCGCCCCCTTTGTTGGTATTGACAGCGTAGAGTAGCCTCTCGAAACACTCATAATACTGCCCTCCGAGGTACATCATCTCCTCATCGGGCGCCAGATGAAACGGTTCCTTTTTCAAGGCCCCAGTAGTCGAGATATTCGGAGTTCATGACAAATTGATCGGCTATTTATCGCTCTTTCTTAACAATTCGAAGTTCGGCAATTGAGAATTCGACATCCTGACCGACTGAGAAAGCGGTCGGCGCGCCCTCACGGCTTGCATCTCTTGCAGGGCGTATAGCCTATTTTGATGGCGTCAAGCCGGTTTCTGAAGATGATCTTATTCTTTTCAGGTATCTTACCGGCGTACGGGCAGTCAGGTTTGTGAAAAACATACGATCTCTTATTGCCCACGTAAGACGAAACTGTGTCCGTTTTCTTCTCCTGCCAGAGGCCGATCTCTTTTGACATCGCCTCATTCTGGTATTTAATGAGCAAGTCCTTGTACTTCACGTTGGGAGGCTTGATCATGGCCCTTGCGTAGCCACGCTTAACCAGCTCCCCATTTACAAACAGATTCTTCACAAATACGTAAGCAAGAAGCCTGCCATACGCATCATGCCTCTCTGCATCAAACTCGAGCCGCACCTTCTTAAGGAGCACAAGCTGCTTATTGAATGCTGCCGCCTCTTTGGCATAAAACTGAGGACCCCCGCCTTGCTTACCCACCTCAGGTGCGTCTATGCCGAGGTAGCGCACCTGCTCGCCCGTCTCCAGGACGATACTATCCCCATCAATCACTTTACTGACCGTATACTCCTTGCCGAGACAGGGGGCGGAAAAGACTGCCAGAAGGAGCAAAAAAATGTGCGGCGTTACGCATTGAGAAATGATTGTACAATATTTTCTCGTTATGATAAATAGCATATGGTTCTATCTGCACTGTAGACTTCCAACTGACAACATGTTTCTTCCTTCTGCTTTTGACTCGCAACGCGATAGCGGTAGCGATAGCGGAGCATCCTGGAAGGAAGCATCCTGGAAGATAAGCACCCTGTAAGGTAGCGCAGCATCCTGTAAGGGAGCATCCTGGGTAGCGCAGCATCCTGGAGGGAAACTCGTAACCCGCAACAGTCACCGTGTTGATAAGCGAAAAAAAGGGAGCGGCAGTGCCGCTCCCTTTTTGTGTCTCCTGTTGCTACTACTGATACTACTTATTCACCGGCTCGAACGCGAAGAAAACCCTTTCTTTCATCGCAACGCCACCCTTGACATCAACAGGATGCGCAGGAACCGGGAAGATTACCAACTGCACCTCATCGCCATCTTTCAGCTTGCCCGCAGGGCAGTTTATGATCTTGGTAACCATGCCCTTGATGGGGCTTCCGGCGGGGAACTCGATGGTTGCATGGATGAGCGGAGAGTCATAGCCAAGCGGCACGCCCTTAAGCTCCTCGGAGAAGACAAAGACCTTCGCCTTCTTGGGCAGCTCAATGTACTCCAGATCTTCACTATAGCACTCGGGGCAGATTACTCTGGGCGGGTATGATACCTTGCCGCAGCCCTTGCACTTGGTCGTCGTGAACTTTCCCTGTTTCAGGTTTTCGTAAAATGGCCAGACCCGGTTGAACTCTTTGCATTGAATCGGCCACATATCCATGGTCACCGGATATTTATCTTCTAATACGGGGATTCCTAATACAGCCATGTTCGCCTCCTTTATCAATTATGGGGACACTCGCCGGTACCCGCCCCCTCCAGTGGCAAAGCCACATGGAGCCTCCCCCTCTCGCGAGCCGTGCTCGCTAGAGAGATCTAACTTTTGATGCGTCGTCTTCATAAACCTTTTGGACTATCTCTTTACCGGCTCTTTGCCGTAAATGATGATGGTGTGCTCGACGTTCATGCCGCTCAGATTGTGCTGGAGCGCGAACACCGGATCCTTCACCTGATGAATCGCACGGCCCTGAAGCTGGCGCATCAGCTCACCGCCCTGACGGCAGCCTGTGCCGCCGAAAGGATGGCCACACGCGAGAAGTCCGCCGTCCGTGTTGATGGGCACCTTGCCGCCTACCAGGATCTGTCCCGAAGAGGCGAACGTGCCTCCCTCACCTTTCTTGCAGAAGCCGAGTTCCTCTGCTTCAATGATTTCGGAGATAGTGAAGCAGTCGTGAGTCTGTGCCACGTTAATATCTTTGGGTGAGAGCTTAGCGCGCTCGTACGCCTTTGCTGCGGCCACGCGCAAGTGCGCCCAGTCGCCCGCGTGCTCTCCCGGCCAGTTGGC
The DNA here is from genome assembly GCA_963821605.1 of uncultured delta proteobacterium. Taxonomy (GTDB): domain Bacteria; phylum Desulfobacterota; class Syntrophorhabdia; order Syntrophorhabdales; family WCHB1-27; genus JADGQN01. The sequence goes on along the minus strand of CAWGEZ010000037.1, from coordinate 191,450 downwards.
GGAGACGCTGTGCTGCACGTACTGGGCATGCCCCCTCATATAGACGAGCGGCCTATTGAAGCGCTTCGCAAATTCCTCGCTCGCGATGATCACGGCAGCAGCGCCGTCGGTGATCGGGCAGCAGTCGTACAGGGTGAGCGGCATCGTGACGACCGGCGCAGTCATGGCTTCTTCCATGGTCAGCTTCCGCTGCATCTGAGCCTTGGGGTTGTCGCTCGCGTAGTTGTAGTTCGCAACTGATACGGCAGCCAGATCTTCCTTCTTGGAGCCGTAAGCCTTGAAGTGGGCTGACGCCGTCATGGCAAAAACGGGCGGCGGCAGGCCGAGCCCGTGGGGAGCATCCCAGTCATGGTCGATCGATGCCAATTCACTGTAGAATATCTCCCATTTCTGCGGCGTGTAGAGCTTCTCACCGCCGGCAACCATGACACAATCGGCCATGCCTGACTCGACGAGGCCCTTCGCCAGGATCATACCGGCGCTTCCACCGGCACAAAGCACGTCCACGCGGGCGCAGATCGACGTCGGCTTGAGGCCGAGACGTTCGGCGACTACCGGCGCCGTATTGACCTGGAAAGAGCATCTTCCCGCATAGGACGTGGCCACAATCAGCCCGTCGATGTCGTTCTTGTTGAACCCGGGGAGATCCTCAACACAGGCCTTCCCTGCCTCCTGGAATACGTCCACAAGGCTCGCTTCGCGCACGCCCCATTTGGACATGCCGGCAGCGATGATACATGCATTCCTTGCCATAAGTTCCTCCTTAATTTGGCTACGTTATTTTCCCTTGTAGCTTGGTTTTCGCTTTTCTATAAATGCACTCAGGCCTTCGCGCCCGTCCTCTGACGCATAGGCAATTACAAACGAATTCCTCTCCAGCGTCAACCCGGACGCAAGGTCCATGTTCGTTCCGTTGTCCACACATTGTTTGATGAGGGAGAGCGCAACTCTCGGCTTCGCTGCCAGCTTGTTCGCCAGCGCAAGCGCCTCTTCCATCAGCTTTTCCCTCGGCACGACCTTGTTGGCGAGACCGATGCGGTAAGCTTCATCAGCCCCGATGGTATCCCCCGTAAACATCAACTCCTTGGCCTTCGAAGTACCCACCAATCTAGAGAGCCGCTGTGTAGCCCCTGAACCCGGCATGATACCGAGGTTGATCTCAGGAAGCCCGAAGATTGCGTCGGACGACGCAATGCGCAGGTCGCAGCAAAGGGCGACTTCGCTGCCGCCTCCCAGGGCCAGACCAAAGACCGCGGCTATGGTCGGCTTCGCGATGCCGGTCAGTTTTTCGAAGCATTTCTTGGGTACAGTGTTCTGAAAATCGAGTATCTCGGCCACGCTCTTGTTCGCTACGTCTTTGACGTCCAGCCCGGCGGCAAAGGCCTTTTCTCCTGCTCCTGTGATCACGATAGCAGCAACCGATTCATCCTTCTCGAGCTCACAGAGCGCATCGTACATTTCCAGGTAGAGCTTTATATTCAGAGGGTTTACCGGGGGGCGATTCATCTTTACTACTGCTACCGGGCCCTGTTTCTCGAGTATCAGCGTCTCGTAACTCATGGGGTGCCTCCTGACGTTACTTGTATTCGTACCAGCCGGCTCCTGTTTTCCTGCCGAGGCGACCCGCTTTTACCAGATTCTTGAGCGTATGGGAAGACTGCCATTTGGTTTCGGCTTTCAATTCCTTGCGCAGGTACTCATTCACCGTCCAAATTGATGTCGAGACCCGTAAGGTCCATCAGCTCAAACGGCCCCATGGGATAGTTGAGGCCAAGCTTTGCGGCCTTATCGATGTCCTCTTTGCTCGCCACGCCCTCTTCGAGCAGCACCATAGCCTCGATGAAATGCGGAATCATAAGCCTGTTTACGATGAACGCAGGCACGTCTTTCTTCACTTCGACACCCTCTTTGCCCAGCTTCTTGACAACATCCATACACGTGGCAACTGTCGCGTCACTGGTGAAATGGCCTCTCACAACTTCTACTAAGCTTCATGAGTGGAACCGGATTGAAAAAGTGCATTCCGGCAACCTTGTCAGGCCTCTTTGTTGCGGTTGCAATTTCAGTGATCGACATCGATGACGTGTTTGTCGAGAGAATGATCTCCGGACCGCACATCTCGTCAAGGGCCTTGAAGACCTCTTTCTTCAGATCCATGACCTCAAGGACCGCCTCGACGATGAAGTCGCAACCCTTCATATCCTCCAGCTTCGTCGTACCCTTGATGCGCCCCATGACCGCATTCTTCTGGTCAGCAGTCATCTTACCTTTTTCTACGCTCTTGGCGAGGAACTTGTCGATATTCTTGAGACCACCCTGCACGAACCTGTCCTCAATATCCCTCATAACGACGTTGAAGCCGGCCTGTGCGGCAACCTGTGCAATACCGTTGCCCATCGTCCCAGCGCCGAGTACCCCGATAGTCTTGATCTCCATACACCACCTCCGGTGAGATAATTAAAAAATTCACATAGTTTGTAATATATAACTACTAATGGGTAACCTCTGTCAACTGTTTTGAGGATCGGATCCAACCCCTGTTTCAGTGGGTTGGCAGGGTGAACTGGAGCCTGAAACTGGATTCCGAGTTCCGCTTGGTATAATCCCATCGGCGCGGTTCCGTTTGATTCTGCCACCTTGCCCCCAGTTCCTGTATAAGCCTTGCGCTACTAATACCGGAATAACATCGGATGCGCAGCTCTTTAAGGGAGGAACCATGGTGTTTGGTGGTATTGGTCCGGTAGCCCATGGGCTCTATGTTTGCGGCATCCCGTGGTCACCCGTCTACCTGCTTGACAGCAAACAACCCGTCTTATTCGAGGCAGGCTTCACCTGCACGTGGCGGATCGCCGAACAGATGATTCGCTCAGTGTCGTTGAACAGAGAGCCCGAGATACTTTTCCTAACCCACGTTCACTGGGATCATTGCGGGGCGGCCGGTTATCTCCGGCGTGCTTTTCCGGGTTGCGGGTTGCAGCATCGATGAGGGCGGCTGAGATAATGAAAAGGCCCAACGCCATCGGCTTAATGACGGAACTGAGCGCCCAGATCGCCCCACAAGGTAGCTTCGATCGATGGGGTGGACAGCTTCCCAGTTGAGCAATGAGCCCTTTCTGCCTTTCGACGTTGATCTGATCGTTAAAGACGGGCAGACAATCGAATTGGGGACCGATGTTGCTGTTCGTGTGCTGGCCACGCCGGGACACACTCGCGACCATGTGAGCTATTACATACCCGAAAAAAAGATACTCATAGCCACTGAGGCCTGCGGCTGCCTCGATCGAGCAGGGCAGTTCATCACAGAATTCCTGGTCGACTATGATGCATACCTTGCCTCTCTCGAGCGGCTTGCAGCCCTGCCCGTCGGAGATTCTCTGCCAGGGGCACCACTTTGTCCTTGTGGGTGTGCAGGAGGTCAAGGATTTCTTTGCCCGATCCATCAGAGAAGCCGACGCCTTCAAGAGCGCGAGTCTATGAACTCCTCGACGCTGAAGGCGGGGACGTCGAACGCGTAGTGGCACGAATCAAAGCTGAACAGTATGACGCAAATCCGCACGTAAAGCAGCTGGAGCAAGCCTATCTCCTCAATGTGCGAGCCCAGGTCGCACACCTGGCGACGAGAAAAGCAGTCGAACAGTGACCAGAGAACAGAAACAGAGAAACGGCGTTATGAACCCGAGTTATAGTAAAGAGAGCCTCTTATTGGCGAGCTTTGCGTCTTTACCGCTTGCAGCTCACGGGGTCCTATGATCCATAGCAAAACAGGTCATGTTGCGAAGGGACTCTATGTGTGCGGACTCGCCTGGTCACCGGTTCTCCTCCTTGAGGGCAGCCGGCCTGTACTTTTTGAGGCCGGTTTTGCCTGCGCAGCGCAACTCTATGAAAGGGGGCTTAAGGAAGTGCTGGGAGAAAGAAAGCCCGAGACCCTCTTTCTCACACACGCCCACTGGGATCATTGCGGTGCAACCTATTACCTCCGGCAAGCCTTCCCCGGCCTCAAGGTAGCAGCCTCAGCCCAGGCAGCAGCTATAGTCGCTCGCCCCAGCGCCCAGATGCGGATAACCGAACTGGGCAGGACAGCAATTCCGGTCGTAAAGACCTTGACTGGATTAGATGAGTCGCTTTTGATCGATGAGCCCTTCAGGCCGTTCGACGTAAATATAGTGCTGCATGACGGGCAGATAATCCAGGTGGATAAGGATACGACGGTTGAGGTTCTAGCCACCCCGGGCCACACCCGGGATCATCTCAGCTACTATATACCGGAGAGAAAGATCCTGATAGGCGGCGAGGCAGCGGGCTGCCTCGAGCCTGGAGGGAGCATCGATGTTGAGTTCCTGGCTGACTACGAGGCGTACCTTGCATCGCTCACTCGCCTTTTGGCAATCCCCGCAGAAGTCTTCACTCAGGGTCACAACTACCTGTTTGTGGGACAGGACAGCATCAAAGCCTATCTGGAACGCTCCATCAAGGCAGCCGAGGATTTCGCGGCCCGTGTTCACGAACTGCTGCAGGCTGAAGGAGGCTCCATCGAGCGTGTGGTGCACCGTATCAAGGTTGAACAGCATGACCCCAAACCAGGCCCCAAACAGCCGGACGAGGCATGTCTCTTAAACCTCACGGCCCAGGTCACGCACCTGGCGACGAAAAACGCAGCGAACCCGCAAGAAGTGAATCTGTTTCCCGACTTCCGTTCACTGTTCACTGTTTACTGTTTACTGTTTTGTTCACCGGGGGTCTTGCAGGTAAGCTGCAAATTCCCTTTCAAAGGCAGGCAGATCCTCGCCAAAAGCAATGCGGAAGTTTTTGAGACGATCGTCCGATTGTCTGAACGAGCTGAAGTAACGGAGAACCGGCTGCACACCATGCTTCCGGACGAGTAACTCGGCGGCAAGAAGAGACTCTCCGTACGCCATGGTGCCGCCAAACCGCGCCCGTACCTTCATGAAGTCCTCGAGCGTCACCATACCCGAAAGAGGTGCACAGGACGAACGACTGGCTGGGCCCTTGATGCGCGCAAGCAGAAAAGTCCGCCTATCGAGCGAACTCCCCAGGTCAAGGGACTCCAGCACACGGTAGGCGATACAGTCGGCAAAACCTTCACGCAGCCACTGGTCAGATGTACCGCGCCGACCGCCAGCCAGTCCATACTGGACTGTGTGCACCAGTTCATGCGCCAGTACACGGATCCGCTCCGACCAAGGAATGCGCTCAAGTGCCTCCTCATTCGCAAGCACCATTTCCGGTGCTCCTACCGCCACCGCCCACCCTGCCACCTCCCGAGCGTAAACCGGATCGAACCGGACAATGTGGACAAGGTTTGCTTCAAAGACTTCACGGTTGGGATACAAGAGGAATTTAGTCTGCGAAACCGGCAACTCAAATTCTTTTTTCAGAACGGAGCCTACCACGGCAAGCGCTCTGTCGTAGTCTGAGGTGCGGCCGTTGCTCTTCCCGATGAACGACAGAGCGTCCGAACCGGCCCTCGTCTCCATACCCTGGCCTTGAGTCGCCCACGTGAAACAAAAGAGCCCGGCCAGGACAAATCCAAGAAGAAGAGCTTTTATAAAGGGCTTCTGCAGATCGGCCAAACGCATACCGTGTATCTCCGCGGCCTCTCTTCTGTCTCCACTTCTTCGAATCCAGGCCTAAGACCTTATCGTCCGCGGTCATACGCACCTTTATAGCCCGAAGGTTTGAAGGATTAAGACCTGTTTCACAACTGTGCGCTGTTTGTGCTATAGTATTTCAAGAACATTCTGGAAAAGGGGGCAGCAAAAGGTATTTGGACACCAATCCGGAAGAAGACGTTCTAAGGCTCTCTTTTGACGATACCCACCTCGCTCGAAACCTGTTTGGTCCCCGAGAAGAAAATATCCGCCAGCTGCGAAAATACTTCAACGTAAAGACGAGTATTCGCGGCACCCACGTGACTCTGATAGGAAGCAAACAGGAAGTTGAAAGCACCGGTAAAGTAATCAACGAGCTCGCCAGCATCGTCAAGAAGGGGTTCGTCATCAAGCCTTCCGATATCGATCAGGCTGTCAGGTATGTTGTGCACACGCAGAAGGGGGCTGATGAACTCTATAAAGACCAGATATTTATCCCGCCTATGCGAAAGATGGTTGTACCAAAAACGAAAAATCAGGTCTCTTACGTGGACGCGATACGAAAACATGACATAGTGATCGGTATCGGTCCCGCGGGCACGGGCAAGACGTATCTCGCCATGGCCATGGCCCTTTCCGCTTATTACAAAAAGGAGGTTTCACGGATCATACTTGCCAGACCGGCCATCGAAGCAGGCGAGAAGCTGGGCTTTCTCCCGGGGACGATGTTTGAGAAGGTAAATCCTTATCTCAGGCCTCTGCACGATGCGCTGTATGATATGCTCGACATGGACAGAGCAGCGAGACTCATGGAAAAAGGTGTTCTTGAGATAGCCCCTCTCGCGTTCATGCGCGGCAGGACACTTAATGATGCCTTCGTTATCCTGGACGAGGCCCAGAACAGCGCTTCGGAACAGATGAAAATGTTCTTAACGCGGCTTGGCTTTTCTTCCAAGTGCGTGGTGACCGGGGACATCACCCAGATCGACTTGCCCGACAAGCGTTCGTCAGGCCTTGTGGAAATACAACGAATCCTGAAGGGCGTGCAAGGCATCAGGTTCATCTATTTCACGGAAAAGGACGTCGTACGCCATCCTTTGGTACAGAAGATCATCAGGGCCTATGAAAGAAGGGATCCTCTAAGGGGAGAGAAGCTTGCCGCGAAAAAAAGAGAAGATCCAACCGTTACTGATCAATAATAAGAACGCCATCCTCCTCCTCTTTTGCTTGGTTCTGGCGACGATCATTCATGTGAAGATCCCCTACGCGATCGAAGGCTATCGATTCTTTTTTCTGTTTTTTATACTCTTTGCATCAACAGCCATCATCTACCAGTTCGCTGAGAAGAACATCAGAAAATTCGTCCTCTCCGACAAAGACCTCTTCTTCTGTTTGTTCCTCACTGCCATCGCCACGCTCATCGTAAAGGTCGCGATGGTGCTCCTGGAGCAGGCTACGCCTGAACACGCGCAGGACCTCTTTTACGTCGTCCCCTTATTCACGTTCGGCATGATCATGAGATTGATCTTATTCCCAGAAGCGGTCCTCATCTTTTCCTTCATTCTGGGCGCGGCCGTGGCCTTCATCCTGGGTAACGGTCTGTCCGTCTTTCTCTATGTATTTCTCGGCAACGTCCTGGCTGCCTACTTTACAGGCACATGCGAGAGAAGGACCGTGATTCTCAAGGCAGGCTTCTACACGGCCGTGATCATGGCATTTCTGGTGGTTATGTTCCACGGTCTTCTCGGATACCCTATCGCCAGCATCCCCATCCGTATAGGCGCCATTCTCCTTGCCGGCGCTGGCAGCAGCTTTATTACCCTTGGGTTGCTGCCGGTCGTGGAACACCTCTTCGACTATCCGACTGACATAAAGCTATTGGAAATGGCAAGCCTCGAGCATCCGCTGCTCGGTGAGATGATGATTAAGGCCCCTGGAACATACCATCACAGCATTGTCGTGGGAAGCCTTTCCAAGGCAGCCGCAGAAAGCATAGGGGCTCATCCTATCCTGACAAGGGTCGCGGCATATTACCATGACATCGGCAAGCTCAAGATGCCCCACTACTATATAGAGAACAGAACCAGCCTCGCGGATGTCCATGGCGGGCTCTCACCACACATGAGCGCACTGATCATCCTCTCCCACGTTAAAGAAGGGATTGAGCTTGCCGCGCGATACCGGCTTGGCAGGCAGGTCCAGGAAATGATCAAGCAACATCACGGAACCACGCTGGTGAACCATTTTTATACCAGGGCAAAGGAGCAGGAAGATCCGCAGGTTTATGCGGTCCAAGACATAGACTTCCGGTACATGGGACCGAAACCTCAGAGTAGAGAAGCGGGTATACTGATGCTGGCCGATGCGGTGGAGGCGGCCTCTCGCAACCTGGAGGAGCCCACTCCGAAGAGGATAGAAACGCTTGTCCAGCGGGTTGTAGAGAACATATTCGTAGATGGGCAACTCGACGACTGCGAGTTGACGCTCAAAGACCTTCACGCGATTCAGAAGAGTTTCACAACCATCCTCCTCGGCATCTTTCACCAGAGAATCGAGTATCCGGAAAGGATAGAAAATGGCGGTTTTGATAAAAGATTCCCAAGGTTTGTTCGCTCTGGACAGGCGACGGGTGCGAAAAGTAACCGGAGACTTATTAACCTATTTGGGCCTAGAGAATAGGGACCTCAGCATTCTGTTTACTGACAACAGCCAGATCCGGAATATCAATCGAACTTATTTAAACAAAGACCAGCCGACTAACGTCATATCCTTTTCCTATGCCGATGGTTTTCCTTGCGAAGTCGCAGGCGATCTGATAATCTCACTGGAACGGGCCCACGAGGAATCAGAAAGATCAGGCACACCGTTCTATGAACGGGTTTTTTCTCTCATCATTCACGGACTGCTTCACGTTCAGGGGTTTGATCACGAAACGGGAGAAAGAGAGGCCCGGAGAATGAGATATAGAGAGAAGAAGCTGCTCACCTATGTCCTGTGCTCATAGACTCTATAAAGAACTCACGGCTTAGCCTGCCGCTCTCATCAGCGATTCTTCTGGTACTGTCACAGCCCCCCGTCTCCCTCTTCCCTCTCGCCTACGTTGCACTCATACCCCTTCTTTTTTCGCTTGAGAAGGGGAAGCATCGCCAGAATTTTCTTGTCGGCTTCCTTACCGGCATCCTGGCATACACAGGGCTTATCTACTGGGTCGTGGTTGCCATGAACACGTATGGCGGCATCAGCATCCCTCTGGCCGTACTCATTCTTGCGCTTTTCGTACTCTATCTCGCTCTCTATGTCGGGCTTGTAACCTGGCTGTGCCCCTGGCTGGAAGCTGCGCTGCGGGTGCCTTTGTACCTTGGGGTGCCTCTATTCTGGGTCCTCACCGAGTACTGGAGGGGTTGGTTTCTGACGGGATTCCCCTGGTCATACCTCGCGCACTCCCAGCACAACTTTCTCGCTATGATTCAGGTCGTCTCCGTGACCGGGACCTACTTCGTCTCATTCCTTATCGTTGCCGTCAACGCTATTCTTTTTTCTTTTCTGCGCAGAAAGCCAGCGCCCCTTGCTTACACGCTGCTCATCGCGACGCTCCTTGTCGCATCACTCGTATTCGGATACGCTCACCTGAAGGATAGAGTGGAGGGAACCCTGAAGACCGCGATCATCCAGGGCAATATACGGCAGGACGTCAAGTGGGATGAAGCGTTCAAGCTGGAGACCATAAACATCTATTCGCAGCTCAGTCAGAGACAGGGACACGGTGTCGATCTCGTGATATGGCCTGAAACAGCAATGCCCTTCATCTTTGAGGCCGACCCGACCAGAAGCGTAATAGGAGCGATCCCCGAGATGCTCTCAACCCATCTGCTCTTCGGAACGCTTTCCAGAGATGTCCAGGGCAGATTCTACAACTCGGCCTACGTGTACGGGAAAAAAGGCGAACTTGTCGGAAGGTACGACAAGGCTCATCTTGTCCCGTTCGGCGAATTTACGCCCCTGCGCGACTATTTTCCTTTCCTCGAAAAGATCAGTGTCGCGACAGGTGATTTCTTTTCAGGCAGCGGGCACGAACCCATCGCCACAGCACTTGGCAAGGTGGGGGTTCTCATCTGCTACGAGGGAACATTCCCCTACATCACGATTGATGCTGCGAGAAGGGGTGCTCAGGTATTCGTCAACATCACCAATGACGCCTGGTTTGGCAGGATCATCGGCCCCTTACCAGCACTTAGCATTCTACACGTTCAGGGCGATAGAAACGGACAGGTTCGTGCTAAGGGCTGCCAACACCGGCGTGAGCGCAATTATCGATCCCAGGGGCCGAATCATTGCCCGGACAGATATATTCGCCAGAACGGTACTCAAAGGTACGTTCGCGATGAGAGACGGCCAAACCTTCTACGTCCGCTATGGGGACTATTTTGTGTTGCTCTGTCTTTTCGTGTTGCTTGCGCTGATTGTCAGAGCGGCTATTCGGAAGTTAGGCTACAAGGCTGAAAGAGCTAAAGGTTCAAGAACGCCAAGACACCATCTCGTGGCACCGAGTTCGTGTTGGCACCTTCGACCTTTAGCCGTTTGCCTTATTTAGCCATTGGCCGTTAGCCTTTATCCTTCCGTTGGCCTTTTGCCGTTAGCCTGTCGCTTCATCCCATCACTTCGCAGCTGCTCTCCGTCTGCCTTGCCACCTGAATAGTGCCGTCAGGGATCACGTGGACGTCGGGTATCCGCCCTTTATACTCCTCGTCTAGAATCCGGATAACTTCTCCCACATCCCGATACCAGATAATGTCCTCTTTCTTTCCAAACCAGAAGGATGCCGCTGCATCTTTGTAGCGAGAGACAACGAATATCTTTCTTACGTTATTCTCCTTCATGCGTTCACCGCGACCGAGCCTCCCCCAGGTTTCCTTTCCAAATCTTCCGAGGAGGTAATGGACCACCTGTCCCCGAGAAACGTCGGCAAGAAGCACCACATAGCCGCCCTCGTCTTTAAGCAGGGCCGAGGCCTGGGAAAGACCTATCGTCGCCTCGTTGCCTTTGGCAAATGTGTTGACAAAGAGAATGTCCGCTTTCCGGGAGACATCGGTCCCGTAATGGGCAAGCACTCGCTAAGCAAAGCGGGAATAAGATTCTTCTGGCGTGCCCGCGGAGATATCTACGGCCTCGGCTTCACTGTTTACGAGGAAATCAATTTTGGCATCGAGCCGGGCCTTTCGACCAAACTCCTTGACTTCTTCGAGAAGCGGGTTGTCCCTGTAACGGCCCGGGCTGCACACGGCCAGGTTCCGCGGCAGGAGAGTCCCGTGATGATACGTGATCGCGTCTATATGGGCAATGCCCGGCATGATAATTTTGTATCCTCCCCCCAATCCGCAAAAACCATGCGGGACCATGGAGCCGATGCCGATCCTTGCGTCGCAGCTGAGAAATTCCTTGTTGACCATGATGGGAGTCCCAAGGCGCGTTTGGCCGAGGTGTTCGCAGTTCTCGTAGGGATTGTGATTATAAACGGGGAATCGTTCCAGCACCTCTTCGCCCAGTTTCCTTCTGAATGCTTCGTTATCGAGTGGAGCGTGGGTGCCCAGCGCGCAGAGAAATCTCACCTGTTCATCGCGTATACCGCATCTTCTCGAATAGCTCGATCAGATGGGGCACAACGCGGTACGCCCTTGTCGGCCTCGAAAGTGTCGTCAAACAGGATGCAGATCTCTTTCTTTCCCTTCAGCACTGTCTCTAGCGGGGCAAGGGCCTTCCTGTAATGCCTCGTCCGCAAGCACGCTTTTGCTGTCCCCTTCCATCCGGAAGCACGCTGACATTCCACCTCTCGGGCAGGTCGAGTTGAATCGCTTCATCCCTTCCCCACAGATCATGCTTCAGTGATACTCTCATGCTGATCTCACCTCGGACACAGCATCATTTCCGCAATTTCATCATTTCGTCACAGCTCGGCAGATAGTCTTTACCGGCGCGTATGCCACAGTCTCCTTTTTACTTTGTTAGTAGATTTGTAACCGTAAAAATCAGCGATGTCAAACAAAAACCTTGCGACCAAGTTCCAATTGCAACCCCTTTTCTTGTTCAGTATCGGTAAGCCGCAAACGGAGGTCTTATTAACCATGCACACTCATTCACCTGGTGGGTACTACTAAAGCATTCTGGACAATATCAAAATTTAACGATTACCAGCTGGAAGTGACGGGCACCTCTTGCCACCGCCCGGATCTCAGTGATCGTGCGCGTGCCACTGCCCTCCTCGAGTACGTGTCTCCCGTACCCCGTGGCGAGGATCCGGTCGGCACGCATCTCCTCCATTAATGCGCGACAAGTGGGCAACGTGCTGTAGTCCCTTCTCACGAGGGTCAGCCCGAGACCACGAAGGAGGGACTGTCGGAGGGATCTTCATAGTCGGTCCAAGCGTGTAGGTACAGAGCGTTTAGGGTTTTATGCGCGCCGTTGCTTCGGACCGCTCACGAACGAATTGCCAGACTCATAAAAGCGAAGTACGCGCTTCATCTCCAGCGTTAAACCAATGCGCACACTCTTTCCGATTGAGCCGGTCCGTTGCAATGCTGGGCCGAGCCAAAGTGACCTGTCGGTACATAAGTCTACACCGTCATATCCCGCGTCGATCCACATCGCGGCGGATAGCCGGCCTGGCCCTCTGGCGAGGTCAAGCAACCGTGTCGAACCACGACGAGCTTGCATCAACGCGATTCCCTCCAGCGGTTCGAGTGCGCGCAACAGCACACCGGCACCGATCCCGGGCAACTCGCTCGTGACGTTGAGTAAATACGACGAACCATACACTAAAGAGACATAAGCATGGCCGCGTTCAAGATAGAGCGAGCGATTGCGTCGCGTCGGTCCGCGAAAGGCATGCCCACTTGCATCGTCGATGACATATGCTTCTGTCTCAACGATGCGTCCACTCATCCTGCCGTTTGCGATATTATGGACCAGCGTCTTGCCAATGAGATAACGCGCCAGCTCGACTGTGTCGACCGGCAACTCCGCGCGACGAAGATGACGGATGTGGCGGTTATCCAATGGGACCTCACGCCATCCGCTCAACCCACTGAGACCGCCACGCAGGAGCCTCAAATGGATCGGCAAAATACTGCGTCTCATGGAACACCTTGCCGTCCCGGAACTCCATGATGCTTACGGTATTGACTGGCCGGCCATCGTAGGTGATCACGTACTCAGTGACCCAGAGATCGCCAGTTCCAATTACCCGTCTAACAGTGAACCCCGCTGGTTTGGAAGGATGGTGCCCTCGCAGTGCTTGACGATTGTACCGGCCGTGGATGCGCTCACCAGATTGAGGATAGTCGCATACACAGTCATCATGATAGATTTCGTGTTCTGTATGTATGTCTCCCGCTGCGGATGCTGCCCAGTGTCGGTCTATGGCCGTCCGAATCTTACTGTCTTCCATCGCCAGCCTTCCTCTCGTTCCGTCTCTATCAGCGTTCATTACCGTCATGAGTCAGCGCTCACCAATGTGAACATTACGGCCAGTGCGCTGACGATGTTCGCGATCGAAACGAATACCTGTAGGTTCATTGCATGAGCTCCATTTGACGCCTAACATCGTTCTTGCGCTTATTCTGCGTTTGCTGCAATTTTATGCTCTGAATACTTGCTTGGTCAAGGAATTATCGCCGAAAACGGAGGCCAGAACCCTCTTAGTTTTACGCATAATAATACGCACTATGTATATAACTGAGTCGGTAATGATAACTATCATTATCTTGGTCCAGAATGCGACCCGTAATGGAGCAAATCTTTTGTCAAAAACGCCCATTTTCGTAACCGAAATTCCCCCCGGACACCGCGACTGGAGGCTGATCTCCGTGGCCCACGAAGAAGGCAACCTCCACAGTTTCGCGTGCTGCTTTAGGCAACGATGTAGCGATCAAGGCCTACCGGGAAGGGAAGCTTCCGTTTCCGGACGGCACCATCATTGCCGCTTTGCACTACAGTTATGTCCCGTCGGAGGAAACAACAAAGTCTTTGGCCGTTCCCAATCTTTGTTGCCGGCCCCCCACGAACGTTCAGTTTATGGTCAAGGACTCAACAAAGTACGCCGCGCGACGGCGGGCGGGGGTTCGGTCACTTCAAAGACGGCAAACCTGGCGACGAGACGTTTATGAAAACCTGCTTTCCCTGCCACGCGCAGGAAAAAGCCCGCGACCTTGTCTTCACCCAGTACGCACCTTGAATGACACACGCGATCGCGCAGATTGAAAAAAGCGCTCTACAAGGCGAGAGATCACACCACCGGTAGAAGGAACGGCGCAGCATTCCTTTCCCTGACGGCTCCAAGATTGCGAAGCTCCAGTGGAAACCGAAGAAGAGCGCGGAAGCCCCGTTCTCCGTTCATGTGCCCGATACCTTTACCCATGCTTCTTTCATCGAGAAGGACAGCAAGAGATTTCCCGACAGCGGTGGATGGGGATACGCCCTGTTCAACTATAACGCCGCGTCCGACACGTTCACGCCCGAGGGGAGCGGCAACAACTGCGGGCACGCGTGCCATACGAGAGTAAAGGCAAAAGATTACATTTTTCACCCGTATCAGAAGCGGTGAACGGGGAAGCTATTTGTCGGGAGGATAAAATGAAAATTTTGATGGTGCTACGTCCCACGATCAATTGGGCAACACTGGCCGCAAGACCGGCTTCTGGCTGGAAGAATTCGCGGCCCCGTACTTTGTGTTCAAAGACGCCGGCGTCGAGTTGACGCTCGCCTCACCGAAAGGCGGGCAGCCGCCGATCGACCCGAAGAGCGATCTGCCGGAAAATCAGACGCCGGCGATGACGCGGTTCAAGAAGGATGAGGCGGCGCAAAAAGCCCTTGCTCATACCGTCAAGCTTGCGGATGTGAAAGCGGAAGATTTCGACACGGTCTTCTATGTCGGGCGGACACGGCCCTATGTGGGACCTGGCCGAGAGCCCGGTTTCGATCGCTTTGATCGAGTCATTCTATAACTCCGGCAAGCCGGTGGCGTTGGTCTGCCACGCCCCTGGTGTGCTCCGTCATGTCACATACAAGGGCGAGCCTCTCGTGAAGGGGAAGCGTGTAACCGGCTTTACGAATGGCGAGGAGGAAGAGGTCCAGCTCACCAAGGTTGTGCCGTTCCTCGTCGAAGATGAGCTGATGCGCCTCGGCGCCATCTTCGAGAAGAAGTCCGAACTGGCAGCCGTTTTCCATCGTCGACGGCCGCCTGATTACCGGCCAGAATCCCGCATCATCGACCATCGCGGCTCAGAATCTGCTGAAAGTGATCGCTGCGGAGGAGATGCGACTTAGGCTTTCTTCTGTCGGCTGTCTCATATGTTGGCCAGGGTTTCACGAATGAAAGAGCACATGTCGAGCTTCGTCTCGAGCGTCATCCCATCAGCCGGGCCAAGCCGTGTTCAAAGCAATTCTGCCCGAAGAGATCGACTGGAAACCGTTCGCAGCATTTCCACCTTCGGTGCGCCTCGCGGTTGCTGTTGGTCAACCTCTTCAGGACGGGCCTTACACGATCAGGGTCAAGGTGCCTCGCGGAGTGAAGTTGATGCCGCACAGGCACCCCGAGGACCGGATCTACACGGTCATCTCCGGCATCTTCTACATCGGCCTGGGTGATCAGTTCGACGCAGAGAAGTTGGTGGCCTATCCGCCCGGCACCGTGATCATTCTGCCCGGCAACACACCCCACTTCCACTGGGCGAAGTCCGGCGACTACATCACGCAGATCACGGCGATTGGGCCGCTTGGTATTGAATACATCAACTCGAAGGACGATCCACGGAATGGAAGCTCCGGGATGTAACACATAAGACGATCATCGGAGGCCAAACATGATTTTGCGCGGCGCTTACGGGTAGTGAAGGGAGGCACCGTATGAGACAGATCGCTTTTTTGTTGGTTGCGGTTGTAGCACTGGCCGGAGTGGTTACCTTCATGGACCGCGCATCGGGACAGGCGGATAGAAGAAGCCGCCCCGATCTTCCTAACCGAAATTCCCCCCGGATACCGCGACTGGAGGTTGATCTCCGTGGCCCATGAAGAAGGCGACCTCCACAGTTTCGCTGCCGTTTTGGGCAACGATGTGGCGATCAAGGCCATCCGGGAACGAAAGCTTCCGTTCCCGGATGGCACCATCATCGCTCGCTTTGCACTACCGTCACGTCCCGTCGGAGGAAAACAACAGAATCTTTGGACGTTCCCAATCTTTCGTTCCCGGGTCTCCCCCGGATTGGTACCTTCAGTTTATGGTTAAGGACTCAACGAAATACGCCACGACGGGTGGCTGGGGGTTCGCTCAATTTAATAAGGACGGCAAACCTGCCGACGAGGCGATGCTCAAAACCTGCTTTCCCTGCCACGAGCCTGTCAAAGCTCGTGACTTTGTCTTTACCCGCTACGCACCTTTAGAGAATCGTTGAGGAACATGGCAAACGTGACGTATGACAAAGAGATCACCGCACTTCTCGTGATCGATCCGTACAACGATTTCATTTCCGAGGGCGGCAAATTCTGGGATTGCTTGAAGGGATGTTGCTGAAGCCAATCATTGTGTTCTCATATGCTGCAAGTCCTGAATGCTGCGCGAAAGGCGAAGATTCGCGTTTTCTATTCGCTGCATCGTCGATATCGCCCTGGCGACTACGAGACCTGGAAGTACATTGCGCCGCCCGAGGCGAGCCGAGGTTTGGGCTGAGACACCTTGCCGTACAGCACCATATCGGGCGGCAAGTAAAAAGCTTCAGATGCCAGGCGCTCAAGCCGAGAGGAACGAAGGCGTACCTTGTGGTACGTCGGAGTGACTCAAGGCGCAGGCAACGACGCAGATGAACTCTTGACGCCGCCGCCCCTTATTGGCGATCGAAGAACTCTTTAAACCGTTCCTTGATCCCCTTGGTGTGCGCAGCTGCCCCATCCCCGTTTATCAGCTCTTTGGACAGATCTTCGAGTAACGTCTTCTGTTTGTCCGTGAGGTTTGTGGGCACTTTGGCGTGCACGTACACGATCTCATCACCCCTGCCATACCCATTGGCCTTGGGCGCCCCAAGACCCCTCAGCCTGTAACTCTTACCCGGCTGGGTCCCCGGAGCTAGCTTGATTTTCGTCTCCCCCTCAACCGCGGGAACGGTGATCTCGCCTCCGAGGCAGAGGAGTGGAAAGTGCACTTCCATGTGGACGATTATATCATCGCCTTCTCTTTCAAAAACCTGATGTTCGTTGACTCGCAGAACGATATACAGGTCGCCGGGAGCCGTATCATGTAAGCCCTGAGCACCCTCTCCCCTCATCTTCAACCTGACCCCGGTATCCACGCCCGGTGGGATGTTGACTTTCAGACTCTTCTTCGTCCTGGTGTAACCGCGCCCCTTGCACATCTTGCACGGATCTTTGATGATATGTCCCTCTCCGTTACAGGCTTCACAGGTCTTGCTGATGGTAAAAAATCCCTGACTGTAGCGGAGCTGGCCGCGACCGTTGCACTGTTTACAAACAACGGGCTGAAAACCCGGCTCGATCCTCGATCCCTTGCACTGCGGGCATCGTTCGTCTTTGGGTATTTCGATCTCTTTCTCTGTCCCGAAGATGGCTTCTTCAAATTCTATATCGAGATTGTACCTGAGGTCTTCACCTTTTCTCTGCCGCCTGCGCTGCGTACCACCAAAAAAGTCGCTGAACAGGTCGCCGAAAATGTCGTCAAAGTTCCTGCCAAATCCGACGTCAAAACCACCCCCGGGTTCGGCTGTCCCGTACCGGTCGTAAGTCGACCGCTTTTCAGCGTCACCCACCACTGCGTAAGCCTCGTTTATTTCCTTGAATTTCTCTTCGGAGCCCTTGTCGCCGGGATTCCGGTCAGGGTGGTAGGCCAAGGCAAGCTTTCGATATGCTTTTTTCAGCTCTTCGTCAGTGGCGGTACGGGGCACACCGAGTATGTCGTAGTAATCCTTCTTCATCTTTCTATTATGCCTTATTCTTCCTCAGAGCTCTTTGCTACCGTGACCATCGAGGGTCTCAGCAGCCTCCCATCCATGATATAGCCCTTCTGGAGCTCCGTAACGACGGTTCCCGGAGCCTTATCTTCCCGCGTTTCCTGAGCAATCGCTTCGTGTACGTTGGGATCGAACTCCTTTTCCAGCGCGTCAACCCTTGTCACCCCGAACTTCTCCAATACCTTCAGAAAGCTATTGAAGGTCAGCTGCACTCCTTCCACAATGGCCTTTACATCTTCAGTCTTGCAACCGTGCTGGATCGCCCTCTCCAGATTATCGATCACCGGCAGCAGTTCCTTAACCAGGGTTTCGTTTCCGAACCTCAAGGACCTCCTGCTTCTCCTTGGCTTTCAATTTCTTGAAATTCTCAAAATCAGCCTGCTGGTAAAGGAGCCGCTCCCTCAGCTCGGTAAGCTCTTTCTCCTTCTCCTCTAACTTCTTCTTCAACTCGTCTACGATCTCTTCCTTCTTCTTTTTCTTCTTGTGTTCCTCATGCGCCTCGGCAACCTTTTCCTCGGGAGCCGGAGCTTCTGCTTCTATCTTCTTGCCGTTTCCATCATTCTGCATGCTAGCCCTCACATGGTACTCAAAAGCT
The DNA here is from genome assembly GCA_963821605.1 of uncultured delta proteobacterium. Taxonomy (GTDB): domain Bacteria; phylum Desulfobacterota; class Syntrophorhabdia; order Syntrophorhabdales; family WCHB1-27; genus JADGQN01. The sequence goes on along the minus strand of CAWGEZ010000037.1, from coordinate 173,238 downwards.
CTGTCACCATTTTTGCGGTCTCGTCAACAATTGGGATGATCCTGGAATAGTCCATCCTCACCGGGCCCATCACGCCCAGTATGCCCCGGTTCCTGGGGCCAATCCTGTATATGGACGTGATAATGCTCACATCTCGCATTTCCTGGACGCCCGTTTCCGCACCTATGATGACATGTATCCCTTCATCCTCGAGGCTCCGATCGAGGAGCCCGAGCAGTTTTTCCTTCTTCTCAAAAGCCTGGAACAATTCCCTCAAACGCCTGATATCCGAGAACTCAGGCACTCCGATAATAGTCGAAGTGCCTTCTATATAAACTTCCCTCCCGTCCTCTTTTTCGACGATCGTGTCAAGAGCATCCAGCACCTTCCGCATCAAAGCGCTGAAGGCCTCCTTATCGCGCCTCATATCCTCATAAATCTCTTGTTTGAGGGCATAAAACGGCATGCCTTCGCACCGTTCATTCATATACTGCTTCATGCCCTGCAATAACTCCTGGCCCAGGTTCTCCTCGGTGGTCACGAGCCTTGAATGGACTATACCGGCCGATGTCACGAAAAGAATGAGCACCGTCTGCCCGGAAAGCTTCACGAACTCGATCTCCTTAAAGAACATCGTGTTCACCTTGGGCTCGACGACGATGCCCGCGTACTGTCCGAGACTGGCAAGTACCCGGGATGCATCCTCCATGATCTGTTCGGTATACGCGTATCGATGCTTGAAAAGCGCATCGAGCACTCGCAGTTCGTTTTGCCCCAGACCACGAGGCACCAGCAGGCTGTTTACATAATACCGAAAGGCCTTTCCGGTTGGGATCCTTCCGGCCACCACGTGAGCTTTGGACAAGAAGCCCTGCTCCTCCAGGTCTGACATGACGTTCCTGATAGTCGCAGAGCTCCATCGGTGACCCAGAAGCTTCGATAAAGTCCTGGAACCGACAGGCTCAGCTGAGACAATATACGAGGTCAGGATCAGCTCCAGAATCTTGCTTTCTCTTTCGCTCAATGCTTCCATAGGATCACCGGGTTGGTCACACTGGGATCACGGCATAACTTCCCTGCCAAGATCCACTTACAGATGTAATAACTTAACGATCTATCGCAGCTTTGTCAAGCCGCGGCTGCCCCATTTTACGCGGCTTTTCAAGGGCTTAGCCTCCGTTCTACTTTCCACATTCCTCGTCTCCCCCAGGGGCCGGAGGCACTCCCCGCTGACTCCTCAGTTCCTCTATCCTGTTGAGTGGCTTTTCCAGCTGCCGCCTTCGTGTGGTTGTCAGCCCCTCATATTCTTTCTGGGCGTCTTCAATCCGCTTCCCCAGCACCTCGAATCTCTTTTGGAACTCATCCCACTGCTTCTTGAAACTTCCGAGCAGAGAAAGTATCTCATTGGACGTCTGCTCCAGCGCAAAGGAATCTACGGCCTTCCGGATGATCGCGAGCACAGCAAAGAGCGTCAGAGGCGAAACGAAAAGCACCTTGTTTCGCAGGCCATCGTCGAGGATCAGACTGTCCTGTTCGCAAATAAAGGCGTAGATCTGCTCGTTAGGTATAAAAAGGAGCGCATAATCGATCGTATTCTGCTCCGGATTTATATAATCACGCGTTGTTACCTCTCTTCATTCTGGCCCTGACGTCTCTCAGGAAATCGCTCCGAAACCTCGCCTTCTCCACATCCGAGCCGGCTTCAAGGAATCTCACGTAATTATCGAGAGGGAACTTCACATCCATGTTCAGTCTCAGGTCCCTCGGCAGGAGGAACGTGAAGTCCGGCCTCGATCCTACGCCCTCTATGACCTTTTGTTTCACATAGTTCACGCTTTCGATGAAACCAGCCAACCGCAGAATATCTTCGGCCATGCGCTCGCCCCACTGGCCCCTCGCTTTTGTGCTGGCGAGGGCCTCTTTCAACATGGCCGTCGTCTGCGCCAGGGCTGAACGTGTGCTCGCCGGCAAGTCTTCAGATGCTTGCTCAGCTCCCCGAATTTTTCCACCCTATCCTTCTCCAGGGTGGTCATGAGTTGCGACACGCTCTCCAGTTCAGCCGCCATTCTCTGTAGTTGCTGGTCGATAAGCCCTTTCTTGGCGTCAAGCTCCCTCGCTCCAACCTCCCGCTCCGATTCGAGTCTCTGGTGAGCCAGCTTGAGGAATTCTTCGGTTGACTTGGCAAGCGCGTCGAGAGACAGGCTGCCGAAGGTGGCCTTCACATTTTCCACCACCGCGTCCACGTGTGCCTTGCGCTGTGCCTCGCTCTCGCGAAAAAGCTCGACGGCCAGTTCACGGGCAGTTTTCGCCTGTACGATGCGTAACAAGAAAGCCGCACCAATACCAAGGATAAAACCCGCTACGAGAGAGACAACAGCCGGAATCCAATCCATCCGTACCTCCGTTCCGTCGAAACCTAATTCTACCTTTTTCCGGGATCGCGTGTAAACGAAAGGGCAAATACCAAATACGGTGTTAAGTGATTAGCGTTGAGTGTTAAGTGCCTGGTGAAAGAACAGTCGCTCATTTTCGCTAAGCACCGTACAAGTATCGCCGGACACACTCTCGCGGTTCTGCTGCTTGCAGATCACGTCTGACGGAACTATATTTACACGTAAGGACAAGTGCCTGGTGTTTAGTGATCGCCATTCACTGTCGAAGGCGGCATTCGGTGTGTATTCACTAAACACTACACACTGGTCACTAAACACTGTTCTCCAGGGGGAAGTCATGGCAGAAGCGACCATAAAGATTGAAGGCATGAGTTGCCAACACTGCGTCATGCGCGTGAAGAAGGCGTTCGAGATCCTTCCCGGTATAGCCGCGCTCGACGTGAAGATCGGCGGCGCGACCGTCACATACGATGAGTCAATGGTCAAGCGGGAAGACCTTGAAGCTGCCGTTGAGGCAGCGGGGTATAAAGTATCTCCGTGAGCAGTGAACAGTAAGCGGCGAGCAGTAAAACAGAAAAGCAGGAGCAAGTACACAAGGCGTGCTAACGAAATGGAAGGGAGTCTGAAAAGGTGAGCGGAGGCGTTGAGAGGAGGCTATTCCTGAAGGTGGCAGGATGGGCCGCGTTCGCTGTCTCGGTGCCGTCATGGGTCTGGGCGTATTTCGTGGAGAAGCTGCAGGTCAGGACCGTCGAGGGTGATACGTTTCGCTTCAATCCGGAAACCGGTTCGATCCGCTGGACGGACAAGAAGAATGAGGAGCCGTACTATCTGACGATCGATGGGCTGGTCGAAAAGCCACTCAAGCTCTCCTACACCGATCTCAAGGCCTTACCTCAAGCACGCCAGGTGTCTGATCTGCACTGCGTTGAAGGATGGTCTGTCAAAGAGATCCACTGGGGTGGTTTCCGTTTCAGCGAAATCATGAGAAGGGTGAAGACCAAACCAGGGGCACCCTATGTGGTTTTTCATTCTCTCGGGAAAACAGGGTCTCCGGCCGGTAAACTCGATCACTATGTCGAGTCTTATTCGATAGAAGAGCTCGTTGAGCCCAAAAAGGAATGTCTGCTGGCCCTGTCACTCGATGGCAAGCCGCTTCCTCACGATCACGGCGCCCCCTTGCGGGTTGTCTCTCCGTATGACCTCGCTTACAAAAGCAGCAAATTTGTGACGCGCGTTGAGTTCTCCAAGACGAGAGAGCCGGGCTGGTGGACACTGGCAAACCCTGTCTATCCATCGGAGGCACCGGTACCAAAGAGCAGATTGAGACAGCAGAAAGGCTAAGACTCACTTCTTCAGGTTCTTGGCGATATAAACTCTGAGAGGGCATTGACAGAAGTATCCTTCCCCAAAAGAAAGAGCGAACTTACACCCCCAAGGTTTCTCTTCCAGGCATTCCAGAAAGGTCTTAAGCCCAAGGTCTCGAGCTGAGCAAAGACGCTCAAATCCGGACTGGGCGCACCGGAAATCCTTCGGACAGCTGAGATGGTTAAGAAGCTCTTCGATTCTCTTTTTCTCTTCGTCTGTCATCACATCCTCGGCAACGCTGACGCCTGTTCTTGGGGAAGCGTGCAGATAGTGTACGAGCAGGGTTGTCTGGATGTCAAGGACGCGAGCCTATTTTCTAGCTAGTGTAGCGCCCCGATCTTCGTCTCGTTTCCCTTTCTCATGATAAAGACGAATGGGACCAGGCAGAACATCATGACGCTCATCACGAAGAAGGTATCATTGAAAGCAAGCATAGTCGCTTCTCTTATGAGGTTCTTGTACATCAGGCCGAGGACGCCCTTATCCGCCAGCATTCCGCTCAACCCCTGCGCCCCGAACAGAGCACGCCCCTTTTGCAGCATAAACTGATAGGGCAGGTCAAAGGGCGTCAAATGGTCAACGAGACGAAGCTGGTGAAACTGCGCCCGCCTGGCCAGCAGCGTTGCCACAAAGGCCACACCGAAACTGCCACCAAGGTTTCGGAGTAAATTGAATATGGCCGTCGCGTTCGCCATGTCTTCCTTTCGCACCGTGGAGAGTGTGAGGTTCACAAGAGGTATGAAGATGAACCCCATGCCGAAGCCAAAAAGAATGCGGGGCCACATTATGGCCTCAAAACTTGCCAGGAGGTTGAACCCGGACATGAGGTATACCGACAACGAGAACACGAGAATGCCGAACAGAAGGATGCCCTTCGGGTTCACTTTGGTCACGAGCGGACCACCAATCAGAAGCGCAATTACCGTCGCAAAACCGCCAGGCCCAAGAACAACGCCGGCCAGCGTGGCTGTGTATCCCATCAGCGTCTGAAGGTAGAGCGGTAGCAACACAATACTGGAAAACATGATGAAAAAAGCGAAGAACATGATGGTGTTGCCGGCAGAAAATGATGCATTCTTGAAGATTCTTAGATTTACCACCGGTGCCTCTGCCCGAAGCTCCGTCAGAACGAAGAGCGCGAGAGATACCACCGCAACCACAGAGAGCCAGACAATAAGATTTGAGGCGAACCAGTCTTCTCTCTCCCCCTTATCCAGAACAACCTGCAGGCAACCGAGACCGGCAACGATGAAAAGAAGACCGAAGTAATCCATTTTCATTCTGGTGCGCATCATATAAGGCGGGTCTTTTATGACGAGGAATGTCAGTATCAGCGATAGGATGCCGATGGGGACATTAATAAAAAAAATCCAGTGCCAGGACCAGTTATCGGTTATCCAGCCGCCAAGAAGAGGGCCGATAATAGGCCCGAACATGATGCCGATGCCAAAGAAGGCCATTGCAACCCCGTGTTGACGGGGTGGAAAAGTCTCAAGCAGGATCGACTGAGAAATCGGCTGAAGCGCGCCTCCCCCGAGTCCCTGAAAAATCCTGAAAACCACAAGGCTCTCCAGGTTCCATGCCAGGCCGCAGAAAAGGGAACTGACGGTAAACAAAGATATAGAAAAAAGGAGGTACGCTTTCCTTCCCATGAGGCGGCTGAGCCAACCCGTGATGGGAATGATAATCGCGTTGGAGACAAGGTATGTTGTGATTGTCCATGTCGCTTCATCAATACCCGCGGACAGGCTCCCCCTGATGTGATCGAGGGCCACGTTTACGACAGACATGTCCACGATCTCGATCAGCGTGGGGACCATGACGACAATAGCAACAATCCACTTATTCATATGTCCGCACGCCGGGCTGCCTTTTGCGCCTTCCTTCGTTGCGGCGACCCGGGAAGAGAAAGTTTAGGAGCGCCCGGGTGCCCCGCAAGAACAACTGGTCCCGCGACGTACCCCAAGGTACGCCTTCGTAGTCCAGGCCTCGGATCGCCTCGGAATCCATCAAAATCCAGCCCGGCGTAATGTGCTGTCGTGTGGAGGTATCACGGTACTGTTCATCAGTGGCCCGAACGGAAGCTTTTTACTTTGCCGCCAAAAGGCTCCTTTCCCTGAATTGATTATTCGGGCAGTTGGTAGTTGGCTGATTACTTTTCACTTTACTCTATTATTATCGTTGGTACCACGGACAGGCCGACCCGCAACGCGTGGTCCCGGTTGGAGTCTTTATCGAGGGTGATCTTGACCGGTATGCGCTGAACCACTTTTACGTAGTTGCCCGTTGCGTTTTCAGGCGGGAAGAGGGAAAAAACGGTTCCGGTTCCGGCCATGATACTGTCCACGGTCCCCTTGAACTGTTTGTCGCCGTACATATCCGCCTTTATCGTGACCTTCTGGCCTCGTTTCACCTTCTTCAGCTGGGTTTCTTTGTAGTTTGCCACAACCCAGATGTCGTCCAGTGGAATAACAGCAAGAAGGGGCATTCCTATGCTCACCTGGTTACCCACTTCGACCGATTTCTTCGTCACGTACCCGTCCACAGGCGCAACGATCCTGGTGTAACTCCTGGCCAGGTCGGCCTGCGCCAGCGCGGCTTCTTTATTCTTGATCTGGGCCTTCTGTGTGGAAACAGCACTCTCCGTCTGTTTCACAACCGCTGTCTGGGTGGCCATGCCAGCCTCTACCTGTCTGACCCGCGCTCTTGCCGCTTCGAGCTGGGCTTCGTTCACCTTAAGGGCCGTCGTTATCCGTTCGTATCTCTCCTTCGAGACAGCATCGCGCTTGTACAGCCCTTCGTAGCGGGCAAGATCCGTCTTCGCCTGTTGCAGATTTGCTTCTTCTGCAGCCAGATTGGCCTTCGCCGCCTTCAGCTGGGCCTCTATCTCGGCCATCTGCTTTTGCGCCGCAGACGCCTTGCTCTCCTGTTCATGCAGCTTCATCCGCTCCGTATCGAGTGAGGTAGATGCCTCGTTGACCCGGACATCATAATCGATCCTGTCGAGTTCTGCCAGAACATCCCCTTTCCTGACGTATTGATTGTCTTGTACATAGACCTTTGCTACCGTGCCTGCCACTTTCGAGGCGATACTATGGATTCTGCCTTCAACGAAAGCGTCGTCAGTACTGATATGGGTAGCTTTGTAATTCCAGTAAAGCAGAACAGTCACAACGCACACGACGATAATAAAACCCGTAACAACGAACAGCTTCTTCTTGTGACCGCGGAAATTTTCCAACTTCTCCATCATTGATAAAGGTCCCTCAGCTCTTTTCCGATCGCGTAGGTATAACCGGCCTCCGATCGGTAGTAATCATACAAGGACCTGTAATAGTTGGTCTCCGCGAGGGCCTGAAGGGCAATGGCGTCCGTAACGTCCAATGCCAGCCCAACGCCTTCGGCATACCTGACCTTATTAATTCTGAGATTCTCCTCAGCCTGAGCTATGGCGGTCTTGGTGACTTCAATGCGTTCCCTGGCATTGGCGAGATCAAGGTAATACTTTTCGAGCTCCAGCCTGATATCTTCCACAAGTTTTTTTCTCTGGATCACGAACGTCATTCTGCGGGACTTGATCTTGTCCAACTCGGCCTTGGTACTGCCCCCACTGAAGATACTGATATTCATGAGGAGATTGAGTGACCAGATACCCTCGTAGACCTGATACTGGTTCTCCGTATAGTTATAGCCGCCCTGAGCCAGGAATCTCGGGTAGTATTCCGATTTTCGCGCCGTCTCCTCGAATCCCAACGCTTTCAGCGTTGTGTCAACGATCTGCACCTCCGGCCTCTCCTTTTCGGCCGCATCAGCCGCCGTCTCTAGAGATACTATCTCGGAAGCGGCTCGGGCGGGCTCCATCAACTCGACGGGGGTAGGGGTGGGCCGTGTAAGCATGGTATTAATCCTCGCACCGTTGATTCTTCTGAGGTTTTGCGCTGTAAGCAGCTTCTGCTTTGCGTCCGACAGTTTCACCTCCGCCTGCAGAAGATCGTTCTTGGTTATCACACCTGCCCCATAGAGATCGCGGGCAACCTGCAGGTGGGCCTCCAGGCTCTCCCTCTCCTTTTCGGCTACCGCTATCAACCTTTCCGATTCCAGTGAGTCAAAGTAGAGAGAGGCGAAATCGAGGGCAACCAGGTTCCTCGTCCTCTTCGTATCCAACCGCTTCGTGTCGAGGAGGGCGATACTGGCCCTGTACTGGGAAACGGTCCCCTTGAAGTCAAAGAGAAGCTGCTGAACAGCAGCGCTATATGAATAGTAATTCTCCTGGGCAGTGTGCACCGCAACATTGTTCAGCCTCACCGTAGGTGGGTGATTCAAGTAGGTCTGGCCAGCTGACCCGTAGACGTTAGGGAGAAGCCTGGCCCGGGCCACCAGCGTATCGGCTTCAAATGTCCTTTCTTCCTGCTCCCGTATCCTTACGAGCCGGTTCTCCGCAGTGACAATTTTCAACCCGTCAGAAAGGGAAAGCGGCTCCGCGAACACGGGAGAGCACAAACACGTGATCACCAGAGCTTGCAGCAGAACCACGCTTATTCTATGAAGCGGCATGCCCTATCTCCTCGTGTCCGGTTTGCGAAGCGCGTTATGGCGAAAGACGCACGCCTTTAAGATTAGCATTGTATACCGTTTCTTTCAAACGGAATGTAGGGGAGAATCGTTATCCCTCAGCTGCAGGTGAGCCGCCCTCTTGCGCGTCTGAAAGGTATTACGCAGGACGGCCCTTGCAGCACGACAGCCACGGCCTTCTGCGTGCCGTCTGTTTTACCTGAGACCGTCTTCTTTTTTTGCTTCACCTATCTTCAATCCGCCGACCCGCGGATGGGGTCTTCCGCCGTCTGTCACGGCAACAGCCAGGACGATCTCGTCGGACTTCGGCGCATCGTTGACAGATACCGTCATGCCATCGAAATGGGAGCGCACAAAGGCTGCATCCTTAAAATGAAGGGGGATATCGATCTTATCTCCCATACCGCCGAGCTTCTTCACGGACGGTATGATCGCCTTACCGCCGCCGCAGGCAGCGCGCAGCGGTGTCCCCAGCTTGGGGTGGAGCAGCGCCGCTGCGTGCTCCAGCTCACCCTTCTCTCCCACGATAGCCGCCTTTCCATAGCTCTCAACCTCTTTACCCAGGGCTGCAACAGCCCGCTCGGAAAGCTCCTTACCCAGTTCCTCGCTCCAGTCAACGAGGGGCGTCAAGTCCTGTTCAAATTTCCCTGCGTAAGGATTCTTTATGATACCGAGGACCGCAACTTTCCTGATAGGCTTATCAACCTTTTTCTCACCATCGGCAAATACATCCTCTATCACGGTGACTATCTTTCTAATTTCCATGGTCTACCTCCAGTGTTATAGGGATATCACCACGCAGTGTGGTGGCCATTTCTCCCTTGAGAACTATCAAGGCGTCATAAATGACGTGCGCCTCTTTCAGGACATGGGCCGCATCGATGCCCTTTTCCAGAGCCTCGAAAACCAGCCCCCTGTCGAGTTCCCCGATACTCACCGTCACCATTTCATCGGGTATATCCGTCAAAGGGTCGATCTTAGACGCCTGCTCCCGCATCACCTTCTCACTCTCCACATTTGTCCGGTTGCAGATGAATGTGGCAGCCGCGTCCGCGATTGCACCGCTTTCGGCCACGACAGTGCCCATGTCGGCAAGACCCAGCGTAAAGCTTCGTCCGCCGTAACCGCTCGTGGCAAGGCCATAATCAATAAGCCCGCCGATCTTCAAGACATGCGAGGCAGTGCGTATGCCTCCATCTATGTCGCCGATGCCAATACGGAAAGGCCTTGTCTCCCTGGTGAAGATGGAGATGTCGCCGCCGTTATTCACCGAGATCACGTCAAGGTCCTTACTTCTCAGGAACTCTTTCACCTCGTCAGATAGCGCCCCGGCTACTGCTGCCATGGGAGTCAATGTTGCTTCATCCACTATTCTTACTGCCTCTATCATTCTCCTTGCTACGAGAGGAAGGTGCGATGCCTTTTTGATCCTATACGCCTTCTGCTTGAGGATGGGAAGAGCATCTCTGATTTCTTCAAGGATAACCTTTATCCTGTTTTCTAACTCCGTCCTGTCAAATTCAAATCCTTTCCCGTCCTTTCGCCCCTCCACTACAAGGCTTGCCGGGCCGATTTCTAGGTACACGCTTCACACATCATCCTTCTCATCTTCCCATTTTTAACTCATTACCTCGTCTCGTTTTCTCAACCCGTCTTCTCGTCTTCTTACTTCCGATGTTTGAGCACATCCTCCACCGGCTTAATCGCTTCAATGTGTCCGCCAATATTCTTGAAGGTCTCAAGGGTCATAGTGTACTCCACGGGGATGATGAACGATGGTGTGGGCGAGAGGTAGATGCTGCCGTACTTTATCTGTTCCACGTCCACAAGGAAGTTGATCCCGCCCCCCGGGAAAACAAATGGTTTTGCACCACCTATGGTGACGACAACCTTTCCCGCATGAACCGCCCTCGTGAGCTTAATGGGATTCTTTGTCACGCCGGCACGGGCTGAGCCGCCCACACCTGCCGCAAAGACGGCGCTGACCCTGGACGCCTGGCAGGAGTCCTGCAAGGTTTCGAGGAATATCGTCGCTGCAGCGGTGGGAGCCTCTTCAATAAATTCATCCCCCTTCATCCGGTAAAAGGCTGATTTTCGGCCTGTGGTTTCGGTGATAAGAAGAGTCGTGCCTTCGGGACATTTACTCTTATCGATCTCCTTCACCACGTCAAGGGGATTATGGATATCCGTGCCTCCCCATCCTGTGCCCTTTTCGAGGAAGTATCGGCCGTCGGTACTCTTCTGTCCTTTGATAGAGATGCCCGAGCGCACCTTGTTCAGGTATCTCCCGGAAGGATGCTCGCTGAAGAGCGCTGTGATATGGCCATCCAGCACAATTACTTCATCCGCCGCCTTAAACATGTAAGGCGCAAAAAGGCCGCTGGTGGCGCTTCCGCACCCCACCCGCATCTTCTCCTCTGATTTTCCGTCAACTTTTGGGGCCTGCCCAAGGGCAAGTTCAAGAACGGGCCCGTCCTCCACTTGCACCTTAATTGCCTTGCCGCTGAGGAACTCAAAAAGCACTTTGGCGGCGAACAGCCCGTCCTTCGACGTAAGGATATTTACGCCCCCAAGGGAAAGAATCTTTGAGCCATATTCCTCTGTGCAGAGATGCCCGAGATGTCTCTTGCCCTTCCTTTTCACGTAGATCCGCTTCGCCTCTTGACCGAAGTGAAGGTCGGTATCCACCTTCAGTTTTACCCCGCTGTAGCTCAAGGGAGCCTCCGTGACCACGGTCACCACATCGATACCGTCACGGAGACCCTTGACGATAAAAGGGGAGGGTATAAAATCCGGATACGTCGTGCCGGCGCCGATGCCCACGAGGAGCGGTTTCTCAATCAGTCTCTTGTCCGCTGCCCCCACCATGTCCGCCACTTCCTCGTACGTATGAACCCTGCCCTTCCGCTCGACAACTCCTTTTGCGTTGAAGTAGCGCCTGCAAGCCCCGTATCCCCCTTCCGGTATCCTGCACATAACGGGGCAGGCCATACACACGGGGTGGTCCTCCACGGTCTGGGGGCTGAGCACGCCTTCGGGACAGACCTTCATGCACGTTTTACACTCGACACAACCCTCATTGATCTTCACCTTCCTGTCTTCCACGGTGATGATACCGAGGGGACAAATCTCCTGGCAGAGGCCACATCCCTTGCATTTATCGATGGCGACGTTCATATGCACTCCCGGTGAGCTTTTGCTGGAAAGCGTCTTCCCATTTTCGATTGCAAATCGGCATCCGGCATTCTCGAATCCACGATGTCCATTCTATGCGCTCTGCACGGTCTTTCTTACCGGTGGCGGTGTATTTCTGCTCACCTGCGTCTTCACCGCGCCGTCAATGATAACCATGGCAATGCCCGGCACATCCCCCGCCTCTATGGCAGCCTTCGCATCGTTGCCTGCTGAACCCATGGGGGCATCGATTATCTGGAGGTCAGCATCCTCTCCGGCCTTTATCACGCCATGAGGAAGACCGAACACCTTCTTTGTGTTGCCGGTTGCGCAGCAGACCGCGATCTCCGCAGGGATGTTGCACAGAGAGGAGATGAAGTTAATCATCCTCCACATGCCAAGGGGTATCACTCCGGTACCGGAAGGGGCATCATTCCCGATAACGAGCCTTCCCGTTTCCTTTCTCTCTTTCAGGAAGTTCGCGATCTCGAGGGCGGACAAAGGGTTCCCGCAGTGGACGATCTCTATGGCACAGTCAGCTTTCTCAATGACCCTTTTTGCCTCTGAGACCGGGATGCTGGTTGGCCCTCCGTTCAGGTGACATGCCACAGTCGGCTTTGCGATGAGCACATCATCACAGGTCACGGTGGAGCTACCGGGAACCGATGTTCCTCCCACGTGCATGAGCACCTTCATCCCGTACTTCTTTGCCCATTCCACCATAATCTGGGCCTCCTTCGGTGCTTTCACGCTGCCGAGACCGATCTCACCCACGAGCCAGACACCGTCCTCGGAAAGCTCTTTGAAATCCTGCTCCACCAGACCCTTCTCAAGGATCAGAGCACCGCCATAGACCTTGACCCCTGCCGGTCTCAGCTTGGCAAAAGATTTTTGAGCGAGGAGGGCGAGCGCTTTTGTGGATTTCGGATCCGTGGGTCTACCCGGTAAGTGGACTTCACCCGCGGAGATCATACTCGTTACTCCTCCGTGGAGGCTGCTGTCGATAAAGCCGATCTGGTTCTGCCGCGGGGTAAAATCGCCGAACACGGGATGCGTGTGGGAATCGATGAGGCCGGGGCAGACAGTCATGCCCTGTGCATCGATGACCTGTTCGGCAGTCACGTTCTCTTCCTTAACCACCGCTTTTATCTTCCCGTCTTCAATCGAAATCGACAATGGCCCCTGCTGGATAGGATCATTGATATCGCCGGTGAAGAGAGTCCCGATGTTTTTAATGACGAGGCTTTTCATATATTCTCCTTTTTCTCTAAGAGTAGCTTGAGTCGCTCGACATGGCACGGCAAATCGTACACATTGATATTGACCGCATCTCTTATGGCGTTGATAATGCTGGCTCCCTGGGGTATGAGCGCCGGCTCCCCGACGCCTTTCGCACCGTAAGGGCCTGTCGGTTCCGGATCTTCAACCAGCATCACCACTATCTCAGGCATATCCATTGAAGTGGGGATGTAATACGTGTCGAAAGAAGACGTCTTCCCCGGGATGAACTCCTCCATTAAGGCAAAGCCTACACCCATGGAGATGCCTCCGTGGACCTGCCCCTTTATCAGTCGGGGATTAATTCCCTTCCCGACATCGTGCGAGGCATACACCTTCCTGACGCGGCAGACGCCCGTCTGCTCCTCAACCTCGACCTCGGTCATATGGGTCGCAAAACCGTAGGTCGCATACGGCACCCCCTGAGCGGTCTCTTTGTCGATGCCCGTGGTCGGTGGATCAAAAAAACCGTCGAAACGCAGGGGTTGCTCATCTTTTGCAAACCGGTAGATGTCACGCAGCTCTTTTCCTCGATAATAGCCCTGCCGTTCGAGGAATTGTTTCATCTTGAGCCCTGCCTCGTAGACGGCCTTCCCCGAGATGTATGTCTGACGACTTGCCGATGTGGAACCTGCGTCTTTCGACGTGTCGGTATCTCCCCGATCGAGTACCACCGTCTGCGGATCCATTTGCAGCGTGTCGAGAAGAATCTGCAGGAGGACCGTGTCAGAGCCCTGGCCGATATCGCAGGCGCCGGTATGGAGGATGATTTTTCCGTCCTCCGCCAGTTCCACGTGTGCATTTGCGGGATTGGCAATTCCCGTGTTCCCGATGCCGTAATACATGCAGCCAAGACCGAAGCCGGATCCCTTCCCCTTTTTTTGGCGCTGTCTCCAGAAGGGCTCTACCTGTTTCAGCGTCTCCAGGAGACCCGCACTCGCGGCCAGCACCTGCGATGTGGCCGTCATCGACCCTTTTTTCAGGCTGTTCCTGATCCGTATATCGATAGGATCGATTGAGAGAAGCGCAGCGATCTCATCCAACTGGGATTCATGAGCGAAGGCGAGCTGTGGTATGCCGAATCCGCGCATGGCGCCGGATGGCGGATTGTTCGTGTAAAACACCCGACTGTCCACGTGGACATTCGGCACCTCGTAAGGTCCCGTCGCATGGACGGCAGCCCTCAAACAGACCGTTTCACCATAGGAGGCGTACGCACCCGTATCTCCCACAACGTTGACCTTGACCGCGGTGAGTGTGCCATCCTTCCGCGCCCCGGTCTTATATTCTATGTGAAGCGGATGCCGTTTCGTGTTCGCCAGAAAGCTCTCTTCCCTCGTGTACCGCATGATAACAGGGCGCTTCAGGTGATAGAGCGGCAAGCGCGAGAAAGCCTTCGACCGTCACGTCCAGCTTTCCGCCAAACCCACCCCCGGTCGTCGCCTGGATCACACGTATCCGCTCATGCGGCACGCCGAGAAGCCTGGCAATCTCTGACTGTTTATAGTGGACGTTCTGGGTCGAAGACTGGATCACAATCCTGCCGTGCTCATCCAGGTATCCGAAACCTGCCTCAGTCTCCATAAAGGCGTGGTCGACCCACTGTGTCGTGTACACATGCTCAACCACGATATCTGCTTCATTGAATCCCGTCTCGACGTCACCCTTCCGCAGGCTGCGGTAACAAAGCAGATTCCCATCTTTATGCAGAAAAAGCGGCGACGTGTCAGCCTCTCCTGCACTCAGGATCGGCGTGATTTCTGCGTAGTCTACCTTGATGAGCGTGAGCGCTTTCCGGGCAATCTCCTCGTTTTTTCCCACGACAACCAGGATGGGCTCACCACGGTAGCGCACCACCCCGTCTGCCAGAAAAGGCTGGTCCTTTCGTATCGCCCCAAACAGGTTCTGTCCCGGTATGTCCTGGGCGCTCAGGATCCGGACGATACCCGGCAGAGCGAGTGCATCCCGCGTGTCAATACTTATGATTCTCGCATGCGGTCTCTCGCTCCTGAAGACGCAGGCGAAGAGCATTTCCTCGGTCTTCAGATCGTAGGAAAAGGCAGCCCTGCCCGCTACCTTTGCAAGGGCATCCACTTTCGGGACATCCCTTCCCACAAACATGTTACCTGCCTCCCAGTATGCTGCGCAGAAGGTCCCGCACGACAGGCAGCTTGTAGACAAATGAGGGACGCTCGCCGCTTATGCGCCGTATCTCGTCCAGGCAGAGCGTTACCGCCTCCTCCACGACTGCCTTTTCTCTCTTCCGGCCGTTCAGGAAGGCCTCCACGTTCCTCGCCCGGAACGGTGTGGGCGTGCAGCTCCCTATCGCCAAACGCACATCGAGCAATGCTCCATCCTTCTCAACGAAGGCCCAGGCGATGCCAAGCCTCGAGATTGCAAGAGCCGCCCTCTTCGCTACCCGTTTGTATCCCTCCTGGTAGCCCTGCAGCGCATCGATAGTTATAGAAGAAAGGATCTCCTTCTCCCGATTGCAGTCTTGTAGGGAGCCACGATGAATTTCTCCAACGGCTCCCGCGTCCGGCCTGCTTGGGACTCGATCGTCAGGACGGCTTCGTGGATGAGCAGGGGCGGGATCGAGTCCGCAGCGGGGGATGCATTGACGATATTTCCCCCGATGGTACCCATGTTCCTGATCTGGGGCGAGCCGACCCACGAGCAGGCCGCAGAAAGGCTCCGGGCCAGGGAGACGATGACCGGCTCTGTAGCGATGCTCCGGTGCGTCGCGCACGCGCCTATCCGGATGTGGCCGTCTTCAGCCGCCACCCCGGAAAGCTGAGGCACCCTCGTGATATCGACCAGGCAGGGATGAGTCTCACCATTCTTCATCCGGATGAGGAGATCGGTTCCTCCGGCGAGAAGAGCCGCACGAGGGTGAGCGGACAGAAATGAAATCGCCTCTTCTTTTGTGTTAGCGGTGAAGGTCAGAAAGTCGGGTAGCATCCCTCAATCCGCCTTTCTCATGACGGCCGCAGCATCCTTTATCGCTTCGACAATCTCGATGTATCCGGTGCATCTGCAGAGATTTCCGCTCAGAGCGGTCTTTATCTCGTCGACTGTCGGTTCGGGATTCGCAAGAAGCAGACTATAGCCGACAAGCAGCATTCCGGGCGTGCAATAGCCGCACTGTACCGCACCCCGAGCAATAAACGTCTCCTGTAGGGGGTGGAGCAATCCCTGATCTCCCAGGAATTCGACTGTCTTTACATGACGCCCTTCAACCTTCGTGGCCAGCGTGAGGCAGGAGTAATGGGGCTCGTCGTCGATCAGGACGGTGCAGACGCCGCACTCACCGATGGAGCAGCCCTCTTTGACACTCGTAAGCGAGAAGCGCTCCCTCAACGTGGCGAGGAGCAACTCGCTCTCTTCGACTTCCACGGTGACCATCTTACCGTTCAGCGTGAAAGCTATCGTTCTCACTCTCTCCCTGCTCTTCCCCCGGTCAACGGAGGGCCATACATAACTGGTTACCGTTCACTGTTCACTCCGCCGTTCACCGTCAACCGTCTCGCCTTATCCCCCCATGAGCGACGGAAGAAATAGGGCGATCTTCGGCCAGATAGTCAGGATTATGCAGGTCGCGATGATCGCAAGGAGAAATGGCGTTGCCCCCTTGAAAATCTCCCCCATCGGCACATCCTTGGCTATACCCGCAAGCGTGTAAACATTGAGCCCGACAGGCGGCGTCATCAATCCCGCTTCCATCATGAGCACGCAGACCACGCCGAACCATATGGGATCAAAATGAAGCGCGACGATAACAGGAAAGATAACGGGTAGCGTCAATACCATCATCGACACCGAATCGAGGAAGCAGCCAAGCAAGAAAGTAGATGGCGACGATGATGATGAGTATCACATATCTAGAGACGGAGAGGCCAACGATCCAGGTCGAGACGAGCGTGGGGATCGTCGAAAGGGCCAGGAAATAGCTGAAAACCGTAGCACCGGCGACGAGAAAGAGGACCATGGCCGAGATCCTGGCCATCTCCAGGCAGGCTTTGAAGAGGCCTTCAAAGGAGAGCCTTCTCTTGAGGAGGGTTATGACCAGAAGCGCGGTTGCGCCTATGGCGCCGGCCTCCGTCGGGTTCATAAAACCGCCATAGATTCCTCCCATCACGATGAAAAAGACCAGCAGCGTCTCCCAGATTCCGCCGAGCGCCTTCAGCTTCTCGACAAAGCTCACTTCCCCGGGCGTTCTGGGCGCCAGGGCCGGGTTCATCCTTACCTGAACAACGATGACGGCGATATAAGCGAATGACAGAACAATGCCCGGGAGAATGCCGGAGATCAAGAGTTTGCCGATCGATTGTTCCGTCAGCATGCCGTAGATGACGAAGCCCAGGCTGGGCGGGATAAGGAAGCTGAGCGTCCCTCCGGCGGCAACAATTCCGGTTGCGAGCTTCGGATGGTAGCCGAAGCGACGCATTTCCGGGAGCGCAACATTGCCCATCGCCGCCGCAGCCGCAACGGAGGAGCCGGAAAGCGCCGCGAAACCGGCGCAGGCAGCGATAGTCGCCACCCCCAGCCCCCCGGGCAGTTTACGGAAGAGTTTATCAAACGTATTGTAGAGGTCCCGCGTGATGCCCGCCTGGCCGGCAAAGCTGCCCATCAGTATGAAAAGGGGGATGATCGTGTACGGGTAACTGGCTGCGACGCCGTAGACCGTCTGAGCAACAACGGGGAGCGCCGCACCGGGTCCGGCGAGCATACATATGCCCACGAAACCGACAAACATCAAGACGAAGGCTATAGGCATTCCAAGAAAGAGGAGGGTAACGAGCAGCATGCTTCCGATAATTCCCACGGTTGTAGGTGTCACGATTCCCTCCTCACCACCTTGGCCACCGATTCGAAGAGGTCGAGCAACAACTCGAGCCACAGCAGAAACCCGCCGACACAGACAAGCATCTTGAACGGCCACTGGGGAATCCTGAGCATGTCTGAAACTGCCCGTTCCTCGTGCGCCTCTAAGAATCCCATGACCACAACGATCGCTACGATGAACAGGCTGGCGCAGTCGGTGATGACCCGGAAGACGTTCTGAACAGGTTTCGAGAACTTGACGGTGAAGAAATCGACCCACACATGACCCTTCACCTGCTGGGTATAGGCCGCAGCCAGCAGGATGATTGCCGAAAGCATATATTCGGACAACTCGAAGGACCCTCTGATCGGTTTATTAAGAAATGACCTGCTTATCACGTCCCACGTGGTCATCAGCATGAGCGGGATGATGAGAAACATACCGACAACGCAGACCCAGTAACTGAGACCGTGGATCACCCTCTTGACCACCGCCAGTCCGTCCATTTGGCTTCGCTCCTCAGACTTTCTTCAGCTCGGGAGGACAAGAGACGAGATGTACATTCCTCTTCTCGCACTCCTCGTTCATGATCGCCACCGTTTTCTTAGCAGGAAGGCCTTTTGCCTCGAGTTCGGTCACCCACTTGCGGGTGACGTCCTGGAACTTGCCGTACCACTGCTCTGCCTCGGCCTTGGGAAGGTCGATCAGCTTCACTCCGGCCTTCGTGATCTCGCTCATGATGACCTTGTAGTCGTCCCTCGTCAGTCCGCCCGTGGTTTTGAAGGGGTTGTGGCCTACTTCATCGACGATCTTTTTCTGGTCGGCCGGAAGCTTGTTCCAACTGTTCATGTTCATGATCGTCCCTTCAGACACGCAGCCGAACGTGAGCACCGTGGCGTGTTTGGCCACCTCGTGCAGTTTATAGGCGAGGATGAGCGGAGGACAGGTGACAATACCGTCGACCGTGCCCGTTTCCATCGCCAGATAGACGTCACCGAGCGGCATGAAGAGCGGCTCTGCACCCAGGGACTTGATGTAGTTCGTCTGGTGACCGCCGGGAGAGCGGAGCTTCATGCCTTTCAGATCCGCCATCTTAGAGACCGGCTTCTTGGTCCAGATGAAGGACTGGATGCACCCATTCAGTTCCAGCACCTTCACGTTCTTGAACTCGTCCTTGAGTGCGCGGTCATAAACGGCATTCCCGATATCCGCGGCCACGTCCTTGCCATCGACCCAGACAGCCAGCGACAGGACATCGGTAAGCGGGAAACGGCCCGGCGTCCAGGTGGCCGTGAAGTAGCCCATGTCGGAAAGGCCCTTCGCAACGATATCGAAATGGTCCGGACCCTTGCCCAGCGCCGCACCTGCATACATCGTGTAGGCCAGCTTGCCGTCGCTCTTCTTCTTCATCTCTTCGAGCATCGGCGCCCAGACCGTTTTTACTTCACGGCTTACCGGGGGATGCCACGTTGAGAACTTTATGTTGGTGTTCTGCGCGAAAAGAAGATCCTCACCCATGAGCCCCATGCCCAGTGCCGCCCCGCCGATCAGCGCACCTTTCAGAAAAGCTCTTCTCGTCAGTTCTTCGCAATCTTTACACATGGCACTCCTCCTTTATTATTTTTCTCCTGCTGTTGAATGTTTCCTGCCTCGTCTCTATACCCACCGCAACGTCACCGTCTTCTCGTCGAGAAAAAGTTTAATCGAATCCATCCGCGACTTGGACATGCCGAAGAAGGAATCTTTCTTTGAGCCGAGACCGAAGAAAGAATACGGCTGCGGTATGCCCGCGTTGACGCCCACGTTACCTACCTCGCACTCCCTGATAAACTTTACGCGCGGTCTTCCCGCTTTCCGTGACGATGCATGCAGAGTGGCCGTAGTTCGTGCTGTTCATCCATCCAATCACCTCGTCCAGATCTTTTGGCCGCATCAGGTTGGCGAGGGGCCCGAACGCCTCCTCCTTCGCCAGGGGATCCATATCGGGCGTCACGTTCTCGAAGATGGTCGGGGCGAGGAAGTAGCCATTCTCGTAGCCTTTGGCCTTCGTCAGACGTCCATCCAGCACCAGTTTGGCTCCCTGCCTGACACCCGCCTCGATGAACTGCTCCACCTTCTCCTTGCCCTGCCGCGTGGTCAGCGGTCCCAGCTCCACCGATTCGTCCAGGCCGTAGCCCATCTTCATCGCCTTCGACGCCGCAATGAACGCTTCCTTGATCTCGGCGAATCGCCGGTCGTCACCGACGATGGCGACATTGTCCGAACCGAGGCACCGCTGCCCCGACATACCGAAACAGCCGCGCAGCAAGTAGTTGACTGCGTTGTTGATGGGTGCGTCAGGCATTATTACGATATAGTTCTTACCATTGCCATTGAGCGACGAACGTTTCCCGTAACGTCCGCACAGCTCGAACAGTTCTTTAGCCACCCGCGTGGAGCCGATAAGACCCACGCCCTTCACCCTTGGGTCCGAAAGAATGACTTTGTTCAGTTCACGGTCCGGCCCCATATGGACAAGGTTGACGACGCCCGGAGGTAGCCCGATTTCGTCCGTTACTTTCATGAGGGAATCGGCCGCGACGGGATCCTGGCGGCTCGGCTTGACAATAACCGTGCAGCCGCAGGCAAGCGCGTAGGGAACAAACGACGACCATGCGTGGGTAGGGATGTTGCCCGGAGTGATAATAAGAAAGACGCCGACCGGCTCCCGGATCTGGTAGCAGTCGATCCCGGTGGCCAGCTGGTCCACGTGCTCTCCTCTGTAATAGCTGTACATGGAGCTGCCCGCTGCCTCGATGTTTTCGACGATCCTGGCGTTGGTTCCCCTCGCCTCATCTATCGTGCATCCGTGGTCCTGGACGAGAATCCGCGAGAGCCACTCCGTTTTCTCGACAACCTTCTCCCTCAGCGTAAATACTTTCTTGGCCCTGTCCCTGAAGGGTACATCCCGCCATTTCTTGAACGCTTCGTGGGCGGCAGTTATTGCCGCCTCCACGTCCGCCTTTGAGGCTATCGGCGCCTCGGCGATCGCCTCATTCGTCGCGGGATTGGTCGTCTCGAAATACTGTCCCGTGCCCGGCTCGACCCATTGGCCGTTTATGTAATTTTTCAGTTTACCGTGATGTTGCGACACCTCAGGAACTACTGCCATGTTTTCCTCCCTATTTTATCTTCTCAATTTATCTCTTCAAAACGTGGGCGGCGTAATTACCCATACCACCACAGCGTCTTTTTTTTTCCTGTTGTTCCAGTCATGAGGGATCCGGGAAGAGAAATAGAAACTATCATTTTCCCCCACCACATAGACCTCGTCTCCCAGCAGTATCTCCATCTCCCCTTTCAGCACGATCCCGAATTCTTCGCCGTCGTGCGAATAGAGACCCTTAGAGCCTCCTCCCGGTTTTATCACCGTGTAGAATGCCTGCATCTTTTTTTTGCCTATCGCCCGCACGAGAGACTGAATACGTGCGTCCCATCTGGGCATCTGCATCTCCACCCGCTGATGTGACCGCGTGATTACCTGATCCTCATTCGACGGGAAGGAGAAAAAATCGACAATATTGACGTTCAGAGCGTCAGCTATTTTTTTAAGTGTTGAAATGGAGGGGTCAGCTTTGCCTCTCTCCACCTGAGATATAAGAGAAGGCGTGCACGAGACCAGCTCAGCAAGCTGCTTCACGGTAAGAGATTTCTTGACTCTCAGCTCTCTTATTTTCCCGCCTATATCATCCATACGGTTCTTCTTTTCAAAGATACCTAATAAGTAAATAGAATTGAACTTAATCTATTTTATTAAATTATATTTAACTTGTCAAGGAAAAATTTGTTGGAGTTGAGTTTTGCCGCCAGCCGGACTCCACCGTTCCCATCGCTCGCTCGGTGCTCCGCCTCTCACCACGGCTAAAGGCTCCCTCCGCTGGCCTGTGGAACTCGAGCACGTTCCGCCACGATGGCGGACTTAGCGCTCAAACAGTCCTCGACCTGCGCCTCCCTTCGGCGCACCGCTCCTTCCGCCTTAAGCCGGGTACCCGAGAGGCTCCCGCAAGGCTTCGCTCACGGGAACGGTTCCGTCCTGCTTCTGTTCCTTTGTTCACGGCCAGTCCCGGCACCTACTCACTTGATAATTGCGTCCAGCGCCGCCAGCAACTGCAGCACCCGTTCCGCGGCCTGCGAAGTCAGCGATCCAGCCCCGCAACTGGGCGTTACAAACCAATCCCGCCATTTGACGCCGGGGTCAAGAGCTTCGACGCTCTCTCCGAACCTGTGCCAGAGCCCAACCATATCTTCCACGGAACAAGACAGGACAGCCTCTGACGACGGCACAATGCCGGGCGATATGGCACCGCCCCTGCGCAAGAATGCTGCCAGTTCATCCTTGAAGTAAAAGATCGTTTCAAGGAAGTTGAAGGCATCGTAGTTGATTACATCCGCATCGGCACTGAAGAGCACTGACCAGTCCGTGTTGCCGCAGCAGTGAACGCCTCTTCTTACCCCGAGCCCTCCCAGCACTTCATTCATCAGGGAAACGACATCCGATTTCGCAATCGAGACGTACGCTGAACCGAACGAGACCATGAAAGGCTCGTCAAAAAAGATCATCACCTCTTTTTCCGGGAAACGGCCCTTGATAAAGGAGATCATCCATGCCGCCTTCATGTGCAAGGCATTCTTTATGATGTCGAAGTACGCACTGTTATAAATGACAGGCTGGCCCTTCTCGTCCTTAAGGCCGAGGCCGATGGTGAACGGACCGGTAAGCTGCCCCTTGATGATGCTCACATTATCCTTTATCTCGGGGAGTCTCTCGACCAGTCTGTACAGGCCTGGAGCTGCGGCCTCAGATATGCGAAACGCCTCGAGGTTGTGCGTTGCAACGTCTTCATAAAATCGCTCTATACCAGAGGTACTCGTCGTGTCGACGTACACCCTCTCCTTCTGCTCGTCAATAATTACAGAGGGTACTTGCTCCAGGAACTGAACGTACATATCTTCTAAGAAAGAGCGTTTCGGCAGTTGGGGCCAGAAAGGGATTTCCCGACATACGGAAAATATGTGATCTATGGCTTCATCGACATTTATGAAAGGTAAGCTGCCAATGGCAGTGATCATACGCGCACCCCCGAAACCTGGAAAGTTCTAACACACGTGCGGCACCGAGTCAAAGGGACCGGGTTCATCGGGGATTGTCCCAAAGTTCTTGACTAAATCCCTCAGTTTTGTGATAATATCGGGCAAATTTTTGAAAGGGAGGTAAGGTTATGAGAGTTGCGTTACGGTCGACATTTCTTTGTATTGCGCTGCTTGCCGCTTTTCTGCTCGCTGGAGTGGCACAGGCAGCAGAGGCCCCCAAGGGACCGGTGGTCATCAAGGCGGATGGCGCAAAAATGGCACCCGTGACCTTCGCGCACGAGAAGCATAGCAAGGTGGAATGCGCGAAGTGCCACCACAAAGACGCGGACAGCCCAAAAGCCTGCAAGACGTGCCATGACATCAAAGACGTGAAAGAGAAAGCACCCAAGATCCAGGACGCTTTCCACAAGGTGTGTCAGACCTGCCACAAGGAGCAGGCTGAAAAGGGAGCAAAAGCACCTACCAAGTGTAATGAGTGCCACAAAAAGTAGCGTCGGGAGGGAGGGGCAACCCCCTCCCTCACCCAGCTTCCTTGATCAAGTCTACGAGTTTCTGTCCTCTGTAACGCTGGCCATTGCTCTCCTTGCGTTCATTGCGGTAACGTCCATTTTCGGGACGCTTATCAAGCAACAGGCAACGCCGCGGAGTACCTCTCCTTTTACTCAGAGAGCACCTATGCGATCATCAGGTTTCTCAGTCTTGATGACGTGTTCCACAGTAGATGGTTTGTCGTTGCTATAAGTTTGTTCGTTCTCAACATGATCTTCTGCAGCTTGCCGAGGTTCATCAGGCTCCTCAAGAGTAAAGCCCTCATAAAGGTCCCCAACCAGAAGGCGCTCGATGCGATGGGCGTGCGCTGCCTGGTACCCGGAAAAAAAATTGATGATATAGCCGGCGTTTTCAAGAGATATAGAAACGCTCAGCGTAATGAGGGCAGCCGGGTGCTCGAGCGAGGATCCCTGGGACGGTATGCCGTTTACATGGTGCATCTCAGCATCATCATCATTCTGGTCGGAGGGCTGATTGGCGTCCTCTTCGGTTACAGGGGACCGTTGACGCTTGCTAAAGGCGAGATCAAGGACTCCGTTGCAGTGAGGGGCAGCAGGGCGGAGAGCAGACCTCTCGGCTTTGCCCTCAAGCTCACCGATTTCAAGGTCTCCTTCTATCCTTCCGGGGAGCCGAAGGATTATGTCAGCAACGTCGATGTGCTGGAGAACGGAAAAAGTGTCTTGCAGAAAAATATCAGGGTCAATGATCCTTTGAACTACAAGGGCGTAAACATTTACCAGTCAAGCTACGGGAGCAACCCTGTTTTTCTTTTTAATGTCGGTGGGGAGAGGGTGGAGCTCGGTCAGGGAGGTGTGTATAAGAAGGGGAAGCTTCACCTGCTGGCCGTACGGTACGAAAAATCGGTCCACAACTTCGGCCCCGGCGTCCTGATAGCCTATGTACAGGAGAACGGGCAACCCCAGACCACGTGGTTCCTGAAAGATGTCCCGAGGCTGAGAGAAAGGAGCATCCTTGGCACCACGGTCCGGCTCGATGATATCAAGGAGGAATTTTACACGGGCCTGGAAGTGTCTCGTGACCCGGGCGTCTGGGTTGTCTGGTTCGGCTTCGCGCTCATCCTCTTCGGCCTCTATGTGAATTTCTTTCTTTATCACAGAAGGATCTATCTGGTAGAGGTGGCTGAAGGGGTACTCGTGGCCGGCACGGCATTGAAGAACAAGGAAGGGTTCAAGGAAGAATTCGAAAAACTGAAGGGGAGACTTGGATGTTCGTAAGTAATGAGATCCTGGCCGTTGTGACCTTTTTGTACCTTTTTCTTTTTTTCGGGCACCTCATCTACTTTGCCACTAAGCAGGAAAAGGTGCTCACCGTTGTCTGGGTGGCGTTCTACGTCACCTTCGGACTCCACACAGCAGGGCTCGTCGCCCGATGGGTAGAATCGTACAGACCGGTAACTGAGACCTTCAAGTGTCTCTTTGGGGGACATTGCGAGGGACTCCTGCCTGGCCATGCGCCCCTCTCCAACTTCTATGAGTCGCTCATCTTTTACGGCTGGTGCATTTCGCTCACGGTCATCAGCATGAAGAAGCGGCTGAGGTTCCCCTTGCTCACCATGTTCGCCTGCCTCATCGCCCTGGGATTTATGGGATACGCCTCTTTCTCATCATCGGTCGACAAGAAGATCCAGCCTCTTATTCCGGCTCTCCAGAGCAACTGGCTTCACATACATGTCTTTACCTGCTTTATAGCTTACGCTGCGTTTGCCGTCTCTTTTCTTGCAGCCCTCTTCTCGATCTTCAACTGGAAAAGGATTATGCCTCCGGAGGAAACGCTTGAGGAGCTTAACTACCGGTCAGTAATGGTGGGATTTCCCATGCTGAGCGCGGGAATTCTCACGGGCGCTGTGTGGGCCCACTACGCATGGGGGTCATACTGGAGCTGGGACCCAAAAGAGACCTGGTCTTTGATCACCTGGATTTTTTATGCACTCTTCCTGCATGCACGCTTCGCCCGCGGGTGGAAGGGAAGGCGCATAGCCCTGCTTTCCGTCATCGGCTTCGCGAGTGTCATTTTCACCTATTTTGGTGTAAACTTTATTCTTTCCGGATTACACAGTTACGGAGCAGCGTGAAAAAACGAAAACCAAAAAGTCTGGTGCTCTCGGGCAACGGCATCAACTGCGAGCTTGAGACGGCCCATGCCAACAGACTTGTCGGGTTTGACACGGACATCGTCCATATCAACTCCCTGTTGGACGGCACCAAAAGCATCCATGAGTATCAGTTTCTCAACTTCCCCGGTGGGTTCCTCGACGGGGACGATCTGGGTTCAGCAAAGGCACAGGCAGTCAAATGGAAGTATCAGAAGGTGGCCGCCATCGATAGGCCATTCCTCGATGAGTTGATCCGCTTCGTAGCTGACGGCAAGGTCGTCATAGGCATATGTAACGGGTTTCAGCTTCTCGTGAAAACGGGGCTCCTGCCGGCAGTTGCAGGGCAGTACGGCGAGCAGACGGTCACGCTTACCTTCAACGATTCAGGAAGATTTCAGGATCGCTGGGTCTACCTGAACGTACGCCAACTTTCCTCTTGCATCTTCACGAAAGATATGGATAAGATTTACCTTCCGGTGCGTCATGGTGAGGGAAAGCTCGTCACAAAGACCGAGGAGACCCTCCAACAACTGAGAGACAATGGGCACATAGTCATGCAGTATGCTGACGAGAATGGACACGTAACCGCAGAGTTTCCCTGGAACCCGAACGGCTCCGCCGATTCCATCGCCGCCCTGTGTGATACGTCGGGCAGAATCTTCGGCTTGATGCCTCATCCTGAGGCTTTCGTCCATTACACGCAGCATCCGCACTGGACGCGCGAACGTCTTCCGGAAGAGGGAGCAGGCCTAAAGATTTTCAGGAACGCTTACCAGTACGTTGTTAACAATCTTTAGCAGTGGAGGAGTTTTTACATGAACAGGACAGACATCGTCAACAAACTCGCCGAGAAAACCGGCATGAATCAGAAAGTAGCCAAGATCGTTGTCGATACCATTACAGATAGTATCAAGAAGGCCATCGTCAACGGTGAACGGGTCGAGATAAGGGGCTTCGGCAGCTTTTCCGTCAGGCGGTACAAACCATACAAGGGCCGGAATCCGAAGAATGGCGAAGTTGTCGAGGTGCCGGCAAAGAAGCTCCCCTATTTCAAGGTTGGCAAAGAGCTGAAGGAAGCGATATCTAAGACCTGATAACACCGGGTTAAGGTTGGAGTTAAGGTTAGGATGAGGAAAAGCCAACCAGATGATGGGATAAGAAAATTCCCAGAATCACAGATGTAAGAATCTAGAAATCCCCCCAGTAAGGTCGAAGCACTTGTTTTACCTGATTAACGGTCTGCTTTACCGCGTTTGAAGGAGTCTCCTCGTAGTTCTGCACGTAAAGCGGCGTTTTGCGCAGTTGCAGGATAACAGCTTTTGCTGAGTTGGTCAGCCCCGAAAGATCATAACCACCCTCAAGGATAAAGAGTATCTTCCCCTCGCATGACTCGCTTGCGGCGTCCATCAAGAGCTTTGTCATTTTCGTGAAGCCGCTTTCGGTCACCGTCATGCCACCAAGCGGGTCACTGTGGTGGATGTCAAAGCCGGCCGATACGAGAATGATTTCCGGCTTCCACTTGCGCGCCACCGGCAGCACTATTTCCTCAAACACGTGCACGTAGTCCGTGTCACCCATACCGTAAGACAGGGGGACGTTGATGGTATAGCCCTTGCCCTTCTCCCGACCCGACTTCGTCATACCAACCGGTTCCCGGATAATAGGGATGCTGGTGCGTCGACAAATAAAGGATCTCTGAATCCCCGTAGAAGCTGTGCTGGGTACCGTTGCCGTGATGCAGATCCCAATCCACGATGAAGACCTTCTTGAGGCCATGCTTCTTGACGAGATACCGTGCCCCGACCGCGATGTTGTTGAATATGCAGAAGCCCATGGCCTTTCCGCGTTCTGCATGATGGCCCGGTGGCCGCACCAGCGCAAAGCCGTTATCGACTTTGCCCGCGAAGAGCGCGTCGCCCAGCTCCAGGAATCCTCCCACCGCCATACAAGCAGCCTCGTAAGATTTCGGAGAAGTAACCGTATCGGGGTCCAGGCGCCGCTGGACCTTGCCTTTTGTCTCAGCGACGAAGTTGATGTAAGATATGTCGTGGTTCAGGGCGATCTCTTCGTGCGTCGCCATGCGCGGCTCAACGTGCACAAGCCCATCCTGGCCCAACTCATCGAGCATGGCGTAAATATGAACGAGCCTTTGCGGATTCTCAGGATGAAAGTCATCGGTAATATGCTCGAGGTAGATCTGGTGTTTCACTATCCCGACCTTCATGCGTCCCTCCGTTTTGGCATATGATATAACCATTGTTTTTTAAACGCAAGGAAAGTTGTATGGACTCTTACGAATAGGACAGAAAGATGGAATCGTACGAGGTCGACAACCTGGTCATCACCCCTGAGAAACAAGGAGCAGAGCGGTTCGGCACATTCAGCTACCCGATCCGGTATGGCCATTATTCCGAGATACGAACACCGACTCATACCTTTCAGTTCAACCTTAGCGGAGAGATCAAGGTTGTCGAAGGGAGAGGAAATAACTGGCCGCACCCGGCAGAATGGCTGAAGCGCACTGTTGGCAACGATTGGGTCTATTACTCCGCAGGTGATTACAAGGGTATCCACGACCTTCTCGGCGAGTACTATTATCCTTACCTCTCCTATCCTTCCAACTCCATTCTCAGTGACAATCCTTTCGGAGGCCGGGGACCAGAGACCGCGATCAGCGCCTGGACGACTTTGCAACGCAGAGCCGGAGAGCTGTTGTCACTGGCCCTGCCAGAGCCTGTCGAGACGCTTCTCTTCCGGATAGCAGAGAACACTCCCGGCATGCTGAGGTCAAAGGCGGCCCAACTCCATCGTGTGATCGGCGGACGGGTGACGGTGCTTCCGCCTGATAGTCGCCACGTTGATTATGAGATAATCCCCATCACCGTGGCCGAGGGCTGCCTGCTCAACTGCGGTTTCTGCCGGGTCAAATCGGGCCGCGGTTTCAAAGCCTTGCCCCAGACGGAGATCCTTGAGCAGATGAAGCACGTGAGGAAAATTTATGGCAGGGACCTTCGGAACTACAACGCAGTCTTCCTTGGGCAGCATGACGCCCTGGAGGCAGGTCGCCAGATCGTCTGTTACGCAGCGGAGAAGGCGTATGAGCTATTCGAATTCGAACACTCTTATCTGAAGTATCCCGTCCTCTTCCTTTTCGGCAGCCCCCTCTCCATAATCAGCGCAGAAGATGGCCTGTTTGAAGCATTGGACAGCCTTCCCTACTCAACAACCTTCATCAACATCGGGCTGGAGGCGGCTGACTGTGCCACGCTGAGAGGGCTCAGAAGGCCCGTCGCCGTGGAAACTGTGCGAGAGGCATTCTCCAGGATGCTCGATATCAACCGGAGGTACCACAAGGTGGAGGTGACCGCGAATTTTGTGTTCAGCGATCAATTTTCGCCGGATCATTTCGCCTCGCTCCTGGAGCTCACCAGAACCGGGCTCGACCCGATCCGTGCCAAGGGAGCAATCTACCTGTCACCTGTCGTGGATGAACAGAGTCTTGATGACGCAAGGCGGCGGGAAATTCTGCGAAGATTCCATGGCTTGAAGACGCATAGCCGTCTTCCTGCGTATCTCTATCTTATCCAGAGACTGTAGTATAGGTAAGAACGACGCCTTTCTCTACCTTCGCCCTTAGCTCTTACCTTAACCTGCTTTATCTTTTTCCTGGCGGTGGCAACAGAAATCCTCTGGGCCTGTCAACGCTCATGAGGAGGCAGGTCTATTGTGCGAAAGCGCGGTGCTTTCGTCCCTCAGAGAAACGGCCCGCTTGGGGAGGGCTTTTCCCTTGTACTAAATTTTTTGGACGTTCGCCGCAGCAGGGCCCTTCGGGCCATCCACGATATCGAAGGTCACCTGTTGGCCTTCAGAAAGGGTCTTGAAACCACTGTCTTGAATCGCGGTGTAATGAACAAAGATATCTCCGCCTTCTTCCTTCTGGATGAACCCGTACCCCTTTGACTCGTTGAACCACTTTACCGTACCCTTCGGCATTTCGAACTACCTCCTGCTTTTTATGGCGATTGCGGAAACCCCCCAATCGAGGCCAGTATTACACACCGCATTGGAAAAAGCAAGAAATTGTGAAGCCAGATATCATAAAAAATATGTTCAATTTGCACGGGAAATTGATTATCCTTAGATAAACAAGCATGGGGCTGTTCCCCAATACCGATTTGCATTCAAGATGGAGACCGAGGCGGCAGCGAGGAGCCGATAGCGGTAGCGAAGCATCCTGGAAGGAAGCATCCTGTAAGGACGCAGGCGTACCCGGGGTACGTCGAGGAGAGCGACCGCAGCGACAACGAAGGTATACGCTTGAACGCGAATCGGTATAAGCCCCGAGGAGGCATCTATGGGCAATTACAGAAAGCTGTACGACTTCGCGGCCAAGGCGGGGGCACTCGAAGGCTATGTCTACCCGAAGGAGAAGGTTGACCCTCGGTACTTGCCGGCATGGGTCGACCACGTAGTAGAAGGTTACCAGGCCCTTCCTCCCGAAGCAAAGTCAGACTTTCAGGACCTGTGCGACGCCACCCTTGGTCGCACCATTGCGTCCCTTCTTCCTTTGTTAGGTGAAGAGCATGAAGTGATCAGGAAGCTGAGAAGCCTCACCAAGGGAGCGCTGCCTTCGTCTCCTGACGATTTTCCCAACCGGCGATGAGGCAGCTCGAAAGCAACCATGCTGTGCGCTCACCCGCGGGACGGCGCCACTAGGCACAGAAGCGCCGGCAAACCACCCATGTCCTTATCAATAAGGTCGGTTAACGGGGCAATCGCGGGGGTCGGTGACGAGACGTGAACCTTTAACCTTGATCCCGGATTAGTGGCAGCTTCCTCCGCAGCCGCTGTCACCGCAGCCGCTGTCGTCACACGAACAGCCGCAACCCTGCGCCGGGTTCTGTGCCTCCGTCATCTCCTCGTCCGTTGCGTCCCGCACTCCGACAACTTCCACATCAAAGTGCAGTTTCTTGCCGGCAAGCGGATGGTTGCCGTCGAGGACCACCGAATCCTCTTCGATCCGGTCAACGGCCATGATCATGGCTCCATTCGGCGTCTGGACCTGAAAGCGCATGCCCACTTCCAAATCGGGCGTTCCCTCAAACCGGTCCTTCGGCACGGTGAAAAGCAGGGCCTTATCCTGCTCTCCGTAACCATCAGCCGGAGCAACGTCAAAGGAAAACTTGTCGCCGGCCTGTTTCCCTTCCAGGGCCGTTTCAAACCCGGATATCATGCCGTCCATTCCCTGAACGTACGTCAACGGCGCGCGGTTCCTGGAACTATCCAGGATCTCACCTGTGTCGTTCGTGAGGGTATATTCGACCGTGACCGCTTTCTGTTTCGCTATCTGCATATTGTGTCCCCTAGAATAAAAATTTTGACGAAGAAAGGTGCAAGGAGAGCACGAGTTTCTTTATCAAGGACGTTAGTTTACCACAACCGCATGTCGCACATCAAGATGCACGATTTCTCCCTTGCCATATCTGGTGGGTTGCGCTACGTTAGAGATGGGCGGAAGACGAGGAGGTATGGAAGAGATCATCGAGATACGGGATGAGGAGCAGATCTTCAAAGTCATAAACGACGCTGCCATGAGGTACAAAGGCGCTATACCCGATGACCGCTGGCATGAGCCTTACATGCCCATCGACGAGGTGCGGCGGGAAATGAAACGGATGAGCTTCTTCGGCTACATGAAGGAAGGCGAACTCCTGGGGGTCATCGGTAAAGAACCGGTCAAAGAGACCACCTTGATCAGGCACCTTTACGTGCTCACCAAGGCCCAGGGCCAGGGCATAGGGTCAAAACTTCTTGCTCGCGTGCAGAACGCGGTCTCGACTGAGTATCTTTTGATCGGAACATGGCAGGCTGCTTCGTGGGCCACGGCTTTTTATAAGAAGCACGGTTTCGAGCTGGCGGAGAATAAGGATGACCTGTTGAGAAAATACTGGGACATACCCGACCGACAGATTGAGACATCATGCGTCCTCCGCAAGAAGATGCATTAGCAGGCAGAGAGCGGGCAATGAACTGCGACATCCTCGTCATCGGCGCGGGGCCGGCCGGCCTCTGGGCAGCGAAAAGCGCAGCCGACCAGGGGTTCGATACGGTTATCCTCGAAGAGCACCTCTCATTGGGACACACAAAGCACTGCAGCGGTTGGCTTCTGGGCTGCACGTTCATGTATGAAGTCTTCGACCAACTCAGGGACAGCCTGGTGTACCAGAAAGGCTCCCGATTCGTTGTGAAGAACGCTGCATCGGATGAAATAGTGGAAGATGTTGCGGACACAGGGTGGGGAGGCTATCTTGTGCGCAGGGAATTCTTCGACAGGGAACTGGGGAAGCTCGCTGTGAAAGCAGGCGCCCGTCTCTTTCTGAACGCCAGAGCAACCTCCCTCATCCGGAAAGGCGAGCAGGTCGTTGGAGTGCGCACTTCGTCCAGTCGGCTGCCTGAGATCAGGGCGCGCGTTACTATCTGTGCAGACGGCATGAAATCGGCCGGATCAGGCGGCTTTGCCGCGAGAGAAGTTGCGCAAACGGCCGAAGCGGAAACATACAGCGGCATACAGATGGAATTGGTAAACGTGACGGATGTGACACCGGGTGTCGTCGAAATCTATAAGTCGAATGATCCCGCCCTTGGAGGACGGTCCCTCTGGCCGCACGCTGCAGGAATCACGCTTGCCTCTTTTTCGTCCGTGGAAGCATACGAAAACATCAAATCGCGCACAGACAACGCGCTGTCGCTGAAGCTCTCCCGCTCCTACCCTATTTACATCAGCAGTTTTCGCAACAGAAAGAAGATGGGCTTTCTTTATGCTCGCGTCGCCCTGCCTGGACTCCTTTTCGTCGGCGAGGCTTCGGGCTGCTCCGGTATCGTCCATGGCATGATGAGCGGATTATACGCTGTACAGGCGGCCGGTGCAGCCATACGCGACACCGCTTCGCAAACCAATGCAGCCGACGCGTACACCGAATTGCTCAAAGGTTCGGACATCGTGAAGATGCCCTTCTGTTACCGCCACATAGGGGAGTTCTATGGCTCCTATAGAAACTGGCTCGAAAAGTCGAAGGGGATCAGAATCTCTGTCTAACCAACAGGAAGGGACGGTGAATGAATGAAGGCAACCTGGTATTACGGAAGGTTTTGACGTACCCGCCTTAGAACATCCTTGCAGATCCTTATCTCGCGCGGCTCTATCCCCCTTCCGGCAAGTTCCAGGATCTCCTGGACCAATTGGGTGACTCTCACCATCAGCTTCTTCCCGGACTCGGTCAGAAAAATGCGTTTTTCGCGGGCGTCCTCCGGTCCCGGTGCGCGTCGGATGAGCCCCAACGATTC
This sequence comes from uncultured delta proteobacterium, assembly GCA_963821605.1. GTDB lineage: Bacteria > Desulfobacterota > Syntrophorhabdia > Syntrophorhabdales > WCHB1-27 > JADGQN01. Next base: position 140,516 of record CAWGEZ010000037.1, on the reverse strand, counting down.
TATGCCTGAGACCAACCTCGTAACGGTCGTCTTATCTCTGTAAAGCTTCTCGGCCAGCGCACGCTGAGGTTGCCCGTCCTCATCCCAGATGTATACGAGCGCCGCAAACTGCTCTGCCTTGATCGGATACTTGTTCCGGGCAAGCTCCCGGCCTATCTGCTTGCGGATAGCACCTGACGCCTCGTATGCAAGGTATCCGAGTGATTCGCGAAGTGCGTACTTGGATAAACGTTTCTCCATTTGGTTGTAACATACAACCATATTTCTTCTTTAGGGTCAAGCCCAAACCGCTCTTCCAGCAAAGAGGCGATCGGTAAGCCAAAACATTTTCAAAAAAATTTGCTTGACAAGATCGAAACTATGGTTGTATAAGACAACTATATAGTTGTTTCATACAACTATTGCTCCGCCACAACAATCTTATTGCAGCCAATGACAGGCGGACCTCGTGACCGGGTCCGAGTAACGGCGGAGGCAGGACAGTGGCTGAGTCGACAGAACGAGCTCGTGAAAAGTAAAGGAGGGTGCGATGTTCGAAATTATGATCGATACGGGCGGGACATTCACGGACGGCGTGTTAATTGACGACAAGCAAGGCATGAGCGTGGCCAAGGCTGAGACGCAGCCTGCGGATCCGGCAAGAAGCATTCTGAATTGTATTGCACGCCTTGCGGAAGAACGCAACATGACGCAGGAGGAGTTACTCAGGAACACCTCGACGGTGACCATCGGAACAACGCTGCCCACGAACTGCATCCTGGAGGGAAAAGGAGCCAAGTGCTGCCTCATTCACACGAAAGGCTTCAGGGACGTGTTCGAGCTTGGGCGCACCATACCCAAGACCGACATTTACAATCTGAAGGTTGTGCCACCAAGGGTCTTGATCCCCAGGTATCTGCGCTTCGGGGTTGAAGAGCGCATCCAGTACGATGGAGCGGTCGTTAAACCGCTCAAGGAGAGTGATGTACGCAAGGCCGTGAGACAGGCCAAGGCGCAGGGCGTCGAAGTCCCGGTCGTCTGTTTCCTGCACTCGTATGTAAACCCGGACCACGAGGAACAGGCAGCCGAAATAATCAGGGCGGATTATCCCAACGTGGTCGTCTCCTCGCGCATCCTCAGGCGGTGGATAGAGTATGACCGGGCCAGCACGGCAACCTATGCAGCCTACGTGAAGCCGCTGCTTACCCGCTTCATGGAGAACCTGAAAGAACAGTTGAAAGAAGCTAAGTTCAAGGGAACCCTGCTCTTCAGCACTGGCCTGGGCGATGTTACCACGGCAGATCTGGCCCTGGAAAATCCCGGTACGGTGATCGGATCGGGCCTGGCTACAGGAGCGCTGTGCGGCCGGTTCCTGGCCGAGCTCTGCGATTTTGACAACGTCGTGACCTACGACATGGGCGGGACGAGTCTCGACATCGCCGTACTTCAAAATCGCACTATCGCCACCACTACAGAGATGGTGATAGGCGATCAGAAAAATTCCATCGAAAGTATGGATATAACAAGCATTGGCGCTGGTGGCGGTTCGATCGGCTGGATCGACAGGCTCGGAGTGCTTCGTGTCGGGCCCCAGAGCGCAGGTGCTGATCCCGGTCCCGCATGCTACGGCAAGGGCGGGCGGGAACCAACTGTCACTGATGCCGATGTTGTCCTGGGTTACATACCGACTGACTATTTTTTGGGCGGCACCATCCCCCTCAACCGGACGCTCGCAGAAGAAGTTATCAATGAGAAGGTAGCCAAACCGTCGAGTATGGACACGGTTCAGGCTGCGTATACCGTAGCCTCCCTGGAGGAGGCCGTAATGGGGGAGCGGGTCTTTCTGAGTGTTGTCGAAAAGGGGTATGACCCGCGCGATTTCGTCCTGGTCGTGGGAGGCGGGGCCGGTCCGGTCCACGCGGTTGCCATGGCCAAAAGGCTCGGCATGAAAAAGGTCTATATACCCAAACACTCCGCGGTCTTCTCGGCCCTTGGCGGGGTGGTGGCGGATTATGGATACGTCCTGAATCGCTTCCTCGGAAAGCGTGACGACGAGGCTGACGCTAACCAGGTGAAAGCCCTGTACAATGCCATGGAGAAGGAGGCAAAAGCCATTTTTGCCCGCCAGGGGATCAGCGTGAAGGATATGGGGCTGGTGCGCGGCGCAGAAATGAGATACTACGGTCAATTGCGCGACATTGATATATTCCTTCCCGAAACAACGCTCGGGAGTGCCTTTGACAAAGCGACACTCAAGGAATTGATCGCGGCCTTTCATGTAAGACACAGGGAGCTCTACGGCCATTCGGATCCGAGCCTCCCTGTCACCATCGCTCTCCTCAAGTTGCGCGTCATCGGCAGGAGGCGCCCCTTTACGCTGGCGAAAGTGGCCTCAAACGGTACAGACCCGGGGAAAGCGCTCAAACGGAAAAGACAGGTCTACTGGAAAGAACGGAACGGGTTTGTCGAGACCCCCTGTTACGACGGAGACAAGCTGCACCACGGAACTCTCATTTCAGGGCCTGCCATCATCGAGGAGAAGAAGACGACGGTCGTAATTCCCCCGGGGTGTGAGGCCTTGGTAGACGCTTACGACAACTACCTCGTGACCATGAAGGGCTGAAACGGTGAGCGATCAGGTTTGGGATGGAGTCAAGGTTCTTTTAACCATCACGTGTCACGGAGGTCACGGTTCTTAAAGGAGGTGCGCAATGAGTAAAGAAAGAAATATAGACCCTCTAACACTGGCCGTAGTGGAGGCCAGGATAAATGCCCTCAACCTGGAACTGGGCGCACGCATGTTCCGTCAGGCCTTCTCTGTGCCCACGGCCCATATCCGTGACCTCGGCACGGTGCTATTCGATAAGGACGAGCGCACGCTTGCCATCGGCAATTTTATGCCCGTGCACACGGGAGGGAGTGAAATTTCCCTCAAAGGCATGCTCGACTGGATAGGCCGCGACAATATTTACCCGGACGATTTTATAATAGCAAATGACACGTTCATCGTGCGGTTCGGTCACCTCGCCGACTGGTCGTTTCTCCGCCCAATTTTCTACGAAGGCGAGCTTGTATTCTACCATTTCGCGCGGACCCACCAGTACGACAGCGGCGGCGCATATCCAGGCTGTTACTTTCCACGCAGCTACGACTGTCACGGCGAAGGCTTGATGCTTCCACCGGTGAAGATCGTAGAGGCAGGGAAAATCAACGAGAGTACCTACTCCGTCATCCTCAGGAACTTAAGAGGGGCGAACATGGTCCGGGCCGACAATATGCTCGTCTACGGGTCGATGAAACAGATCGAGCAGCGCATCATCGGACTGCTCAAGGAGTATGGAAAAGATACGGTGATGGCAGCGCTCGACGAGCTGATCAACAGGGCGCGTGCTGCGGTCAAAGCCGTGATCTCCAAGTATCCTGCCGGCACGTACTACGCGGAACGGGCGGCCGACTGGGACGGCACCACGGACAAACCCGTGTGGGTGAGGCTCGCCATGACGGTCAAACCGAAGGAAGGCAAAGTCATATTCGATTTCTCCGAGAGCGACCCGCAGTGCGATTTCATCAACGTGCCGCTTGGGCAGGTCTGGTCGTCCGTGACCGCCGGATTTCTCTGGTGCCTGCCTCCCGGCCTCCCGCGGAACAAAGGCTTCTTCGACTGCATGGAGGTAATCACCAAGGAGGGCACCTGCCTCAGCCCGGTCTATCCGGCTACCGCAGCATCGCAGGCAGTCACGCTGGGTCTTGAAATCACCGAGTGCGTGATGCTTGCCATGGCCCAGGTTGACCCCAAGGAATCGCCCGCTACGTGGGGCAGGCACGTAAATCCTCTGTACGCGGGGAAGCGGCGCGACAAGATCGACCCGAGGACCGGCTCCATCATGGAATACACGGCGCACACCTTTCACGCGGTGGCATCGAGCGGCGCAGCGTCCGGGTTCGATGCTGTCGATGGCAACGGTTCCACCCCGCTGGGCGGTGCCATGGTACGGGCACCAATCGAGGTCGAGGAATGGATGATCCCGTACAGGTGGCTCCACTACGAGTTTCTGACAGATTCCTGCGGCCACGGCCAGTGGCGTGGCGGCCTGGGCACGCACGTCGAGGCCCAGAACGTGTATAACCGCAAGGTCTGGCAGCCCCTCGACTGTCTCACCATGTCGGGCAACGCGGACGGGGAACGGTTTTCATCGGTCGGCCTCCAGGGAGGCACCGGAGGCACAAAAACAAAGCTCGAAATAGTGAGGAAGGGCAAGCGCATACCCTACCGAACCATGTCCCTGACATATCTGGAGCCTGGCGACATCCTTGTTTCCAACTCGGGCGGCGGCGGCGGGGTTGGCGACCCGCTCGACAGAGAGATCGACAAGGTGCGCTGGGATGCGTTAAATGAATACATTTCGATAAAAACGGCAAGAAACGTGTACGGGGTTGTCATAAATCCGAAGACGTTCAAGGTAGACGAAAAGGCGACAGCGACCCTGAGGACAAAACTGAAAAAGAAAAAGACGGCGAGTAAGAAAGCGAGTGCAAGAAAGAGATAGACTCGGTGAACTGCATTCAGTTGGCACAAATCGAGAGTATGTTACCATCGCTGTGTGGGCGAGGAATTCAAAAAAACTCAGAGGGGGTCCGCATGAACCGTAAACTGGTCGGCATGGTTTTGGCTCTGGTTCTGTTGGTTGCTTTCTTTGCTGCTGACGTGCGCGCTGCCGAAAAGGAGATCAAGATCGGCTTTGTGACAGACTTGACTGCTATGCTGAGCCTCAATGGCATACCCATGAGACAGGCCGCTATCCTTGCGCTGGAGGAGGTGGACTACAAGGTTGCGGGCAAGCCTGTAAGAGTGATCTTCGAAGACGAAGCAAGTGACCCTGCTGTAGCCATGGACAGGGTAAGGAAACTGGTGGAAACCGACAAGGTATCCATCCTCATCGGACCCTTTCACGCAGGCTGCGCTGCGGTAGGAGCAGAGTATGCTGCCAGAACCAAGACGCCTAACATAGGTGCCTGGTACAACCTGCCGAATGAGGCACAGGTAAAGGCTCCCTGGAGTTGGGCAACCTTCGGAACCAATCAGTCTCCTGCCTATGCTGCAGGGGTCTATGCCGCTGAGGTATTGGGCTACAAGACAGCGACATCTATGGCCATAGATTACGCAGCCGGTCGCGCATCCGTCGATGGCTTTGCGGCCGCATTCACCGAACGAGGCGGGAAGATGATCCAGGACCAGTGGATCCCGATGGGCACAAAGGATATTGCCCCTTATATAACTGCGTTGAAACAAGCCGACGTGCTGGTGCCCTGGTTTGCGGGCGTTACCGCCACGGTCGGTGTAAGACAGATCAGGGAGTTCAAGGTAAAGATGCCCATCGTATTTCCCCAGTGCCAGTTCCCTGCGCATCCAAAACAGATCGCAGAAATAGGGGATGATGGTATCGGCATGATCACCGCTGAGGCGTACGTGTGGACCATCGATACGCCCAAGAACAAGAAATTTGTAGAAGCCTACCGAAAGAGATGGGGAGAACTGCCTTCCGGTAATGCGGGCGGTGCTTATCTCACAATGCAGGTAGCTTTTGAGGCGTTGCGGAAAACAAAGGGAGATACATCATCTCAGGCAATAGCCAAAGCGCTGGATAATACCAACGTTGAAGGGTTCCTGGGTCCTATTCAGTACGCTCCATCACGGGTGGGCATCAGCAATCTCATTATTCACAAAGTGGTGAAGGTCAACAACGAATACAGAACCGAGATACTCACGCAGTACAAGGTGAGGACGGACAAGGTCGGCAACAAACTCGTGCAGAGTATTGCCAAGTAAGGCAGCTCTGAGCCGAAGGCTGTAGCAGGAAACACAGAGCCTTCCGGCTCAGATTTTAAGGTTACAGAATGCTTCCTATCACGGGATCCTCCGCTATCGCTATCACCGGAGTATCGGATGCACGTAATTTTTCAGTGCTTCTGACTGTTCACTGATCACCGTTCACTGACCACCGCATACAGGAGGGGCCATGAGACGAGGAGCCATGAGATTCAAAAACAGAGTGGCCATTATTACCGGGGGGGGCAAGGGCATAGGCAAGGCCATCTCCCTTGCCTTTTCCAGAGAAGGCGCCACAGTTGTAGTAGCGGGCAGGACTCTCTCGGCATTGCAGGAGACGTGCGATGAAATAAGGCGTAAGGGGGGTAAAGCCAGTCCGATACAGACCGATGTAACCGTCGAGCGACAGGTAAAACGCATGGTAACGGAGACCATCAAGGAATTCGGCAGGGTGGATATCCTTGTCAACAACAGCGGTGTTGCCGGGCCGATCGTCAGACTTGCAGATATGGACCTCGCCAGATGGAATGAAACGATCTCGATCGATCTGACAGGGGCAATGCTCTCCTGCAGGGAGGTCCTCAAACATATGATCCCTCAGAGAAGCGGTGCCATCATCAATGTCGTTTCCGAGGGTGGCAGAGCGGGTGACGGCAAGTCCGGATTTCCTCTGAGAAGTGCGTACTGCGCTGCGAAGATGGGCCTAATCGGGGTCACCGAGACACTGGCCATTGAGGTGGGAGAGTTCAACATCCGCGTTAACGCTGTCAGCCCGGGTCCTGTCAATGGGGGGCACATCACCAATGCGATGATGGGCAAGGCTCGAGCGACCAACAGGCCTTTCGAGGAGATTATGAAGGATCTGGCTGCAAGTTCTTCACTCAAGAGGATCTCTGAAGAGTCGGAGATAGCATCTGCAGTACTCTTTCTTGCGTCCGACGAGGCGAGCGCCATCACCGGCCAGACTCTTCCGGTCAGCTGCGGTCAGCACATCAATTTTTAGCACCAACTGCGCCTTTTTTGGTGCTGCGCGCAGTACAAAAAATGCTTGACAAGCTCGAAACTATGGTTGTATAAGACAACTATATAGTTGTGCCGTACAACCTTCATTTATCACAACAGTCATCGAGGCGGACGAATGGCCAAAACTTAAGGACGCAGGGTTAGGCGGATAAGCCGGGCCGCTGGTGTGCAATTCGGTTGACACTGATCTACGATGTGCTACCATAGATAAAGTGGGTAAGAGGTGGAGGAGAGGCAACAGAACAAGCAAGAAGACAAACGATTAGGGGGGGTACTATGAAACGTAATGCGTTATGCATCGTTCTGGTTGTAATGGTGCTGGTTGCCTTTGCCGTTGGAGCACGCGCCGCGGAAAAGGAAATAAGGATCGGTTTTATGACAGATTTGACCAGCATGCTCAGTATCAACGGCATACCCATGCGCCAGGCTGCCATACTGGCGATGGAGGAAATCGGTTACAAGATCGAGGGTAAGCCGGCGAAGTTGATTGTGGAGGATGAGGCAAGCGACCCCGCCGTCGCCCTGGACCGGGCGAGGAAACTGGTTGAAACAGATAAGGTAGCCCTGGTCGTCGGGACCATTCACGCCGGATGCGCTGCGGCAACGTCAGAGTATTACACCAGGACAAGGACTCCGAACGTAGCACCCTGGTACAATATGCCGAATGAAGCGGCGTTAAAGGCAGCCTGGACATGGATGCCTTTCGGGACAAATGAGTGCCCCGGCTATGCTGCAGGTGTGTATGCCGCAGAGGTAGGCGGTTACAAGACAGCGACACGGATGGCCATAGACTATGCGGCTGGTCGCACATTCACGGGCGGCTTCATGGCGGCCTTTACCGAACGCGGAGGCAAGATGATCCAGGAACAGTGGATCCCCATGGGCACAAAGGACATTGCCCCGTATATCACCGCGCTCAAAGAAGCCGATGTGCTGGTGCCCTGGTTTGCCGGTGTCACGGCCACTGTTGGCGTGCGGCAGATCAGGGAGTTCAAGGTAAAGATGCCCGTCGTCTTTCCGCAGTGCCAGTTCCCATCGCATCCGAAACAGATCGTTGAAATCGGCGATGACGGCATCGGCATGATCGCGCCTGACTCGTATGTCTGGACCATTGACACGCCGAAAAACAAGAAATTTGTGGAAGCCTATCAGAAGAGATGGAATGAGCTGCCCTCCGGTAATGCCGGAGGCGTTTACATTGCGATGCAGATCGTCTTCGAAGCATTTAAGAAAACAAAGGGCGATACCTCATCCGCCGCGCTGGCCAAAGCATTGGACGCAACTAACGTTGAGGGATTCCTCGGTCCCATCCGCTTCACTGATAACAAGGTGGCTGTTAATGACTATCTCATTCACAAAGTGATCAAGGTCGGTAACGAGTATAAGACGCAGGTGCTTACCAAGTACACGATAAAGACGACTAAGGTTGGAAACAAGCTCGTACAGAGCGTTGTCAAGTAAGTGCGAGGCGAGCCCGGCATCAGGAGGTCAACAGCGCGGCTATCTGCTGTTAGCAGGCATCTTTGCCAATGTGCGCTAAAGAGGGAGGCAACACAGATGAAGATTGATGTTTTCACCCATATCATACCACCGAAGTATAAGGAGGGGCTTCACAAGAAGATGCCTGGCGCATGGCAGCTGAAGCTGATGGAGGCCTATCCCGCTCTCTTTGATATGGACGCCAGATTCAAGGTAATGGATAAGTACGAAGGCTTGGTTCAGGTGATCTGCACCGGGGCACCCGCTCTCGAGGATGCTGCCCCACCAAAGGATACGGTCGAACTCGCCCGACTGGCTAATGACGAGCTGGCCGAACTGGTGAGAAAGTATCCGGACAGGTTTGTCGCTGCTGTGGCATGCCTGCCCATGAATGACGTGGACGCCTCGCTTCAGGAGCTCGACAGGGCAATCAAGGATCTCAATTTCAGGGGCATTCAGCTGCACAGCGACATCAACGGTAAGCCATTAGACTCACCGGAGTTTGAGCCCATCTTTCAAAAAATGGCCGAGTATGACCTGCCCATCTTACTCCACCCCGAAATAAGTACGAAAGCAAGGGCTGACTACCCGGGTGAGACAGAGTCGAAGTACCTGAGTTTTCTGATTTTTGGGTGGCCATATAGGACCACATTAGCCATGACGCGGCTGGCAATGAGCGGCATGTTCGATAAGTACCCAGGCTCAAGGTCATCGCCCATCACTGCGGTGCGATGGTCCCCTTCTTTGAACAGAGGTTCCATATGGTCTACAACGGGCATCAGATGCGCATGGGTTTTCGACAGGAACCGTATCTTAAGAAGGGCCCGCTCGACTACTTCCGCATGTTTTACGCTGATACGGTAATTCAAAGCACCGCGGCATTGATGTGCGGGTATGCCTTCTTCGGTGCTGACCATATGCTCTTTGCCACGGATATGCCGTACGATGTCCAGGTTGGTGATGTACTCACCAGGGAAAATATACTGGGTATAGAGCGTATGCAGATTCCGGACTTCGAAAAGAAAAAGATATTCGAGGACAACGCCAGGCGAATAATGCGCCTGCCGGTGTAGCCATTCGTCGAGCGCAGACAGTTTCAATCACCGTCTTGGCAGTGGTAACAAACCGGGGACAAGGAAGGAGTGCACCAGAGCCCAGGGACAGGGTCTATGGCGCGCACTGAGGAGCGGATTGATGAAAACAATAGAAAGGGGAGCGAAATGAAACAGAAGGTCGCGTGTACGGTCCTGGTCACCGTTGCTGTGTGTTGCCCTCTTCGCTTCATCGGCACGGGCTGCCGATCAGGAGATACGGATCGGGTTTATGACAGACCTGACGAGTATGCTCAGTATCAACGGCATATCGATGAGGCAGTCTGCGATCCTCGCCATGGAGGAAGTTGGCTACAAGGTTGCCGGCAAGCCTGCAAAATTGATAATAGAAGATGAGGCCAGTGACCCAGCCATAGCCATGGAGAGGGCAAGAAAACTGGTTGAAAAGGACAAGGTAGCCGCGGTCGTCGGGCCTATCCACGCGGGCTGCGCCGGGGCAACGGCAGAGTACTATAACAGGACCCGGACTCCGCACATAGTCTGCTCGTACACTATGCCCGATGAGTCGCAGATCAAGGTCGGGTGGACATGGAGCCCTTTTGGAACAAATGAGACGATTGGTTATGCCTCGGGTGTCTACGCTGCAGAGGTACCGGGCTATAAGACGGCAACGACCATGGCTATAGACTACGTGGCTGGCCGCACGTTTACGGGCGGCTTTGTGACTGCCTTTGGCGAACGAGGGGGCAAGGTCGTTCAGGACCAGTGGATTCCCATGGGTACCAAGGATATTGCTCCCTATATAACCGCGCTCAAGGAAGCCGACGTGCTGGTACCATGGTTCGCGGGTGTTACGGTTACTGCAGGGGTGAAGCAGATCAGGGAGTTCAAGGTGAAGATGCCCGTCGTTTTTCCCCAATGCCAGTTCCCCGCTTTTCCGAAACAGCTCGCGGAGATTGGTGATGCGGGGGTCGGCATGATCAGTCCTGAAATGTACGTGTGGACAATCGATACGCCGGAAAACAAGAAGTTCGTAGAAGCTTACCGCAAGAGGTGGGGAGAGCTGCCTACCAGCAATTCGGGCAGCACGTACCTTGTGATGCAGATCCTATTCGAGGCGTTGAAGAAGACGGGCGGCGATACCTCGCCGACAGTACTCGCCAAGGCTCTGGACAGCACCAACATTGAGGGCTTCGTGGGTCCAATCCGCTTCGGTGATAACCGGGTTGGCAACGTTAACTATGTCATTCACAAGGTGGTGAAAGTGGGCAACGATTACAGGACAGAGGTACTCACCAAGTACACGATAAAGACCACCAAGACAGGCAACAAGCTGGTGCACAGCGTGCTCAAGTGAGCATCTGAAAGGGATAAAGGGGGCGCAACGCAGAGCCTGAGACGGCGCAACGAAATCATCCAGGGGAAAGCGCAGAATAAAAAGGGGGGACACGATGAAACGTAAAGTCCTGTGTATGCTTTTTGCGGTGATGCTGTTGGTTGCCTTTTTTGCAAGAGGGGCCGTAGCTGCAGAAAAAGAAATCAAGATCGGGTTTATAACTGACCTGACCAGCATGCTCAGTATTAACGGCATATCGATGAGACAGGCTGCCATACTTGCCATGGAGGAGGTTGGGTACAAGGTTGCCGGCAAGCCCGCAAAATTGCTTGTCGAGGACGAAGCGAGTGACCCGGCCATAGCTATGGATAAGGCGAGAAGGCTGGTGGAAACCGAGAAGATAGCTCTGCTCCTGGGACCTTTTCACGGCGGCTGTTCTTCCGCAGTAGCGGAATATGTTAACAGAACCAGGACACCTAACCTGAGCTGCTCCTATAGCGTGCCGGATGAGGCGCAGGCAAAGGCTAACTGGACATGGGCGCCCTTTGGGACAAATAATCAAATCGGCTATGCCGGGGGTGTTTACGCTGCCGAGGCAAAGGGCTATAAGACAGCGACAACAATGTCCATAGACTTTGCCGCTGGTCGCGCCTTTGTGGACGGCTTTATGGCGGCGTTCAGTGAACGAGGGGGGAAGGCCGTTCAGGACCAGTGGATTCCCATGGGCACCAAGGATATCGCTCCCTACATCACCGGGCTGAAAGAAGCCGATGTACTGGTTCCGTGGTTCGCAGGCGTCACGGTTACCGCCGGGGTGCGCCAGATCAGGGAATTCAAGGTGAACATACCTATCGTTTTCCCCCAGTGCCAATTCCCCGCTTTCCCAAAACAGCTTGCGGAGATTGGCGATGCGGGCGTTGGCATGATTAGCCCTGAAATGTACGTGTGGACGATCGACACGCCGCAAAACAAGAAATTCGTGGAGGCTTACCGCAAGAGATGGGGAGAGTTGCCTACCAGTAATTCGGGCAGCACGTATATGACGATGCAGCTTGTGTTCGAGGCATTCAAGAAGACAGGCGGCGACACCTCGCCGACGGCCCTCGCCAAGGCCCTGGACACTGCCAACGTCGAGGGTTTCGTGGGTCCCATTCGGTTCGCGGATGGGCGTGTCGGTGTTGGTAACTACGTTATACACAAGGTGGTGAAGGTAGGCAATGATTACAGGACAGAGGTACTTACGAAGTACACGATAAAGACCACCAAGGTTGGAAACAAGCTCACGCACAGCGTGGTCAAGCAATAAATACCTGACGGACTGAGGTCAACTGGTGCTGAGTGTAAGCGAACGTAAGCACAGAGAACCTTGAGATTGTCCATGGTGGCGATATGGGCACCGTAGTAGCAACTCTCTTGAACGGCGTTTCCTACGGCATGGTACTATTCCTGATAGCCTCAGGACTATCATTTACTCTGGGGCTCATGGGGATCGTCAACTTAGCCCATGGCGTAATATTTGTGCTAGGAGGGTTTGTCGGCCTGTTCGTGGCGCGGGCGACAGACAGTTTTCTCCTCGCTGTTTTAGCCGGCGCTATCGCCAGCGGAGTGGCCGGCCTGATAATAGAGCGGGGGTTCTTGCGCTTTCTCTATAAACAAAACCTTCCACAGGTGCTGGTTACCTTCGGCTTCATTTACATCCTTACCAATCTGATGTTGTGGATTTGCGGCCCGCAACCCAGGTCTGCCTTTGTCCCCTCCTACTTTGCCGGTTCGGTTGCCATCGCAGGTGTCTCTTTCCCCTTCCATCGCTTTGCGATCATGGGCATCGGGATAGCTATCGGCGCTGTACTATGGTGGTTACAGGAAAAAACGAAGGTTGGTGCCATTATCCGGGCGGGGATGGATAACGCTGAAATGGTGGGCGGATTAGGGATTAATCTTACGCCTATCAATGTCGGCGCCTTCTTCTTTGGCTCAGCCATCGCCGGGGCAAGCTGTGTCATAGGGGTGCAGCTCTTCGGGAGCGTCGGTTTTGGGGATGGCATGGACATGCTGCTCGTAGCTGTAGCGGTTGTTATTGTTGGCGGAGTGGGTTCCGTGCAAGGAGCGCTGGTGGGCGCCCTGCTCATAGGTATCATCGATACATTCGGCAGGGTCTACCTTCCGGCAATCTCCCAATATACGATGTACCTGGTTCTGATACTTGTCCTTGTAGTCAGGCCTTCCGGGCTGCTAGGGAGAAGGCTGTGAGAAGACACGTTCGCAAGGCACGCCTGTTTCAGTTCGGGCCCGCAGGTGTCATCGCATTAGTCCTTCTCACGCTGCCTCTATACGCAGACCTGTCTATCGTAAGCCTCTTCACCAAGATTCTTATCTTTGGGTTGCTGGTCATGAGTCTGGATCTGCTTGTCGGATACACCGGGCTTTCAGCGTTTGGCCATGCCGCCTTTTTTGGCATCGCTGCATATACTATTGCAATCCTTATAAAACATTTTGGTGTCACGAGCTTTTGGCTGGCAGCACCGGCAGGTATCCTGATGGCTGTATTTGCCGCGTGCATCTTTGGTCTCGTAGCGCTCCGGGTGTCGGGAATCTATTTCTTATTAATCACTCTCTCTATGGGACAACTGGTGTATGGCATTGTGCATACCAGTGTCGGACCTCTGGGAGCGCTGACCGGAGGCAGTGATGGTTTAGGGGGAGTCTCCTTTCCGGAGATCATGGGGTTCTCCTTTGAAGCTGAGACTTACTACTACTTCACCTTTGCGTCCTTTATCGTATGCGCCCTGCTGCTCTACTGGATTACGAAATCTCCTTTTGGATACGGCCTTCAAGGGATCAGGGAAAACGAAATTCGGGCCCGGGCTTTGGGTTACAATGCCTGGCTTTATCAGTACATTGCCTTCATTATTGGTGGGCTATTCGCTGGGATAGCCGGGGTACTCTACATCTATTACAATGGCTTTATTTCCCCCGAAGGTGTTGGCATAGGCGCTTCCGGGTTGCTCTGGCTCATGCTGATCATTGGCGGTAGCGGAACCTTGTGGGGCAGCCTCCTCGGGAGTGGCGTGATATTAACGCTGCAGTACTTTGTGAGTGGCTTTACGCCTGAGCGGTGGCCTTTAATCCTCGGTGTCTGCTTTGTTGGGGTAATCATGTTCTATCGTGGAGGTATCCTGCCCCAGCTCATCAATCTTTGGGACAAGGTGTGCAACAGTGGACGTACTAAAAGTTGAACATTTATTCCAAAGCTACGGCGGCCTCAGTGTACTTGCCGATATCTCCTTCAGCCTGGAAACTGCGGAAAGAGTGGCAATCATCGGTCCCAATGGGGCCGGGAAGACCACGCTCTTTAATGTGCTGAGCGGGTTCACACCTCCCATAGCCGGCCAGATCCACCTTCTTGGTACGGACGTTACCAACATGCCCGCTCACAAACGTGCGGCCCTTGGACTCGCCCGCTCTTTTCAAATCAATAGCCTGTTCTCCAAGCTTTCGCTGCTCCACAACGTGCTGCTGGCGATCCAGGCCGTTCAAACAACTCGTTACCAGATGATACGTCCAATCACAGCATACAGGGGTAACCTTGACAAAGCTCGGGAATTGCTGGAGTTGGTGGGCCTGTGGGAAGCGAGGGAATCACCCATCGCTGCGTTGAGTCACGGGCAGCAACGTCAGGTCGAAATCATTCTGGCGTTAGCCTCAAAGCCGCGCCTCCTGTTGCTGGACGAGCCGAGTGCCGGGTTGACGGCTGCTGAAAGCGTAAATCTGGGCCGTATTATTCAGAATCTAACGGGAGATACGACCGTTTTTTTCTGCGCCCATGACCTCGATTTGGTATTCTCTCTGGCAGAAAGGGTTGTAGTCTTGTACTACGGGCAAATCGTGGCTGGGGGCACCCCTGAAGAGATCCAGGTGAACCCCAAGGTAAGGGAAATCTATCTGGGGACTGAGGAGTCGGATGCTCGAGTTGGTTGACGTACACACGTTTTACAGTGAGAACCATATCCTGAACGGTATTTCGATGGGGGTTAAAGAAAACTCGGTGGTGGCTCTCCTGGGACGCAACGGCATGGGTAAGACCACCATAGTGCGTTCTGTCATCGGCTTTACCCCGCCGCGCTCCGGGCATGTGCGCTTTAAAGGCCGGGAAATCTCAGGCCTACCCCCTTATCAAATCTGCCAGATGGGTCTGGCCCTGGCTCCGCAAGGCCGGGCCATCTTTCCATCATTGAGCGTCGAAGAGAATCTGACGATCGGGGAGCGGTCCGGAAAAAGGGACGGCGGCTGGTCTTTGGAAAGGGTCTATTCCCTCTTCCCACGTCTGAAAGAGCGGGCGAGAAACAAAGGAAATCTCCTCTCCGGCGGGGAGCAGCAGATGCTTTGCATAGGGCGTGCTCTGCTGACGAACCCTGAGTTACTGCTGATGGACGAGCCCTCCGAGGGGCTTGCCCCTATGATCGTTCGCGAAATTGGCGAACTCGTTCTCAAGTTGAAAAGCAACGGGCTTTCAGTCCTTCTGGTGGAACAGAACCTTTCGCTGGCGCTAGGGGTGTGCGATTACGTGTACATAGTGAGCAAAGGCGAGATAGTCTATCAGTCCACGCCTGATGACCTGAAGAACGACAAGCAGAAACAGAATAAGTATCTCGGGGTGGAAGTATAGGCAAACGCGGGCTCAATGGATGTTTGCTAGTTGATTTCAAATAATCCCTGAGAGCGCCCGCTAAATCCCAAATTCCATAGCGGTAGCGCAGCATCCCTAGAGGTAACCCCCTTTCAGGATAGCATCCAGTAGCGAAGCATCCCGTAGGGAAACAATATCAAATTTCAAATGTTGAATGCTTCAAAACATCACAGTCCTTTGAGTCTGCAAATTTTGATAGCGAAGCATCCTGTAAGGAACATTTGGATTTATTTAGAATTTAGATAGCGAAGCATCCTGTAAGGATATTCGATATTAGAGTTTGCTGATCAGAGTATCAGCCGATCTGAAACTCTGTGTTTGGATGGCTTGCACTAATTACATCCTTGTGGATGATGGTTCCGATGGCGTCCCGTGCAAGGCGGGCGTCGATCCCTTCCATGATCTCATGGCAGAGAGCAACATCCACACCTTCCATGATATCTATGGGCATGAACACATATTTTGTGTGGGGTGTTACCTTATCCTTGTTAGACTGTCTCCAGACCCACCGCCTGGTGAGCACATCTTTCTCGTCTTTATAAACGACCTCACCTTTCTCAGCCGTTTCCTGATCGCCGCCCTCCATGGGCGTGAAGGGCTCGCCCCCTTCGGCAAAACCGAGAAAAATGTTCTTCTCAAGAGGCGCGAGATCGTGGCCTCCTACGGGCACCAGGTAGTCAAGAGAGAACGCATTGTATAGGTCTACGATGGGGTTTACTCTTGGGAAAGGACCGCCTTTCAAAGCGCGCCGCAGAAGCGATTCAATGGAGCTGGGGTACTTTGACGCTGAAATGCCTACCTTGGTAAATGCCTGCCTCCACGCCTTGATGTGCGGGTGGTCCTGTGGTTTTTCGTAGGGAAAATTGGTGCGAAGCCGCTCGAGGATGGGGTCCAGCAGGTCATCGCCGTACTTCGTGTTGTCGATCCGGCAGACAAGCGTGCCCACGGAGAGACCGGGAAAGAGATCAAAGAGTCTCTTGTCAATCGCGAATTTCATTGGTCAATGTCCTGGACCAATGTCCTGGGTGACTGTCTTGTCAAAGCTTCGATGCGGTTGAGATCCGAGCGATGGCGCGCAGAAGAGCTGCTTCATGCATCTTGTAATCTCTATCTTCGGAAGCGAGGTCTTTGAGCGCTGACTCAGCCCTCTCTTTTGCCCTTCTTGCCCTGTCAGTATCGATCTCCTCAGCGAATTCCGCTGTTTCCAGGAGGAAGGTAACTTTGTCGCTGACCACCTCGGCGAATCCGCCACTCGTAGCAAGGTGACGGGTCTTGCCGTCTGTCATGTAGCGCACTTCGCCGGGCACGATAGAGGTAAGGAAGTTGATATGGCCGGGAAGGACTCCGAACTCGCCCAAGGCGCCGTGAGCCTCCACCATGTCGACATCTTCTGTCACCATCACCCGCTCCGGAGTGATAACTTCGAGGTGCAGCAATCCCACCTTATTCACCCATCAGTTTTTTGGCTTTTTCGACCGCTTCCTCGATGGTGCCCACCATGTAAAAGGCCTGCTCGGGAAGATCATCATGCTTGCCTTCGGCGATCTCTTTGAAGCCTTTGACCGTATCCTTCAGCGGCACGTATTTTCCGGGCGACCCGGTAAATGCCTCCGCAACGAAGAAGGGTTGTGACAGGAACCTCTGTATCTTTCGTGCCCTGGCCACGGTCACCTTGTCCTCTTCGGAGAGCTCGTCCATGCCGAGGATTGCGATGATGTCCTGCAGCTCTTTGTATTTCTGCAGGATCCTCTGGACCTCCCGAGCGACAGCGTAATGCTCTTCGCCGAGCACCTTGGGATCAAGAATGCGGCTCGTCGAATCGAGAGGATCGACCGCCGGGTAGATACCGAGCTCCACGATCTGCCTCGAAAGCACGGTGGTTGCGTCCAGATGAGCAAACGTGGTCGCAGGGGCAGGGTCGGTAAGGTCATCCGCCGGCACATAGATGGCCTGAACAGACGTGATCGAACCGCGCAACGTCGATGTGATACGTTCCTCCAGTTCTCCGAGGTCAGTGGCCAGAGTCGGCTGATAGCCGACAGCGGAGGGCATTCTGCCGAGCAGCGCGGAGACTTCAGAATTCGCCTGGGTAAATCTGAAGATGTTGTCGATGAAGAGAAGCACGTCCTGCCCTTCTTCGTCCCTGAAGTACTCTGCGGCGGTGAGCGCTGTAAGGCCTATCCTTGCCCTTGCACCGGGCACCTCCGTCATCTGCCCGTAAACGAGTGCCGTCTTGTCGATAACGCCCGATCCCTTCATTTCGAGCCAGAGGTCGTTGCCCTCTCTTGTGCGCTCGCCCACGCCGCCAAACACGGATATACCGCCGTGCTGCATGGCTATATTGTGGATCATCTCCATGATGATGACTGTCTTGCCAACGCCTGCGCCGCCGAACAGACCCACCTTGCCGCCCTTGGGATAGGGTTCTAAGAGATCGATGACTTTGACGCCGGTCTCGAGAAGCTCAATTCTTGTGTTCTGCATGACGAGCGTTGGTGCGGGCCGGTGAATGGGGTATCTCTTTTCCGTCTTTAAGGGTGGTCCCTCGTCCACGGCCACACCTACCACGTTAATCACCCTGCCAAGCACTTCCTTGCCGACAGGGACGGTGATGCCCTCTCCCTTATAAAGGGCGTCCTGTCCCCGCCTTACGCCATCCGTGGTCTCCATGGCAATACAACGAACCGTGCTGTCGCCCAGGTGCTGTGCCACTTCCAGGATCAGGTTTTCCGGTTTATCATTGATAGTCGGGTTGGTCAGGTATACGGCGCCGTAGATAGGCGGAAGGTTGTCGTGGGGGAACCGTAAGTCCACCACCGTACCTATGACCTGTACCACCTTCCCGGTTACTTCAACACTCATTGTACTCCTCCTTTAGGTACTTTGCAGGGCCTCCGCACCACCGACGATATCCATCATTTCGTTCGTGATGCTCTGCTGGCGCGTCTTGTTGTAAACCAGCGTGAGGTGGGTGATCATCTCACCGCAGTTGTTTGTGGCGTTTTCCATGGCGGCCATTCTTGCCGCGTGCTCGGAGGTCTGTGATTCGGCCAGGGCAAAGTAGATCTTTGTCTTGATGAACCGAGGGATCAACTCGTAGATGATCTCCTCCATCTTCGGTTCATACAGATAATCGAGCATCTCTTCGCTCTCTCCGACGGTTATGGGGAGAAACTCCTGGAAGACGAACCTCCTGTCTGACTGCGGATCTGAAGTGTGTGTAAATGAGGTAGACCTTGTCATACTCTCCGTCGAGGTAGAGGTTTATGACGTCGGATGCGATGGCATCGACCACGCCGGGATCGACCGTCTTCACATCGATCCATTCCTTGACGGTCTGGATCATGTCTTCTCTTAAAGTAATCGCGTATCTTTCTTCCCACGAGATAGACGCCAATCTTCTCGTAGTTCCCCTGGTTCGTGCGAATGAAGTCCTCCACTGCCTTTGCGATATTGAGGTTGAAGGCTCCGGAAAGACCCCGGTCAGATGCAATGGGCAGAAGCAGCACATTCTTTATCTCCTCCTTCTTGGCAAGGAGAGGATGGGCATCTTCGGGAAGGCGCGAAGCCACGCGTTTTAAGAGTTCCTCCATTTTTCCCGCGTACGCCGTAATGCGTTCAAGCGTGCTTTGCGCCCTGGCCAGCTTGGAGGCGGAGACCATGCGCATCGTCCTCGTGATGGTCTGCGTGCTTTGTATGCTATTTATCTTTCGTCTGATGTCGCGTAATGTCGCCATGCTCCATTTCCGTTAAGCGGTAAACTTTTCCTTGAATGCATTGAGAGCCTGCTTAAGGCTCTCTTCCGTTGAAGGCTCGATCTGTTTCTTGTCACGCACCGCCTTGAGTATATCGGAATGCTCCGCCTCAATATAGGCAAGCATCTCTTTCTCGTATTTCAGGAGAGCCGACTCCGGGTACTGATCGATGTACCCGTTCGTGCCCGCATAAAGAAGCACTACCTGCTGCTCAACTGAATATGGCGCATACAGATCCTGCTTGAGAAGCTCGGTCAGGCGCGCTCCTCGCGCCAGTAAGGCCTGTGTTGACTTATCCAGGTCACTGCCGAATTTGGCGAATGCAGCCATCTCTCTGTACTGGGCGAGTTCCAGTCTGAGCCTGCCTGCCACCTGTTTCATCGCCTTTATCTGTGCATTACCACCCACGCGCGACACGGATAAGCCGACGTTGATGGCGGGCCTGATACCGGAGTAAAAAAGCTCCGGCTCCAGGTATATCTGTCCATCGGTGATGGAGATCACGTTCGTAGGAATATACGCCGACACGTCACCTGCCTGCGTCTCAATAATCGGCAGTGCGGTGAGCGATCCACCTCCGTGCGCATCGTCCCACTTTGAAGCCCGTTCCAGCAATCTGGAATGGAGGTAGAAGATGTCGCCGGGGAACGCCTCCCGTGCGGGTGGACGGCGGAGCAGCAAGGAGAGCTGGCGGTAAGCAACGGCATGTTTGGAGAGATCATCGTAGGCAACGAGCGCGTGTCTTCCCGTATCCCTGAAATATTCGCCCATCGAGCTGCCTGAAAACGGGGCGAGGTACTGCAAGGGTGCCGGGTCGCTGGCTGTCGCAGCGACGATTATCGTATATTCCATGGAGCCGTGGGCAGTCAACACGTCCACCATGCGGGCAACCGATGACCGCTTCTGGCCGATCGCCACGTAGATACAGTAAACGCCCTTTCCTTTCTGGTTGATGATCGTATCGATGATGATGGCTGTCTTACCGGTACCCCTGTCACCGATGATCAGCTCTCTCTGGCCTCTCCCGATGGGGATCATGGCGTCAATGGCCTTGATGCCTGTCTGAAGCGGTTCTTTCACCGGCTGTCTCACAACGACACCCGGCGCCCGCTGTTCAACGTTTCTAAATTCTTTGGTCTCGATGGGACCTTTTCCGTCAAGCGGGTTACCAAGCGCATCGACCACTCTGCCGATGAGTGCTTCGCCCACAGGCACCTGGGCAATCCTTGCGGTCCTCTTGACGAGGTCACCCTCTTTTATATCGTAGTCTTGACCAAAGACGACAACACCGACATTATCTTCCTCCAGGTTGAGGACCATGCCCTCGATGTTGTGCGGGAACTCCACGAGCTCTCCTGCCATGGCATTCTCAAGGCCGTAAATGCGCGCGATGCCATCACCCACGGAAATGACCGTGCCGGTCTCCTGGAGGTCGATCTCCCTCTCGAAACCGGCTATCTTCTGTTCTATGATCCTGCTTATCTCGTCTGCTTTAACCGCCATGATTCTACTCCTTCATGATGCGTTCGTTCAGGATCTCAAGCTGCCGCCTGACAGTCCCATCGATCCTCAAACCCCCGACTACAACCTTGACTCCCCCGATCAGCTCTCTGTCCTGAGTCACCGCCAGCTCCACCTTTTTCTGCAGCCTCTGGCTTAGGGCCGCCTCAATACGAGCCTTGGCATCGTTCGCGAGTGGATAGGCCGTATAGAGAACACCCTTGACGCGCCCCTCTTTTTCGTCAACCAATTCCGCGTATTCCTCTTTGACGAGTGGCAAATACGAGATCCTGTTCTTCTCAAGGAGCATCTGGAGCGTGCCTGCAACAGTAGGACTTAGACTGAGGAGACGCACCACCTCTGAAAGCAGGTCCCTTCGTTTCGCCATTTCGAGCAGAGGGAGCATAAGGGTGGTCTTCAGCCTTGGCTCTGCTTCAACGAGCTTAAGGAGGGCGTCCAGCTCGTCCAGATACTTCCTGTAATTTCCATCTTTTTCTCCGGCCCCGAACAGGGCCTTTGCATACCGTTTTGCAATCGAGTGGCGTATCAATTCTGCCCCCGCAGTCTTTCAATAAACTCATCGACCATCTTATTGTGGTCCTCTTCCTTGAAAATCTGTTTGACGGCAGCCTCGGCAGCCTGCAGAGTCCGGCGTGCTATCTGGGCCTGTACCGCAGTCATCGCGTCCTTCATCTCCTGATCGTATGCGAGTTGCGCTTGCTGCCGGATGCGGTCGGCCAAAGCAAGCGCCTCGGCCACTATTCTCGATTTCTCTTGTTCAGCCTCTTCGATGGCTGCTCTGCGGAACGTCTCCATCTCAGATCGAGCCCGGCAAGTTTGGCCTCGTAAGTGCTCTTGAGGCTTTCAGCTTCCTTAAGCAAACGATCGGCTTCGTCCACCTTCTCTTTGACGCTGTTGCGTCGGTTCTGCAAGAAATCCTTGACCGGTTTAGCCGCGAATTTTAGCAGAATCCCCAGCATGACAGCAAAGTTCAGGAGCTTTACAAGGAACGACCAGGGTTCTGTCAGCGTCATCGGCCACCCCTCTTGAGTATACGTGCCACCACCTCTTGCGAGAGCCGGTCAGCTTCTCCTGATAATCGTTGAAGAGCAGCATCGCTTTCAGCCTTGACCCGTTCTTTCATCTTATCCAGCTCAGAGGTAAGCTCTCGTCTCGCCTCTTCAATTACTTTCATCGATGCAGCCTGAGCCTCTTTCACCGTGGCTTCCCGCTGATCCAGAATCGGCCGCCTGCGTTCTCTGGCCCTATCCTCGTAACTCTTCTCGATCTCTGTTGCCTGCCTGTTCTCCTCCTGCACCTTGTCGGAGAGCGACTGCATGAACGCCCGCCGCCTGTTCAAAGCCTTGAGCACGGGCTTGAAAAGAAAGAAGTTCAACAGGATGAGGAGGATGAGGAGGTTAGCGAATTGGACAAGAATGGTGTAATTAAAGTCTAGCAAGTCTTTTACCCTCTGCGTGAAAGAATAGCCTGAACCGCCTCATATCCGAGCCGGCATTGGAGCCTGTTACGCTAAGACCTTGAAATTTACTATAAAACGGCCCGCCGCGCAAGGTTTTTTTAGCGCGTACGGTGAAATGCGTGAATTTTCCGCCTTAGCTCGCGCCGCACAGGATTTCTACCAGCCTTTCAAGGTCATCCTTCGAGTAGAACTCGATGACCAGTTTTCCTTTGTTTCTCCCGTAGGTAACCTGTACCTTCGTTTTTAGAGCATCCCGCAACGCTTCTTCGATATCAGCTATACGGGGTGCTGCGGGCTGTTCCGGCTTTGCGCGCCCGTTCAACCTCACGTACGGAAGCCCCTTCGTTCAGGATCTTCTTGACGAACCTTTTCTGTTCCGCCTCGTTCTTGAGGGTGATGAGAACCCTGCCGTGCCCGGAGGTAAGCTTGCCGTCCGATATCGAGCTTCCTGACCCACTCCGGCAGCTTGAGCAGTCGCATGATGTTCGAGACAGAGCTTCTTTCGATGCCGATCTTCTTTGCCAGGGCCTCGTGGGTATACCCGAACTCATCAACAAAGCGCGTGTAAACGGTTGCCAGTTCAATAGGGGAGAGGTCTTCCCTCTGGATGTTCTCGATCAGGGCTATCTCCAAAGATTCTCTGTCATCGACGTCTTTAATGATGGCCGGCACCTCTGAGAGCCCGGCGATGCGGGACGCCCTGAATCTCCGCTCTCCGGCGATAATTTCGTAACCATTCTCTTTCTTTCGAAGGAGGATCGGCTGGAGCAACCCTTTTTCTTTTATGGAATTGGCAAGATCTTCCAAACCCTCTTCTCTGACGGTGAAGCGCGGCTGCCGCGGGTTTGCCTTGATCTGAGCTACCGGAACGAGGGTGGTCACCCCTTTTTCTTCAATGTCCTTCAGTATGGCCGAGAGGCCCCTGCCGAGAGGATCTTTCTTACGCATCTAGTTTCTGCTTGATGAGATTTCGGCTGCCAGCTCTAAATAGCTTTCCGCGCCTTTGGAGTTTATATCATAGAGCACCACCGGTTTTCCATAGCTAGGTGCCTCGCTCAATCTCACGTTCCTGGGGATTACCGTGTTAAACACCTTGTTGCCCAGATGGCGTCTTGCTTCCTCCATCACCCTGAAGGAAAGGTTGTTCCTTTTGTCAAACATGGTCAGGAGAACACCGAGGATCTCCAGCCTCGGGTTTACGCGCTTTTTGATGATAGTGATCGTCTTGAGGAGAAGCACAAGACCTTCGAGTGCATAATACTCGCACTGTAACGGTATGAGGACATAGTCGGCTGCAGCCAACGCATTGACGGTGAGCAGTCCGAGGGAAGGCGGGCAATCAATAATGATGTGCGACTGTTGATCCTTGAATTCAGCAAGGGCATTCCTCAACACCATCTCTCGATCCTGATCGTCGAGAAGCTCAACCTCCACGCCGATGAGGTCCGGATGCGACGGCGCAAGAGAAAGGTTCGGAACCTGCGGTCTCAAGAACGATCTCCTTCATGCTCTTCTTTCCAATGAGCACATCATAAATGCTTGAAGGGACTTTGTTATACGAGACGCCGACGCCACTGGTTGCATTGCACTGCGGGTCCATGTCGACCAGTAACGTCTTTTTTTCTGCTATGGCTATGGAGGCTGAGAGATTGACCGCGGTCGTAGTTTTTCCGACGCCTCCCTTCTGATTCGCAACAGCGATGATCGTCCCCATCGACCAAATAGATTAGCACAAAAGGTACTAACTATGAAACCTTTTTATAGACGAAGAGTTGGTACTCCTTCGGGTTGTTGGGCAGGCGATACTCCGTCTTGCGCGTTCCAGAGAGAAGCCGGGATACCTGCCCTTCCCTTTCCGAGCGCCCTTTAAGGAGATATGCGGTACCCGTCTCCTTTGAGGTGTCTCCCGCCTTGCTGCAGTATGAGCCTCGTAGACCCGAACCCTTTAGCGAGCAGAGCATCGACATGGAGAGGCTCCAGGCTTTCTATCCTTCCATGAATGAGGTGCAGGTTGTCGAGGCCGAGACTCCTTTTGACATGTCGCTGGAACTGGATCTTTTTCAGGGTCCTATCCACCGAGAAGACCTCCATCGTTTCAGTCGAGGATCGCAAGGGGGATTGCCAGAACGCCGCTTCCCGAGCCCATATCGAGCACTGATGAAGTGCCCTTGATCAGGCTGCAGAGAAAAAACGTGTCGTAAAGAAGTTCGTGGACAATCCACTCGACCGGCCGTTTGGCTGTGAGATTGACACGCCTGTTCCAGTGCTCCAGTTCATGCGATGAACAACGAGAGCTTCTCCACCATGGCGGGCGTGTAGGAGATGCTGAAATAGTCAAGTCCTTCTGTGATCAAGCTTTCCACTGAAGAGCTTCCAATCAGTCACTCAGCCAATCAACGAGCCGTCCTGGCGGCTTACCGCTCACGGCTCACATTTCTATGTACATTAGCATAAATATTGCTCTTCTGTTATACTATGGCCCATGCGGAAGACGATCCTGCTTCTGGCTCTTGTGCCCCTTCTCATCCTCTCTTGCTCAGGAAAGAGCACCACGAAGAAAGTCGATAACCCCGGGGTAATTTATGTCGAGGGCGTAGAGCTGATGAAGAAGAAAAAATGGGATCAGGCCATAGCCAAGTTTTCTCAGGTCAGAGAGAATTATCCTTTCGATCCGATGGCCGATGTTGCGACGGTCAAGCTTGGAGATGTATATTTCGAGCGAAAGGAGTACCTGATGGCTTCAGGCGTATACACGGATTTTCTGAATTCCCATCCTGATGACGAGAATGCTCCGTACGTGCTCTGGCGGCTCGGGGAGTCTTTTGAGAAACTCTCTCTGACCGTAGATAGGGACCAGACATACACACTCAAAGGCAATTGAGCGGTTCACTTACCTGCAGAACAGGTATCCAACGACTCAATATGCGCTGGACGCCACTGCGCCGCTGCAAAGAATGACCCAAAAGCTGGCAGACCGCGAGTTGTACGTGGGCGATTTCTATTACAAAACGGGTAACTATAATGCTGCCACCATTCGACTGGAGTATTTTTTGAGCAAATACCCCGGCGCTAAGGGAACCGACCAGGCCCTCTTCATTCTTTCCGCGGCGTACAGAGCAGCTGGCGGACATTCAGAAGTCCCAATATTATATGGAGAAGTTGACCAATGACTATTCCAACAGCCCGTTTCTCAAAGCTCGGGCTAAAGGAGGGAGCGCATCCAAAGTCGTAAAAGCTGACACCGCATCCCTTTCCTCATCGACTTCCGGTGCAAAAAAATTGCAGCAGATAGTGGCGCAATCCTTTGCTTCGGCCGAATCCTCCCGCGGCTCAAAAAGAGGCGCCCGCGGACAATAGTGAGCGGGACGAACCAAGGCGCGAAGAAGACAGACCAGGTGGCGAAGGTCGCCCCTCCTGCGGATAAAGCGGATACCACGTCGGCTTTCCGTTTGACGGAGGAGGAGAAGAAACCCCGACAGATAGCGCTGCGACCGCCCGTAGTGGAGTCAACTCCAGCGGAAGGCGAGAAGCAGTCGACAGGTGAAACCCAGCAAGGGGCAAAGAGTGAAAAAGAAAAGGAACAGACAGGCAAGCCTGAAGGGAAGAGCAATACCTTCGGCTTTTTCACTTCGAAAAAGCCGGTCGATATCGTCTCTGACACGATGGAAGGATTGGAAAAAGGAAAGGTCATCATCTTCAAAGGCAATGTGGTTACCAAGCAGGACGACCTGCGGATCTTTTCAGACACGCTGACCGCTCATCTGAACGAAGAGAGCAACGAGGTGGAGCGAGCTGAGGCGGAAGGCAACGTCAAGATTCGTCAAAGCGGAGCGGACTGCAACCTGCGACCAGGCCATCTTTGAGAATGCTAAGGGCGAGATAACGTTGAAGGGCAACGTGGTCGTCTATTCAGGCCCCGATAGACTTGCAGGGGATACTGTTATCTATTACATCAACGAAGACCGTGTGACCGTGGTGGGCGAAAAGGATAAGAGAGCCCGCGTCACGGTTCAGCCGAAGTAGCCTTCAGAAACTGAATTTCATCATCCTTTCTGTAGACGAGCGCCTGGCAGGTCGCTACCAGGCCTTCGCTGTCCTCCACGGTGATCTGGTAGGTCGCCGTCCTTCTGCCCCTGCTGACCTCCTTTGACTCCGCCCTCAAGAGGCTGTTTTTGACAGCAGGCTTGATATACGTCATGTTCATGTTGAGGGCCAGAGCCACGGTGCCATGGCTGTTTGACGAAATCTCGAAAGCCTCGTCGATGAGCGAGAAGACGGCCCCGCCATGGGCTATGCCATGGATATTATCCAGAGCGCCCGTATAAGGCATCTCGCACAGGGCGTAACCCTCCCGCACGTCCACAAGCTTTATGTTGAGGAGCTTTGAGAAAGGTTCTTCCGCAACCTTTTTGAAGAAGGCTTCGCGTTTCCACCCTTCCATGCGTCAGCCAAGCACCTTCTTGAGAGAATTCTCAACGGTGCCCTTGGGGACCGCCCCGACGATCCGATCGACCACTTCGCCGTTCTGGAAGAGGAGAAGCGTTGGAATTCCTCTTATGCCAAACTTGGCCGGTGTCATGGGATTTGCATCCACGTTGAGCTTCATCACTTTCACCTTGCCCGCATACTCCTCTGCCAGACCTTCCACGATCGGACCCATCATCTGACACGGTCCGCACCAGGTGGCCCAGAAGTCGACAAGGACAGGCACCGTAGATTCAGCCACTTCCTTCGCGAAATCCGCATCATTCAACGCTAACGCCTTCTCCATAAGTACCTCCTTATTGTCTATTTCAGGGGCTCGCGTCGCCCCACGACCCACTTCGTGGGTACTCCGCGGCAAAGCCACACCCGCATGCGCGTACCCGGCTCGCTGTGCTCGCTAGATAGATTTCAACACCCGTGGAAGAACAGCATGGGTATCCGGCCGCTAGCGTGGGAAATTTATTGCGAATGGCGCCGCCATTCGAAGTGCTACTTTCAGCTAAAGCGGGTACTCTTTCGCACACCCTGAAGAAGCGGGCTCCGACGACTTCCTGCTATCGAGACTACCGCAGATCGGGCATGCGTTCTTGCTTGAGTCAGGCTTACCCTCAAAGCTCTTGCCACACTTATTGCACGTATACTTTTCCTCTGCCATTGCGCTTTCACCTCCTATGCTCGTTTATTGACCATTTTAAATATAAGTTTGCCAGCGAGGTTTTACAACTGCCGCCCGGAGCTCGCAGGAATCCTTCCTGCCTGGCGACAGTCACGTTTGAATTCCCAGATGCGGAAGCAGGTACCGATTTAGAATGAACCAGGCGATGCCGACCATTGCCGCAAGAGCCAGCTCCAGCATCGATCCCTCAACTCTACCAGATTACACCAATTTTTTGCGTACTGTAAGCCATTCCGACGTAAACATCCTCATCGGACAACTCGTTGTAGCCCATCTCTTTGCTTACCTGGCTACCACCACAATTGGGGCAGAACGCATTCCGCGGATTCGGTAAAAGAAAAAGACAACCACACTGATCGCACAGATATTCATCGGGTATCTTCACCGTTTGCCCTCCTTTTTTTCTACACCTGGGGTCATCCATGCACATCCGGTTGATTACACAGCGACTCCTGTAGCTACAATAGTCGAGAGGATGCGGGCACGGCTTTAGGTCAATGTCCACGTCCTGGTTGTACTTTTCGCAACGAAGGTTTCTCATTACACGGAAATGAACTATTGCTGTTTACATAGTATGCCCGGACGGCGGGAATGTCAACAATCTTGTAATGAGCCGTCACGTAGAATGCACGGGAAAGAACTCTCGCAGGATCATCTGAAAATTCTTCTGAATGGTCTCCTTACCCTTGACGACTTCCCCGTGGCCAGGCACAAGGTACTCTACATCGAGCTTGGCGATCCGTGAGATACTCTCCGCCAGGATGCGGCTGTCGCCTCCCGGTAAGTCTGTCCTCCCGACACCCAGGTAAAAGAGTGTGTCACCGGACAAAAGTACCTTTTGATCTTCCCAGTACAGACATATGGACCCTGGCGAGTGGCCAGGGGTGGAGAATACCTGGAGCCGTTTTTTTCCCAGCACAAGAGAGCCCTCACTCAAAAGAAGGCCGAACGGGCTTCTCGGCAGTTGGCAGCCGGTCATCATGAAGAGGTCCTTCCCTTCGCCCTGGAGGTACTCGTATTCTCGGCGGCTCATGGCCCTTATAACGTCAGGGTCAAAGCGTCCCACAGCCTCCATATGGTCGGGGTGCCCGTGGGTGCATATTATGAGCTTACTCCCGTCAAGACTGATGCCATCACGGGCCGCACCCTGCGCGGCGTAGCTGAAAAGATGTGCATGGCCGGGGTCGATAAGGGTTGGCACATCCCCGTCGATAAAGATGGTATTCGCATTGTTCTCCTGGGATGATAGCCAGGGGTATACGTATAGATCTTCAAGCAGTTTCATGGTCTCCCTTCATAGCCCATAACTTTCGAGATCGATGTCGAGCCTCTCACCAGTCTCCCTTCTGGGGAGGCCGTCGAAGAATTCCAACGTGACGGTCCGCGAGGCATCCTTACTGTAGGAGGCCACGATCGTCATGATTATCTTCATGGTAGCCTGATCTATCGGACCCTTGAACATGCCTGTGGGGCCCTTGAAAAAAACCGGGTAAACCAGCGTATATGGCGGGCTCCAGAATGAGGACAGCCACTCGTTTTCAGCCTTATTCCTTCCCAGGACCAGCTTTACCTCATTAATCCTGAAGTGACGGCCGACCCTCAAAAGAGCCACGTCCTTCATGGAGAAAGGCTCATCCTGAGCCAGCAAGTCCGCCAGTTTCTTCGAGTAAACCGGGTCTGTCAGGAGACAGCCGCCTGCGGGGGCGCCAAAGGCACGGATGTCATAGGTCTCAGCCAGCCGGTACTGCTCTTTTCGTGACCTGCCTGAAATGGCAAGCAGCTTTGCCCGGTCTACCATCCCCTCCTGCTCCGGTTTTGACGGAGGGAAGAGTCGCGCAGAGAGGGGCCTCAGGATTTGTCCCACAAGCCCGCTCTCCTTTTCAATCATACTGATTGTTCGCCTCATCTGGGACATGGGCCTCTGACCAAGGACTTCACCGGTGATCACGAAGCTTGCACCCTCCGTGCGCATGACCTCGGAAGCTGCCCGAAGCATGAAGACTTTGCAGTCTATGCAGGGGTTCATGTTCTTGCCGTACCCATGCGTAGGCCTTTTCACCAGCTCCAGAAACCCCGGACCCTTATCCTGAACGATCAGTCGAATGCCGAGGTCAATAGCCGCCCGCGCTGCCATGCCTCCTTTGTCCGCGCTGATGCTATTGCAGAGCAGCGAAATGAAATGGAGGCCGATAACTTCGACGCCCTGATCGAGCACAAGCCTTGTTGCGAGCACGCTGTCGAGCCCGCCAGACATGAGTGATATCGCTTTTGCGGTCATAAATAGAGTCTGGAGTCGGAAAGGTTCGCGACACAATATATTACTGTTTTTTGTGCGCCCCTTCAAGCCGTCAAATTCCAAATCACAATGCTCCGCCTTGCGGCGATTTGTTCGCCGGTTCGTACCCACGAATAGGGTGTTGGGTACAGAGCCGCACCCTGCGACGGTTCACTCAGAAATATACATTTCAGGGAATATACATTATAATGTAGCTGGTTTGGTAAGAAAATTCTTATACTTCGTCTACGAGAGACTCCTCTCCAGAGAAATCAAGCAAGGCCCCATACCCACACACCTCGGAATCATCCTGGACGGCAATCGACGGTACGCGATAGAGATGGGTTTTGATAACCTTGCGGACGGGCACCGTGAGGGAGCCCGCAAGCTCGATACGGTGCTGCACTGGTGTGGTGAGCTGGATATCAAGGTAATCACCATCTGGGTGCTCTCTCCGGACAACATCCAGAGAAGCGCGGATGAGGTTGAGGGTCTCTTCAGTGTGATCAAGGAAAAGCTGGAAGAGCTTTCCGACAACCCGATGATCAGACGATACGGGTACAGGATCAAGACGGTAGGAAACGTCGAGGCCTTGCCGGAAGGTGTCAAAGAGGCGATACACAGATCGGAGGAGTCCACGAAAAATCATGGAGAACGGATACTCAATATAGCGATCGCTTACGGCGGCAGGGAGGAGATCGTCGAAGCAGTCAGGAAGAGTATACGCCAGAAAAATGTAGCTTCGGTCGAAGAGCTTGCCTCCTGCCTGACGGCTGAGGATATCGCGAGCCATCTTTACACGTGCGGCATTCCCGACCCGGACCTGATTATCAGGACAAGCGGAGAGGTTCGTCTGTCCGGTTTTCTCCTCTGGCAGAGCGCCTATAGCGAATTCTATTTTTGTGACGCTCTCTGGCCGGCCTTTCGCAAAATCGATTTCTTGCGAGCCATCCGCAGCTACCAGCAACGAACTCGGAGATTCGGCAGATGAATCCCCGGAATGAGGCAGTGACGTACCTCAAGAAGACGGAACTACTTTCCGGTCTTGATGATGCTACCCTGGAAAGGATCGCAGCAGGTCTGAAAAAGGCCCTGTATCCTGCTAACAGCCTCATTGTGAAGGAAGGGGACCCAGGTGACGCCCTCTACCTTATCACGCGGGGACTTGTCGAAGTAAAGAAAAGTGAACCGTCGCTCGGCGTTGATCTGACGGTGGCGAAGATGGGGTCAGGCGCCTGTTTTGGGGAGATGTCCCTCTTGAACGGGAAACCGCGGAGCGCCACGGTAATCGCCGCTGAGGCAACAGAAGTTTACATACTATCCAAACAAGAGTTTCAGACCCTGCTCGATTCAAATCCCGCCATCTCCTTCGTACTGAACAGGATACTTGCAGCCCGGATCGAGGAGATGAACCTTAACCGGGGATTAAGCATGGTCTCCCCCGCCAGACTGAACCTGGACAGGGAAATACTTGCTCTAATCCCTGAACAGTTCCTCCTGAGATACAAGGTGCTGCCCTTAGGCTACTCGGCGGGCACGCTAAGCCTTGCCATGGTGAACCCCGCGAACCTGCTCGTTCTCGACGAAGTGAGAAAATTCGTGAAGCACGTCCCCATAGAGCCGGTTGTAATCACGGAAGACGATTTTAACTCATTCATGAAGCACCGGTACCGAAAAGCGATGGAAGGGGAGGCGCGCTCAGGGACCACGATTAAAGAGAATCTTCTTGACGGCAATGAAGCCGCCAGACTTGACCTGCTCAAAGACGTTCACTTTGTCGAGAGTGATGATGAAATTGCCACGGTCACAGACCTGGAAAAAGAAGCTACGGGCGCACCCATCGTGAGGCTTGGCAACAACATTATAGCGCGTGCCCTTAAGAAAGGTGCGAGCGATATTCACCTGGAGCCGGTTGGGCAAGGGCTGCGGGTACGCTACCGGATTGACGGGTTACTCAGCGAAGAACAGGTGCTTCCCAAGAGGTTCCAGATGCCGCTCATCAGCAGGTTCAAGATCATATCAGGGCTCGACATAACTGAGCGGCGATTTCCTCAGGATGGGAGGATCAGCATACGGTTGCAGGAGCGGACGGTCGATTTCCGGGTCTCCACAATCCCCACAAAATACGGGGAAAAGATCGTCGTGAGAATACTCACGAAGGATAGCAGCACCTTCGGACTCGACCGGCTGATCACCGACGAGCCCACGCTCAAATTAATACGGGACATGATAAAGAAACCGTACGGTATCATCTATGTTACCGGACCCACAGGCTCGGGAAAGACTACTACCCTGTACAGCGCTCTTTCCGAACTGCACAGGCCGGAGGTAAACATAGTCACTGTGGAAGACCCTGTCGAGTATGACCTTCCGGGCGTATCGCAGGTTCAGGTCCATTCCGACATAGGGCTTGATTTCGCGCGCGTGTTGAGGGCGTTCCTCAGGCAGGACCCTGACATTATTCTCGTAGGAGAGACGAGGGACAAAGAGACAGCGGGCATAGCTATTCAGGCGGCGCTTACAGGCCATCTTGTTTTTACCACGCTCCACACGAACGATGCCTCGTCAACTTTCATGCGGCTCATGGATATGGGTATACAACCGCTTCTGATATCGACATCCCTGCTCGGTGTTGTTGCACAGAGACTGGTGAGACGAATATGTCCCGAGTGTAAAGAAAGTTACGTTCCTGACCGTGCCGTTGGTCGATACCTTGGGCTGGAGGAAGGCATATCCGTCTATAAAGGTCGCGGCTGCGATCGCTGCAATCTTACCGGTTACCGCGGACGTGTCGGCATATATGAGGTGCTGGTAGCCAGCGAGGATATAAAACATCTGATAGCCCAGGGACGAAGCACTGAGGAGATACGGAAGAAGGCGGTGGCAGGCGGGATGCGCACGCTGAAGGAATACAGCGCCGCGCTTCTGCGGGAAGGCTTAACCTCCATAGATGAGGTGCTCAGAACGGTGGTGCTCGACACATGAGACGGCACATAGTAAAGTCGCCATACCTGTCACTCGCCTTGCGGGTCCTCCTCGGTCTCCTCTTCTTGAGCCTCGTTGCTTTGATCTTCTATATCTACTACACCGGGGGGTGGAAGGATACGCTCCTCTATTACAGATACTTTTTCAGCTTGAAACGACTGAAACTCTTCGTCGCATCCTTCGGGCCTTATGCTGCTCCGGTATATGTCCTCCTGCAATGCATGCAAGTGATTATTGCACCAATACCTGGCGAGTTGACGGGTTTCGTCGGCGGCCTTCTGTTTGGTGTCTGGGAAGGAACGCTGCTCTCCACTATAGGACTGACCATCGGTTCCTTGGTCGCGTTCGCTATAGGCCGCTTACTCGGTGCCGGCTTCGTCCATAAGATTGTGAAGAAGGAGTATATCGACAGGTTTGATTACTTCATAACGCATAAGGGTCTTTACATCACATGGATGCTCTTCATCTTACCCGGCTTTCCCAAAGATTCGCTCTGCTATCTTCTGGGATTGACGAGAATGAGGTATATCGACCTGATTCTGCTCAATGTGCTGGGAAGGCTCCCGGGAACGCTGATGCTCGTTCTCCAGGGAAGCGCCGTCCGGCGGGGACACTACCAGGAGTTCTCCATGTATCTCGTCGGGAGTGCCATCCTGGTCTCTGCGCTCTACCTCGGCAGGAATCAGGTTCATCCGGTTCTTCTCGTACATTGCCCAACCCTTGCGGAAGAGAGCGAGAGGACAAGAAGCCTTGACCCTCCATGCCGATTCACAGCTCAGGAAGATTCACATGGAGACCGAGGCGGCAGCGAGGAGCCGATCAGGAAGCAAGCATCTGTAAGGACGCCGAGGTGAGCCACCCATTGCGGGTATCGAAGGTATCGACTTGAAGGCGAGCTAGTACTTAGGATACACCCTCGGGTCGCAAGGTGAGCTCTACTTCCAGAGGATCTTCGGTGACAGATCGCAGGCAGCGGCGGCAGCGGGTCGATCATCCGTAACACGCTTACCACAGATTCGTCATAGACCCTGTTCCCCGATCGCTTATCTATGTTGATATCGACAATCCGGCCGTCTTTCCTGATCTTTATGGTCGCATTTACCTCGAGGTTCTTATTTTGCGAAGATATGAAGGGAATATGCCAGGTGGTCTCTATCTTTTCCCTGACACCTACCAGATAACGGGCCAGGGCAGGGTCTATGAGACGTCCGCCGGCTCCCCCGGGACCGGAGATCTCAGATTGCCCGGGTGTGCCTCTCCCGCTGCTGGCCACATTGGACGTCCCGGTGCGCTGTTTCAGCTCCCGGATCCTTTCTTCAACGCTTTTTAGATCGTCTTTAGTGTTGTTCCTGTGGTTTTTCTTTCTCAGTCTTTTTTGGAGCCAGACTTCGGGCGTCCTTTTCTCTTGTTGGGGTTGGGCGTGTTTTCTTCTCGATCGCCTTCTGTGGTTTGACTGCTTCGGGCTGTTTGGCGGGAATGGTCTTGCCCTTTTCCTCTGCGGCACTGCCGAGGCCGGGTCCGATGTCACCGACGAGGTTCACTGAATAGTAGGATTTAGACGTATCAAACTTCCTGAAGGCTTTCTTGACAGGGAAACTCAACGCCGCAAGAACTATAAGATGCAGAGCGGCTGAGATCATGAGCATCTTGTGCCAGTTCTCTTCCCTCATCTCTCGTCTATATTTTTCGTCACGATATTTATTTTTCCCACGCCCGCCTCGCGGATGAGGCCCATGCAGGTGACCACAAAGCCGTAAGGAACCCTGCTGTCTGCGCGAAGGAATATCTCTTTGTCGGGCTTGTTGGTAAAAAGCAGTTGGATTGCGGCCTTTAGATCACTCGCCTCCAATTTTTTCTCATTCAGGATCACAACCCTTATCCTTGGTGATGGTGAGCACCTGGACGTCCTCCTTCGACGGAAGAGGTTTCGTCGTCACCTTGGGAAGGTCGATGGGCATTCCGCTCTGCATCATGGGTGCCGCGATCATGAAGACGATCAAAAGCACAAGCATGATGTCGACGAGAGGGACCACGTTGATCTCTGAAAGTGGTCCTCTTTGGTTTCTTGGAAGATATCATCGGGTAATGAGGTTTATGATATGGCTGGAGGCATTCTCCAGTTTCGATGAAAGCCCCTTTAATCTGCTGAGAAGGTAGTTGTATCCGAGGACTGCGGGTATAGCAGTGGCAAGTCCGAGGGCAGTTGTGATCAGGGCTTCGCTGATGCCGGGTGCGACAACAACGAGGCTGGTCGACCCTCTGAGGCCTATCTCCCTGAAAGAATCCATGATGCCCCAGACCGTGCCGAAGAGGCCTATAAAAGGGGCTGCATTCGCCGTGGTTGCCAGAAAAGAGAGGCGCGATTCAAGCCTTTCGATCTCCTCCGTCATGGTGATTCTGAGCACGTTCTCAACCGCAGGTACGGTTTCCGGCCTTACGTCGAGGCTCTCTTTCTGCCTCACGGCCGTTTCTTTGTAAGTTCTGATGAGCAAGCGGTAGAATGGACTTTCAGGATTTTCCCGGTAAGCGTTGGCCAGCTTCTTGAACGAATCGCTGTCGTTTATGATCCGGAGAAATCGATCACCGTCCCGCTCTACCCTGGAGAACTGTCTCCACTTGAAAATGATGACTGCCCAGGAGACGAGGGAGAAGCAAAAGAGGATGAAAACCACCACTTTTGCGACAGGTCCGGCTGACAGAAGCAGGCCAAGCAAGCCACCCGTGTAAACGTTCAAGTCAGAGAGTCCCATGGAATCAGATTATGATATACCGAAAGGCCTGCCATTTGTAAAGTAAAAACCCCCTGGGTGGGGCCCAGGGGGAAAAGGGGAGTAATTATGAGAAGTTTCAGGGTTATGGTACTTAATCTTGCTTCGGCCGGCTTAACCGGTACCCATTTTTCGTCAAGAAAGCGACAGATTGTGAATTCCATCGCATTACGTATTGTATACAATAAACGATACGCTGGCCGTTTGTCAATAGAAATTTTTGCCTGGACGCAAAACTTTTTTTCGTCGTCCGGATACTGCACGCGGGGCGGCTATGAATTCCAGGCCTAGAGTTCTATTTCGAGGCCATCGATGCCGAAAAGGAGAGGAGCATGGAGAACCCCGTCAAAGGCCTCCCAATCAGGGTAGAGGTGGGATAAAATCACCTGTCGCGGGCTTCGCCTCTTTCACGATTCTCTGCAAATCGGCAAGATTCAAATGGCCCTGGACCTTCCTCTCCGGGAAAGAGCATTCGCTTACCATGAGGTCTGCCCGGGCAGCGAGGGCAACAAGCTCTTTCGAAAAATCAGTGTCTCCGGTGAAAACAATGCTTTTGGCCTCGCTTTTCCCCTCCGTCACGCGCAAGGCAATGCTCTCGGGGTTGTGGTTGCTTTTCGATGTCTTGATTGAAACTTCCCCAAGGCTCCACTCGCCGGCAGGGAGGGATTTAAGGATGAGATCGTATCCCGCCGGCGACAGCCAGCGGTACAAATGGACAAAGTTCTCGTAGAACCCTTCAAGTCCCTCGGCCCCCGAGCAGTATGAGCGGTTTCTTCCGTGTAACGTCGCCATAGTTGGAGGCGAACAGAAAGGTGGCGAGGTCGACGGTGTGATCCGGATGAAAATGGGTCAGGACTATCATGTCGACGTCGTCAGTGGTGTGCCCGTACTCGAGCAGACGTCGCACTATCGACGGGCCTATGTCAACGAGTATATTGCCCCACGCGGTCGAAAGCAGGTAGGATGATGATGCGCGCTGCAGGGACGGCGTGGCTGTTCCTGTCCCGAGTATTTTCAGTTTCATCGGTATAACAGCCCTCAGCGTCAGCTGTCAGCCATCAGCAGCTGAAACTCGCACCTTCTCGCTCTTTCGCCTTGCCGCCTTTACCTGTACTCTTAACCTCCCACCTTTCTGCTTGGCAAGATACCAGGCCACCGTCTGTGCAAGTCCCTCTCTAAGCGGAAAGGCCGGCCGAAAGCCAAGCTCCGCCTGCGCTCTGGCAGTGTTGAGCGTGCTTACCTTAATATCGCCTTCTCTCGCCTGAGCCCTTTTCGGATGGTCAAATAGCGGAGGCAGGTCGATGCCGCTCTCGTCGCAAGGCCTGGAGTATCTCCCTGTACAGTTCGTATGTCGTCGTGCCTTTTTCTGTTCCGATATTGTAAGTGCCCGGTCTATTGGTCTTTGCGGCGAGAAGGTTTGCTGCGGCTATGTCCTTAACAAAACAGTAATCTCGCACCATGCCCTCCGGCTCGCCGGGGAAGTGGTTAAGGGTCGGCAGTTTCTTGCTCCAGAAGGGCCTCCGTGAAAATAGCTACTACACCCGCTTCCCCGTGAGGTATCTGTCGTGGCCCGTACACATTGCTGTACCTGAGTATCACATGGACAAGATTGTGCTGCTTCTCATAAAAGCGGATGTAATGTTCGCAGCTCAGTTTCGAGATGGCGTACGGGGAGGATGGCTGCGGCACGTAATCTTCCGACGTCGGCACCACACTTGCCTCTCCATAGATTGCCCCTCCGGTCGAGGCAAAAACAAATCTCTTGACGCCGTGCATTCCTGGAAAGTTCGAGGAGCCTCAACGTCCCCTTGATATTCACCTCGGCATCCGTGAGAGGATCCCTGACGGACAGAGGGCACGGATATCTGGGCTGCATGATGAACTATCATCTCCGGCCTTTCGTCGTGAATTATCTCCTCAAGCTCCGGGGTGCAAATGTCAACCTGGTAAAAGCGGGCCCGCTCGTTCTTGTTGGCGAGGGTGCCCGATGAAAGGTTATCCACGATGACGACTTCATGGCCCGCGTCCACAAATGTATCCACCACGTGAGATCCGATAAATCCGCACCCACCGGTTACCAAAATTTTCATGAAACCCCCTTTTGCAGTATACGATTTATACTACGAAATTGGGCATCTGCGAAAGAAAAAAAGGGCTCACGCGGCCACTTTGCTATTGACAACAGTGGCTTTATATCTTATACAAAACACCATAAGGCGGTGTAGCTCAGTTGGTTAGAGCATGCGGCTCATATCCGCAGTGTCCGGGGTTCGACTCCCTGCACCGCCATTGTTACACGGTTGCAGTACGCTTGAGTGGTTCAAGATACCTAAGAGGAGGTGACACATATGACTAAGGCTGATCTGATTGCCGAGGTGGCAACTGACGCAGACATTACGAAAGCAGTGGCGGAGAAGGTACTGAACGCTTTCATGGACACTATCGAGAAAGCCCTGAAAAAGGGCGACAAGATTACCTTAACCGGTTTCGGAACTTTCCAGTGTGCCCGGAGAGCGGCCCGGACCGGGAGAAACCCGAGAACCGGGAACGGAGATCAACATTGGTGCATGCAGCGTTCCAAAGTTCAAGCCGGGCAACAAACTTAAGGAGGCACTAAAATATGGGCACGCTTAGCAGGAAAGGGCTTATGGTGGCTCCTTTCCTCATCACATTAGGTATCGTTCTCGCGCTGATGCTCAGCCCTGCAGTCTGCCAGGGTCAGACAAAGAAAGCGCCTAAGCCTCTTCCTCAAAAAGCCGCTCAGCCCCGCGAGACAGCAATTAATGACGTCAATGTCCAGTCGGTGTTCAAGACAGGAGAAGGACTCTTCAAAAAAGAGCAGACAGACGAGTCACTGAGGATTTTTCTGGCCATCTATAGATACTCCAAGGATATGCTCACCTTTCTGGAGATAGTCCGGCCAAACTATGAAAAACTCTTGAGCGAAAATCCCTCATTGACCCAGGAGGAAAAGGAGGAGCTTTACATCAAGCAGAAGCGTGTACGGGATTTGACGTCCAAGTATTCGTCTCTGCGGATTGAATCTGCCTACTATGTGGGCGCCGCCTACGCAAAACGGGGCGATGCAGAGCAGGCACGCAAATACCTTCTGGAAGTCTGCCAGACAGCGCCCTTCTCACTCAACCCAAAATCAACCTGGTTAAAGTCCAAAAACCTGCTCCTCGCGCTCTTTCAGCTTGAGGGCGAGTTCTAGGTGGACAAAGCCGCAGTCGTAGTCGAGGATGTCCTGACGTCCCTCCGGATGCGAGACTCGGTGCGGCAGGTCTACACGGAGGAGACAGACTCACCATGGAACGAAAAAGTTCTGGTCAAGAGAAAGAAGGAATATCTGGATGTGAAAGTCACCGTCTGGAATGAGAATATGTACCTCTACGGGCGCGTGTATCGTCTCTTGTTGTACGTCTACGACATTCTCAGTCCGTCTTTTCAATATGACTCCAAAAGGGCACCCAAGGAGGACGAAACAGGGGTTTGGGAGCTCTATTCGCAGATCTGGGGCGTATACGTGGATAGCCGCATGGAGAGGACCCGTATACCAAATTTCTATGATCGCTTCCTGCGACGCAATTTACTCGCAGAGGCCTTGCGGGAGCTTGAGTGGAGGCAGTCGCTGACACTTTTTAATGCCCTTTGGGCGAAAGAATCACTCACGCATGCTGAAATTGTCCAATACGCATACGACCCCGGCACCGCGGCGCCGATAGGCACCTTAAACCCGGATGTCCTCGAGGTGAAAATAGGCTCCTTTCTGAAAGATCACTCAGTCAATAAACACCTGGGGAGGCTCACCTCTGACGTGGTCAGGGGCATGGCACACGACATTCTGAACTTTACCACGTATCACTGCAGAGATGTGCTGATCACTTCATCCTATTATGGGATACACTTTGGCTATAAGAACACGACCTTTGCAGAGATGATAGTCAAGACGGGTAATCTGCTGCTCTTAACTCTCCGCGATCCGCGCACTCAAGTGCCCCTTACCATTACCGTAACCGAGACCACTGATCTTCAGGCCTTGCAGAGCAGGATCAAGGAAGTCTTCTTCGTGCACTTCTTAGACCAGCAGTCAGTATGAGCGGCCAGTCAATCCGGAGAAATCTGTTTCATTTTTCAGGCATAGTGATACCCCTGTCCTACCTTCTCATTAACAAAGATGTTGCCCTCGGGTTCACCATATTCCTTTTCTGCGTCTTATCGGTGGTGGAGTTCCTGCGGATCACAGGCCGTCTTAAGCTGGGGATGGCCGGGAAGTATCTCAAAGAGAA
Source organism: uncultured delta proteobacterium (assembly GCA_963821605.1). Taxonomy (GTDB): domain Bacteria; phylum Desulfobacterota; class Syntrophorhabdia; order Syntrophorhabdales; family WCHB1-27; genus JADGQN01. Next base: position 100,920 of record CAWGEZ010000037.1, on the reverse strand, counting down.
GGAGGCGAAAAAGCCCACGGGCAGCCTCTTCTACGTGGTTGCTGCGCTTGTCGTTATCCTCTTGTTCCGCAGGGAGGTTGCCATCTGCGCACTTTTTGTTCTCTGCATATCGGATCCCTTATCCTCCCTTGTTGGTCGAAGGCTGGGAAGGCATCCTCTCTTAGGCAAATCCATCGAAGGAACGCTCGCCTTTTTCGGCTCATCGCTAATCATTCTTACGCTCTTTTCGGTTGGTCTTTCCATTGCGCTCCTCGTAGCATGCGTTGCCACATTGACAGAACTGTGCACACCAGGATCTCTTGACGATAACCTGACAATACCGATTATGACCGGCGTCGCCCTCACTCTCTTTGGTGCGTGATACCAAGTTGCCTTCATTCATATAGCTTCGTTGCCTGCGTCCTTACAGGATGCTGCGCTATCGGCACGACTCCGACGTACTTATAGTACGCCTCCGTCCTTACAGGATGCTTCGCTATCGCTATCCTCCTGGTCGCCTCGCTCTATTTTTGAATGCAACTTGGCATGAAACATAGGAAAAAGATAAAGCAGGTTAAAGGTCAAGAAGTCAGGTAAAGGCAAGGACCCTCAACCTTAGCTCTTGCTCTTACCCGCGGTTGGTTGAGCCGCCTTGAGTGCTTTTGCGTAGTTGCCGGCGTACCCTTTGACTACTCTCCGTGCATTGAAGAACGGGGCTGTGCTCTTGATTGCCTCTTTCATAAGCTTCACCCAGTCATGGGGAACGTCGTCATTGCCCACTTTGTAATAGAGGGGGATCACTTCTCGCTCGAGAAGATTGTAGATAGCTTCAGCGTCTTCCTCATCCCGGTTTTCACCACCTTCCGCGCCGAAAGCCCATCCATTCGTGCCATTGAAGCCTTCGACCCACCAGCCATCAAGGATGCTGAGCTGCGGAACACCGTTAAGCATTGCCTTCATCCCACTCGTGCCACAGGCTTCCATCGGCGGAAGCGGAGTATTAAGCCACACGTCAACGCCGTGCAGAAGGTACTGGGCAAGTTGCTCACCATAGTCCTCTACGAAAGCTATCCGACCCCCGAAAAACGGGTCCTTTGCCGCGTCGAAAACCTCTTTCAGAATTTGCTTGCCGGGGTCATCATCGGGGTGGGCCTTCCCGGCGAAGATAATCTGGACCGGGCGCCAGGGGTCATTGAGTATCCTCTTGAGCCTTTCGCGGTCGCGCAGGATGAGTGCGGCCCTTTTGTACGAGGCGAACCGCCGCGCAAAACCGATAGTAAGCGCGTTGGGATCGAGAAGCACTCCTGAAGCCAGGATCACCTGCGGGTTTGCGGTATCTCTAAGCAGCCGCTCCCTCGCCCTGTCCATGATCCTGAGGATCAACTTCACCTTGAGCCAGTAATGCACCTGCCAGACCTTCTCATCCGGGATATCATCCACAAGGCCCCAGATGTCCGGATTGTCGGGATTCAAGAGCCAGTCGGTGGGCAGGTAGTCGTTGAGCAGTTGGATCATTTTGGGCTCGATCCAGGTCGGAACGTGAATCCCGTCTGTGATGTGGTTAATCGGGACGTTTGCTTCATCCAACTCCGGCCAGATGCAGTGCCACATTTTTCGCGTTACCTCACCATGCCTCTTGCTCACTGCATTGCGATAGCCGGACATGCGGAGCGCAAACGCGGTCATATTAAAGCCTGCCTGAGGATTGGCAGGATTCAAGCCGAGCCGGAAAAAGGCATCGCGCTCCAGCCCGAGGGTTGGCCAGTAGGAGCCGAAGTATTTTTCCATGAGGGCAAAAGGAAAGACATCATGGCCGGCCGGAACAGGGGTGTGCGTCGTGAATATGGTGGTTGCTCTTACCTCTTCCGCGGCTTCCTCGAAGCTCATGCCGCCTTCCACCCTCTCGCGAATTCGCTCCAGGATGGCGAACGCAGGATGGCCCTCGTTCAGATGGAGCACGGAGTGCTCGATGCCCAGGGCGTTGAGCACCTCGGTTCCCCCGATGCCGAGGACGATCTCCTGTCGAAGGCGCAACTCCGCGTCCCCGATGTAAAGTCGATCCGATATATGCCTGTTCCAGGGGTCATTGGCCTCGATATCCGTGTCCATGAGAAAGAGGGGAATCCGACCGATCTGAACCCGCCATAACTCGACCGAGATGGGAGGGTTGATAACAGGAATTCTCACTAAGAGCCTCTCACCGGCCTCATTGAGCACGCGGCAGGTGGGGGCGTTTTCTCTCTCTGTTCTTTCGCTCTCACTCGATTGCTGTCCGTCAGGGGTCATTCTCTGCCGAAGATATCCTTCCGGGTACATAAAGCCGACAGCGACGACCGGTGCACTCAGGTCGCTCGACTCTTTCAAGAAATCTCCGGACAAGAATCCGAGGCCTCCGGCGTAAAAGGGCAGGGAATGGTGAAGACCGTACTCCGCACAAAAAAACGCGATAGGCAGCATACCGGGGTCGGCAACATGGGTATAGAACCAGCCGCCGGTTTCTTCAAGATCGTTCCTGAATCCGGCCATCACGGCATCGTAATGTCTCAGGAATTTCGGGTCTCGTGCCGCTCTATCAAGAGTCTCCTGATCCAGGTTGTTCAGCATCTCCACGGGGTTGTGAACACTGATCTTCCATGCAGCCCGGTTCAGCATCTTGAAGAGCAACCGCGCCTCCACGTGCCAGCTCCACCAAAGATTTAAGGCAAGATCAGCAAGACCCGCTATTCTTTCGGGAAGTGTGGCTCGAAGGCTTTCCTTGATCGAGTACATGGGTTTCCTCGGTTATCCATTCTTTTGAGATCCACCGGTCGGCTGCAGGCCGCAAAGATGCGCTTTTGGAAACGCTAAATCAAACCCTCCTCAGCCTCTTGAGCGCCAGACCAAAGGAATACTCGTAGAGGTGCAGTCCCTTGCTCATAGCCGTGATTGAGCCGTCCTCAAGCCCGATCTCATGACACATATATTCTTTCAGGAGCTGAATGGCTGCCAGATTGGAAGGGAATCCCGCCCAGAGATCCCAGCTTCTAAAGTAGAGTATGAAATGGAGTTTATTATTCATCACCCGTGTATCTATGAGTCTCAGGCATGGCGGGTCCTCCAGCAGAATATCCTGCGGCATACCCACTTCCATGACGGCCTGGTTTGTCCCCAGTTTATTTTCCTTGTAAATCCTTATGACTTCCTGGAGCGGGTTCAGGCCGAGCGCATGTTCCTTCCCGTCCAGGAGTACCTTGGGGTTTGTCAATCTCTCCCCGTAAGTGTAAAGCTCGTTTTGCTTCTTGCTATCCGTCATGAGGTACTGGAGGTAATCCTCGACGTATTCCATGCTCGTCGGGGTGGGAATTCCCAACTCTGCAGGTATATCCGGGATCAGTGGTCTTGTACCCGGATACTTGATGTGTACCATGATGACGTCAAACTCTTTTCTGTTGCACCCCTCGAAGGAACCCCGGTCTACACAGTATTCGTGGACACCTTCATCATCAAAGATTTTGTAGATGCACTGGAACCAGGCATCCGGAATGTCTCGCGCATCGATGTGGACAGGTAGCATGTAACCCCCATTTCAGTAAGCAGTGAGCAGTGAACAGTCGGAAACTGAGAAGACAATCGGAATGCGGCGGACAGATGGATCTCTCGTCTTTACTGCTTACCGCCTACTGCTCACTAGCACCTCGCCCCAAGAGCGGTTGCTAAACTATACTAAAAATAGTATGCTTAGGCAAATTAATTTAGGATGGGAGAGCGCGTGATAGTAAAGCAGATGGAAGTGGGACGGATGGCAGTCTTTGCCTACCTCGTGGGATGCGAGAAGACGAAAGAAGCTCTCGTGATAGACCCTGCGGGCGATGAGGACCGTATTTTTCAAGAGGCCAAAAAGAACGGTCTAAAGATAAAATACATTATCAACACCCATTTCCATGTGGACCATATGCTGGGTAACAAGCGTATGCAGGAATTGACCAACGCGACGATCGTGATTCATGAAAAAGAGGCCCATGCTCTTACTCACCAATCCCAGCAAATGCTGAGCATGTTTGGAGCAGAGCCGTCTCCTCCTGCGGGTAAAACAGTAAAAGAAGGCGACGTGATAACCGTGGGCGAAGTAAGCCTGTCGGTCATACATACTCCGGGTCATTCCCCCGGAGCTATCTGCCTTTACGGTAACGGCCTCGTCTTCACCGGCGACACGCTGTTTGTGGGAGGTGTCGGCAGAACCGACCTGGAAGGCGGTTCCTGGGAGGTGCTTGCTTCCTCCATCCGGGACAAGCTGTTTAAACTACCCGATTCGACCGTGGTACTTCCCGGCCACAATTATGGTAGTGCGCCAAAAAGCACCATAGGCATGGAAAAAACCACCAATCCATATGTCAGCTCTCGTTCGTAGCCTCGTCGTACCAGTCGTACTGCTGGTTACGATCTTTCTTCATTCCTGCCAGACGCCGAAGCCTGTGGAGATCACACCCGCACCCAAACGCGTGGAGATCACGCCCGCACCCAAAAAGGAGCCGAAGGTTGCGCTCGTGCTCGGAGGGGGGTCTGCCAAAGGTTTTGCCCACGTCGGCGTTATCAGGGTGCTTGAACAGGAAAAGATTCCCATAGATATGATTATCGGTACCAGCGTGGGCAGCCTCATCGGAAGCATATACGCATCGAATCCCGATGGCTTTCAGCTCGAATGGCTTGCCTTCAAAATAGAAAGGAACGACATACTCGATTTCTCGATTGTTTACTCCAAGATGGGTCCTGTGCAGGGGGCGAAACTGGAGAGCTTTATCGAACAGAACGTGAAGGCAAAGAAGATCGAGGATACCAAAATACCTTTCTTCCCCATCGCAACCGACTTAAACACGGGCGAGACCGTGACTCTTGAGAAAGGTTCCCTGGCAAGGGCGGTCCACGCCTCCTGCGCCATTCCGGGCATTTTCGTGCCGGTTACGTTCGGTAAGAGAACGCTTGTTGATGGTGGCGTTACTGACAACGTAGCCTGCGATATCGCGCGCAACAAGGGTGCGGACATTATCATCGGCGTCAGCCTCCAGAAGGATGTGAAGAACTACCAGATCGATTCAGCCATCGATGTTATTGCCCAGTCCATCAACATCATGATGCGCGAGGCGAGCAAACCAAAACTAGCGTGTGCTGACGTGATCATTGAGCCTGATGTGCATGACGTATCACTCTTCGATTTCAGCCAGAAGAAAATGATGATGGAAGAAGGGATCAAGGCAACAAAAAAGGCCGTGCCGAAGATTAAGGAGCTGCTGGCGAAATATTACTAATTTCCAGGATGCGCTTCCCGGCTTTCAACGGTGCTGTCCCGGCGTAACCTTGGAAACGATGCAGTCGATCTCTCCCTCAAACAGTTTGACCTGCACACGGTCCTTCGTCACAACCTGATCGCTCCTTTTGAGTACTTCCTGCGTAGCTTTTTTGGTGGTGATACTGTATCCCCTTTTCAAGATGTTCCGGGGATTGAGATCGTCAAGGCGCTGGGCCATTGCATCGAGTCTCGCCCTTTTCTGTTCGAGCATGCTTGCGACAGTGCGTATCAGCGTATTGGAAAGGTCATCTACATATATCCTGTGTTTCGCGAAGAGATCCTTTCTCTCTCTGAGTTCCGCGTAGGATTGATACAAGAGAAGCTTGACCCTCTCGACCCGCTTCTTGAGACTACGCTCCAGTTTTTGCTCCGCACTCGAAAGCAATGCGAGAAGCTCCCGCTTGTCTCGAACAACCATATCTGCTGCAGCGGTGGGCGTTGGTGCTCTCAGGTCGGCAACGAAATCCGCGATGGTGAAATCAATCTCGTGGCCGACAGCCGACACGATGGGTATCTCAGAGGCATAGATAGCTCTCGCCACAGCCTCCTCGTTAAAGCACGCCAGATCCTCAAGCGACCCTCCCCCTCTTCCCACGACGATCACATCTACTTCCTTTTGCCTGTTGAGGTACTTTATTCCTTCCGCTATCTCCAGACCTGCACCTTCTCCCTGGACCCGGACGGGATAGATGAGTACGGCCATATTCTCATATTTCTGGAATATCACCTTCAGCATGTCCCGTATTGCCGCTCCGGCGGGTGAGGTAACTATGCCGATCCTTGAGGGGAGCAAGGGCAGAGGGCGCTTGCGCGAGGCGTCAAAGAGACCTTCCTTGAAGAGCTTTTCCTTGAGCACCTGGAACTGTATCTGAAGGAGCCCCAGTCCCCTGACCTCAAGGTCATCGACGAGGAGCCTGTACTCTCCCCTTTTTTCGTAAACGTCTATTCTTCCGCGGCAGATCACGGCCGCGCCGTCCTTGATGAAATCCTCCGGGTATCGTCCGTAGAAGTTGAACATGACAGCCCTGAGTGAAGAGCCTTCATCCTTCAAGGTGAAGTAGAGGTGGCCGGAAGGATAGAGCTTGAAGTTTGATATCTCGCCTTCGACGAGTAAATCCCTGAACTGCTTATGGAGAGAGTCCCGTATGCGGGATGTGAGCTGCGAAACCGTGTAGACGTGGATAGGCCATGCGCCGGCTTGTTCCATCTACTGCCTGTCTACTTGGAAAAATAATCTTTGACGAGCTTCATGGCGCAGTATTCACCGCACATGCTGCACACGTCGTCGCGCAGGCTTCGTTCCTTTCGGAAAGAGCGTATCTTTTCAGGGTCGATAGCCATTCGTAATTGTCCCTCCCAGTCGAGAGCCTTGCGAAACTTCGACATCTGTTTGTCTCTTTCGATGGCTTTTTCGTTACCTCTGGCAATATCGGCCGCGTGAGCAGCAATTCTCGCAACAATAACGCCCTCTCTTACATCGAGCGGAGAGGGAAGCCCCAGGTGCTCCGAAGGCGTGACGTAACAGAGGAAATCGGCGCCGTAGAAGCCCGCCAGCGCGCCGCCGATGGCGGCGGTGATATGGTCATATCCCGGAGCGATATCGGTCACGATGGGGCCAAGCACGTAAAATGGGGCCTCTTTGCAGAGCTTCTTCTCAAGCATCATGTTGCCCTCAATCAGGTTCAAGGGTACATGCCCGGGCCCTTCTATCATCACCTGGACACCGTTACGCCAGGCCTCTTCACACTGCTCTCCCAGGGTTATGAGTTCCTGTATCTGGGCCCTGTCCGTGGCGTCGCCTGTAGAGCCCGGCCGCAGACCGTCTCCCAGAGAGAGCGTCATATCATACTTCTTTGCTATGGCTACCAGTTTGTCAAACTGTTCGTACAGGGGATTCTCGCGTTGGTTGACGATCATCCACTCAGCAAGAAAAGCGCCACCCCTGCTCACTATGTCTGTCACGCGCCCTTGAATCTTAAGCCTCTCCAGCGACTGGCGTGTTACACCCGTGTGGACCGTGATGAAATCGACACCGCTTTCGCCGTGCTTTTCAATCACCTCGAAAAGCTCGTTGGGGTCCATTTTCGTGACGGTCTGCCGTTTCTTAATCGCTTCCACGGCGGCCTGGTAGATCGGCACCGTGCCGATCGGTATCTTCGAGGCCGCTATAATGGTTTTCCGTATCTCGTCGAGATTCCCCCCTGTGGACAGGTCCATGACCGTGTCGGCACCCGCCTCCATGGCCATGTTCAGCTTCTCTATCTCCACCTTGATATCTACAAATTCCGGCGACGTGCCGAGGTTCGCGTTTACCTTGATGGAAAGGTTTTTGCCTACGCCTTTCGGGGTAAAACCTTTGTGCCGGTTATTCTGGAGCACCGCCACCTTTCCGGAAGCAACAAGCTCGCGCAGTCTCTCTTTATCGAACGCCTCATCCCGTGCTATCCGTTCGACAGCCCGCGTGGTCCGCCCTTCACGGGCCTTGACTAATTGGTTTTCCATGATTGTATCATCTCCATCTTTTTTAAGAGTTCTGCGGGGTCCCTGGCAAAAAGCCTTATGATCGGTTCTTTGCCGATATCCCCCGTGTCGTAAATAATGTCCGGCGGGCCTCCTGCACCTTTCAAGGCCTTTTCCACGAGGAAATCCAGGCCCCGGCCCTGCGCGTCTTTAGCACGTTCCGGCTCTTTGCGCCTATCCGCACGCGTTACTGCCATCCCAAACTTCTTTGCACGCTCGACGAACCCATGGTCGTAGCGGAGGTTCGCGCATGCCCTCATATGAGGATAATGCTTCATGTACGCCAGGATCAACCTCGCAACATGGGAAGAGGCCCCGAACTCAGGCCCACCCTTGAAGCAGACCTTGCCGCGGCTCTGGCCGATCCTGCCGGGAAACGCAGCAACATCTTCTACGCCCAATGCCTCTTGGATTGCATAGCCTACGTTCATCTGCACGCCGGGGATGAGCTCAACCATGTTGAGGTACTCCAATTTGACCGATGCGTCGCGCAATGATTTCAGGACGCGCCACCGCTCATTTCCCTTGTGGAGAATCCGGGTGAGGCTTGTGTACCAGTAACCGCTCCCGTTCAGCTTATAGCTCTCCTTCAGGAGTTCTTCCATCAGACTTTCGGCCTCGAGAAATGCTTCTCTCAGCGGATAGCCAAGCACAATAAAGGAGAGCATCAGTGACGATAGGGTGCAGCCCGTCCCGTGCACCACCCGCTCCATTCTCACCTTCTTATGCGTAAGCATCTGCCTACCGTCAAAGAGCACGTCGACAGGATCTCCGGGAAGATGCCCTCCCTTAAGGAGTACGTTTTTCGGGCCGAGCCGGGAGAGCAGCTTAGCCGCCTGCTCCATCTCACGGGCGTTCCTGATCGGTCTCTTCACGATCGCCGACGCTTCATCAGCATTAGGAGTTATAAGGTAGCTGAGAGGAAAGATATGCCGAATCATGGAGCGGAGGCCGTCATCGCTCATGAGCCTGAAGCCGTTCTTTGATGCGATCACCGGATCTACAACTATAGGTTTTCCCCGATATTCCTTAAGAAATGAAGAGACCGTCTTGACCTGTGATGTCTCTCCCAGCGCGCCGATCTTAATGCCATCCAGCCTCACCTCATTCTTCGCAGTTTTCAGCATCCTGCCGAAGGGCTTTGGCGGAGTTGGGAATAGATCACTTACTCCACCCGGTCCCTGAATAACAAAGCTCGTCGGAATAGATAAGGGGTGCAGTCCGAGGGCCAGGAAAATTTCGAGGTCCTTGGTTACGCCTGCTCCGCTGGAAAGATCATGGCCTGCAATAGTGAGAACGTGTTTCATGGCGCCTGCAAAGTGTGCATCAAAATATAGCATATTTCTTAATGATGATATAGGGTTTTCAGGATTTGTAATGGTCCATAAGCGGAATAATGTATGGTCGAAGCGGAGCTGACGAGAGAGGTCCTCCTGCTCGACGATATTGTCGACTGACAGCCGGGGTTTCTGACCAATTTGTCAAGTCACGAGTACCTCGTTTTCATAGATACCAACAATATCAATATATTAGGTTGATTTGCTCTATGGCACCTATGTTGCTCAAGAGATTACGTGTCTAACAAATTTTGTAAGGAGGAGGTAGGTATGAAAAAGTTGTACGTGGCGATTGGTTTGTTGGCGTTGATGGCTGTTGCAACTGTCAGCCTCGCCGTTGGGCCGGGCACTGATGCAGGCACCGCCCCGGGGCAGGCGGCTGGCGGGCCCGGATGGCAAAAGGGTCCCGGAAGCGGGTTTCACGGAGGTCACGGACGTTGGGCATCGGAACTCAACCTCACCAAAGAACAGCAAGACATGCTACGTGCGCTGAGAAAGCGGCAGTGGGCAGAGCTCAAGCCCCTGAGGGACCAAATGTATCAGAAGAGGCAGGAGATGAGAGACCTTTACACAAATCCCGCTGTGGATGATAAGACGATCACCTTAAAGCAGGGAGAGCTGAATGCGTTGCAGCAGCAGATGCAGGATAAGGCGCTTCAGTTCAGACTTGAGCAGAGAAAGATATTTACTCCGGATCAGTTGACCAAGCTGAAGGAGATGCCTTACGGCCAGGGCAGGGGAGCCTGCGGCGGCCACGGCAGAGGCTGGGGTCACGGAAGGGGTTGATATTCAGCCCCTTCTTCCTCGAGAGATGGCGCGAGGCGGAAGGGGCTGCACCCTCCTCACTGGCCCTTGGTGGTATAATAGAGTTTGTGTAATGGGTTTGAATCCGGGCGGATCATGCAGTACATAAAATATACGAGTCTGTGCATACCTCTCTTTTTTTTCTTCCTTGTCCTGTTCCCTGTCCTTTCCGCTCAGGCTCAGGATTCCTATCAGGACTTCGAGAGGGGGCTCAACCTCAGCGACGGACAGAGGGAACAGGTGCAGGGGATCAGGAAGAAGTACATGGACGAATGGAGGACGCTCCACAACGAGTCTGCCAGGAAGAGGCTGGAACTACAGGGAGTCGACCGGAACTCCGAGGCTGGCAGGGAACGGGCGCGGAGACTGGAGAATGACCTCAACAATACGCGGTTATCAAGAGAGAATCTTTACAGACGTTATCGAGGGGAGGTTTCCGGGGTACTTAACGAACAGCAGAGAGGCCGGTATGAAAAGTTCTCTAACGGGGAAGGGAGGAGAGGAATGATGCCAGCCCCCACAACAGAGAGGGACGATGCCAGCCCCCGGGCCCGGGCACAGAGGGCATGGAAGATAAAAGGAGCCTCCTCTTCCCGCTTTCCCTCTTTGGCATATTCTTCGTACTCATAGCCTTTACAGGCTTCTTCCAGATCAGGATCATCAAGCAAAACATCGAGGGCATACTCCAGGCGGAAGGCGAGATCCTGTCCAAGAGCATTCAACAAGAGATAGACAGAAATATAGAGTACCTCAACCTGCTCGGAAAATCTCCCGCAATCATCACTCCCGTCTATCTTAATATCCTCAGTTACGACGAAGCCATCGTTGATGACCTGTACGCCGAGCTGAGTAAACTGCCATTGCCGGAGCTTGACCGCACAGCCTACAAACACTTCCTTGTCGCGGACGAGAAGGGCCACCGGATAGGACGGAAAGGATCCATCAGCATAGCCCCATCCTATTTCGAGGCGCTCTTGAAAAGAGGTGAGCGGACCGTTCTTAGAATGCCGTCTGACGAGGATCAAACCCTTCTCATCGGGGTCAAGACAAAGGATCATCTTGTTTTCGTGAGCCTTGATGAGGAGGAACTGAGGAGTCTCAGGAAAAAGGCTATTGTAGAGGCCGTGCTTGAAACAGAGGAGAAGCGGCTCAACGTCAGCGGCATCTCCGTGTTTGATCCCAACGGTGCTCTTTACCTCGGCCTCAAGCCCAGAGCCGGCAAAGTATATAAGATCGTGAAGCCGCTCAGCGCCCGCTATTTCCCAAATTACACGCTTGAAATCAGGATGTCGAGCGGTCTGGTCCAGGATACACAGAGAAGGACTACTCTCAGTTTCGTTGCCCTCCTTTCCATGTTGCTTGTGGGTGGCGCTGCCGGCATATACATTATATTCCGGTTGGAACGAAAGGCTGCAGAGCGACTCAAGGAAATGGAAAGGGACATGGAGCTCAAGGAGCGCCTCGTCTCCCTGGGAAAGCTCGCCTCAGGAATGGCCCACGAGATACGGAATCCCTTAAACGCCATGAGCATGTCTATTCAGAGGCTCAAACGTGAGTTTGTGCCGGCTGCGGAGAGAAAGGACGAATATTACAAGTTCATTGACATCGTGCGGGCTGAGCTGACCCGGGTCAACCAGCTTGTGGAGGAATTCCTGCTCTCGACAAAGTCGCATGCACCCATGGAAGATGAGAAGCTCCACACGATCGTAGAGGAAGTAGCCATAATCCTGGGGGAGCGGGCCAACTCGAAGGGTATCCGGATAGTAAACCGGGTCGATAGCGCACTTGTAGTGCGGTGCCAGAAAGAAAGGCTCAAGCAGGCCTTTCACAATCTCGTGTTAAACGGTATAGAGGCCATAGCCAAGAAGGACGGCCTGATTACGATTTCATCTGAGGTAAGCGGCCCGTCTATCCGGATCGCCATCAAAGATACGGGTCCAGGCATAAAAAAAGAGGCGCTGTCAAAGGTATTCGAGTATCATTATACCACCAAAGATAAAGGCATGGGCCTCGGACTCCCGATCTCATTCACCATCATAAAGGACCACGGGGGAGATATTCCGTGGTGAGCGAGGAGGGGAAGGGAGCGACGTTTACAATCACGCTGCCCATGAAGCGGTGAGGAGGTACTAAATGGATCGCATGAGCGTACTTGTTATCGAAGATGAGGAAGCCCAGAGAAGCCTGCTCGCGGGGCTGCTATCAAAAGAGGGTTACACAGCGAGCTCTGCGGGGGACGGAAAGACAGCCCTCGATATTTTTCGGAACGAAACGTTTGAAGTCGTCCTTCTCGACTACAAGCTGCCGGATACCGACGGCTTGACCCTCCTCAAGACATTCAAAGAGATAAATCCCGAAGTGGAAATCATCATGGTTACCGCTTTCGGAAGCATCGAGAATGCCGTCACAGCGCTGAAGGCGGGTGCTTTCGAGTACCTGACCAAACCGATAGATCTCGACGATCTTCTCTTCAAGTTGAAGAAGGTGGAGGAAAAGCGCTACCTGGTGCACGAGAACATGGTCCTCAAGGAAGCCCTGAAAGACAGGCTGAAATCGGAAGAGGTGATATACACCAGCGAAAGGATGCACCAGGTGATGAGTCTTGTGGTGAGAGTCGCCAAGACTGACTCAACCTGTCTGATCGAAGGTGAGAGCGGCACAGGCAAAGAAGTGATTGCCGATCTGATACATGGGTTGAGCGACCGGAGGGGCAATGCTCATGTCAAGGTGAATTGTTCCGCTATCCCGGAGACGCTTCTCGAAAGCGAGCTTTTCGGCCATGAGCGGGGAGCATTTACCGGGGCTTACCAGCGGAAGGTGGGCAAATTTGAGATGGCCCATAAAGGCACCATATTCCTGGACGAGATTGGCGATATTCCTCTTCTGCTTCAGCCAAAGCTGCTCAGGGTATTGCAGGAGAAGGAAATAGAGAGGATTGGGGGCGTGCGCCCGATAAAGGTCGATGTGCGCATCGTCAGTGCAACCAACAAAAATCTTGGAGAAGAGGTTAAAACGGGCCGTTTCAGGGAAGACCTCTTCTACAGGCTCAATGTCGTGACCGTGACGATCCCGCCATTGCGGGAGCGAAAGGATGATATCCCTCTGCTTATAGATTTCTTCCTGAAAAAGTATGCTGAAAAGCATAAAAAACCGGTCAAAGGCTTTACACGCGAGGCTCGTGACCTGCTCATCAAGTATGACTACCCGGGCAACGTGCGGGAGCTCGAGAACATGGTGGAACGCGCTGTGGTGCTGACCCGGAATGAATATCTCTCGCGGGAAGACTTCGCTATGTTCGCAGCGGGCGAGAAGCCGGTCGTGGACGGGGGCATGAAGCAGATTGTCGAAACAGCAGAAAGGAAGATGATCCTGGAAGCCCTCGTGGGAGCCGGCTGGGTGCAAACCAGGGCAGCCGTCGCACTTGGCATCAGCGAGAGGATGCTCAGATATAAAATGAAAAAACTGGGCATCACCAAAGAAGGCACGCACTAGCCTCCCGTTCACACCGGGATCGGAATACCATCCCCCAGATCAACTGAACCGGGTAGTGGAATCGGACGGAAGTCCTGCTCCAGGAGGAGGGCCCCTTCACACTTAAGGGAGCCCTTTGCCTTAATCTCTCCAGTCCTGGTCTCCTTAATCCTTCCATCCTGAATCAGAAGTATTACACCACGGGCGTTGAACGTGAGTGTGATCTCAAAGCCGATCGTTCCAACGAGTTCGTCATTGATGAAGATCTCAATGCGCGGATGGTGTTCGGATTTGACCGTATGCTCGGGAAGCGGTACCAAGACGCTCTGCGTGGCCGGGTATATCTCCTTGTCCAGGTATTTCTTGAGACCTTGATACGTGTTCCACCCTCCAACAAGAAGATCGAGTACGCTGATATCGAGAAGGTCCACGGTCTTTTTAAAGATCTCTTCAAGTGCCATGGGCCATCCGGGTTTCCCCACGCTATTGAAAACCTTTTCACGCAGAGATGCTATCGGATCGCTCTTTTCCAGCCTCGATTTGATCTCCGGAGAGCCAGACTTTGATCGGGCCGAAAAAAACTCTTTCAACGTGTATATTCCGTCATCCATAGCTGTCCTCTTTTCTCCTGCGTATGGTCACCCCATGTTCCATAATCTGCTTCCCGCTATCGGGGGCCGGCTGGAACCGGACTTCAATGCCCGGCGGAACCTGTGTGCTGAACATTAAGCTGCGGGTGCCTAAATCCTTATGGGAGCGCACAACTACCGTGGTGCCGACCGGCCCTGGCCCCGCCTTCACTGCCTTCCTCTTCTTCCTGTTTCTTGCCCTCGCAATAATGAGCCACGCAAGAACAGCTGCGCCGACTGCTGCCAGGGTGGCGGCAAGAACTATAAGAAGCCAACCCGGACCGGTTTCCTTCACCGTCACCACAATCTCGTTGCTCTGAGCATCCCTTCCACCAATCCTTGCCTTCAGCAGGACGCGATATACGCCGTGGTTCCGGTACGCGTGCTCTGCCGAAACTTCGGATACCCAACCGCTGTAACTGTCTCCGAAGTCCACGTGGTACAGAACCCCCTCCGCAGGAGGCTCGACGCGCCACGTAAACCGCACCCGCTCCGTCGTTCCGGGGTTCGTCGTGTTAGCCTCGAGGACGAGACGGTGGGTTATGGCTGGCATGACAGTAATGTTGACAGCCTGGCTCTCCGTCACTGCCCTGCCCCCTCTGTAAACCCTGACAAATGCAGCGTAGGTTCCCGAATTTCTGTACCTGTGGAAAGCTGTGCCTGCAGATTGCCGCTCGGACTGCTCGCCATCCCCGAACTCGAAGACAAATTCGAGCTCCTCGGCCTCCGGCTCCGCGTGGGCTTCAAGACGTATCTCCTCACCCGCCCGGACCTCCACGGGGTGCGCGTTGAGCCTCACAGCCTGCTGCCTATCCCTCACGGGATCCGGTTCGATTACAACCCTCAACATGGCGCGTCCATGGACGGTCGCTGAAGGTGCGCCTTGTCCTTCCAACGACTGCTCCCTGACGAACACCACGGCCTGGTACGTACCTGCACCCTTATAGGCATAGTGGACGGTATTCTCGCGCATCCAGGCAGAGGACCTACCGTCGCCGAAAAGAAATTGGTACTCCAGCCTTAGCCCGGCTCCTTCTGCTCGTGCAACAAATCGCAGAGTTTCGCCCACCTTGAAAGGCGGGCTCTCCAGGGTCTCAAGGTTTAACGAAATGGGCGCTTCCTTCTGAACGACCTGTACCCTGACAATGTTACTCTTCCACAAGTCTGCGGGAGCAAAAAGACCCGGCTTCGTCCGGACCTCCACATAGACCCGATAGGTGCCCGGGTTGGTATAGCTGTGCGGAAACCTGCTGTCGCCCAGCCAACCTGTTGGGGGTCCATCCCCAAAGGAGTAACGATACTCCAGGTTCGGTCCCCAAGGCTCTGCCAGAGCGGCAAACTGTATCGGTTTATTCGGCTCAAATGGAGGGTCTCCCTCCACCAGCAATTCTACCCGGGGCTGTAGGGGCCGGCCTGGCGACGATTTCTCTGACTGGGCTCTCAATCCTGTGCCCTGTTCCTGCGAGTCCTGTAGGACGCCCCTTGCGAATCCGACAGCAGGAACCGTTACCGAAGGTTCCTCACGGGCACCAACTGTTGCGGCAAGGCAGCAGGCAACGAGCAGCATCGCCGGGATGACTGTCGCACGCTTCATCACGCTTCTATTGTAACACTTTATGGCTGTCTGCGAGAGGGAAGATATGGAGTCAAATATCTGAGTTACAAACTTTAGGGTCTGACATCTAGATTCCGGTGTCCAAGCCGGAGGACGGTTATCCGACAACCGTTCCGAGCTGGAATATGGGGAGGTACATGGCGATAATCAGGCCGCCCAGGACAATGCCGAGGAAGACCATCAGGGCCGGCTCCAGGAGGGCGGTCAGGTTTGCTACGGTGTTGTCCACATCCTCCTCATAGAAATCGGCAATTTTGTTAAGCATGCTGTCGAGCGCCCCGGTTGACTCGCCTACCTGGATCATCTGCACTACCATAGGAGGGAAGACGCCACTCTCTTTTAGAGGTTCAGAGATCGACCGCCCTTGACTGATGTGAGTCCGTGCAGTAATTAGGGCCTCCTCAATCACCTTGTTGCCAGCGGTCTTGGCCACGATGACGAGGCTTTCCAGGATCGAGACCCCACTGGAAAGAAGTGTCGACAGCGTACGTGTCACGCGCGCCATGGAAGCCTTTTTCAGAAGTAATCCCAGTACCGGGATACGCAGAACGAGCGCATCTAACTGCCTCGCGCCCGTCTCAGTCTTGTGGTACCTTCTGAGGAGAAATACCCCCACAATGGCGCCTGCAAACATAAAGTGCACTGTTGATTTGACGATCTTGGAGAGATCGATGACCATCTGCGTGGGTGCCGGTAATGCTCTGCCGAAGCTGGAGAACATGCCTTCAAACACGGGAATCACGAATAGGAGAAGGATCATAACCACCGCTATGGCAACGGTGACGATACTGGCCGGGTAAATGAGCGCAGATTTAACCTTCTTTTTCAGTTTTTCAGTTTTTTCTATGTAAGTAGATATCCTTATCAGGACGGCATCGAGGGTACCCCCCTCCTCTCCTGCGAGGACAAGGTTTACGTAAAGATCGTCGAAGCATTTTGGATAATCTTTCAACGCATCGGCAAATCGAACGCCTTCCTCGATTTTTTGCTTTATGGCTTTGACGATGGCCCGCAAATTGCCATCGTCCAACTGTTGCGAGAGCGCCTCTAAGGACTGTACGAGCGGCAGTCCTGATGTTATCATCGTTGCCAGCTGACGGGTAAAGACACCGATGTGCCCTTGCTTCACCTTTTTTCGTGTGCTGAAGCGTCCGGCCTTCTCTTCTTTTTTCTCAGTGGATTTGACGAGGATAATGCCTTCCCGCCTTATAAGCGTTCTGAGTTCGATCTCAGAATCGGCGGCAAGCGCCCCGTACTTTACCTCGCCTTTAGCTGTCCTGCCTTCCCATTCAAATAGCGGCATACGAATAGGTTATCGTCCGTTTGCCGGAAAAGTTTACTCCTTCATCACCCCATAGAAGGTAACATTCTCTCTTTTTACGAGCACGACTATGCCATCCTTCAGGCTGGCTTTCTTCATAAGCTCCTTGAATTCGGCAACGCTTCGAACCGGTTTCTTGTTAATTTCCACTATAATATCGCCAGCCCGCAGGTCTGCATTCTCTGCAGGACTGCCTGGTTGGATATCCGTCACAATGATTCCCCGTCGGTCCTTCAAGTTGAGATGGCGTGCAATCTCCGGGGTTATGTTCTGGACGACGAGACCATAAGTCTTTTCCGTCTCCGGCGTTTCCCTGGCCTCTCTCCTCTCGTCTTTGAGTTCTCCGACGGTGACGTCTACCTCAAGACTCTTGCCTTCTCTTATCAGGCCGAGCTTAGCCTTTTTCCCTATCTCTGTACCGGCAACCAGCTTGGGGAGTTGCTCCATTTCTTTGATGGCATGACCGTCAAAGGATACGATGACGTCGCCTCTGCGGATATCGGCTTTGCTTGCCGGGCTGTCCTCCATCACGTCAGAAACGAGTGCACCCTCTGACTCTTTCAGATTGAAATTCTTCGCAAGCTCCGGCGTGACCTTCTGAATCACGACGCCGAGCCAGCCTCGCACCACCTTCCCCTTTGTCTTCAACTGCGGCAGCAATGACTTGGCAAGATTGATGGGTATAGCAAAACCGATCCCCGTACCGCCGGAGACAATGGCGGTGTTGATACCGACAACCTCCCCGTTGAGGTTGAACAGGGGACCGCCACTATTCCCTGGGTTAATTGACGCATCAGTTTGAATAAAGTCGTCATATGGCCCTTGTCCGATCACCCTTCCTTTGGCGCTCACTATGCCTGCCGTGACCGTATGTTGGAGGCCAAAAGGGTTGCCTACGGCGAGAACCCATTCTCCGACCTCCAGTTTATCCGAGTCCCCCAGGGGGGCGACAGACACACCGTTTTTTGTGACTATCTTAATAACGGCAATATCAGTCTTGGAATCTCTTCCGACGATCTTGGCATCATACTCTTTGCCATCTTTCAGCCTCACTTTTATTGCTGAAGCTTTTTCGACGACATGGTTGTTCGTCAGGATGTATCCCTCCTTATCGATTATGAATCCGGACCCCAGGCTTCGCTGTTTGAATTCCCGTTGTGGAGCGTCCCCGAAGAATTTATCGAAAAAGTCCTCTCCGAAGAACTCTTTGAACGGCCCCATGAAGCGATCACCAGGGTCCATCCCTTTGACCACGGTCGTGGTGCTTATGTTGACAACGGACGGAGAGACCTCTTTGACGAGGGTGGTAAACTGCGGCAATCCTCCGCTATAAGCGGCCTGATGGATACCGGAACTTTTGGGTACACCCGGCTCTTCGCGAGGAGTGAGTTTCTCTCTTGCATACAGCGAGGCAGCCAGGATCAACACAAGTACGAGAATTACGCCGAACCACTTCTTATCCCTCATGTAGCTCCTCCAGCTAACGGTAGTTTGATCGAGAAGACGGTGCCAGAAGGGGCATGGCTTTCAACCTCTATCGTGCCCTTGTGTGCCTCCGCAATCCACTTACTGATCGACAGGCCCAGACCGCTCCCGCTCTCACGGTTCCTCGACCCGCCTGCTCTGTAAAACCTATCGAACACGTATTTCAGATCCTTATCCGATATGCCGACGCCCGTATCTCTGACGTTGATCCGTACAGACCCATTTTCGAGGCCCGACGAAATAGCGACTTTCCCGCCAGGTTGCGTGTATTTTATGCCATTCTCCACGACATTCCAGAGCATCCTCCGGAGCTTCAGTTCATCTCCAGCCAATTTTGTCTCATGCAATTCCTCTACCGTAAGCTCTATGTTCTTCTTTTCGGCGAAAATGCTCATGTCCGAGTACACCTCAAGAATCAGGTCTTTCAAATCGATCTCGTCCACCTTGAGCCGGGTTTCGCCGGTATCTGCCCTGGCGAGGAGGAGAAGGTCGTCGATGATTCTTGCCATCTGGTTAATCTCCTCCAGGTTACTCGTAAGCAACAGTTGATACGCTGAGCTGTCTCTTGGCTTCCGGAGGGCGACTTCTGTTTCGCCCTTCAGTATGGTGAGGGGTGTCTTCAGCTCATGAGAGACATCGATGCTGAACTGGTTAATTCGCTGAAAGGCGTCTTTGAGCCTGGCAATCATCTCGTTGAACGTGTGTGCGAGCCTGCCCAGCTCGTCTTTTCTCAGGCCAATCTCTATTCGCTCATCAAGGTTGCTGGACGAAATCTTGATGGCAGCCCTTCTAATCTGATCTACCGGTTTCAGCGCCTTTTTGGCCATGTAGTAGCCGACCGCAATTGCAGCGCCGATGGAAGAAGGGATCCCGATAAGCAGGATGATGAGCAGGCGCTTCATCGTCTCATCAAAATCTTCGAGGGAACTTCCCACCTGCACGATGCTCGTGACCTTCTTATTCTCCATTATGGGCAGTGTGACCATGCGGAGGCGGGGGATCCCCGTCTCTATGGTTTCGTACACGATTTCGCCCTGAGTAGCGCGTTCCAATGTAGAAAAGCTCGTCGGAAGAGTCTGCGTCTCAATGTCGCTCATCTTTGCGCCGATTCGTCCAGACCTGTCCATGATCTGAATAAATTTTCCTTTCGGCTTTCGACCAAATACATTCTCGAGGTAGCGTTCGAAGTTGCCGAACACGGTAGGGTCGTGGGCTTCCGTCATCGAAGAAGATATCACCTCTGCGATCGACCGTATCTTCGTATCGATGCTTCGCTGTAAACTATTCCTAAAGTAAATATAAACGCCACCTGCAAATACTGTCAGAATCAGAAACAGTATGCCGCCATAAAGCAGAGAGAGGCGCCAGCGTATTGGTAGATTAGTCAGCCCTTTCATCTTCCTCTTTGAGAATGTAGCCGGTACCCCTTACCGTGTGGATATACTTCTTCTTGGATACTGACTCGATCTTCTTTCTCAAGAAATTTATATAGACGTCGACAATGTTGGTAGAGTCAGAGCCATCTTGCCAGACAGAGTCCGCGACCTCGCGACGGCTCACCGGCTTTTCGCTGTTCTTGATCATGAGCTCCATGATCATGAATTCTTTTTCTGTCAGCTCCACCTCTTTTGAGGCGACTGAGAGCGCCCGGTTGAAAGGGTCGAGCGTCATATCTCTGTAACGGAGGATGTGGGCATCTCTACCTGATTTTCTTCGAAGCAAAGCCCTCATACGTGCGAGCAGCTCTTCAAAGGAGAATGGCTTGGTGAGATAATCGTCGCTGCCCGTGTCCAGACCGCGCACAACATCCTCTTTTGAGCTCTTGGCGGTGATGATCAGTACTGGGGTGGTCGTGCCCCAGCTCCGCATGGTCTGCAAGACTTCCAGACCACCGATTTCCGGCAGCATCAGGTCGAGAAGGACGATATCGAAAACTCCTGCCTTGAGAAGCTGCAAGCCTTCGGCGCCGTTGTATGCCACCTGCACGGAATAGCCCTCTTCTTCGAGGCCTTTACTGATGAAACTTGCGACCTTAAGTTCGTCTTCTATCAACAATACACTCATAGTTCTCACCTAGATTTCCACGGGCAAGCCGCGGTACATCAATGGCACACACCGCGTAAAGGTAGGCGCCTTCCCCCCACCACAAATGCGCGGCTTTCGACTACTCGCGTCTCCCGTGGAAATCCAGCTAGCGAGCACGGCGAGCCGGGTACCCGCTTGCGGGTGCGGGAGGCTCCGGCGGCTTTGCCGCTGGAGGGGGCGACGCGAGTCCCTATAATAGTATAGTACAAAAACCCGGGCCATTCCAGTAAGTTTCACTACCCGGGCCGCCTTCGTGATGGCGAGTCCTTGGCGCCTGTTGCCTTCCTGACAAGCCCAAAAAAGTGTTTGACAAACCATCCCGAATCCACTAAGAATAGTGGGGCTCGATCGCCGCGCCAAATCCATCTCACAGAAAGGAACTTGTTGATCTTATGAGTCTGTTCGAGGCATACATCGTCATGTTTATTGCCAGCTTTTGCTCGCTGGTTATCGAAATGGTGGCCGGCCGGATACTTGCGCCGTTTGTGGGGGTCTCGATCTATACATGGACGAGCATAATCGGGGTGATACTTGCGGGTATCAGCATCGGCGCCTATATCGGCGGAAGAATCGTAGACCGATTTCCAGCAAGGAAAACGCTCGGCATCCTGCTACTCCTTTCCGGCCTTGCGTCCCTTACGATACTACCGCTCACCGATTTGGTGGCTGCGCACCGTTTTCATCTGTCACTCATGTGGCGCATATTCACCGTCACCACGTTCATTTTCTTTATCCCCGGCTGCATCCTCGGGACGATATCGCCGGTCGTGGTGCGGCTCACTCTGAAGAGCGTGGAAGGTGCAGGAAACGTGGTAGGAAAGATTTATGCGGTCTCGACTCTGGGCGCTATAATCGGCACATTCGCCACCGGGTTCCTGCTTATCTCTTTGATGGGAACCCGCACGATAATTCTTGCGATGGGAGCGATTCTTATCGTCGCGGCGATCCTGTTCGGCGCTCTGTTCAAGGCAAGGAAGGCGCAAGCCGCCTTTCTCGTTGCAATGCTTGTTCTGTTTTCAGTGGTCTATGGTTTTGCGTATAAGCCGCGACTCGACTCCCGGTACTATTACTACAAGGAGAGCGACTACTATACGTTAAAGCTTGCGAAGACCCAGAGCCCTGACGGAAAAACGCTCCGGACCCTGATCCTCGACAACCTGATCCATTCCTATGTCTGCCTGGAGGATCCAACTCACATAGAGTACGAGTATGAACGCATTTACGCCGAGGTCATGAAGTGGCGTTTCGACCAGAACACCGCTTTCAAATCCCTTAGCATAGGCGGGGGCGGCTATACCTTTCCGCGCTACATGGAGATTACCTACCCCAATGCCCAAATTGATGTCGCTGAAATAGACCCCATGATCACCAAGGTCGTATACGATCAGCTGGGGCTTCCCAGGAGCACACGGATTACAACGTACAACACGGATGGTCGCTGGTACGTCATGAACTGTGCGGAAAAGTACGATGTGATATTTACGGATGCGTACAACGATCTCTCAATCCCCTATCATCTCACCACCAAAGAATTTGTGGCCCAGCTCAAGTCCATTATGACTCCGGACGGAATCATTGTTTCGAATATTATAGACAACTTCCAGAGGGGTGCGTTTCTGCCATCGTACATCAAGACGCTGCGAGAAGTTTTCGGAGAGAAGAACGTCTATCTCCTCTCCGTGAGCCCTGATTTTGAGAACCTCCGTATAAGCACGTTTATCGTCATGGCGAGCTATCGTCCTCTTAACATGGCGGAGTTTGACGCCTGGCTGAAGGACCATTATCGCGGCGAAGCCAAATCTGCCATTGTTTCAGACGTGCTGGTGCAAAAGCTTCTCATGAACCCTCACGCTATCGTTATCACGGACGATTACGCTCCCGTGGATAATCTCATAGCGCCTGTGTTCGAGGAAAGGTTCGGGTACAACAGGAAGAGCCGATAACGTTAAGCTGCATCGGATGCTCTCTTAGGTAAGGCCACATGCCCCTTGCATACGTCATTCTCCCCCGAAGCAAAAATTCTTGTTCTGGGTTATATTAGGGCTGTGAATTGAGAGGCAGGGGGGATGAAAAGGTCCGTGATATAAGGGCAGGATTCACCTGCTTTAGCGCAAACTACAAAGGGGGATTTGATATGAAGAGAGCCGTCTTACTATCTTTTGTTATGGTGGGGATTATTATGAGTGGCTTCAATGGTGTTGCTGTGGCCCAACAGAAGCCCATCGAACTGAGCTTCAATCTTATGATGCAGCCGACACACCTACGCTACGTGGGCGCTATCAAACCATGGATTGAGGAACTGGAGAAGCGGGCCCAGGGGCGGGTAAAGATTGTCCCCTATTTTTCCGCTACGTTGAGCCCGCTGAACGAAAATTACGAGTCGGCCGTAACCGGCGTGGCCGACATTGCCGAGGCATTTGTGGGGCTCACACCCGGGCGCTTTCCGGTCAGCGAAATAATGAATCTGGCTGACATCAGACCGACCTGTACAAACACCAGTCGCGTTATCTGGGATATCTATAAGAAATTTCCCGAGGCCCGCAAAGAGTTCTCCGACACGCATATCATTGCCATTTATTGCACCGGGTGGCAGTTCCTCTTTACAGGAAAGAAACCTGTTCGAACCCTGGAGGACGTAAAGGGCCTGAAAGTGATGAGTCCGGCGAAAGCAATATCGGACTCTGGCAGGGCATTGGGGTTTACCCCCGTGACGGTTGGTCTGGGGGATGTCTACACTGCAGCTGACAAGGGCGTAATTGACGGTGCGGTATTGCCTACGGATCTGTTGGAGGGGCGCAAGCTCGCTGAAGTATTCCATTACGGTACCAAGGTATCCCTCGGGTACAACACGTTCTATCTCGCGATGAACAAGAAGAAATATGAGAGCCTTCCGGCAGATATCCGGAAGGCAATCGATGACGTCGGTGGCGACCACATCGTCGATCTCTATGCCAAGATATGGCTGAAGCTCGACGAGCAGGGCGCCAAGTATGCGGTGGAGAAGGAAAAGTTTCAGTTTATTGATCTGCCGTCCTCCGAACTTGCTCGCTGGGAAAAGGCGGTAAAGCCCGTCTGGGATGCGAAGGAGGCTGAGTTGGAAGCGAAGGGCCTGCCGGGGAAAAAGATTATTCAGGAGCTTAAGGCAAACCTGGCAAAGTATAGTAAGTAACAGAATTCGGCAGAAACAGGATCCGAGGGTTCAGGGGCCAAGGGTCCCAGAGAGACGATATCATCATTCCGTGGCATGCCGCGGGCGCATGAGACGGGAGGAAAAGGAACGGCATGAAACTGCTGCACTGGTGTGAGAGCGTATTAACTTACGCGGCGGTGGTTGCCACGGCCATCATGGTGCTTCTCACTTCGACAGACGCCATGGGACGGTATCTTTTCAATCGACCGATCACGGGAGCTTACGAGGTGACGGAGAAGTATCTGATGCTGGCCAGCGTCTTCCTGGGATGCGCCTACGCCTATCGGAGAGGGGCTTTCATACGGGTAACCATCCTGACGAACCATCTGCGGCGGTCGGTATTGATCGTCATAAACCATTTGGTCCAGCTCTTCTCCATTCTTTACATTATAGTTTTGACCTTCGCCACAATCCTCCAGGTGCTTCGAACTTACGCGAGCAAGATGACGTTCAATACTATATCGCAACCCGTGTGGCCTTCATGCGCGATTATCCCTGTGGGGTTATTCGTGATGCTTGTTTTGATGGTGCTCGATCTCCGACGGATACGGTCGGGAGAATCCGCCCTGTTTAAAGACGATTCACCCACTGTCTGAACAGGTAAGAGCATACATGGCAGGAGATTGGAAATGGAAGCTGCTCTCCCTGTTATAACACTGGTCGTGGCCCTTCTCCTGGGGGTACCGATCGCGTTTGCCCTGGCCGGTTCAGGCATTCTCGGCATATGGCTCATTCGAGGTGACTGGAATATCGTACTGACTGTTCTCAGGACAGTGCCTTTCAACTCGGTAGGCGATTACAATCTCAGCACGGTGCCGATGTTCATCCTGATGGCCTATCTCTCATCATCGAGCGGTCTCGCAAAAGATCTTTACACCGCCGCTGCCAACTGGCTGTCCAATATGAAGGGCGGCCTTGCCATTGCCACGGTTTTTGCCTGCGGGATCTTCGGAGCCATGTCAGGGGCCAGTGTCGCAGCGGCTGCTGCAATGTCGAATATAGCTATCACGAATATGCGCCGTTTCGGTTACTCCGACGAGTTGGCCGCGGGTTCCGTCGGTGTGGGGGCCACACTTGACATCCTTATTCCGCCCAGCGTCGCCATGGTGATCTACGGTATTGCGACGCAAACATCGATTGGCCGGTTGCTGGTTGCAGGGGTGATCCCGGGTGTTATCCTCGGCATCTTTCTCGCTTTGTGCATTTACGTTTGGGTACTGCTCGTCCCTTCCCATGCTCCCCGTACGGAGCGCGTGCCCATGGATGAGCGCTGGAGAAGCCTTCTTCGTATCTGGCCCAGCCTGCTGCTGATTCTCATTGTCCTGGTTCTTCTCTACGAAGGCATTGCCACCCCGACTGAAGTGGGTGCCCTCGGCGCGTTCATGGCTGCCGTGATCGGGGTAGCCATGGGTCGTCTCACCTGGTCAGGTGCGATAGAAGCCCTCAAAGAGACTGTTTGTACCTCGGCCATGTGCTTCATCATTTTCATGGGGGCCAACATCTTTGGCTATTATATGACCATGAGCCGAATCCCGCAGCAGGTCGTCGCCACGGTCATGGAAATGGGGCTTAACCGTTGGCTCGTCGTCATAGGCATCATCGTAGGCTACTTCGTCATCAGCATGGTCATGGATGAGATTCCTTTGCTCCTCCTCACCCTGCCGGTCTCCTTCCCGCTCATCACCTCGCTTGGTTTCGATCCCGTCTGGTTCGGCGTACTCTCGATGATGATGATCGCCATGGGGCTTGTCTTTCCACCTGTGGGCATGATCGCTTTTGTGGTGAGCGCAACAGCGAACGTCCCATTGGCAAAAGTCTATAAGGGAACGAGTATCTTACTTATTGCTATTGTGTTGGCAACCGCCGTGTTGATGATCTTTCCGCAGACCGCGCTCTGGCTTCCTTCAAGGATGCATTGAGGGAGGATACAGGGTCGAGGCACGAGGCTAACGGGTCGAGGCCAGAAAAAGGCACGCCTGATCAATAAAACGAGATGAGGCAAATCATGAACGAGGTAACGCTGACGATTGACGGTACGAAGGTGAGCGCCCTTAAGGGCGTGACCATCCTTGAGGCGGCAGATTCGGTGGGCATAACAATCCCCAGACTCTGTCACCAGGAGGGGATCAAGCCTTCCGGCAATTGCCGCATCTGCGTGGTAGAGGTCGAGGGCTCCCGCACTTTGGTCGGCTCCTGCCATACCCCAGTTGCCGAGGGCATGGTCATCGCCACCGGCTCTGCCAGGGTCAGGAAGGCGCGTCAGGCTACGATAGAGCTCCTCCTTGCCGGACATACGGGCACCTGTGTGACTGACCTGGAGGCGCGGGAATGCGGTCTCCACAAGCTTGCCTCCGATCTGGAAGCGGGCCCTCCCCGGTTTCACGTCAAAAGGCCCCGTCTTTACGCAGCAGAGCATCTCAGCCCGTATGTACTCAGGGATATGTCGAAGTGTATCCTCTGCCGCAAATGTATCCGGGCCTGCAACGAAGTTGCCCGTCAGAAGGTGTACAGCATGGCCTACCGCGCCTTTGCCTCCAAGGTCGTTGTCGACTGCGACGAGCCCCTCAACAAGGAAGTCTGTAAGGATTGCGGCATCTGTATCGAGTATTGTCCGACCAATGCTCTCCTGTGGCCGGAAGGGGTTAAGAAACGAGAAGGTACACCGAAAGCAAAAGCTCCCGCCGCAACCTTTTCGGAAAACGGCACCCGCACAAACCTCCTCGACCTGCTTAAGGCCGGACATCGAACTGCGGGCTACCTCTCGGAAGAATCGACGAAAGAGATCGCAGCTAAGCTCAACCTTCCCGTGAGTGAGGTGTACGGTGTGGCCAGCTTCTACGCCTTTCTCCCCAGGAAACCGCAGGGAGAACACGTGATCAGGATATGCAAGAGTCTACCCTGCTATCTCAAAGACGCACCGATGATCATTGCGAGTGTGAAAAAGCTGATCGGGATAAAACCCGGAGAAACAACACCCGACGGACGCTTCTCTTTTGCGCTGACAAATTGCATAGGAGCCTGTGATCAGGCCCCGGCCATGCTGATCGATGATACCGTACACGGTAATCTCACACCGGGAACAATAGCCGACATCCTGAAGTCATATCGGGAACTATAAGGGAGATTGTGCCATGGCCCAGACGCGAATCGTTCTACAGCTTTGTGAGGCTATAGACCCTGGCGATATCGCCACCTACCTGCGGAAGGATGGCTTTCAGGCCTTAAACAAGGCCCGTGTCATGGGCTCAGAAGCGGTCATTGCAGAGGTAAAGGCCTCGGGACTTAAGGGAAGAGGAGGTGCCGGATTTCCCTGTGGCGCGAAGTGGGAGCTGGCACGATCCGCCCCCGGAGATGAAAAGTTCGTAATCTGCAACGCTGATGAAGGCGAAGTGGGAACATTCAAGGACCGCTATATCATCCAGCACGACCCCTTTTCTCTCCTCGAGGGGATAGGGATTGCTGCATACGCCATAGGGGCGCAGAAGGCCTACATCTATCTTCGCGGAGAATACCATTATCTTCTCGACGGCCTCAAAGGAGCCATCGATCAGGCGACATCTAAGGGTCTGCTCGATCTGCCGATCGAGATTCGGGAAGGTGCAGGCGCCTATATCTGCGGCGAGGAATCGGCCCTGATGAACTCGATTGAGGGTAAACGGGGAGAGGCCCGCTTTCGTCCGCCCTTTCCTCCGGAAAGCGGTCTCTTCGGCTCACCGACTATCATCAACAATGTGGAGACGCTCATGAACATCCCCCGCATCATCGCCGGAGGGGCTGCGTGGTTTTCTCGGATCGGCACAGCAAAGAGCGCCGGCACCAAGGTATTTTCCGTAAGCGGCGATGTGGAACGGCCGGGCGTCTATGAGCTTGCCATGGGAAGCAGGCTTGCGGAACTGCTCGAGCTTGCCGGCGCCAAAGATGTCAAGCTGGTCCAGATCGGTGGCGCCACCGGCGGCATCGTCCCCGCCTCCATGGTCAACACACCGCTTTCCTACGAGACCGTCCTGGGCTCGGGCGCTATCACGGTAATGAACGCCACCAGAGATGTGATCGATTTTGTTTACCGGAGCATGGAGTTCTTGAACGAGGAGTCGTGCGGTGAGTGCACCCCTTGCCGCGAAGGCACCGAGGTGATGATCGATATCCTGGAAAGACTCACCAGAGGCGAGGGTGTCGAGGAGGATATCAAGGTATTGGAGGAACTCTCCCTGGTGATGATGGACTCGTCCCTCTGCGGCCTTGGTCAGGCAGCGCCGATCCCGGTGCTGGACACCCTGAAGTACTTTAGAAACGACTATGAGAACCGTATCAAGCAGTCGGTCTTCTTACGGACCTTGAGATAAGGAGGAAGTATGCCGTCCATTTGTCCTTATTGCCGGGCGACCTTTGACACTGTCGATAAGCTCAAAACCCACGTTATCGCTAAGCATGGCACGGAGCCGTTTCCGCGACCGGAAGGACTGATCGGCCTCATGGTCAACGGCGAGCGTTACGAGCTTCAGGTTGAGCCTAACGTGACCCTCTACACGGTGATCCACGACAGACTGGGTCTGACCGGGGTCAAGATGTTCTGCGACCGGGGCGCGTGCGGCTCCTGCACCGTGATCATGAACGACAGGCCCGTCCTCTCCTGCATGACGCTGGCAATCGAGTGTGATGGCGCGACTATAGAGACGGCCGAAGGGATCGCAGCAGCGAAGCATCCCCTCATTGAAACCTACGTCAAGCACCACTGTATGCAGTGCGGTTACTGCACGCCGGGCTTTGTGGTGACTGCAAAGGCGCTGCTCGACAGAAACCCCAACCCCACCGAGGAGGAGATACGGGAGGCGCTCTCCGGCAATCTCTGCCGCTGCGGGACGTATCCCCAGCACCCGAAGGCAGTCGCTGAGGCAGCGAAGCTTTTGCAGGAAGGCCAGGGAGGATGAGATGAACAAGGACGACAGCCAACGGATTATAGCCCCTGAACACACCCTGCGGGCCGATAAGTACCCGCTGGAGGAATACAGCGCCATAGGGCGACGCGGTGTGCGGCGAAAGGATGGCTACGAGAAGGCAACAGGCTATGCCGTCTATACCACCGACGTACAGCTGCCCGGGCAGCTATGGCTCCGCATCCTTACCTGCCCCTATCCCCACGCACGCATCAAAAGCATGGACACAAGCAAGGCAGCGGCATTGCCCGGCGTGCGGGCCCTCCTCAGGTATGACGATCCGGAACTCCCCGAGAGGGCGGACGTGAGCGGTCATTTTGGAGGACGGACCGAGGGACACGAGCCGGTCCTCAACAGGGTGGGGTACTGGCAGGGCATGCCGATGGGCGTTGCCGTAGCCGCTGATACGGAAGAGATAGCAAATGAGGCATTGAGATTGGTAGAAATAGAGTGGGAAGAGCGTCCCTTTAACCTGGACCAGGAAGAGGCGCTGAAGCCGGGCGCCCCGCTGACAAACCCGGAATCGTTCCCCAATGGCAACTTTGTTCTCCCGGCCCAGCAGCGGGAGGCTAAGGTCGTGTATGGTAACCCGGACGAAGGCTTCAAGGAAGCCGACAGGATCATTGAATGGAGAATGAGAAAAGATAAGGAAAACTGGGTCGGGCCGGAGCGGCCCAATGGCCTGTTCAGGTGGAATGGGGAGTATCCGGAGTTGTGGCTGAAGCACCAGCGTCCCCATCTGGCCAAGCGCCAGATTTCCGACTTCTTTAAGATGCCGGTAAGTCAGGTCACGCTCCATTGCTTCTATCAGGGTGGCAGCTTCGGAGGGTGGTCCCAGATGGCGCTCAATATGCAGCCGAACATCATAGCAGGGATCCTCGCCAGGAGAACCGGGAGGCCGGTCAAGTGGCAATTTACCAGGAGAGAGGATTTTTGCGGAGCCGGAATGGATAATGCCAGGTATCAGGTGAAGGTCGGGTTCAAGAACGATGGGACAATAACGGCTGTCGCTGCGACATCCTGGTTTGGCAGAAAGGGGTTTGCACATCTTGGTCATTTCGTGGAGAACACCAGGGTTCACCATTTACTCCAGGAGTCGAACGGCGCGGTGCTGAACATCATGCCCGGTTCCGCCTTCCGGTGCGAACAGAACATGAATGCCTTTTGTCTCGGCGCGGTACTGAACCATGTGGCTGAAGCCCTGGAGATGGACCCGACCGAAGTAGCCTTCAAAAACGATGGGGTCGAGGGACGCCCGATGGCGGACCTCGCTGACTTGAAGCGCGCCCATGGCTTTGCGAACAGGGATAGTCTCAAGGAGTGCATAGAGGCGGGGAAGAAGGCGATAGCGTGGGATAAAAAGTGGCACCTGCCCGGCACAAAGAGGCTCCCCAACGGCAGGCTGCACGGGATAGGCTTTACCTTTACGCACGAGTGGAGTGATTCATCCGGCTCAGGGGCGCTCGGGATGAGGATTGAACGTGATGACGGGTCGGCTCGCATCCTCGCCCAGCGCTGTGATAATGGGTGCGCTGCCGAAACGGCATATTGTCAGATCGCTGCCGACGAGCTGGGGTTCCGCTACGAGGATGTGCATTACCGGCAGTTTGAAGAGGCGGGCTTCACCACGATGACGCCCGATTCGTCTACCAACCTGACCGTCAATGGCTACGCTATCAGGAACGCTGCAAGACAGCTCAAACAAAAGATCCTGGAGATCGCCACCACGCCCAGGATACCGGAGCGACCCGACATGGGCTATTACCCGCCCTTCCCTGATTATAAGCCGGAGGACCTGGATATCAAGGATAGCGTGGTCTACGTTAAGAAAGATCCGTCCAAGAGAATGACCATGGCAGAAATAGTCAGGCCGGCCTTCTACATGGGCAAGATGGACATCGGTTCCACGGAGCCGCTCTTTGCGTGGGGATGGCAGAACCAGCAAGGCGCCTTCATGGGAACTCCGGGACCCAGACCCATATTTGTCAGGCAGGCGCATTTTGTCGAGGTCGAGGTTGATCCCGAGACAGGCGGGATCGAGGTAACCAGGGTTGTGAACGCGAATGATGTGGGCAAGGCGGTCAATCCCGATGCGGTGGAGGGGCAGCAATACGGCGGCTCCGTCATGGGGGTAAGCCGGGCACGCACAGAGGACACGCTTTACTGTCCTGCCACCGGCGTGGTTCTGAACGGCAACCTCATCGACTACAAGATCAACACCATGCTCGACTGCGGACCTATCGACACGATCATTGTCGAGACGGGAATGGGCTATGGCCCCTACGGGTCCGTCGGCATCGGTGAAGACGTGGCCACGGTGCTGCCGTCAGCGTTCTACGCGGCCGTTCACAATGCCATTGGCGCATGGGTCGATATGCCGACCACCCCGGACAGGGTCCTCAAAGCCCTGGGCAAGGGATAGGAGGAAGAAGATGAAGAACTTTGCGCACGTCAACGCGAGGAGCCTGGATGAGGCGATTGCAGCCCTGCAGCGGTACGGGAAGAGAGCGGCCGTCATTGCAGGCGGCACAGACCTTCTCGGCAAGATGAAGGACGAGATCCTGCCCACCTACCCCGAGGCCCTCGTCAATATCAAGACTATTCCGGGTCTCGATCTTATTGAAGAGAAGGATGGCACACTTTTCATCGGAGCGCTGGCGCGACTCGAGGATATCGCCACCGACGCGAGAATAATAGATGCATACCCTGCCCTGGCGGAAGCCGCGCGCAGGACCGCTTCCACGCATTTGAGAGAGATGGGCACGATCGGCGGCAACATCTGTCAGGACATCAGATGCTGGTACTACCGTAATCGAGAACAACCGCTTCGCCTGCCTCAGAAAAGGCGGCGGAAGGTGCTATGCCATCGACGGAGATAACCGGTATCACTCCATCTTCGGCGGCAGCGTGGAGCAGGGCTGTTACGCGGTCCATCCCAGCGATACGGCACCGGCGCTCATCGCCCTCGATGCCACGATAAAGACATCCCGGCGCTCCATCAAGGCGGAGGACTTCTTCCAGGTATCCGTAGCCAAAACGACCGTCCTTGACGATGACGAGATCGTCACGGAGATCCAGATACCCAAGCCTTTCGGAAAGAGCGCTTTCGTCAAGTTTGCCCTCCGTAAGGCCATCGACTTCCCCATTGTCAATTGTGCCGCCATGGTGGCAGTCTCCAAGAAGAAGGTCACAGCCGCGAGGATTTGTCTCAATGCCGTTTATGTCAAGCCGTACCGGGCGACTCAGGCAGAGGAGGCTATCAAGGGCAAGGCTATCAACGAGGCCAATGCCGAGGCAGCCGGAGCTGCTGCGGTCTCTGACGCCAGACCCATGCCTTACAATGCTTACATGGTCCAGATAGCGAAGACCATGGTCAAGAGGGCGATCCTTGGCTGCGCCTCGTAGGCCATGCGTATTCAAGTGTATACCTTCGTTGTCGCTCCGTCGCTCTCCTTGACGTACCTATAGTACGCCTGCGTCGGCTTCCTCGCTGCCGCCTCGGTCTCCATCTTGACTACGCATGGCCTACGCCGAGACCTAATGGTCAGCGGGACGACCGTATGCTAGTGCGGTAAGAATCGGTGTTAAAGGGTGAAGGCGACAATGTGGAAATTGAAATCAAGCTTTGGGGAAATATTGCCTATCACTCGCCTGAGGCGAGGGGTAGATTCTCTCTGAAAAAATCTGTCGACGAGGGGAAGACCGTTCAGGAAGTAGTGGAGGAACTTAGACTCCCGAAGGGATTGAATTACATCATTACCGTAAACGGCATGGCCATCGAGGCGGAGTACTTCCTTAAAGATGGGGATGAGGTGGCCCTCTTTGCGCCATCCTCAGGCGGGTGACGATCGTCTGACGCAGTGCGCGTGCACGTTAGTCGCCGTTGACTAGGACAGGGATTCGCTCGACGATCTTGCATTTGCGGATTTGAAGCGCGTAGCGCAATATCTTCTAATTGTAACTTGCACAGGGAGGATTTGATTATGACACTAAAAGTTTTGAGGAGTCCCCTCAGGTATGTACAAGGCCCGAATGCGCTGCTTCGCATGGGCGAGCAGCTGGAAATGCTCGGCATCAAGAACCCTCTAATCCTGGCTTCCCCCAGCGCAAAGAAGGCCGTAGGACCCGCGCTCGATCAGGGACTGGTGGAGAAGAAGATCAGGTACGCTCTTATTGAGTTTGGTGGACAGTGCAGCTTCAAGGAGATAGAACGCGTAAAGAAAGCGTGTCTCGACGGAGGCCATGATGCCATCATCAATTGCGGAGGAGGCAAGACCATCGATACGGGCCGGGCTGCTGCCACAGGGCCTGCCACGAATGTGCAGAAGGACCCCCCCGAATTCATCCCGAAATTCGGGGCCGGTGTGGCTTGCATCAACGTTCCCACGGTCGCAGCCACTGACGGCGCGACCTCTGCTTCTGCTCTCGTATACTCGGACAAGGGCACGGTAGAGGCACTGATGAAGTTCCCGACCAACCCGACCATGGTCTTCGTGGATACTGCGGTGATCGCCAAATCGCCTGTTCGGCTGCTTGTAGCCGGCATGGGAGATGCGCTGAATACGCATTTCGAGGCGGATATGAATTACAGAACCGCCAGCCCGTCGATTGGGACCCGCGCTCTGAGCACGATTACCGGCAGGGCTCTGGCCAAGCTTTGCCTCGATATTCTGCTGGAGTTTGGTCTCCAGGCCAAGAGAGAAGCCGAGGCAGGAATACCGGGGCCAGGCCTTGAGTCAATGGTCGAAGCGACTGTCCTGCTGAGCGGTCTCGGTTTCGAGAACTGCGGATTATCCGCAGCTCATGCAGTGGCGCACGGGTTCGACCACGTTCGCGACTTTTTTGACCGGCCTCCGTTTCATGGCGAGCAGGCCGGGTTCGGTACCCTGGTGCAGCTTCTCCTCGAGGGGAGAAGCCCTCAGTTTTTGGACAAAATCTTTGGATTCTGCAAGGCAGTCGGGTTGCCGACCACCTTCGAGGAGCTCGGCCTCAAAAGCGCAACCGACGAGGTCCTGGGACGGGTGGCTGACGCTGCCTCGAAGAGTTTACTGATCCAGTCCATGGCCGGGGCACGCAGGGAGCGTGACGAGGCGGGCAGATTTTTTGATGACCGGGAAATTTTCAATACGTTGAAAGCCACTGACGCTTACGGACGGGCATTTGCAGGTCGAAGCTCATCATAGAGTGATACCAATTCGCCTTCAAGTCCAGTATACTTCTTCAGGTGCTGCCACTTATGCGGCTCTCGTAGTACGTTACTCGCCACAGATGCTCCGCTATGCCGTACGCCTGCGTCCAGCCGCAGAGCGCTGCCGGTACTCGCCTCGGTCTCCATCTTGAATGCAAACTGGTATGTTAGGTCTTTTTCTCGATCACCCGTGAGCGGAGAGATCATCCCGCCCGGTCTTGCCTAGTCGATGAAGCGGAGCACTGACCTTTCAACAACCGCCAGGCATCGCGACAAGGGGGTCTGGGCTAAGAGCAGGGCACACAGCACTCCGGCTGCGTTGGCTCCCATATCAGCATATTCGAACGTACGGTAGCCGCTCAGCAACTGTAAATATTCGAGGCTTATTCCCAAAATGACAAAAGCAAGTGCTATTGTCCACCGGACTCGATTCCTCGTGTAGATTTGGCCAAACCAGAACGTCATGGCAATGTAGGCTGCAAAATGGCCGAGTTTGTCATTACCTCTGAACTGTGCTACATGGGGTGGATTCGGCATCAAGGAGAGAACTATCACCAGTGCGATTAAGAGGAAACCGATACCGAGCCAGAGATTTGGAAATCTGAGTCTACTCAAGAAGCTTGGCTCCTTCTCACAACGTAGTAGTATGACTCCTTCCTTCATCATTTGTCTCGCCCCTAAATTTCGCGCTCCTGTTTCGGCTCGACACTGAAGTCGGGCACAGAGTTCGGTCCGGGGATGAAACTCACGTTGTTCTCTTTCTCCCGGGGTTTCTCATTGGCAAGCTTCTCCGCATCCCTGTACCGCACTACCTCGTCTGCGAATTTTACCATTACAAGAATCAGCTTATCACTCCTGACGGAATAGGTCGCCGTGATTTTGCCCTTGGCGAGTGTCTGCCCATTCCTCTTTGATTCGTAATCGGCGCTGGTGATCACACAACTCTTGTTGTCACCCGTCGTCTCAAATTTGGCTATGGATGTATCGAATGAAAACTGATAGATCTTTCTTTGTTGCTCCGCTGCTGCCTCCAACCGGTTGGAGCCAATCATATAGCTTCTGAAGTTCGTTGCAAAGAGTTGTGTATCTCCATAACCACTTGCCGCAGTATACTGGTCAGCGAGGATTTTAAGGTCTTTCACCATCAAGTCCTCCGCAGCTGCAAATCCAGCGAACCCGATTACGAACACAATTACGGCTGCCATTAAACGTTTCATCTCCATCCTCCCTCTTCTTTTGTAATATCCGGAATTACGCCACATCACGCCGTGCACCTCAAATGATTCTTCTATGCTGTATGACTAATAGTAGCGGTGCGGGCAAAGAAAAACAATCGGTCAGCGGGTTATTTCTTGTCGGTAAGAGGGCTTAAGCATATATGGCCTAATCGAAGGTGATGATGCAGCACCTTAATCGTAACGTCGGCCATGGCAACTGCCTAGACTGGCGCTTTTCTGCCCTGGTCAAACGGTGGGAACTCCGCTCTGGGGTGATTTCAGGTAAGGACCAACCAATGGTCTATGCTTCCCCCACTGACAGACAAGGGAAATACCAGGAGTGAAACGAACATTTCGTAGCTTGAAAGGACTAGAGAGCCGTGACAGCCCCTTGGTGCGTTTGCCTGTACCGCCCTAGCGCCTTGTTGAACGTCTCCGGTATTGGCGCGCTTGCGCGGGTCTTATAGTCAAAACCGAGGAGACCGACTTCGGCGAGTGCTACCAATTGCCCGGCCCGCGTTATGCGCTGAAGAACTCTGAAGCCGTCCGGGCTGATCTCGTCGACCTGACTTTCAACGCTGAGGGTTTCGAACATGAACCCCTCGCTCTTGAAGGTCACGACCGTGTCTCCCGTGATCACGCCTGTCTTCCCATCACCCAGGTTGAGTTCATCGAGGCCTAGTGTGTGCCACATATTAGCCCTCGCCTCGTGCAGTATCCGTAGAATGCTGTCGTGGCCCAGATGGCCTCTATGGTTAATGTGCCCCACCTGGATCGTGATCTCGTAAGTGAACTCATAAAGGGGCTGCTCGCGTAACTTTATAGGTGGCATCCTCTATTCTCTCAGGTTTTACACCAAGTCTGATTCAAAGATCAAGATCGTGCCCTTTCCGTGGCTGTTACCTTTCCATGATAAGATCCTTCGTTCACGAGCAATTACGTCTGTTTTCTCCCTGCCTTTCTTGGGGCAATCTTACCGCCTTACATGACAGTTATACATGAATTACTGGTAGGAGGAAGCAACTTAGTAGAAGTCGCGTCTCGAGAACAACAAAATCTGTTATAATAGCGGATCGGTGGTCCATTCGCGGGCCCGCTGAACTCGAAACCGGATACCAGATTGGCTGACAAATAGTTCAAGAGCAAGAGTAGTTAAAGCGGCATTCGGAAAGATGGAGGATTGAGATGGCGCAGCACGATCGTTTTCATTACAAAAGCCTGGATGAATTGAAAGAGGATATCGCGAAAATGGGGCTCGATATACCCGTCTCATCAGACGTTGCCCCTCTTTTCCGGCCAATAGACATCGGCAATAAGACTGTGCCCAACCGCCTGGCGATCAATCCGATGGAGGGGTGCGACGGCACGCCAGAGGGGAAGCCTAGCGACCTTACGCGCCGCCGTTACAGGCGTTTTGGCGAAGGGGGAGCAGGTCTTGTGTGGTATGAGGCCACTGCCGTGGTAAACGAGGGGCGGGCAAACCCTCGCCAGTTGCAGATAAACAAGGAGACCAGGGCAGATGTCGCCGCGACCCTCAAGGAATTGCAGGAGGCTGCGAGTGCAGCGGGGCACGGCCGCCCTTACTCCGTCCTCCAGTTA
The DNA here is from genome assembly GCA_963821605.1 of uncultured delta proteobacterium. Classification (GTDB taxonomy): domain Bacteria; phylum Desulfobacterota; class Syntrophorhabdia; order Syntrophorhabdales; family WCHB1-27; genus JADGQN01. The sequence goes on along the minus strand of CAWGEZ010000037.1, from coordinate 64,223 downwards.
ACCCACTCCGGGCGATACAGCAGGCCCGGCAGCGCTCCGGCGCCAATCGTCGCCGTTTCCAACCCCTATCTCGATGCCAGGCTTCCCGAGGTCCACGTGATTTCCGATGAAGAACTGGAACAACTGGAAGACAAGTTTGTTTCGGCTGCACAGATGGCGGCGGAGGTGGGGTTCGATGCAGTGGATATCAAGGCTTGTCACGGATATCTCCTGGCGGAACTCCTTTCGGCCCATACGAGGGAAGGCCGTTACGGGGGCAGCTTCGAAAACCGCACTCGTGCGCTCTGTTCTATCGTTGACAAAATCAGAGGTAAGCTCGGAGATAAAATAACCCTGGCCGTGCGCCTGGGTGTTTACGAGCAGGTGCCGCACCCCTACGGCTGGGGTGCTGATAAAGACGACTATCACAAACCGGATTACACTGAACCGGCCAGACTCGTTAAATTGCTATGGGAGAGGGGCGTAAAACTCTTCGCCATCAGCGTGGGAAATCCTTACTACAATCCCCATTTGACCAGGCCTTATGACAAGGGCGGCTACATTCCGCCTGTGCACCCCCTGGAAGGGGTCCGTCTGCTGCTGAACGCAGCAAAGGAAATGCAGACTGCGGCGCCTGGAGCGGTTATCATGGGTGCAGGTCTTAGCTGGCTACGTCAATTTTCACCAAATGTCGCTGCCGGCTGCGTCGAGCAAGGTTGGCTGAAGCTCGCAGGGTTTGGCCGCCAGGCGATCGCCTACCCCGATTTTGCCGCCAATCTCCTGAAGACAGGGGCGCTTGATCCCAAAAAGACCTGTCTGTCCTGCAGCCAATGCACGACAATCATGCGCGACGGGGGATGCGCCGGCTGTGTGCCGAGAGATAATAAGGTGTACCTCCCTATTTACAAAAAGGGACGGGAAGGAAAGCCGCCTGTCGAAAGCGAAACGGTGGCCGAGCACCTATAACCCGATTTGCATTCATGTGGAGACCGAGGCGGCAGCGAGGAGCCGACGCAGGCGTACTTGTGAGTACGTCGAGGAGAGCGACGCAGCGACAACGAAGGTATACACTTGAAGGCGAATCGTGTAACGTCTGAAAGCTGGAGCTTTTCTTGAAAACAAAGTCCATGGTGCTGGAAACCTTTAACGCTCCCCTGAAGATGAGGGAGCTTGAAATACCGGTGCTGCAGGATTCCGAGGTGCTGGTGAGGATCGACGCGGCCGGCGTCTGCGGCTCAGATGTGCACATGTGGAAGGGCGAGGACGAAAGAACACCATTGCCCATCGTTCTGGGTCACGAAGGGGTGGGAACGGTAGTCGACGTGAAGGGAGGGAAAGAGTATGTTACCGGTGAGGCGCTGAGAACAGGGGATCGCATTCTCTGGAACCGCGGCGTGAGCTGTAACGGCTGTTATTATTGCGCTGTCCTGAACCAACCATGGCTCTGCCAAACGCGTAAGGTCTACGGGATTAACCGGCCGCTTTCTGAGCCGCCCGGCCTGAACGGCTGCTATGCCGAACACCTGGTGCTGGCGGCTTCCACCGACATCTTCAAAATTGATGACGAGACCGACCCGGCCATCCTCGTTTCCGCATCATGCTCGGGGGCTACCGTGGCTCACGCCTTTGACGAACACCCTTTTTCCTATGGGAGCAGCGTTCTGATTCAGGGGCCTGGTCCCCTGGGGGTATACGCAGTGGCCTTCGCCGCGCACCTTGGGGCCAGCCAGATCGTGGTAACGGGCGGTTCAGAGAATCGTCTGCAAATCTGCAAGGATTTTGGGGCAACCGCCCTCCTTAACCGGCGCACAACAAGCGTTGAAGAACGGAGGGAATTTATCCTCAGCCGAACCGCAGGCCGGGGTGTGGATGTGATAGTTGAGGCTACAGGAGACCCGTCCGCGGTCCATGAAGGCCTCCCGCTGCTGCGGTCGGGAGGGGCATACCTGTCAATAGGGTTTTCCCAGCCACCCGGCAATTGTAATGTCGATTTTTTCCAGGAAGTCGTCAGAAAGAATGTGAAAATCCAGGGCGTTTGGGTCAGCGGCACACGCCACACCTTCCAGGCCCTCAGCCTCATTGAAAGACACAAGGAACCTGTTCGGCACAGATGATTACACACCGGTTTACGCTGGATGCAGCCAACGAGGCCCTTGCAGTGATGGAGAGCCGTGAGGCATTAAAGGCCGTGCTTATTCCCCGGGGAAACTTTAGCGCGACTTTCGTTAAGAAATAGGCTATATATAAGAAACCTAAAAACAAGTAATATCATAGCTAAAGGAGGATAGAGATGAAGAAGTGCTCTGTAATGATTTTGGTAGGTCTAGTCATGGTTGTTACGGCCATCCTCGCGGGATATAGCCCGGCCATGGGCGCCCCCGCAAAGGAGATCATTATCGGCAACCTGCAGGATACGAGCGGTCCTACGTCGGTGTGGGGCAGTGCCGTTACCCGCGGCGCAGAGCTTGCGGTGGAAAAAATAAACGGTCAGGGCGGCATCAACGGCCTCAAAATCAAGATGATCACCCTTGATACCAAAGGAGACGTGCAGGAAGCGATCAAGGCCTTTAATCGCCTGGTGGATCAGGAGAAGGCCGTGGCCGTGATCGGTCCTCCGATCAGCAACATAGGCATCGGCCTTGCGCCGGTCGCCGACGCAAAGAAGGTAGCCTTCGTGGGTAGCTTTGCCGACCCCAGGGCAACCGTTGGTGAGGATGGGAAGGTGCATCCTTCCATGTTCCTCGTTCAGCCGAGTACCGTGCAGTACGGCGAGATCGTGGCCAGTTACGCAGTGGAGAAATTGGGCCTCAAGAAGATCGCCATCCTTTACGATCAGTCGAACGCCTACGCCGTCTCGTTGGTGGCCCCGTTCAAGGCCTATGCTGAGTCGGCCGGCGCCAAGATAGTCGACGAGGAGGTCTACGGCAAAACCGATAGGGATTACAGAACCCAGCTCTCCAAGATTAAGAGTTCAGGCGCGGATTGCGTGTTTGCCCCCAATTATATTCAGGGTCTGGTGATAACCGCCAAACAGAGTAAGCAGCTCGGCTTGACGCTTCCCTTCCTCGGCGCCCTCGACTACGCTGCGCCCTTTGCGTCGCTGGTGAATGATCCGGAGGCCGCCAACAATATATACTTTGCAAACAACTACTCTGACAGCGAACCGCAGTTGACGGAAGTGAGAAAAGCTTATAAGACCAAGTACAACGAAGATCCCATCAACAAAGTCTATCTCGGATACGACAAGATGCTGGTAGTGGTGGAGGGGATCAAAAAGGGCGGCGGGGCCACGCCTGATAAGATTATCGAAGGCCTTAACAAGGTAAGCGGCCTGCAGGGAACAACCGGGGTCATCACTATCTCACCAAAAACCCATCAGCCCGTCGGTTTGTCGATGGTGATGTACTATATCGATCATGGGACATATAAGGACCTCGGGCGTTATGTCCCCGCCAAGCATAAGCAGTAGCACTAAGCAGGGCTGCTCAAAATTATTCCCCCTGCCCGCCTTCAAGACGGGCAGGGAGCAATGCAAGTTTCAGGTGAAGGGTAAAGAGGCGTTGATACGGGAGCTCAAAGATGAGGATCGAGAACCGTGACGATCCAGTTGCTGATCAACGGCGTTTCTCTGGGTTCGGTATACGCGCTGATCGCGGTTGGCTTTGCATTAATCTTCAATATACTCAAGTTCTCTAATTTTTCCCATGGCGGTCTCATGTCGGTGACCGCCTATATCGGCTATGTCGCATCCGTCTTCCTGGTCCACTACATCAAAGGCCTGCCATTGTTTGTAGCCACGTTGGTCGCGGCTGCTCTGGGCGGCGGGCTGCTTGCCCTGGTGGTTGAACGGGTTGCCTTCAGGCGGCTGCGCGAAAGCAACACCTCCGTCATTTACTATTTCATCTCCTCCATTACGATGGGCATTCTGATGGAGAACGCCATCACGATTTTTGCAAGCTCCAACTTTTATTCCTATCCGTCATTCTTCCCTGCGTCTGTAATCAGGTTCGGGGCACTGAGCATTGCTATTCCGGACCTCCTCACCCTGCTTTTTTCGGCCTCGGCCCTGGTGATACTCCTTGTGGTGCTCTTTCGGACAAGGATCGGACTGGCTATCCGCTCCACGTCCTTCGACACCAGTACTGCAAAACTGATGGGTATGGACCCCAACAGGGTTGTTGCAGCGACCTTCTTTGCCTCGGGCGTGCTTGGCGGCGTAGCGGGCGTCTTCCTGGGAATCAACTATACGCTCTATCCGCAGCTCGGGCAGCTTATCGTGAAAGGGTTCGTCGCCTCCGTGATCGGTGGCCTCGGCAGTATATCGGGTGCCCTCATCGGTGCGGTACTGCTGGGTGTTGTCGAGATATTTCTGATCGGCCTCGTGGGTGCAGGCTGGTCCCCCGTGCTTATCTTCGTCATCATGCTGGTCTTTCTGCTGCTTCGGCCGCGCGGTATTTCGGGCGTGATCGTGCAGGAGAAGGCCTGAAGGGGGCCGCGTGGAATATGTTGTTTCAACGCTCACGTTTACCGGTATAGCCCTCATAGGCGTTCTGGGCGTCTACATGGTGACAGGGCTGACCGGTCTCTTCTCCTTCGGCCAGGCTGCGTTTCTGGCGATCGGTGCTTACGTTTCCGCTGGCCTTTACAAAAATCTGGGTTTATCATTGCCGCTCGCGGCGCTGGTTGCTATGCTCGTCGGGTTGGCGGCGGGCCTTCTCGTCGGCCTTCCTACGGTTCGCCTGCGCCGGGACTACATTTCACTCGTTACCTTTGGTTTTGGTGAGGCGATTATCGCAGTGCTCAACAACACCGCCAACATCACCGGCGGCGCGATGGGTTTGTCGGGCGTGCCGCAGCGCACCGGCTTTCTCCTGGTCTTGGCCAGTCTCCTTGTATGTCTGGCAATCGTCATCAGCTACAAGAATTCAAAGTACGGCCGGCAATGCCTGGCATTGCGCAACGATGAACTCGCGGCCAAGTCAATGGGCATCAATGTTGAAAGATTGAAGCTCCTCACTTTCTTGATTGCCAGCGTGATGACCAGTTTTGCCGGTGTCCTCTATGTTTTTTATACCACCTATGTCGAACCGGGCGCCTTCGGGTGGGTCGTCTCTGCTGAATGGATGATCATCGTGTTCGTGGGTGGCGTCAACAGCCTCACCGGCGCAGTGGTCGCGACGGTTCTTTTAACCGGACTGCCCGAGTTTCTGAGGTTTGCCTCCGAGTGGCGCATCGCAATCTATTGCATCATCGTGCTGCTGATTCTCAACTTCCGCCCCAGCGGCATATTCGGCGAGCATGAGATTTCTCTGCGCTTTTTGCGACGGCTGTTTGGGAAAGGAGCTTAGGCGGCGTGAGTTTGCTGGAAGTCAAAGGCATCTCCAAGGCGTTCGGGGGTGTGAAAGCGATAGACGATTTCTCTTTTGAGGTGGGCGATCACGACATCGTAGGGATTATCGGTCCTAACGGCGCAGGCAAGACTACCGCTTTCAATCTGCTCACGGGCGTCTATCCGCTTGATGCGGGACGGGTCATTCTGGACGGGAAAGACCTGACCGGCCTGCCCCAGCACGCAATCACCCGGGCGGGCATCGCACGAACCTTCCAAAACATTCGACTATTCCGGGGTCTCGACTGTGCTCGAGAACGTCATGACCGCTGCTGACCCCTATTCGGACTATAATCTGCTTGATGTCTGTTTCTTTACGCCGCGCAAGCGCCGGCGCGAACAGGCGGTAAGGGACCTCAGCAGGAACTATCTCAAGACAGTCGGGCTGGAAGGGTACGAGAAAGAAAAGCCGGAAAGCCTGCCGTACGGGTTGCAGCGTAAGCTGGAACTGGCAAGGGCGCTGGCGACAAACCCGAGAGTGGTGCTGCTGGACGAGCCGGCCGCGGGGCTCAACCCGAGCGAGGTGCGTGCGTTCATTGATCTGGCCCGAATCATACACGGCCAATTTCAATTTTCGATCATTATCATCGAACATCGTTTGGAAGTAGTCATGGAGTTATCATCGAAAATCTTTGTGCTCAACTTCGGGAAGTTACTGGCCAGCGGCACCCCGGCGGAGATCGTCTGTCATAAGTCGGTCACCGAAGCGTACCTGGGGGAAGAGGAGACGGAGTGCTCAGTATAGAGAAACTGCGCGTTGCCTACGGACCTGTTCAGGCCCTCGACGGGATCAGCCTGGAGGTGCCCAAGGGACAGATCATCAGCATCATCGGGTCCAACGGGGCCGGGAAGACGACCTTGCTCAACACCGTCTGCGCCCTGGTCCGCCAGAAGAGCGGGGCGATAAAATTCGAGGGTCAGGAGCTGAGCCGTCTGACGCACCAGGTTGTCAAGCTGGGCATCGTGCAAGTTCCCGAAGGACGCAAGGTCTTCGCGGGTCTCACCGTCAGGGAAAACCTGATGGCAGGAGGATATGCCCTCAACGACGGGCCGCGCCTTCGGCAAAATATCGAAAAAATGTTTGACCTCTACCCCATTTTGCGGGAACGGCAGAATCAGCAGGCCGGCACCTTGAGCGGCGGCGAACAGCAGATGTTGGCTATCTGCCGCGGGCTGATGGCCGAGCCGAAACTGATCCTGCTCGATGAGCCTTCATTGGGATTGGGTCCCATAATCGTCAACGGCGTGTTCCGCCTGGTCAGGCGGATCAGGGAGCAGGGGATAACGGTGGTGCTGGTGGAGCAGAATGCAAGGAAGGCCCTGGCCCTTTGTGACTACGCCTATGTACTCGAAAACGGCAGGATCGCGATGCAAGGCCAGGGCAGAGAGCTGCTGTGCGATGCGGCCATAAAAAAGGCCTACCTTGGCGAGTGTTAGAAAACAGGGCTTCGTACAGATGCAGCAGACCTCGTGAGGGAGATGCCATGACCGTTTTTCACCTGAATGACGTGCCGGGGACAAAGTTTCCGGCCGGCCGCCTCACGCGCGTGCTTGCTGGTCCGGGGGCGCCCGTTGAACCGGACCATTTTGTGATGGGCTATGTGACTATCTATGCGGGCGGTGAAGTGCCCGGTCACGTTCATAGCCAGGAAGAGGTCTACTTCATCATCAGCGGACACGGCACCATCGAACTTGATGGTGAACAGACGCAGGTCGGGGCCGGCAGTTACGCGGCCATCCGGCCCGGGCAAAGCCACTCCCTCAGGAACACGGCGAAAGAGGATCTGGTCATGCTTTTTTGCTATGCGCCGAAAGGCATCGTCGACCATTGGCAGCAGGAACTCGAGTCTGCGGAGGGAGAACGGTGAGGGTCGCACCGTGCGACGTACTGGTCATCGGAGGAGGGTCTGCGGCCTTGCGGGCAGCCATCGCCGCGAAAGAAGCCGGCGCGGGTCTACGCGTGGCTCTAGCCACGAAAGGGAGCCTCGGCAAGAGCGGTGTGACGGCGAATGCCTGTTCCGACCGGATGGCCTTTCACGCGGCGCTCGACCACACCGAGCCCCGCGGTCCTGATGCGTGGAAGTACCACGCCGATGACATCTACCGCATCGGCGGCATGGTTTCCGACCGCAGCCTGGCAGAGGTACTGGCCAGGGGCGGCAAGGAGGCTTTCGACTATCTGGACGCACTCGGCGTGCCGTTTGTCAAAAAAGAGGGTCTGGCCGACCAGTTCGTCACAGACGGCTCGGAATTCGCCCGGGCCTGCTACACCGGTCCGAAGACCGCGGCCCACATCGAAGAAGCGCTCTTGCGGAAATTCCGCACGTTGGCCATCGACGTATTTGAGTTTACCGCACTACACAAACTGCTCGTTCAAGAGGGAAAAATAACCGGGGCCCTGGCTTTAAATACCAGGGAAAAAGATATTGATAAGGCTCTGCTCGCGTTTGCCGTCCCGGCCGTCATCCTGGCCACCGGCGGTGCGGGGCTTATCTACGGGCACCATGTCTTCCCGGCCGGGATGACCGGAGACGGTTACGCCGTGGCCTACGAGGCAGGGGCCGCGCTCGTGAACATGGAGTTCATCCAGATCGGCATTGCTTCGACGAAGACGAAATTCAACTGCTCCGGCAGCATGATGCGCGCCGTTCCTCGCCTTATCAACGACGCGGGTGATGAGATCCTGGGCAACTATTTTGCTCGCGAAACGTCGGCTGCCGAACAGATTCAACACCCTGTTCAAGAAGGGCGCCAGCTGGCCGGTGAGCTACGAACATAAGACGCACATTATCGACATCGCCCTGTACAAGGAACGGCAGGCCGGCCATAAGGTATATCTTGACTACGGCCGTAACCCGGAGGGCTTCTCCTTCGACTTGCTCGCACCAGACTTGCTCAGCCGCTACATGACCGAAATCCGCAATGACGCGGGCGAAGAAAAACGGCGCCAGTCCCCGCTTTTCCGTCTGATGGAGATCAATCCCGAATCGATTCAATGGTTCAGGGAAAGGGGCATCGACCTCGCCAAAGGCGATCTCATCGAGGTGGCGGAGTGCGCCCAGCACTTCCAGGGCGGCGTCAAAATCAACGCGCAGGCACGGACTACCGTGGCCGGGCTATGGGCGGCAGGAGAAACAGCCGGTGGTCAGCACGGGGCCAACAGGCCGGGGGGCAACGCCCTGCTCGACTGTCAGGTTTTCGGAAAAATTGCAGGTGTTGAGGCGGCCCGGGCGGCCCCTTCTGCAAAAGCCGGCGACACGGCTTTCATCAAGAAAGAGACTCAACGTTTCGGCAATCATCTCTCCGGACTGGCATCGGGTGATATCAGCGCCTCCGCGCTGCGCCGCAGCCTCCAGCAGATCATGGAGCAGAGGGCAAGCATCATCCGTACCGGAGAGGGCCTCTTACGCGGCTTGGCCCAGGTCAGGGAGCTCAGCGCCTTAAGAACTTTCGTTGACAGCCGCGGGTTTTCCTTCATGCTGGAGACCAGGGGCATGCTCCTGGTGGCGGAAATGGTGCTGGCTGCTGCGGCCTTGCGCGACGAGAGCCGGGGGCCGCACCTGCGGTTTGATCGTTACGAGGATAATGTGCCGATTGCCCGCGACGATAGGCGCTGGTGCAATTACATAATGGTAGGTCGAGACGCAGCGGGGAACATGAGGCTTGAAGTCCGCGACCCCCAAGCCGGCAGCGAATAAAAGGGAGGAGGAATTGACAAAGGCGACAGTCCATATCGGGCGGGTAAGTGATGCGATGAACAGGGAAGCGGTGATTAGAGAGGTCATTGAAGCACTCGATGCGCTGCAGCCCGCACCACAGATGATAAAACCCGGCTCGAAAGTGGTCATCAAGCCGAACCTGACTGCCGATACGAAGCTATGGCAAGAAGGCATCGTAACCAATCCCTACACGGTGGAAGGCATCATCCGTTACGCACAGAAGGCTGCACCGGCAGAAATTATCATCGCTGAAGCAACGGCCTGCGGTCTGGATAACAAGAAGGCATTCCGCGTAAACGGCTTTGAAGAAGTTGCCGCGCGCACGGGGGCCAAAATTATCGATCTCTACGATGAAGAATTCGTCCCGATTCCCGTAAGGAATGGCATGGTGGCCAAAGAAATCAAGGTGGCCAAACGAGTTTTAGATGCCGATGTTCTCATTAATGTGCCGACGATGAAAACCCATGTCGCGACAGGAGTGAGCTTATGCCTGAAGAACCTGAAAGGCGTCCTGCCCGAAAACGAAAAGAGGCGTTCCCATTTTCTCGGGGTTAACAAGTTTGTCACCGACCTCAACTCAATCGTAAAACCGCACCTGTGCGTGATTGATGCGACCGTTGCCATGGAAGGCGACGGACCGATGCAAGGCACGCCGGTGCACCTTGGCTTGCTCCTGGCAGGAACCGATCCGGTGGCGACAGATCTCATCGCAACGCGGGTTATGGGGCTGGACCCCTGGGAATTTAAGTGCTTCAACTACGCGAAGGCCCAAAAGATAGGCGTCTGGCGCGAGGCGGATATCGCGCTTACCGGAGCGCCGCTCGACGAAGTGAGGAAGGATTTCCGGCCTGCGTCCGGTCCGTTTCCCGATATTCCCGGCATCACCCTCATTGACGGCGGCGCGTGCCCGGGATGCCTGGATGGCGTTCGGATCGCCCTGGGGCGCATCAAGACAGCGGGTCTCCTGGATAAGCTGCCGCCCCTTACTATCGTCGTCGGGGAAAATGGCTCGACGGGAAGTGAGAATGATCTGGTCGTGGGGCGATGCCTGAAGCGCCACAGGGGCAAGAAGCACTATGTCCCCGGATGTCCGGCGCAGGTTTTCGTAATCGCCGATGAACTGCGACAAATAGCCGGGCAGTACCGGCTGTTCGGACCGAAGGAGCAATACCTGCTCCATGAGGATGAAGATCATGAAGAATAGGATGGCAATGGTCCGCAGGGCCGGAGCGGCCGTGCTCATAGAACGTGACGTACCGGAGCCCGGGGAAACCCAGGTGGTCATCGCAATAAAGGCCTGCAGCATCTGCGGCGGCGACCTTCATATCTACAAAGGAAAGCACCCTTCCGCGCCTTTGCCCATGGCCCTCGGTCATGAACTGGCCGGGGAGATCATCAGCATCGGGTCGAAGGTGACCTCGCTCACTATCGGCGACCGGGTGACCGTTGAACCGGTGATCGCCTGCGGCCAATGCCCTCCCTGCAGTCGAGGAGAATATGGCTATTGCGATAATCTGAGCTTCCATTACCGGCAGGGCCAGGGGGCTATGGCCGATTACTTTGTGGCTGACCAGCGCTACGTTTACAAGCTGCCTGATCACCTGCCTTACGAGGCGGGGGCCTTGATCGAACCGCTGGCAGTCGCTGTCCACGCCGTAAGAAGGGCCAAAATAGGTTTAGGCGATAAGGTCGCGATCATCGGCGCCGGCCCCATCGGCCTCTTGGTGACCGCGGTTTGCAAAGCGGCAGGCGCGCAAGAGATTATAGTCTCCGACATAGCAGACGCGCGCCTCACGAAGGCGTCGCTCATGGGGGCAACCAGGACGCTCAATTCACGCAAAGAATCAATAATCGACGTGGTTCGCCAACAGACCGACGGCCGTGGAATCGGCAAATCTTTCGAATGTGTCGGCAGCGAGGAGACCTTCGAACAGTCGATGCGCTGTCTCTGCAAAGGCGGTCTCGCCACCATCGTGGGCATCTTTGAACAACCTACCATTCAGATCCCGGCGACCATATTCGTTTCCCAGGAGATTACCGTTCAGGGATCCCAGGGCTATTGCTGGGATTTTGAGACCGCGTTGGGGCTGACTGATGCGATCGACTTGGGCATACTTATCTCGCACTCATTTGTGCTGGCTGATGTAGACAAGGCGCTGAAAACGGCGTTGAATCCGGAAGAGAAGCCGGTGAAGATCGTGCTCAAACCATAACAAAGGGAGAAGTATGATGAACAAGCTGAAGACCGCACACTATTTTCACGGCGTCGAAGGAACCCATCGCCGGGCTGCCTATAAGGGCATGGGGTACACTGACGGCGACATGAAAAAACCCCTCGTGGCTGTTGTGAACACGCCGAGCGAGGTCTGTCCCGGCCATTTCCACCTGAGAGCGGTAGCAGACGCCGTGAAAGCGGGCATCTGGCAGGCGGGCGGGACGCCGATGGAGTTTAGCTCCATTTCCCAATGCGCGACCCCTTCGCTCGGGCTCGCCTCCATGCGCTTTGACCTTCCCGCGAGGGACCTGCTCGCTTTCGATATCGAGACTATCGTAGAAACCCAGATCTTCGATGCGGTCGTCGCGATTGTGACGTGCGACAAGACCATACCAGGGGCGCTTATGGCCGCAGCCCGTCTCGACATGCCGTTTATCGTGGTGCCTGGCGGCATCATGGCCGTGGGAAGGCATGAGGGCAAGCCTGCCTCGCTGGCCGATCTGGATGAAAAGGTATGGGGTGCTTTTCAGATGGGAAAGGTGTCGGCAGAGGAGATCCTTTGCCTGGAGGATGAGGTTTGTCCGGGACCCGGTGCCTGCCCGATTCTCGGTACCGCGAACACGATGCAGTGCCTTGTGGAGGCGGTCGGCATGGCGATGCCCGGTTCCGGCACCTGCTATGCCATGTCGGGTGAGCAGTTGCGCCTCGCGAAACTGGCGGGCAACAAGGTGATGGAGCTTGTTGAAAGAAGGGTCACGGCCAGGAAGATCATGACGAAGGAAGCGCTGGAAAATATGATCCGCACGCAAATGACCATCGGCGGCTCGACCAATGCGGTGCTCCACATACTGGCGATTGCTCATGAACTGGGACTTGGCGGCGAGATTGACCTGGAACTTATCAACGAGTTCAGCAATACCACGCCCTGCCTGGTAGATGTGACACCTACCGGTTTTTATTATCTGCCCGACCTGCATCGCGCCGGCGGGGTACCCAAGATTTTGGAGGCGCTGGAGAAGGAACTGCACCTCCATGCGACTACCGTGACCGGTAAGACGATAGGGGAGATGATTGAGGAGACTAAGAAAGATATAATCGTCGATCCGTTGCAGGTCATCCGCCCCCGGACCAATCCGGTGGCCAGTACAGGCGGCATCGCCATCCTGAGGGGCAATCTGGCGCCCCTCGGTTCGGTGGCTCGCCGCCTCAACAACACCATACCGGAACATACCGGACCGGCAAAATGCTTCGATTGTCAGGAAGACGCCATCGCGGGCATCAACAGCGGGAAGGTCCTGGAAGGTGACGTAGTGGTCGTCCGCCACGCCGGCCCGAAAGGCGCACCCGGCATGCCGGATACTTACGCGGTACTGGCAACCGTCGTCGGCCGAGGCCTGGAAGGAAAGGTGGCAGTGGTGACGGACGGGAGGTTTTCCGGCTTTGCCCGAGGCTTGGGCGTCTGTCAGATTTCTCCGGAAGCCGCCGTTGGCGGACCGCTTGCGGTCGTGAGAGACGGGGACATGATTCATATCAGCATGCCCAAGCGGGAACTGTCCCTTCTCATCGACGACTTGAAAGAGAGGCTTAAGACATGGCGTAAGCCGGCTCCGCGTGAGACGAGGGGAATGCTCGCCCTTTACGCAACCAATGCCCAGCCTGCCTGGAAGGGCGCCCGACTGGCTATGTACGAAGAAGACTAGATCCGGCCGTGCAACAATAAAAAAATGGTGCGGCCGGGAGGAGAGATGAACATGTTCTCAGGCTTCGAGCATACGGCAATCGCTGCCCATGACAGCAAAGGTCTGGCGGATTGGTACATCGGGATGTTTGGCCTGCAGGTAGTGCACGATAACGGCAAGACACCGCCGACGTATCTTTTGAAAGCCCCGGACGGTTCGGTGATCGAGATCCTCCCCGCGGCTCACGGCGAAAGGATGAATTACAATCAAACGCACCTGGGGCTGAGACACCTCGCGTTGACGGTTTCCGATTTTGAAGCGGCTGTAGACTATTTGCGGGAGCGAGGAATCGACCAGTTTTTTGATTCCCGACAATCGGAAGAGAGTAAACTGATCTTTTTCCGGGACCCCGAGGGCAACATACTCCACCTGATGTGGCGGGCTAGACCACTTGGCTCATCAAAGAAATGAGGCGTCTTGGGGCGGCCCCGTCCAGGAAGCTTACCCGATGCTTGAACCGAACCGCGCCTTGTGGGAAACTATGCGTGAGAAATCGGGTCATCCATTCGGCAGCGCAAGATTAACCGCAGGGGGGTGATAGAACTTGTTACCGAAATATGCCGTGTTACAGAAGATTGTTGAAGGCGGGCTTGTGGCCGTTATCAGGGCTGAATCGGCTGAGCAGGCCAAAAAGATTACCGACGCCTGTATCCATGGTGGAGTGGCGGCAATAGAGGTGACCTTCACCGTTCCCGGAGCGGCTGGAGTCATAAGAGAACTGGCCGACACCTACCATTCGGGTGAAATCATCGTCGGTGCGGGCACGGTCCTTGATCCCGAGACCGCGCGCATTGCCATCCTGGCCGGCGCCCAATACGTGGTCAGTCCATGCCTGAACATAGACACCATGAAGCTGTGCAACCGCTATCAGGTTCCTTGCATGCCGGGGGCCGGCAGCACAAGGGAGATCGTCGAGGCCATGGAAGCGGGTGCCGATATCGTCAAGGTTTTTCCCGGCGAGACGCTGGGCCCCAATTTCATAAAGGCGGTCAGAGGCCCGTTGCCACAAGCCTCGCTCATGCCTACCGGCGGAGTGAGCGTCGACAACGTCGGCGACTGGATCAAGGCGGGTTGTGTTGCAGTAGGTGCGGGCGGCAACCTGACGGCCGGGGCAAAAAAGGGCGACTACGCTTCTATTACTGCGCTTGCGAAACAGTTCGTCAGCAGGATCCGCGAGGCCCGCGCACGCTGAGTGGAGGGGCGAGAGCCTAATGGGCAAAAAGATTGTCTGTTTCGGGGAGATCATGCTGCGGCTCAGCCCGCCGGGATATCTCCGCTTTGAGCAGGCGCAATCTTTCGACGTCGTGTACGGCGGCGGCGAGGCGAATGTGGCCGTGTCGCTGGCCAATTACGGGCTGGACGCATGCTTCGTCACCAAAGTCCCTGCGAATCCCATAGGCCAGGCGGCCGTCAATGAAATGCGCCGCTACGGCGTTGATACCCGGTTTATGCTCAAGGGCGGCGAGCGACTGGGGATCTACTTTTTGGAGAAGGGGGCCTCGCAGCGGCCGTCAAAGGTGGTATACGACCGGAAATTCTCGGCCATTTCTCAGGCACGGAAGATAGATTTCGACTGGCAGACCATTTTCGCCGGTGCCGACTGGTTTCATTTCACCGGTATCACGCCGGCCCTGAACGACACCGTGGCTGAAGCCGTGCTTGATGCCTGCGGAGCGGCTAAAGCCGCCGGCCTCACGGTCAGCTGCGACCTGAACTTCCGCAAGAACCTCTGGTCGAGCGAGAAGGCCGGGAAGGTAATGGCGACCTTCATGCCTCACGTGGATGTCTGCATCGCGAACGAGGAGGACGCGGAGAAAGTCTTTGGCATCAGGGCGACAGAAAGCGATATCGCGGGCGGCGTGCTGAGTCATGAGGGGTATAAGGCAGTGGCGCGGCAACTCAAAGACCGGTTTGGATTTAAGGTAGTGGCAATTACTCTCAGGGGAAGCATTTCGGCGTCTGACAACAACTGGGCCGCCATGCTGTATAAGAAAGGAGAATATTATTTTTCGCGCAACTATCCCATCCATATCGTGGACCGGGTGGGCGGCGGTGACTCCTTTGCCGCCGGTTTAATTTACACTTTCCTCACCGGCTACAGCGACAAAGATGCCTTGGAATTCGCGGTCGCAGCATCCTGTCTCAAACACTCTATCGAGGGCGACCATAACCACGTGACAGTGGACGAGGTAAAAACCCTCATGGCCGGCGACGCTTCGGGGCGCGTCCAGCGATAAGCTGCTGTTTTGCCGCCTACCATCACCTGCTTGCCATGGTAGCGCCCTGGATTTCCGATTACGTCCACCATTGAGACCCGCCATAGCTCGCTTGAATTTGCAGCACGGCAACCTGCATTCAATGGACAGCACGCCCAGTCCCTGCGAGAACCGCTAACGGTGAGGCAACCGGTGCCGGCGACTGATTGAGGTTGACACGAAGAACGGACAGGGCTAGAATGGTCGGAGGGGAAAGGCGGGGCAGTATGAGGTATACCGTATCGCTGGTGACGCCTGGGGCTTGTGCAGCGAAGTACCCAGAAGTTGGCAGCGCCTCTAACGTCCATCACAAAAAGGGGGTCACTATGCTAAAGAGAGTCAACACCGCGTGGATTATGTCCTGTTCGTTGTGCCTTTCTATACTGTTTATCGGATTCGGGCTCTTCCTTACCGTAACGACAACCTATGCACAGACGCAAAAATCGATTGTCGACCTGAACACCGCGTCAGAGAAGGAACTTGAGGCGCTCAAGGGTGTGGGACCTGCCACAGCGAAAAAGATCATTGCCGGGCGTCCGTACAGCTCCGTGGATGACCTTGCGAAGGCCGGTGTTCCGGCAAAGACGATCGAAGGCATGAAGCCATACGTTACGGTGGGCAAACCGGCGGCAGCACCTGCCGAAAAGAAGACCACAACGCCGCCCACGGCTGCGAAACCGGAAGCGCCGCCCGCTCCGGCGAAAGCAGCTGCACCGGCGGCCGCAAAGGCTGCGCCGGAGGTCAAACCTTCGACGCCGACTGCTGCTCCTTCGCCGGCAGCCGTCACCCCGCAGAAGACCCCTGCAAAGGCGCCTGGTCCAGCGCCGGCCAAGCTAGCACCGGGGCAAAAGGTGAACCTTAATACCGCGACCAAGGAGCAGCTGGACGCGTTGCCGGAGATCGGACCGGTGAAAGCGCAGGCCATTATTGACGGAAGACCGTACAAGAAGACCGATGATGTCATGAAGGTCAAGGGAATCAAGCAGGGAACGTTCAATAAGATCAAAGATCTTATTACCGTAGAATAGGCGCTGGTTCCAAGGTAGCCGAAGGCTACGTATAATCCTATGTTCCGAAAGGAGGGTCATGGTTATGAAGAAGCTTCTGATTGTTGCAGGTGTACTACTGCTCTTTTCCTCATTAGTATTCGCAGCGGGTCCCAGGACCTACCAGGTAACCGGGCCGGTTCTGGAAGTGAAGGATGATATCATCACGGTGCAGAAGGGTAGCGAGAAATGGGAAATTGCCAAAGATGCCGCCACCAAGGTGACCGGCGATCTTAAGGTCGGCTCCAAGGTAACCATCGAGTACACGATGAAGGCAGCCACCATTGAGGTGAAGGACGCCGGCAAGAAAGCAGAACCCAAGAAAACAGAACCGAAGCCGGCAAAGAAGTAACAAGAACGGTAGCGTGATCGATTATAGCGGTGGCTCCGGCTGATTGCAGGAGCCACCGCTTACTTTAGCATATAGAACTTTTTATTACGCCGCCAAACTGCACAGTAGCCTCGCAACAATCCTCACAGAACCCTCCTAACTTTGTGTCGGTCTCAGAACGACAGACTATCCATCACTCACACGCTCGACACCATAGAATGTTTCAAAGAGCAGACTCGAGACAATCGCCCGCGGGGTGCCGGTCTTCTCCAGCACCGCTTTTGCGAGATCGGTGACAGCATGCCTTTCCGTGCACGGCGTCATACTTGTTCAGCACGATCACGCATTTCTTGCGGTCCACGCCTTTCATCAAGGTATCATTCTCAAAGAAGCGCAAGAAAAGAGAAGGCGTGACGCGTGCATCACCTGCCAAACCGGTTGCTCTTTCAAACAGCTCCCATCTGAATATCTGCTCGTCTGCCCGTCCTGACAAGGCATCGAGCCCCGCAACAACGATCACACGATCAGAGAAAGGTGGGATAACGGGCTCGTATTCTGCGGGATATTTGAGAGGCTTGCCTTTCGAGCCATCTGCCTCAATCAGAACAAGGTCGTACGCTGGACCCCAGCTCTGCAACCTCCTCTGGCTGAAGTGCGGTCAGTTTTCCATCGGCAACCGCCTTGCCCACGCGGACGAAGTCCGGTCGCGCCTGCGCCTTTGTCGAGGTCGGCCCAGAGCACGTAGGGTTCCTTTGCCCAAATCTTCGTCGTGGTTGTGATTGCTACCCGTTTTCCCTGGCGGATGGCTTCGGCGGCCAGGTACTCGATGAGTGTTGTCTTGCCGCCGGCGCCGACGAAGCTCACATAGTGCGTCTTCTCGCGTGAGTTCAAATCGGATGTGCTCGGGGTCAATCCTTCGAAAAAACCACATAGGGGAGATTCTTGATCTGCCGTATGACCGCTTGTGCGGCGGCCTCATCCTTCTCTCGTACGAAAAATGTGGCATACCCCTTCTGGAGAATAAAAATGCCGTCGTATGCCGTGTCTTTATGTTCTCTTACTATATACTCGATACCTTCCCTGTCGAGAGCATCCTTGAGTCACATCCGACCTCAAAGATGCTCTCGACCGTATGCGCTTTAACCCACTTATCAGGGTTCATTTCCTTTCTGGCGCGGCTCCCATTCCCATAGGCTTATCAAGCGGGCCGACCCAGATTTCTACCCAGGTTGACCAGGTCTCTCTTGAGATACGAATGTGGGCGGCCTTATCCTCTTTCATATAATTCAGAATTACGGTGGCGTACTTGAAGCCGTTGATGAACCTCCATCCGTTCTTTGCCATGTTTGTCCTGAAATACTGCTCCAGGGAATTGATATCGACGTTACCCTTCAAGACGAGCAGCCCTGTCCTCACATTCGAGGTCTCATACACAAAACTCTTATCCCGGACGAGGTCCAGCTCCTTTGGTACCGGGATGTCGGGGAACGAATAATAGGCCACGTTCGGCGCCTCGGTCTTGGATAGTGGTTGCTGCTCTTCCTGGCCTGTTAAGCGGTTCCACGTCGAACATCCTGTGGCGAGTAACAAGACTACCAGAACCAGCACAGCCCATTTCTTCATATCATCCCTCCTTTGTCATTTGTTCTCTCAAGATATGCATACGCACTGTGGTTGTGGATGCTTTCAAAATTCTCCGCCTCGATGGTGAACCAGGTGATGTTCAACTCCTTGCTCAGTTTTTCCGCAACATCACGCACAACGTCTTCGACAAACTTAGGGTTGAGATAGGCTTTTTCCGTCACGTACTTCTCATCCTGCCTCTTCAGAACAGAGAATACATCGCAGCTCGAGCATCCTTCTATGATCGAGATCAAATCCTCGATCCAAAAAAACCGCTTGAACCTGAGATTGACCGTTACGACGCCACGCTGGTTGTGGGCCCCGTGCGTGCTTATCTCCTTGGAACAGGGACAGAGCGTCGTGATGGGCACAGAGACCGACACCGTGAAGTCCCGCATCACATTGTCTTTGTCCATGTGGCCCACGAAGCCGCATGAGTACTCGATGTATCCCGGCGTCCCGGTGACGGGGGCATCCTTCTTGATGAAGTAAGGGAACCGCACTTCCAGGTGGGCCGCTTCCGCATGGAGCTTCCGTTTCGTTTCCCTCAAGATGTCAGGAAGGTTCTTCATGTTGATCATGCTCTTCTTGCTGTGCAGGATCTCCACGAACCTGCTCATATGCGTGCCCTTGTAGTTGTGAGGAAGGTTCACGTACATATTGATCGTGGCTATGGTGTGCTGATAACCATTCGCCTTGTCGAGCACGGTGATAGGATAGGTGACGTTTTTCACGCCCACCTTGTCTATCTCGATATTCCGGTGGTCATGACTGTTCTGTACATCTTTCATCTGTAACTTAGCTTCTGAATGATGCATAGACCTTCTCCGATTCCCAGACCCGCACTTCTCTTACGGACACACTCTCTTCTTTGAGCAGTGTCCTGAGACGCTCATGCAGATAGAGCGCGATATACTCGGACGAGCTTGCCCTCTCCTGGAAAAAGGGAATCTCGTTGATATATTTGTGATCAAGCTCAGAAAGTGCCTCTTGAACGTACCCTTTCAGTATCGCAAAGTCGACAAGCATACCCTCTTCATTCAGCTGCTGACCCTCAAAAAAGGCTTCCACCTTGAAATTGTGACCATGCAGGTTCTCGCATTTCCCATGGTACGCCTCAAGCCGGTGAGCAGCCGCAAAACTATCGTTAACGCAAAGTGTGAACATAGAATTACCTTATACTATATGCTGTCCTTATCAGTTGTCAATACGTGGCGCCCTGGAGCGGGTGATGCGAGTCCCGGGGATAGACAAAAAGCGTCTGGAAGCCTATACTTACTCTATGCATACTGAAGAAGCTCCTGTTCGGAACCACGCTGCAACAAAAACAGAGATCAAGGTCACCGGCATGACCTGCGCCATGTGCGCAAAGGCGATAGAGAAGGCGCTCACACAGGTACAGGGCGTCTCCGGGGCAGAGGTGAATCTCGGCAAAGAGACGGCCTCCGTCGAATACGACCAGACCAGGGCAAAACTGGCTGACCTGGAGGCAGCCATCAGGGACGCGGGATATGGCGTCGTCGACGAAAAGGTTGCCTTGCGGGTCGGCGGCATGACCTGCGTGATGTGCGCTGGTAGTATCGAGAATGCGCTTTCCCGCCTTCCCGGTGTGGTGAATGCATCCATCAATCTGGGCGCTGAAAAGGCGCTCGTCACGTACAATCCCCGGCTGACAGCGATCAGCGAGATGCGTCAGCGCTATCGAGGAGGCCGGGTATCAGTATCTGGGGCTGGAAGGAGAAGGCGGCCGACGAGAGCGAAGCGCTCCGCGCTGAAGACCTGCGCAAGAAGCGGAACCAGGCGATTGTCGGCTTTCGTGGTCGGCATTCCTCTCATGATCCTCATGTTCCTGCCTATCGTTTCTCACCATGCAATGGCCTATTTCATGTTCGTGGTATCCACCCCCGCGTTCATCTACGTGAGCCATCCGATATTTCGTGCCGGCTGGCGTGCGCTGAAGAACAGGAATCTCAATATGGACGTGATGTATTCGATGGGCATCGGCGTCTCGTTCCTGGCGAGTATCCTTGGCACGTTTCAGATCATCCTGACCAGGGAGTTTCTCTTTTACGATAGTGCAGTGATGCTTGCAGCCTTTCTCACGATGGGTCGTTATCTTGAGGCCCGGGCCAAAGGAAAGACAGGGGAGGCCATAAAGAAGCTTGTAGGCCTGCAGCCGAAAACCGCCACCATTATCCAGGACGGCATCGAAACCGAAATAGCCGTGGAGGATGTGCAGATCGGTGCGATCGTGCTCGTCAGGCCCGGAGAAAAGGTCCCGGTAGACGGCGAGGTTGTTGCGGGCGAGAGCTACGTCGATGAGTCGATGATAACGGGCGAACCGATACCGGTGCTGAAAAGAGAGGGGGATAGTGTCGTTGGCGCCACGCTCAATCAGAATGGTGTCATCAGGTTCAAGGCTCTGAAAGTGGGCAGGGAGACACTGCTTGCTCAGATCATACAGATCGTGGAAGAGGCTCAAGGAGCCAAGCCGCCTGTTCAGCGGCTTGCGGACAGGGTCGTCACCTATTTCATTCCTGTGGTGCTGGCCATTGCTATCCTCGCTTTCTGCGTCTGGTATTTCCTGCTCGGCAACACGCTGCTTTTCGCGCTTACCTGCCTCATCTCCGTCCTCGTCATTGCCTGCCCGTGCGCCCTCGGCCTCGCCACGCCAACAGCCGTGACTGTGGGCGTGGGCAGGGGTGCGGAGCTTGGCATACTTATCAAGAGCGGTGAAGCCCTTGAGCTGTCGGAGCGCCTCAAGGTCGTCGCCTTTGACAAGACGGGCACCCTGACCAGAGGCCGGCCCGAGGTGACTGACATATTTCCGCTGGAGATCGATGCGGGAGAGCTTTTGCGGCTCGCTGCAAGCGTCGAGAAGAACTCCCAGCATCCCTTAGGGGAAGCTATCGTGCGAAAAGCCGCGGAGCAAAACCTGAAGATCGAGGATGCTCAGCGGTTTGACACCTTTGGCGGCAAAGGCGTGATTGCGACCGTGGGCGGACAGGAGATTCTCGTCGGAAACAGGCTCTTCCTGCACGAGCGCAACGTGGCCCATCCGAGCCAGATCGATGAAAAGGTGGCGGAATTGGAAAGCGACGGCAAGACCGCCATGCTTGTTGCCCGTGGAAATGTCGCCTGTGGCATCATTGCAGTGGCGGATACGCTCAAAGAAACATCCGGAGCAGCCGTTCTTGAGCTGAAGAATATGGGGCTCAAAGTCGTGATGGTGACGGGAGACAACAAGAGAACGGCCCAAGCCCTTGCCCGCCAGGTTGGGATCGACGAGGTTATTGCCGAGGTCTCTGCCTCAGGACAAGGCACGCGAAGTGGAGAAGCTCCAGAAGGCGAACGGTGCCGTGGCTTTTGTTGGCGACGGCATAAATGACGCGCCGGCCCTGGCGCAGGCGGATGTGGGGATCGCCATAGGGAGCGGCACGGACGTGGCTATCGAAAGCGGCCAGATTGTCCTCATGCGGGATGACCTGATGGATGCGGTTGCGGGCGTGCAGCTGGCCAGAAAGGTGATGGCGCGGATCAAGCAGAATATATTCTGGGCCTTCGCCTATAACGCTGCTCTCATACCTGTTGCAGCCGGGCTTCTCTATCCATTCTTCGGGATTACCTTGAAGCCCGAGTTTGCCGGGCTCGCCATGGCCATGAGTTCAGTGACGGTGGTGTCCCTCTCTCTGATGCTGCGGAAATACGTGCCTCCGGCAACCGCGGCGCGGCAGGCGACAAAGATGAAGGGTCATGGGTCTAAAGGCTCAAGGTTCAAGGTCATACGACAGACTTCGGTAAGCGGTTCATGGGTCGATAGCTGGCCATTAGCCGTTAGCCAAGGTGTCCATGGCGAAAGCAATTGACAAAAAGCTCGCTGGTGACCAAAATATAAGTAGCAACGCATAGCAGCATAGAAGCCGATCTCGGCAAACCTTAAATAACAAGGAGGTGTTTCGTGGCTCAAGTTTCTAGAGAAGAGCGGAGAGAAAAGGTCATTGACGTGCTGAACAAGGCGCGTGCCAGGGAGTTGCATGCCATTCTCCAGTACATGAACCAGCACTACAATTTGGACAATATGGATTACGGAGATATGGCTGCAAAGGTCAAGCTCATAGCCGTCGATGAGATGCGTCACGCAGAGATGTTTGCGGATCGCGATTAAAGAACTGGATGGAGAGCCGACCTCAGAGCCTGCGGCAAAGACTGAGAAAGGCCAGAAAGTCGAGGCTGTTTTTCCCTTTGATGCAAACCTTGAGGATGAGACGATCGCAGCCTACAACGAGTTCCTGTTGATCTGCAGGGAAAACGGGGACAGCACCAGCGTGAAGCTTTTTGAAGCGATCATCGACGAAGAGCAGATACACTTCAACTATTTTGACAACACCGCCGACCACATCAAGAATCTGGACGGGACCTATCTTGCTCAAATCGCCGGCACGCCGTCTGCTACGGGCCTGGCGACGCAGGGCTTCGTTGCCAGACAGGGCGGCGGCGGTACCCCGGCCGGCGCATAACTTCAACTCAATTATTCAGCCCCCGACAAAAAGCCAAGCGGACCGCCGCTTGGCTTTTTTGCTGACCCACACGAAGTCCCAGCCAAACGTATTTCACAATTGTCTGGGCTCGCACCGATTTTCTCCGCTCTCTAGCGCTCCGAAAAGGTCCTCCCGGCTTGACCATGTTGAGTGGTTGCCTTCCAGCCGCGCACCGCTATGGGCGATCGGTGTTTCGAACTTCAGTGGTTGAATGGGCTGATGCCGACTTGCATTCAAGATGGAGACCGAGGCGAGCCGAGGCCTGTGCTACGGAGGCGTACCTGGTGGTACGTTGAGTAAGAACAGGCCGATGGGCAACGAAGGTATACGCTTGAAGGCAAGTCGGCATCTAGCGGATCAGACCCATATACTTCCAATACGGGTAGGAAACGGCAATGGCGGCAAGGGAGATGAGGACGTGAACAAGCCCGAACTTCACGGTCTGCGGATGATCGAAAAGCCGGCCCTCTGTACTCGACAGAAGGGTTTGGAAGATCATGCTCTGGTGCGGCAACAACCAGGGCTCGTTCACGAGAAGCACGATCAGTCCGATGACAAATGGGCTGATTTCCAGAGCGGCGCTGATTGGCAGAAGCGCCAGAATGCAGACCACCAGGGAAGGAAAGGCAGGCAATATGAACCGGATCACGACCACACTCACCGTTATGACGAGAAGGAAGACCAACGTGCTGGCGACAAGGAATTGCAGGTAGGGTTTTGCCGCACCCGCCACGATCTCCGGAAGGCCGCTGGCGGATATAACGTTGCCGAAGCCTATCAGGGCCCCGAGAGAAATAAGAAAGGCCCAATCTATGGAGGTGCGGAGCGTAGTCTGGTCGAGCACTGAGGTTGCAAAGAGAATGAGGAGACACAACATCGCTATCCAGGCTCCATCAATGTGGTGCCACGACTGGGTCAAGAAGCCTGCGAGCGAGGTGAGAACGGCAAGAAGACAGACCTTCTCCTCCATGGTCAAAGGGCCGAGCGTCCTCAACTGCGCATCGGCCACCGATGAGACCAGCTCCTTCTGTTCAGTGGGGCGATACAGGGCGATAACCGCAAGATAGGAAGCGCAAAAATAAAAGGTCGAGAGGGGCCATGCCACTTTGAACCAATAGCCCCAGGTTATGGAGGAACCAACGTCGGGTGGCAGAAGGCCCAGCATAAAGAAACAGACAAATGAGCCATTCATAAACATAACGGTCATGTTCCCGTGGCCCAGGAAACTTGCCATGGCAAGGCCAACGGCTCCGCCGCTTCCCTTCTTGTAGCCGAGGATTTCAGTGAGCGTCAATATAAGCGGGCTTGCAAGAGCCAGCCTGCCATTGGGGGAAGGGATGATCGGTGTCAAGAGAAGGCCTGAAAACGCCACCGCAAAGGCCTGTCCGAAATAGTTCCGCGGAAAACGCTTGATCATCACGAGGGTCAGCCGGTAGAGAAGACCGGTCTTTGCGATGGAGGCTGATATGCCGAACACCGCGAGAACGAGAAACCATGTGGAGCTGGAAAAGCCTGAAAAAGCTGCGCGCAGGCTTGGTGGCACCGAGCAGGACCGCGACGACCGGCAGGCCGATTGAAACCGTATGAAAGGAGAACGCGTTCATGCTCCACAGGATAGTGGCAGCGAGCAGCAGCTCGAAGAGCATGATGCGAGGAGTACCGAGGCCCGTCGTCCGCAACAAAAGCGCAGACGGGACGCACAGAAGCAGCGGTGACACAAAGCGCCAGGAATCGCCTATCCTTCGACCATGTGAGGGCGCTCTGGAAGAGACGTTGTCTTTGCGACAGCAGGTGATGGCGGTGCCGTGATACCGGATGCCGGCGTGAGCCGCAGAGGGTCTGGATCGCGCAGATACTTCCCCGCTTCCTCGCATGACCACATTGGCAGACGCCAGTTTTGCCGCCAACAGACCCGCGAGACTCACTCCCAGGGATGGGTATTTCTTGATCAATTGATTGAAATTATCTCGGGAGAGCTTCAAGCAGGATCAGGTCCGTCTGAGCCTCGGCATCCGTAGTCCTCGGCTCCCCTGTCAGTAGCGCCAGTTCCCCGAACCAATCTCCGGGCCCCAGACAGGCGATCTCCAGTGATCGTCCGCCGGGTCGCAAAAATACCCGCACTATTCCGTCGACGATGATGTAGAGGGCGTCACCGGGTTCTCCCGCGCTGTACAGGATCTCCCCTGACTTCACATGAATCTGTTCGAAACTGGGTATCAGCTCTGCGAGCCTGATTCTATCGAGGTCCGCCAAGAGCGGAATGTCGGTAAAATCGACCTCTTTCGATGAACCCTGCCCCTGTCCGTCAGGCTTCATGGCCAAGGTCTCCTCCGTCGGACTCATCTTAGTGCAGTCTGGCATATCCCTCAATCCGATAGACGTCTCAGCAAGCATCAGTCGCTAATCCAAATATAAAACATAAGCATTCTCATGGCGAATGGTTGTAAATTCCGGCTGATTCCAGTAGACTATTCCGATGTTTCTCACCGAGGGCAAATCCAATTATGACGCGGTGCTGGCTGAGCTTCTGGAGGAAGCGAAAAGGCGGAACGCAGCGGCCAACGGCTCCGGCCCTGGGCGGTTCTCTGCATCGACGGGTCAGCGCAGATCCCTCTCTTCGGTGACGTCTGTACGGTCAAGGATGACGCTGTCTACAAGGGCGATTCAAGGCTCGACACCATCGGATCGATTCTCGTTCTCAGGTATCTTCTTACCGCCGGGGATGATCCGCTGCGAAACGCATGGGTGGCCTATCGGGACTTCAAGGACGGGGCTCAGTTTGCATCTTACATAAAAGCCAACATAGAGGACCTGCTGGCGAAGACATTTGCGGGGAAGCAAGCGCTCCTGCGGGAGAGACTACAGGCGATGGGCGCCAGCATGTACCGGTCCGAAGCAAAGCCTGATGTGGCGGCCGCCCTGCATCCCTTTCCCAGGGTGCCATTGCTCGTCATCTTCTGGGACAAGGATGAGGAATTCGATGCTTCTTTCCAATTCCTGTTCGATGAGTCAGCTGAGTCATTTCTTGATATGGAAGCCCTCGCTGTGCTTCTTGAGTATACCTGCCAGAAGCTGATCCACGGGCTATGAGGGGATTAGGGGCATGAACCAGCCTATGAACGGCGGTGTGAGCCAGACCATGAACCAGGTCCTGATTATCGACGATGAGAAGAGCATAGTCGAGAGCCTCTCCTCCATCCTGAAAGAGGAGGGCTTCTCCGTAATCAGCGCGATGGACGGCAGAGAGGGGCTCGCTCTTTTTGAGCAGGTGAGGCCGAAGGTGGTGCTGCTCGATGTGTGGATGCCCGAGATGGATGGACTGGACGTCTTACGACACATACGGGAAAAGGACAGTGAGGCGGTGATCATCGTCATCTCCGGTCACGGTACCATCTCCACCGCGGTGGAGGCGGTAAAGATGGGTGCTACCGACTTCCTCGAAAAGCCGCTTTCGATTGAAAAGGTGCTGGAAGTGATTTCCAGGAGCCTTGCAGGGAAAGGAAATGGCAAGAACAGGCAGGACGAGATCAGGATTCAGGTGCCGACAGGGCTTGAGGAATGCAAGCAAAAGACCGTAGGGAAAAGCATCGTTGTTTACGGTATGGGACTCCATTCCGGGGTCAAGACGGGAATGATACTGCTGCCGATGCCCGCTGACACGGGTATCATCTTTGAGCACGTTCCGGACGGCGAAAGGATACCGGCATTCATCGACTATGTTTACTCGTCAGGATTCGCTTCCTCCGTCAAGGGTAAGAACTGCACGGTGAAAACCGTGGAGCACCTGCTTGCAGCCTGCCACATGTACGGCCTCACCAACCTGCTCATAAAGGTGAGCGAGGAAGTACCCATTTTCGATGGCTCTGCGCTTGAGCTCTGCAAGAAGATCGAGGAAGCGGGAGTCGTGGAACAGCATGCGGGCATCGAGCCTCTGGTCGTCACCGAGACGGTGACGGTTGCCAATCTGCCCGAGGGCAAACATCTTTCCATCGAGCCTGCCGCTGAGCTCATCATCGATTACACACTCAGCTATCCAAAACCCGTGGGCATGCAAAGATACGAGTTCATGGGAGGAAGGGAACGTTTCGTGACTGATATCGCACCTGCGCGGACCTTCGGATTTTTGAAAGATTTCGAAAGACTGGAGAAGATGGGGCTTGCGTCAGGCGGCCGCATCAGCAACGTGATCATACTGAGCGATGACAACGTCATCAACACGAAGCTCAGATTCGAGGATGAATTCGTACGGCACAAGGTGCTCGACCTGCTGGGCGATTTATACCTTCTTTCTCGCCCGATCATCGGCAAGGTAGTAGCGCGGGGTACGGGGCACCTCGAGAACATAGCGCTCGTCAAGGAACTGAAGAGAGTCTTTTATAAATCCTAGGGTCACGGGTCAGGGGCCAGTGGGTCCGGGTCAAGTAGAAGAAAGCGTCAAATCTAACGCACCAAGCAGGATTTATATCGGATGTCGAACTTGGCTTGAATGTCGAGCTCTATTGGATTAGTCCGGCCTCTTTCTTACCCGTGACCCTTCACCCTGGCCCTTGACCCTAGACTTCAGCTTCTCAACGATGAAATCGGCTATAGCCTTAGGATCATCGCGCAAGAAACACCGGAACGTGGGCATCGATGATTCGGTCAGCCGCGATGGCGATCACATCCGGGTCCTGCGTTGCCAGAGGGTCGAGCCCCTCCTGATACACGTAGACTTCCAGTTTCGGCATGTGTTCCCGCTTATAACCCTCGGTGATCACCAGGTCTATGTCGCGCATATAGAGTCTCACAAGTTCAGATAACGTCAACTCTTGTGTGACATCGGCCACGAGGCCTATCTTTGTCGGAGAGGTAATCATGGAAACAGATTGCGCCGGCCTTCTTGTGCCGGTAACTATCCTTGCCTTCCCTGTCTATCTCAAAGTCCCCTGGCGTGATGTTTGATGGTCCCGATTCGTCAGGCCTCTTCGACCTGAGTGCCGGTATCAGTTTTTCGAGGAGGGTCGTCTTTCCCGTGTTCGACCGGCCGCCTATGACGGAGAGTATGGGAATCACGCGTCTGCCCATTGAATCTCTACCTCCTCGCCTGCTCTTACTCTTTTTGTCCCGCGCTCCAGGATAATAAACCATCGGGCTCATCCACGTATAGCTCCTTTATATGCGGATCTCCGCCGGCGGAAAGGGCGACCGGGATGAGATGGATCGTGTGAGCCTCCTTCTCGATATCCTCAGGCACGCGATGCCTTGCCGATGCGCATTCTGCTCGATCCTGCCTGCAAGCTTCAAAAGGCACGGTCTGATAAATACCTCGTAAAGGGTCCTGAGTGCCCTCGGGTTTCCGGGCAGAATGAAGAAAGGCGTCTGATCCAGTTTTCCAAAGGTCATTGTTTTACCGGGCACGACGGGCAGGGCTTCCAAAAGAAAGGTCGCTCCGCACGCCTGAAAGGAAGAGCGTGTTACGTCTTTCTTGCCCTTTGCGGTGCCTCCGGTCACAAGCAGAAGATCAGCGTCCGCCATGGAGGAGAGGGCTTCCTCCGATCTCCCCTTCATCGTCGCCCGCAATGGCCATATGTGCGACCTCTCCTCCATCCCTTTCTACGAGTCCCGGTCAGAAGATATTGGTTTGAGTTGACGACGATCCCTTTCTTGAGCTCATTGCCCGTTGACAGAATTGAGACACGGGGCTTTCGAAAGACGGCTATCTTCTCCAGGCCCGCAAGCGCCAGAAGCTCCATGGTGCGCGGCCTGATGCTCTTCCCTCTGGTTGCCACATCGTCACTCTTGCGTATCCAGTACCCTTTCTTCCAGACCTTGCGCATATCAGTCGCAAGGTCTCCACCAGTATTCTGGCACCGTCCTCTTGCACGTGCTCGACCGGCACGAATCGGGTATTGGCCGGTATTCGCTGCCCCCGTCGGCACGAAAACGGCTTCCCCTGCTTTCAAGCGAAGTGCGGACTTCTCCCCCGGCCCGAGCCAGGCCTTGACCGTGAACGTCGTTGCCGCTTCCCCTGCACGCGAAACCGTCGAGCGCTGAAACATCGAAAGCGGGGAGGTCCCGTCCGGATTTCACGGTGCGTGCTGCGACCCGGTCCAGAGCCCCTATGCAGGGAATAATCTCTTGCCCGACAGGAAAGGCCTCTTTCTCAATCGCGCGGACTATATCCCGGAGCATGGCGCCTTGCGGATAGCCGTTCTTCTGGAAGAAAAAGTGGAAAGCCACAGTGACGAGCGCATGGTTTATGGTCCCGTCCCGAAGGAGTCGGGGGATAGCAGTGAGTGGAACCAGCTCAACCTCTATATCCTCGTGCGTGTCGAGCGATATGTCATGCACCTTCTCGGCATGCTCCACCAGGTAGGTGTAGCAGGTGTTGTCGAATATCGCAGGATTTGGGTTTGTGGAGCCAAGCAGGCTCACGCTTCTTCCGGCATATCCCGTTTCTTCGAGAAGCTCCCGCGTTGCCGCCTCTTTCGGGTCAGCTTCGTCCACCAAGCCCCCGGGTATTTCGAGCATGACTTTCCTCGATCCGTGCCGGTACTGTCTGATCATGACTACTTCCCGGTCCTTGGTAAGTGGCACGACATTCACCCAGTCATTCGACTGGAGCGTGTAGAACTCGCCGGTTCGGTTTGTTCGCGGAGAGACAGCCTGATCCGCACGAATCCTGAAGACCTTGTAGTCCGCACTCACCTTTGAACTGAGGATTTGCCAGGGTTTGATCATGCGCGCCCCCAGGGGGGCGAATTATACGTTGATTGATTACTCGTTGATAGACCTCCCATCCGACTCAAGTTCAACGTGTCAACGTGTAACGTATCAACGGTATTACTCCATGCGCAGTTAATCGGTTGAACGACGTATCAACGTGTAACGTATCAACGTATCAACGGTCCTATTTAATCATTACGTGTTTCTCTGAATGCCCGGGTATAGGCGTTGACGTTCTTCTGCGCAATCAATCCGAACCGGTTCTTAATAGGTAATTCCAGCGACGCTAAATCAATAATCTTTGTTGCTTTGATGAGGCTGCCCAGCATGGTGGTGTTGGTGATCGGCACGCCCATCTCTTCCTTTGCAATCCGTGAAGCATCTACACTTGCGATCTTGAATCCGGGAAACAGCTTGCGCAACTCGTCTTCCGACTTATTGCTGTTAATCACGACGAAACCATCTTTCTTGAGACCATCCGTTGGGCTTGCAGACGAAAGAAGGGTAGGATCGAGGATCACAATGACGTCCGGTTGATACACCTTCGAGCGTATCCTGATCTGCTTATCCGACACCCTCAAGAAGGCGAGTACCGGAGCCCCTCTACGTTCCGGGCCGAAGTTCGGAAAGGCTTGAGCGTAAAGACCTTCATTTATTGCGGCCTGCGCAACAAGCTCCGCTGAGGTAACCGCCCCCTGGCCGCCTCTTCCGTGAAACCGAACTTCTATCATTTTGTCCTCCATGTGGTGCCGTTTGGTGTATCGAGTAAGATTATACCCTTTTCGAGGAGCATGCTGCGGATCTCATCTGCCCCCTTGTAGTCCTTGCGCTTGCGCGCTTCTGTCCGGTCCTGAATAGCTTTCTCCACTGCGGCTTCATCAAGACCGACGCGCTTCAGATGACGAAGGGTTTCACCCCGACCGAAGACTGCGGTCTCCTCACCCAGCAGCCCCAGGGTTGAGCCGAGCGAAACGAAAAGCTGCTCTCCGTGAGCGAGTGCGGGCCGGTTGCTTTCATCCAGTTCATCGACCATCCGGTTAAGCACCCTGGAGAGATCGAAGAGCGCTGACAGGCTGAGCGCCGTATTGAAGTCATCGTTCATGGCCTCGTGGAATTTTTTCTCCAGGTCGGCAAGCTCAGGGTAGTCGGCCTGGGTGGAAGGAGCAACCCCTTCCTTTGGCACTTTTCGAATTCTCTCGAGCGTAAAATAGAGTTTCTGGAGCGCGCTTTGGGCGTTTTCCAGGGATTGCTCCGTATAATCGATCGGGTTCCTGTAATGGGTGGAAAGAAAGAAGAGACGCAAGACCTCAGGATGGTACTGCTTTAAGAATTCCTTTATGGTGAGGATGTTCCCGATTGACTTGGACATCTTCTCCCGCTGCATCGTCACAAAGCCATTGTGTACCCAGTAATTGACAAACCTCTTTCCCGTTGCGCACTCGGTCTGGGCACGCTCATTCTCGTGGTGCGGGAATACAAGGTCCTTACCCCCTCCGTGAAAATCAAAGGGATTGCCGAGATACTTAGTGCTCATGGCCGAGCACTCGATGTGCCAGCCCGGCCTGCCCTTGCCCCAGGGGCAGTCCCAGGAGGGCTCTCCGGGCTTCGATTCCTTCCACAGGGCAAAATCAAGAGGATCCTGTTTTCTCTCGTTCACCTCAACGCGTGCCCCTGCAATCATCTCCTCAAGGCTTCGTCCTGATAATTTGCCGTATCCGTCATACTTCCTCACGGAGAAATAAACGCTGCCGTCGATCTGATAAGCATAGCCCCGCTCCATGAGCTTCTCGATAAACCGTATCATGTCGGGGATGTGATCTGTTGCCTTCGGTTCAAAGGTCGGGGGTACGACCCCGAGTCCTGCCATGTCTTCCTTGAATGAGGCGATGTACGTCTCGGCTATCTCCTTCCAGTCAGTATGTTCTGCATTCGCCCTGTTGATGATCTTGTCATCGATATCAGTAAAATTCCTTACGTAGGTAATGTCATACCCGAGACCCGCGAGGTACCGGTAGATGACGTCGAATACGATCACGCTGCGTGCATGGCCGACGTGCGAGTGGTCGTAGACCGTGATACCGCAGACGTAGCACTTGACCTGGCCGGGGGAGGCCGGGACAAACTCTTCTTTTTTGCCGGTGAATGTGTTGTAAATGACGAGACTCATAAG
This sequence comes from uncultured delta proteobacterium, assembly GCA_963821605.1. Taxonomy (GTDB): domain Bacteria; phylum Desulfobacterota; class Syntrophorhabdia; order Syntrophorhabdales; family WCHB1-27; genus JADGQN01. The sequence continues at coordinate 32,514 of CAWGEZ010000037.1, read as the reverse complement.
CTTTTTTATCATAGCCTGAAGCTCCTTGTCAAAAGTTAACTCCTCGTACAGGTCTTTACAAAGGGGGATGATCTGGTTTATCTTTGGTGCATGGCAGAGCTGAGAAGAGACCCTGTTTCCGGCAGTTGGGTGGTGGTCGGACTGACGTGGGTCAAGAGTAGCCAGATAGACGTCTGTCCTTTCTGCCCCGGCAACGAACACCTCTCCGGCAAACCGATCAGGGAAGTTTACGATGCCGGCGGTGCATGGCTGGTGCGCTGCTTCCCTGCAGCCAACCCGATATTCATGATCGAGGCGTCGACGAACAAGAAGGCAGAGGGGATGTACGACAAGATGGGCAACGTGGGTGCCCACGAAATCGTGGTGGAAAACAGGGCCCACACCAAGACCCTATCCGACTTTAGTGAGGATGAACTGGCGCTCGTGCTCGATATGCACGCGGAGCGGATTCTCGACCTGAAGAGAGATAAAAGATTCAGGCACGTTCAAGTATACAGGAACCACGGGGAACTGGCAGGCTCGTACATCTATCACCCCCATTCCCATATTCTCGCGACCTCGATAATACCGCACGGCACACTTCTCGAGATGGCGAACTCCAAAGATCACTACCTTCAGAAAGAACGGTGTCTTCTGTGCGATATCACAGCCCAGGAGATACGGCAGAACAAGCGGGTTGTCGGGCTCTCCGAGAATTTCGTCGCGTTTTGTCCCTTCGCGCCAAAATTCCCGTTTGAGGTCTGCCTGCTGCCCAGGTTTCACAGTCACAGCTTCGAGTCTTTGATCGACGACAGGGCGTTAAAATATGAATTCATTCACCTGTTTCTCGATGTCATGAAGAGAGTCGAGCGCGCGAGAAGTTCTTACACGATCGTAATCCACACGGCACCCAACGCGGTCATAGAGGATATCGCCCAGGAGCCTGCAGCGGTGGAGAACTACTTTCACTGGCGCGTGGAAATACTGCCGAGGGACCTCAGATCATCCAAGTTCAAGCGAGAAGACGAGTTCTACCATGCCGCGTTGACGCCGGAAGAGACAGCGCAGATCTTGAATTCGGACAAATCTTGAGAAGAGGCAATGCATAATTCTGCTGCTTGTCGGCGGCGGACTCCTCTGCTCTACCATAGCCGAGACAAAAAGTGTCGGCTAAGTAGGCGTATCTCTGGACGATATAATTATTAAATTTTTTTCATTGACAAGACAGCATACTAGATATAGTATTATTTCTAGCTAAGGCACTATATCTAGTGGAGGGGGTACATACCATGACGGAAACAACTGATTTAAATCTCTTCGTCCGAACTTCCGAAGAGACCATCTCGGAATGGAACAGGGAAAAGATAGTCGACGCGATGATGAGGGAGACGCTCATCGACCATGACACCGCAGCGGCTATAAGCAAGGACGTCGAGTCGCTTATCCGGAAGTCGGGCATCAAGGTGGTGACCGCACCACTGATCAGGGAGATGGTGAACGCCCGCCTGATCGAGAGAGGACTGGAGCATGCCCGCAAAATGCATACCCGGCTCGGTATGCCGATTTACGACGTCGATAGCCTGATCCTCCATCCCAACAAAGAAAACGCCAATGTCCCGCACGGGCCGGAGGCGACGAATCTTACCCTCGCAGAGAGGATAAAAAAGGAGTTTGCGCTCCTCTCCGTCTTTTCTCAGGATGTTTCCGATGCCCACATGAACGGCGATATCCACCTCCACGACCTCGGCTTCATAGACCGGCCATACTGCAGCGGCCAGTCTCTCGAGTATATAAAGAGATTCGGGCTCGACCTGCCCCATTCCCTGTCCATGGCAAAGCCTGCGAAGCATCCTGAAGTGCTTCTCGCCCACCTCGTCAAATTTGCAGCTGCCCTGCAGAGCCACTTCGCGGGCGCCATCGGCTGGGATGCGGTAAACATCTTCTTTGCGCCGTACCTCGAGGGCATGAGTGACAACGATGTTAAGCAGCTTGCCCAGATGCTGATCTTTGAGTTCTCCCAGCAGGCGGTGGCACGCGGCGGTCAGGCAATATTTACCGACATCAATCTGTACTGGGAGATCCCCAAACACTTCGTGGATGTCCCGGCCATCGGTCCGGGCGGCAAATTCACCGGTAAGACGTACGGAGAGTACGAGAAAGAAGCCCAGCGGTTCGTCTGGAAGCTCTTCGAGGTCTTCAAAGAGGGAGACGGCGCAGGCAGGCCTTTCTTCTTCCCGAAGCCGCTCGTCCACATCACGGAGAAATTCTTCAAGACCGAAGGCCATACGGATTTTCTCGACCACATCTGCGACGTGGCATCAGACAAGGGCAACACCTATTTCGTGTTCGACCGGGGAGAGACAGCCAAGATATCGGAGTGCTGCCGCTTGAGCTTCAAGCTCGACGAACACGACCTGCTCGATGCGAAGGAGCCGTGGAGAATGCGCTACTGCGCGCTGCAGAACGTCTCCCTCAACCTTCCGCGCATTGCTTACATGGCCGAGCAGGATGACACGCGACTCTTTCAACCTCCTCACCGAGCGGTTCATGCTTGCCGTCAAGGCCCACAAAGAAAAGAGGGCCTTTATCGAGAGACTGCTCTCCGCGGGTGAAGACGGCCCCCTGGCCTTGCTCACCATGAACCGGGACGGCATGTCTTACCTCAGGATGAACAAGGCATCTCACCTTATCGGCATGGTGGGCCTCAATGAGATGGTCCAGATACATACCGGAGAAGAGCTGCACGATTCCAAGAGGGCTCTCAAGTTCGGTCTCAAGATTCTTGCGCACATGAAGCTGCTCGCTGACAAGATGAAGAGGCAGGAAGGTATGAGGCTCGTCCTGGAGCAGACGCCGGCGGAGAGCACGAGCTACCGCTTTGCGCGACTCGATTTGCGGTACTACTCGCCTGCGTCGGGCAAGGTGGTAAAGGGAGATATAGCATCAGGCGAGGTCTATTACACCAATTCAACCCATCTCAACGTGAAGGCTCCCATGAACCCCATCGAACGGGTCACCAATGAGGGCCTCTTTCATCCGCTGATAGAAGCAGGTTCCATCTCGCATGTCTGGATCGGCGAGGCCCAGCCTTCGAAGGGTGCAATTGCCGACTTCGTGCTAAAGACCTTCAGGCACACAACGAGCGATCAGATAGCCTTCTCGCCGGAGTTCACGACGTGCAACAAGTGTCACCGCACGTCACGGGGCTTGAGAGATGACTGTGCTTACTGCGGCTCGACCGAGGTGGACGGCATCACGCGCATCACGGGTTACTTCACCAAGGTCTCGAGCTGGAACAAGGGCAAGCTGGGCGAGCTGAAGGATCGTTACAGGAACATGGAATATTTTGTACAGGAGACGAAGAGAAAAAAGCGGCAGCGGGATGATAAAAGACAGTTACAGGTTGCAAGTTGCAGGTTACGAGTTGCAAGTCCAGCGTATTTTGCTACTAACTTCCGTAACCTGCAACCTGTAACCTGTAACAGTTTTACCTAACATCACTTCTTACGGAGGAGACTGATGGGTACAGTAAAGATATTTTATAAAGACGATTGTGTGTATGTCCTCTGGCAAAGAAGTTGGGCGACCACCTCAGAGAAAAAAATATTGACGTGGTCGACTATAACGTGGAAACTGCTGATGGACTTGCCGAAGCCAGTTTTTACAGCGTTATGGCCCTTCCCACCATCGTTGTTGAAGATGGAATGGAGAACGGCATCGGCGAATGGAGGGGTAACGTCCCCAAGATGGAAGAGGTGCTAGAGATTGTCAGCAGGGCCTAACTTTCCCGGTAAAGGGTTTCATAGAAACGAGCTTTCTCGATTGGAAGGATCACTTGTCGTCTGTCTTCTTCACGGGCGGCTGTAACTTCAGGTGTCCGTTCTGTCATAACAGCGATCTGGTCTTGAATCAGCATCGCCTGCTTGACATACCGGAGGAGCAGATCCTTGGGAACCTGAGAAAGTTCAGAAAATGGATTGACAGGGTTGTCGTCACGGGCGGTGAGCCAACCCTCCAGAAAGGCCTACGCGTGTTTGCGGAGCGCCTCAAGCGGGAGGGCTTTAAGGTTAAGCTCGACACAAACGGCTCGCACCCGGAGGTGATAAAGGACCTCGTAAGCGCAGGCCTCATCGACTGTATCGCCATGGATATCAAGGGGCCCATCATGGCCTATGACAGGTGGTGCGGCACCACGGTGGACCGCGATAAGATCGAAGAAAGCATTGACTTCATCATCGGGGGACAGATTGATCATGAGTTCAGGATGACCGTTGTGCCCTTCCTTCATAAAGAAGCCGACGTATATGAGGCAGCGTCGAGGGTGGGGGGTGCGAAGCGATTCACGGTTCAGGACTTTGTCCCCAGAAATACGTTAAATCCAGCCTTTCTCACGTCAGACCGTTTTCTCCGGACCGCATGACGAAGATACGACAGAACGTAGAAGGGATCATGCAGAATGCCCAGGTCCGTCGTACTTTACACCAGTGACGAAATACTTCTTCAGCTGAAGCGCAGACTTTCGGAACACTTCGGGCCTGAGGCAATAAAACCCTATACATGCTCCTTTGCCCACGCATCAGAGGCTGGTGCGCGCCGGGTGAGAATCACGGAACTCGTGCCGTACGGTCTGGCCCCTATCCTCGACGAGCTTGTTGCCGGCGGCCAGGCGCTCCCTGTTTCCACGGCTGACAAGGACGTGCGCGGCGCATCCTATGAGGATCTTATGCAAGGCGCCGATCGATTCCGGAGAAGCGCGGTTCTGCAATTCTCCTCCCCCACTATGATGAGCCTGGGCGGCTACTCCGTCTCCTTCCCTGTCCTGCCCCTCATGCTGAGCCATTACATCCACGTGTGGAATAGCCTTGCCGGGTTCAAGATCACCAGGGCTCCCGAGTTGCTGGAGCACGTGAAGATGGGCGATTTCAAAGTCTCGTGTGTGCAATCGGAACATGGCGCCGGATTTCAGGGATGGGTTGCCCTGGAGATGGAAAAAGGCAGGCCGGAAGAGGAGATCCAGGTGTTCAATGCCCTTGTCGATTTTGCCTTTTATTGCGGGACAGGCCTGCACACGGATGAAGGGTTCGGGCAGACGAGAAGGGCGAAGGATCAAGGTCCAAGGAGAAAGGTTAAAGGCAATACAGCCTCAAGGGATCTGCGAGAGCCTTCAGGAACTGCTATGCTTCGCTACGATCCGTACTGCATGCTTAGCTTCTCGTGCCTCCGGGGTCCTCGAAGGCTGGTCGCTGATTTGGATTCAAGATGGAGACCGAGGCGGACAAGCCCTCGATCAGGCTACTTTCGAACGCGCAAGCGTTCGAACGGCAGCGCGTCGAAACGTATTCGCTTGAGCCAAATCCCTGATTTGACAAACAGCATGTCCTGTCATAAAATCGCGTGACGGAGGTGCTTATGTTCAGACGTTGCAGATCGGCTTTTCTTTGCGTCACCCTGTCGATGATCCTTGCATTCGGTGCCTGTCACACGTACCAGCCGCAGGTCGTGCCATTCAAGCTGCCTATGGCCTATCCTAACTTTACGCGAGCAGGAGGCGCTGACATCGCGGCAAAGGCTTACGATGACCCCGCTGAGGCGAAACAAGCCTTTGACTATGACATGCGCGGCAGCGGCATCCTCCCGGTGCAGGTGATCTTTGACAACAAGGGAAACCACTCCCTGGAGATCGTTCCCAGCCAGACATTCCTTGTGGACGATGCCTACAACTTATGGCCCATCCTCGATCAGAACCAGGCCTACGACCGCATCGCCAAAAAGACCGAGATGGGTAACATTGCGCCTAGCGCTGCCAAAGGCGGGGTTCTGGGAGCGGCTGCCGGCGCCGTCCTGGGTGCGGCCATCGGCATAGTAACCCGTCAGAACGTGGGCACGGCAGCCGGCATGGGTGCCGCCATGGGCGCAGCCATTGGCGGCAACTGGCGGGAGGCGTCAAGGGAGCAACCGATACCGAGCCCCAGGCCAGGATCAGGGAAGACCTCGAGAAACGGAGCCTGCAGAATCGGCCCGTGAAACCCGGAGAGATAGCATACGGTTTCGTCTTCTTCCCGGGTGAAGCAACAAAGGCGAAGGAGTTGAGGCTGCAGGTGAAGGAAGTCGATACAGGGGTGCGCCATGCCCTCATCATGCCTTTTTGAGAGCGATCCGGAAGACAAAGCTTCCAGGTGACCGGCCGTGAGAAAATCCGCGGCCGGTCGCTTTCTATTGCAGTTAGCGCGTCGTTTAACGTCGTGGCCGCATCTTTGATGTGAACATATCCATGCGCTTGTCCTCGTGGTTTACTTGACTTTTCGCGGAGCACTTACTATCATATTGCCCGATCAGCAATTTCGGCCTTAAAATAAGGAGAAAACTTACATGATCCTTTTCTTATCGGAGGGAAGTTTATGAGTAAATCAAGATCACACCGTTTGTGCGTGCTGGTTGTCCTCGTGGCGTTGGGCCTGGTTTTTTCAGGATGGGCCTCAATGGCTGCCGAGACCAAGAAGAAGGAAGATTTTGAGAATCGACCGGAGCGATCGATCCAGATGTCAGCGGAGTTCCCTGGAGTGCAGGTCCCGCCCGGGCAAACCGTCACCATGAACCTCATATTTCGACAACAAAGGGCGCACCAATGAAAACGTCGATGTCTCGATTGCCTCCATCCCGAAAGGGTGGAAGGCGCGGCTGAAGACGGAGCAGTACACCGTGACGGGCGTTTCAGTGCCCTGGGGCGAGCAAAAGACCGTGGTCTTTGAGGCCGAGCCGGACAAGACGGTGAAGCCGGGCGACTACACGTTCGACGTCCAGGCCAAGACCACGGATGGGCAGTTTAAGATGGGTCAGGCCATTCTCGTAAAGGTCAGAGAGCGTCAGGCAGGACCGGAGGCGCGGGGAGTGCGGCTGACAACGTCGTATCCTGTTCTGCGCGGTCCATCGGATGCCAGCTTTGAGTTCTCCGTGGAAGTTGAAAGCAAGCTTGACCGGGACGCTGTCTTTGACCTTTCCGCGCAGGCCCCGGAAGGCTGGGAAACGAACTTCAAGCCTGCTTACGAGACCAAGTATATTACAAGCCTCCGCTTAAAGGCCAATTCAAGCCAGACCGTCGCGATCCAGGTGAAGCCTGCCATGAATTCCAAGGCCGGCGAATATCCGATCACCATGAGAGTGGCCTCGGGTGATGCGAAAGCAGAAGCCAAACTGATGGTGGTGCTCACCGGCACGTACTGCCCTTGACGCAGGTACGCCCAGCGGGTTGCTCACGCTGGAGGCGAGACAGGGTAAGCCGTCCGTCGCATCGATCTTTGTCAAGAACACGGGTTCCGCTCCTCTGCAGGAAGTAAAGTTCATGTCTTTCAAACCGGAGAACTGGAAGGTCGAGTTCAAGCCGGAGAAGCTTCCTTCCCTTGAGCCCAACGAGTTGAAGCAGATAGAGGTAACCATCACCCCGTACGAGGAAGCGCTCGTCGGCGATTACTCCGTAGGGGTCGGCATAAGCACGGAGAAGGCATCCAAGAACCTGGAATTCCGCGTCACGGTGAAAGCGTCAACCGCCTGGGGATGGGTCGGCATCGGCATCATTGTGCTCGTGGTGCTCGGCCTTACAGGGCTATTCCACTGGTTGGGCAGGCGTTAACGATGGACGAACAGGTCATCATAGAAACAGAGGAGCTTACCAAGGCCTATAAAACGCAGGTGGCCGTGGATCACGTCTCCTTCAATGTAGTGCAGGGAGAGGTCTTTGGATTCCTCGGTCCGAACGGCGCAGGAAAGACAACAACCATCCTCATGCTGCTCGGCCTTACCGAACCCACGAGCGGCAAGGTGCAGGTCCTGGGCGTTGATCCCACGCGAGATTCCATCAAGGTCAAGGGGATGGTCGGGTACATGCCGGAAAATATGGGCTTTTACGGGGACCTCGATGCAGTGCAGTCCCTGAGATTTGTCGCCGAACTGAACCATCTCCCGAGAGACGTGGCGGACGAGCGGATTGAAGCCGCGCTCAAGACCGTGGGACTCCAGGACGAAGCCAAGAAAAAGGTAGCCGCTTATTCGCGCGGCATGAGGCAGCGACTCGGTATCGCCGAGCTGGTCGTCAAAGAACCAAAGCTGGCCTTTCTCGATGAACCCACGTTGGGCCTGGACCCCGATGCCACAAACCGCATGATAGATCTCATCGAGAGCCTCGCCCGCGAAAAAGGGATGACCGATCGTTTTATGTTCCCACTTTCTGCACATGGTACAGAGGCTCTGCCGTCGTGTCGGCATCATGATCAAAGGCAAGATGGTGGCTCAAGGCTCGATGGATCGGCTGGCTCAGGAGAAACTGGGCCTTGGCGCAGAGGAGTACACGCTAGAAGAGCTTTACATGAAGTACTTTCAGGAGACATAAACGTGCAAGGCTGGAAACCGATATTCAAGAAGGAACTGGCGGACCATTTCTCTAGTTACCGCTTCATCATTCTCTTCTCGTTGATCACCATGGTAAGTCTCATCATTGCTTACATGGTGGGCGTCACCATCAAACAGGATCTCGAAGGCGTGGCGAAGCCCAAGTTTGTCTTCTCTGATGCTCTTCATCTCAAGGGGCGTCGTCTTCTCCCTGGTGCAATTCGTGGCCTTCTTCGGTCCCCTGATCGGGCTCGTACTGGGATTCGATGCCATCAACAGAGAGCGTAACGAAGGTACCCTGAGCAAGCTCCTCTCGCAGCCCATCTACCGGGATGCGGTCATCAACGGGAAGTTTCTGGCAGGCGTTGTCACGATAAGCATTATCATGGCGTCGATCCTTCTGCTCATCACCGGCATGGGGCTCAAAATCGTGGGTGTTATTCCTGGGAGCTGAAGAGCTCTGGCGCATCTTCCTCTACCTCATCGTGAGTATCGTTTACATCTCCTTCTGGCTGGGGGTTTCAATCCTCTTTTCCATCATCTTCAGAAGCATCGCGACGTCGGCCTTGGCATCCCTCGCCCTCTGGATCTTCTTCTCCTTTTTCGTGTCGATGGGGGCAACCGTGGTCGCAAATGCTGCCGTGCCTGATGCGAATCAGTCAAACCCTGAAGCCTTGGTGCGCAATGCCAAGATTCAGCGGGCCATCTCCCTCATCTCTCCCATGGTGCTTTACACGGACGGAACAGCCACGGTTATTGATCCAACGAGGAAGACCACAAGCACCATCATCCTGGTGGGCCCTATGGAGAAGTTTTCCCAGGAGCGCTTCTCAGGACCTCTTCCCTTGAGTCAGAGCATCCTTATCGTACTGCCGTATATCCTGTCGCTCATCGCGATCACAGCTGTCTGCTTTGCTATCTCGTATACGGTTTTTATGCGACAGGAGATCAGATCGCTCTGACAGCGATTTGCCTTCAAGCGCACTACCTTCGTTGTCGCTGCGTCCTTACAGCGATGCTACGCTATCGCTCTCCTCGACGTACTTGTAGTACGCCTGCGGCAAGCTCCTCGCTGCCGCCTCGGTCTCCATCTTGAATGCAAATCGCTGTGAGACATCTGTCTACCGACGATCGGAATGTCCTCGCGTCGCTTCATGCTGGTGCTGGACGATAACTCTTGATGCCGCGGAATTCTGATGCATACCGAGGCGAGCCCGAGCATCCAGCCGGAGGCTGGGTCGTGGGCTACCGAAGGCGTACCTGGTGGTACGTCGAGGTGGAACAGGCCGAAGGGCAACGAAGGTAGGCGCGAAAGGCCGCCGGCATCAGATGGTGCCAGCCGCCGGTGAGGTGTAGGTGCAGGTGAAAGATCACCTGCCCGGCGCCGCGCTCGACATTGAAGGTCAGTTGGTATCCTGAGGTGTTGACGCCAACCTCTCGGGCGATCTCCCTCGCTCTGAAAATCATCTCGGAAATAATCTTCCGGTCCTCGTCTGCGAGATCGTTGACGCTGCGGATATGTTTTCTCGGAACAATCAGGAGATGGACGGGGGCATGCGGATAGGCATCTTTGAAGACGACGAGCGATTCGTCTTCGTAGATAAATTCTGCGGGCCGCTCTTTTCTGATGATCTGACAAAAGAGACAATCAGCATGCATAATGGTCGTCTATACGATAAAGCAGGGTCCCGGTTTCTGTCAACGCCAAGGCATCTCACGCCCGTTCCCTGCGGTCCTTACAAGATGCTCCCTTAACAGGATGCTTCCCACAGGGATGCTTCCTTCCAGGATGCTGCGCTATCGCTAGCGCTAGCGCTATCACTAGAGGCCGCAGAGGCGCAGAGGATCAGTCAGGAGATGAAAGACAGGACTGTCTCACACAGAGATCGCAGAGTTCACGGACGAAGGGAAGAGAAGAGAGCAGTGCCAGCTGTCGTATCTATGCTGTGCCTTGTTTCTTCTTGTAATCTTCCAAAGCAGCCTGGAGCGCCTCTTCAGCCAGCACCGAGCAGTGCTGCTTCGCAGGTGGAAGTCCGCCCAGGGCCTCTGACACCGCCTCATTGGAGAGTTTCAGCGCCTCGTCGATACTCTTTCCCTTGATCAGCTCAGTAGTCATACTGCTCGACGCAATGGCCGCGCCGCAGCCGAAGGTCTTGAACTTCGCATCAACGATCTTGCCATCCTCTATCTTCAGGTAGAGACGCATCACATCTCCGCACGCCGGGTTCCCCACTTCCCCCACGCCGCTTGCATCTTCTATCTCACCCATGTTCCTCGGGTGCATGAAATGGTCCATCACTTTTTCACTGTAAGGGCCCTGAGCCATTACTTACCTCCTCTTGCTTTTTCATAAAGGGGCGACATCTCCCTCAAACGATCGACTATTGTCGGCATAACCGACAGCGCGTAATCGACCTCCTCCTCCGTGTTCTCCCTGCCAAGACTGAAGGTGATCGATCCGTGGCAGATCTCCGGAGGCACTCCCACAGCCGTCAGCACGTGCGACGCCTTGAGTCCTGTTTCATCGGCTGCCAGCACGTTAGATGCGCATGCACTGCCCGTGGATGCGGCCACTCCATTCAGGTTGAGCCACAGGAGGAGCGATTCTCCCTCAACGAACTCTATCCAGAAACTGACGTGACCAGGCAGGCGCTTGGTGGGATGGCCCGTGAAATGGAGGTAGGATATAGATGCGATGCCCGCCCATAGCTTCTGCCCCAGCCTGGCAACCCTCGCGACCTTCCCTTCCATCTCTTCTTTGAGCAAGCCTGCATGCTTCGCCAAAGCCAACGATAGCCGGCACGTTCTCCGTGCCCGCCCGAAAGCCCATCTCCTGGAAGCCGCCGTGCAATAATGGTCTCATGGTCACGCCGTTTCTGAGATACAGGCCGGCAGCCCCTTTCGGGCCATAAAACTGGTGGCCGGAAATCGTCATAGCGTCCACACCGAGCTCTTGCACGTTGACGGGGATCTGGCCGCAGGTACCGGCTCCGTCCGAGTGGAAGAGCACGCCCTGTTCTTTGAGAAATCGGCCGATCTCTTCGATAGGCTGGATCGTTCCTATCTCCATGTTCGCGTGCATGATGGAGACGAGGATCGTACCCGTCGTCACCTTTTTCTTAAGGTCCGCCATATCGATGAGACCGTCGGTGTCGACCTTTACAAAATCGACCTCAAAGCCAAGGCCTCGCAGGAAGTCCGCCTGAAGCATGATCGAGTAGTGCTCGATCTCAGAGAAAAGGATCCTGTTCCCCTTGTTTTTCTGCGCCAGCGCCAGACCCTTGATTGCCAGGTTATTCGACTCGGTTGCGGACGAGGTAAAGAGCACCTCATCGCTCCTGGCGCCAATGAGGTTCGCCACTTTCTTTCGTGCTTCGTCCAGGGCCTGCCGGGGAGGGCCTCCTTCCTCAATGAGTACCGATGAGGGGTTCCCGAAGGAATCGGAAAAATAGGGAAGCATGACCTCAAGCACGCGCTTGTCCACGGGAGTCGTTGCCGCATGGTCAAAATAGACTCTGTTCATAGATAGAAATATAACACAGAGACCTCGGGTTTTCCATATGTGAAATGTTTCTCTTGAATTCCTTCGCGCAATCCTTTAGAATGACAGCAAAAAAGGCGCTGCATCACAAGGAGGATGTATATGAAGAGATATTTGCTTGCTCCGGGTCCCACGGCCATTCCGCCGGAAGTACTGCTCAAAATGGCTGAGCCAATCCTGCACCACCGCAACCCGCTCTTTGAAGAGATCGTGGCGGAGGTAAGAGAAAACCTGAAGTATCTCTTCGCCACGAAGAATGAGGTGCTTATCTTTGCGTCGAGCGGCACGGGAGCCATGGAAGGTGCTGTCACGAATATGCTCTCTCCCGGCGACAAAGCCATCTGTATCCGGAGCGGTAAGTTCGGGGAGCGCTGGACCAATATCTGTAAAGCCTACGGCGTTGAGGCGATCAACATCGACCTTCCCTGGGGAGATGCCCTCGATCCCGGGCTCGTGGAGAAGACACTCAAGGCGAACCCCGGCGTGAAAGCCGTTTACATGCAAGCCACCGAAACATCGACCGGCGCCCTGTTTCCCGTAAAGGAAGTCGCTGCCATGATCAAGAATTATCCTGAGACGCTGATGGTCGTCGACGGCATCACAGGGGTAGGTGTCTTCGAGCTTCCGCAGGATGCCTGGAACATCGATATCCTGGTGGCCGGCTCCCAGAAGGCGCTGATGCTTCCTCCGGGTCTCGCCTTTGCCGGCGTGAGCGACAAGGCGTGGGCATTTAACAAGAACGCAAAATTACCAAGGTTCTACTTCAACTGGACAAAAGAACTGACGAACCTGCAGAAAAACCAGACAAATTTTACCCCTGCGATCTCGCTCATCAGCGGTCTCAGAGAATCGCTCCGCATGATCAAGACAGAGGGGTTGGAGAACGTCTACAAAAGGATCGACGGGCTTGCTTATGCGACGCGGGAGGGAGCGAAAGCGCTCGGCCTCAAGGTTTTTGCCAAAACGCCGAGTCCGGCGGTGACGGCAATCATGGCCCCGGAAGGGGTTGACGGCGAAGCCATTTACAAGACGCTCTGGAAAAAATATGGTGTGACGGGCGCAGGAGGCCAGGACCAGCTCAAGGGCAAGATCTTCAGGCTCGCCACCCTCGGCTATGCGGACAAGTATGACGTCATAACGGCTATAGCAGCCCTTGAATTCACGCTTCGCGACCTTGGCTACAAGTTTGAGATGGGCAAAGGGGTTGCCAAAGCGGTTGACGCTCTCAAAGACCTATAAAAGGAGCTCAGCCATGAAGATCCTCATAGCAGACGCGATGTCCGGCGAGGCAGTCGATATCCTCAAGTCCAAGGGCCTTTCCGTAGACGTCAAGACAGACCTCAAAAAAGAGGAGCTTGCAGCGATCATCGGAGAGTATGATGCGCTGATCGTCAGAAGCGCCACCAAGGTGACCCGGGACATAATAGCGAAGGCAGACAAACTGAAGGTGATTGGCAGGGCAGGTATCGGCGTTGATAACGTGGATGTGGAGGCAGCGACCGAAAAGGGTATTGTGGTGATGAACACGCCGCAAGGCAATGCCCTCGCGGCTGCGGAGCACACGCTTGCGTTGATGTTTGCGGTGGCACGGAAAGTGACCCTTGCGGACGCTACAATGAAGCAGGGGAAATGGGAGAAGAAGCTCCTGATGGGCGTCGAAGTCTATGACAAGACCCTTGGCGTCATCGGCATAGGCAACATCGGTATGATCGTAGCAGAGAAGGCGGTGGCCCTGGGCATGAAGGTGCTGGCTTACGACCTCTTCGTTGCGAAGGAAGTCGCCTCAGCCAAGGGGATCGAGCTCGTGGACCTCGACACGCTGCTCGCAAAGAGCGATTTCATCACGGTCCATCTTCCCATGGTCAAAGAGACGAGAGACCTGATTGACAAGAACGCTCTCGCAAAGACGAAGAAGGGCGTCATCATTTTGAATGTGGCCCGCGGCGGGATCGTCAACGAGAAAGACCTGTACGATGCGTTGCAGAGCGGCCAGGTGTCCGGGGCAGGACTTGATGTCTTCGAGCAGGAACCACCCCCGAAGGACCATCCCCTGGTCCTTTCAGACAAGGTGGTCTGCACGCCTCACCTCGGCGCATCAACAAAGGAAGCTCAGGGGAAGGTTGCGATCGATATTGCAGATCAGATCGTCGACTTTGCTCTCAACGGGGTGATCAAGAACAGCGTAAATGCGCCGCCCGTCTCCATCGAGATACTGAGGCAGATTTCGCCGTACCTGACCCTTTCCGAGCGCCTCGGCAAATTCATCGCCCTCGTCACCGACTTCCCTATTATGGAGGTGGAGATCGAGTATCTTGGGGCCATTTCGGAAGTCGAAACCAAGATCCTTACGCAGGGCATCATGAGGAGTATCCTCTCTGCCCAACTTGACGGCATCAACTATGTGAACGCGCCCATCGTGGCCAAGTCGAGAGGCATACGGATCAAAGAAATCAAAGAAAAAGAGCATGAAGATTATACGTCCCTTCTCGGCATCAGGCTCGTCGGAGAGAAAGCGCAGAATGTCGCCTACGGCACACTGCTCGGCAAGAAGCAGCCGCGCCTGGTCAAGGTAAACAAGATCTCCGTGGATGCTGATCTTACGGAGAACATGCTCTTCCTGTACACGCACGACAAGCCCGGGATCATCGGCGGTCTCGGTGCCGTGTTCGCAAAGAGGGGCATAAACATCGGGGCCATGTACTTCGGCCGCGAGAGCCTGGGCGGTCTTTGCATCTCGCTCCTCGACGTAGACGCGCACATCAATGACGACATGCTGAGCGAGCTTCGGGGAGTGCGCCAATGTCATCGACGTAAAGAGGCTTAATCTCACATAGAACAAGAAGCTGACATACTTCTTACTAACGGCCTTGTCGTTGACCCTCTAAACGAGGTGATAGAACGAAAAGCGCTTTCCATCAAGGATGGGAAGCTCTTTTCGTTTCAGCCTGTTCCCGCCAGAGAAGTAATCGACGTTTCCGGCCTCTACATCTCGCCCGGGTTCATCGAGAGCCATCTCCATCTCGAAGGGCTCCATCTGCTGCCCGCTGCGTACAGCCAGGCTTTTCTTTCGCACGGCACAACCACGATCATAACCGATCTCCACGAGATCGCAAATGCCGGCGGCTTACCCGGTCTGAAGTGGTATCTGAGGCTCCTCGAAGCGATTCCGCTCGATGTATATGTCATGGCTCCTTCCTGCGTGCCTTCCTGCCGCTTTGAGAAGGGCGCAGGCGTTCTGGGCGTGAAGGAGCTTACCTGGCTGAGGAGCCACAAACGGGTGATTGGTCTTGGAGAGATGATGGATATCGACGGCGTGCTTTGTCGCAAGAGGTCCGTCATGAGAAAGATCGAGCTCTTTGCCGGAAAACCTATTGACGGCCATGCGCCGATGCTCTCCGGAGAGGCGCTCCGGTCCTATGTAGCGGCGGGCGTCCACTCCGATCATGAGACAACAACGCTTGAGGAAGGCAAAGAAAAGCTTGCTCATGGCATGCACCTCTTTTTGAGGCAGGGCTCTGTTTCAGGGGATCTGGACACCTCACTGCCCCTCATAAAGAAACGCTATCTCCCGCAGCTTTCACTCTGCACGGACGATCTCTCGGTCCGCGATCTCTTCGAGCGCGGCCATCTTGATGTGCTTGTGCGCCGGCTCGTCCGAAGCGGTCTGCCCCTCACGCGGGCCCTCAGGCTCGCCACCGTCAGCCCTGCTCACTATTTCAATTTGAGTGACAGAAAGGGCCTCGACCTGGGCAGGAAGGCGGACCTGGTCATCTTCGAGGACCCGAAGGATATACGGGTGCGCATGACCATCAAGAACGGTAGCGTGGTCTACCGGGATGGAAAGCGGCTGCATAAGGGTCATGCCTTGACACCTGCTCCGCCCTTCCGGATGAAAGTCGCGCGTTTCTCCCTTGATGATTTGCGCCAGGAAGCGAAGGGACATAGGATCCATGTTATAGGGGTGCGCGAGGGCACGCTTCTCTCCGAGCATCGGGTGGCCGAGGCGCGCATCGAAGATGGATACTTGCTGTCTGACACGGACCGCGACATCGGCTATGCGTATGTCTTCGATAGGTACAGGGGCGAAAAGCAGTACGGATTCGGCTTCGTGCAGGGCTTCTCGCTGCGGGGTGGAGCAATCGGCACAACCTACGCCCACGATAGCCACAACCTCATCATCGTTGGCGATAACCTGACTGATATTTTCACGGTGTTTACCAGGCTGACACAGGAAAACGGGGGCATGGCCCTGTCACGGCAGGGCAGGCTCGTTGAGCATATCCCCATGCCCTTTTATGGTATTATTTCAGACCGTAACGGGCACGAGTTCATGCGGAAAGAAAAGCGGATGCACGAGGACTTGAAACGTATGGGCGTGAAGCTGACAAACCCATTCTTTCAGATGTCCTTCCTTTCGCTTCCTGTCATACCCGCGCTGCGGCTCACCACCCACGGTCTGTTTGATGTCAACCGCCAGCGCCATATAGAGCAGTCCTATGATTAGAGCAGTAATTTTCGATTTTGACGGCACGCTGGCTCCACTTTCGCTCAACTTTGATCACATGCGGGTAGAGATAGAAGCGATAGCCGGACGCTATGTGAACCCGGACGAGATAGAACGGCTGCGTCCACTCTATACCCTCGAGTTGATCTACACTATCGAAGCACGGCTTAACGAAAAGGGAGCCCGGTTTCGGAGCGAAGCCTTTGAAAGGCTGTGCGCTCTCGAAGTGCAGGCATTGGAGGGTAACAGCCCTTACCCTTACACGAGGGATGTGCTTGCCACCCTTCGTGGAAGAGGCATGAGACTCGGCGTCATAACACGGAACTGTCTAAAAGCGGTCGAGACGGTCTTCCCGGATATCGACAGGTGCGTCGACACGATAGTTACACGGGACGATACCGATCTCGTGAAGCCCAACCCGGCCCATGTCGAGATAGTACTTTCAAGACTCGGCGTGCAGCCGGACGAAGCGATACTGGTGGGCGACCACCCCACGGATATCATAGCCGGGAGGGCTGCAAGGATGCGCACCGTGGGCGTGCTGGCCGGCAGGACGCAGAAAGATAGATTCACAGAAGCAGGGGCGGATCACATAGTCGCGGACATACGGGCCGTAATAGATCTCCTGGGAGAGAGGTAATGAATGATTAAGGCAATACTCTTTGACTTCGATGGGACGCTGACGGAATTGACCCTCGGATTTCCAGGACAACGAAGAAGACATGTTCGGCATAGGGCGATAAGTATCTGGCGGGGGTTCCTTCCGGTGAGTGTGAGAGCCTTTTATTCTCGATATCGATTTACGCGATAGAGGCTAAGTGCGGAGACGCCGGCCCGGCTTTTCGAAAGGAAGCGCTGAACAGACTAACGCGAGATGGAGCTGGAGACCTCCGGAAGGCAAAGACCTCTTTCCCTTTACACGTGGGCTGTTACGGGAAGCTACGGGACAGGGGCATCAAAACAGCCATTCTGACGAGGAGCTGCAGGGCGGCCGTGCTGCAAGTCTTTCCCGATATGATGGACTATGTGGATGCCGTTGTTACACGGGAGGACGTCGAGTATGTGAAGCCGCACCCGTCGCACGTTGAGAAGACCCTGTCTCTACTGGGTGTGACACGTGACGAGACGATGATCGTCGGTGACGAAAGGATAGACATAATGTGCGGGAAAAGCACTGAGATCAAGACCGTCGGCGTACTTACAGGAAGCTTCGAGAAGCGAGGCTTCGGTGAAGTCGAGCCTACGCACATTGTCCCCGACGTTCGCGATATATTTGCGCTGCTCTGAGGGTGAGTGCAGCCCTCTCTTGCTCACAGCAAGTACAAACGCTGTACAAACCCGCTACAAAGAATGGACGTGAGGCCGTGCGGATGCATCAAGAACCGAGAATGACTTCCCACTACCTTCTTCGAGAAAGCGCAGAAAGGCTGACGCACAAACGGAGAGTGTCTCATCTTTCCTGTAAATGGCGTCTATGTCGAGCAAGATTCTACCTTCCTTCAAACGAAGCGGTACCAATTCTCCCCTCTTGATTTCCTCCCTCAAAGATAGATCAGACAAACAGCAATAACCTTCTCCCTCTTTCACCAGCTTCTTTATAAGCTCTACATCTTCCACTTCGACCATCACCGAGGGGTTTAAGCCTCTTTCTGCAAATGTCGTCTCTACTTTCATCCGGGTAGCTGCCCGGGGGGTCGTCCAGATTAGAGGCTCGTTTACGAGTTCATAAATAGAGATGACTTTCCTTTGAGCCAGCTTGTTGGCGGGTGAAACAATTATTAACATCTCCAGGCTTGTAAGACGAATAGCATTGATTGAGGGAGGATACGGGACCCGTCCCGCTATGCCTATCTCGTACTTCTGGCCCAGTACGCCGTCCACAATTTCGCAGGACTTATCTTGATTTAAGACGATCCCTATCCTCGGGTAACGTTTGTGGAAGGACGCGATGATAGAAGGTATAAAATACTGAGCTAGATGGACTGCTCCGAGACGCAGAGAGCCCTGTTCGATGTTGTTAAGCCGTACGATGTTAGAGACTGCTTCTTCCGCAAGGACAAAAATCTTTTCAGCGCAATCGTAAAGAAGTTTGCCGCTTTCCGTGAGTTTGAGCTCCTTTCCAGCCCTATCGAGGAGTTTAGAACCCAAAGAACGTTCCAGGGAGCGCACCTGCATATGTACGGCAGGCTCAGTAACGCATAGCTCATTAGCCGCTTTTGTGTAGGACCGTGTCTTCCCAACAGCATAGAAATATGCCAACCGATTTAGACTCGAAAAAAGCGCTCCGTTCGTCATAAGTTTTACTTACTCAATTGTAAAAACATTTGTGTTGACAGTCAAGGGGCCGGTTCGTAATATAGTGCTGTTATGTGCATAATAATGTACAAAAAGCACCAAAAGATCTTTAAGAATTAAACCGGTTTACGGTGCTGGGGCTTGATCGGGTAGGCAGAAGAAAGGTCGAAACCCTTTCTTTTCTCATAATGCTGACATCAAGAAAAGGAGGTTGTCATGAGCGTACCGGATAAGAAAACCATAAAAACAGATATCCTCATTGTGGGTGGGGGAGGCGCCGGCATGTTTGCGGCGATCAAGGCTAAGGAGGCCGGTGCCGACAAAGTGACCTTGGTTACCAAAGGTAAGTTCGGTATGGACAGCGTGACCAAGTTCGCAGCAGGCGTCATAGACGTAGTAACCCCTGACGATGACAAAGATGAAGAGTTTAAGATTCGGCACCTGGGAGATGGTTGGGGCGCGGGACTTTCTGACGAGGAATGGGTTTGGATTCGGGTAAATGAAGGTTACGATAGACTCATGGAACTAGTTAGCTGGGGAGTCGAATTTAAGAAAGGACCGGACGGAAAGATTGAACGTTTGCCAATGAAAAGAGATGCAAAGAAGGCTATGTTTCACGGAACTGACTTATCGGCTGTAATGGCCAAAGAGACGAAAAGAAGAGGCGTGGAGATAGTTGAACATACGATGATAACAGACCTCTTGACCGAAGACGGGAAAGCAGGAACTCGGGTTGTCGGCGCCATTGGTTTTGGCGGAAAGACCGGCCAGTTCATGGTCTTTGAAGCCAAGGCTGTCGTTGTTGCTCCCGGGGGCTGCGGCTATAAGAATAGATTTGCGTGTCACAGGATGGTAACAGGGGATGGGCCGGCCATGGCGTACAGGGCCGGGGCGGTGATTGGAAAATTGGATCAAGTGGCATTTCATACAACCAGTACCGAATATGATGCGCAAGGGTTGAACATGTTCCAGGGTCTGGGGGGCAGGTGGATTAACGGTAAAGGCGAGGAATTTCTTACAGACTACGACCCCATTCACGGAAACCATACCTCCATGTCGCGGCTTTCACACGCTGGGGCGCTGGAGGTAAGGGCCGGCAGAGGCCCCATTTACCTTGATATGACGCACTTTACGCCCGAACAGGTTGAAACGATGAGGTGGGTCCTTCCTGTTCCCAGCGCGATATTAGAAAGAGCCGGGGCTATGGTAGGAAATAAGATAGTCAAGAAGATACCATGGGCAGGTGTTTTCTACGGATCCGTCCATGTAGGCGGCGGAATCGAAGTGATGAACACCAAGTGTGAAACTTCGTTACCCGGCCTCTATACATGTGGAGACAGTATGGCAAAGGCGAAAAACACCCGCTCACTGATGGCTGCTTTTACTTCAGGAGCGAGAGCAGGGACATATGTTGCGGACTACGCCAAGAAGGCTGATATGCCGAAAATCAGCGAAGAACAGGTGGAGAAGCTGAGGGCCATTGCTTTCTCGCCCATGGAAAAGAAAGATGGCGTTACACCGGACCATCTGACTATCAAGCTCCAGGAGACAATCAATCCTTACGAAGTTACGATGATCATGAGCGATGAGAGGCTGAAAAAGGCCTTGGAGAAACTGGACGTAATAAGAGACACCGAGCTTCCCACGGTTTTTGCGCCTGATTATCACTATCTGAGGATGGCTAACGAAGTCAAAAGCATGTACCTTTTTGCCGAGATGCAGCTCAGATCTATCTATTTCCGTAAGGAAAGCAGAGATTCATGCCTTAAAGAAGATTATCCGTACACAGACAATATCAACTGGTTAAAGTGGATACGGCTAAAGAATGAGAATGGGAACATGCGAATGTGGGCCGATGATATACAATTCAAGAAGCTCGCACCTAAAAAGGAAAAGTTTTTACATCCGGCTTTCGAGGGCGCCAAGAAACGTGAAAAACTGTAGTATGGCTCACCAGGCCATTTAAAGCGGGAGGATTTCCGAGGTATTCAAACAACGAAAGAAAATCATCACGAAGGGAGGCATGTAGCATGGGCGTAAGAAATATCGATATGGCAAAGTGCACCGGGTGTGGAATGTGCGAGGACATCTGCCCTCTTGATGTGTTCAGATTCGACGAAGAGAAGAAGATTCCTTTTATTAAATATCTCTCGGATTGCATGTCCTGTTTCCTTTGCGAACTGGAATGCCCGGCAGGTGCGATATATGTCACGCCGGACAGAGAGAGGAGGATCCCTTTGACCCTGGTGAGACAAAACTCGACTGTTGGGATAAGAATCTCTGTGGCTCGCGCGCACATTAACGATGAAGCGTTTGCCGCCTTGGTCGCACATGAGCTTCTGACGGTTATAGGGGACCGCGCGAAATGAATGCCTTCGTGAGTGCCTGCGGGCATTTTAGAACGATAGGAGGTAACCGTGATGAAAAGAGTCTTGTCAGTCACCTTACTCGCACTTTTTTCGATTCTGTTCTTCAGCTATACATTGGGTTTTTGCCAGAGCAAGCCGATAAAGCTGACCTACAGCACGCATTTCCCACCATCGCACAGGAACGGAACACTGGCCCGCGACTTTTGTGAAGAGATTAAGAAGGAGGACCGGCGGGAAAGTGGAGATTACCTTTTACCCGGGTGGTACTTTGACGAGTCCGCCAAGAGCCTTCGATGGAGTATTGAAGGACGTGTCCGATATGGCGATGATAGGCCTTCACTTTACCCGCGGTCGCTTTCCTGTGATGGAAGCCATTGACCTTCCCTTGGGTTTCCCCAGCGGTTGGGTTTCCACTCACGTCATTAACGATTTCTACTCGCAGTACAAGCCAAAAGAACTGGACGATGTCCACACACTTTATTTCCACGCGTGCGGCCCTAACGTCATCTGGACGAGCAAGGTACCGGTGAACAGGCTGGGAGATTTAAAGGGATTGCAGATTAGAGGAACGGGTCGCATCGCGGACAGTGTCAAAGCGTTGGGAGCCATTCCTGTGCCCATAGAAATGGCGGATGCGTACGATTCCCTATCGAGAGGCGTAATCGATGGCATCATGATTCCACTTGAAGCCGTTAAAGGATGGAGTTTCGGTGAGGCTGTCAAGTACGTGACCGAGTGCTGGCAGGTCGGGAACGTCTGATCCCTTCGCTGTTGTGATCAATAAGAATAAATGGGACAAACTGCCGCCGGACGTGCAGAAGATCTTCAGCGATGTGAGCAAAGAATGGGTTGAGAAGCACGCCATAGGGTGGAATGAGATTGATCTTGAGGGAAAGCAGTATTTCCTCAGCCTCAAGGGGAAAGTCATAACGCTGCCGCCGGAGGAAGGTAAACTGTGGAAGGAGGCGTCCAGGCCAGTCATCCAGACATGGATAAAAGATAAGGTGAAAGAAGGATTTGCTACCGGCGATGCAACAAAGATGATCGAATATATCGAAAGCCGCATCAGGTATTGGGAGAAGAAGCAAAGCGAAATGGGAGTCAAAGCCGTAACAGGTAGCTGAATAGCCCGGGGGTTTGAAGAATTACGAGAGAGTGTGCATGAGAGGACTGCATTGTGAGCGGTTTCTTAAGACTGGTTAAGAGCTTGCAACAGGGTATGATGGTCCTGGCGGGAATCAATATTACGATGATGGTGCTTATCACCGTCACCAATATCACCCTCAGGATCTTTAAGAGACCTATGAGCGGTACTTATGAGCTTATCGTTTTCTTCATGATTTTTATGGTTAGCTGTTCCCTCCCCTATACCTCGTGGATGAGAGCTCATGTCAGGATGGACCTGTTGATTAGCGTATTGCCCGTTCGGGCCCAAACCGCCTTGAATATAGGGACCAGATGCGCCGGAATTGCGCTATTTTTGACAATCGGGGTGATGTCAATCGTAGTGGGAATCGATTTAAGGAGTTCAAAAGAAGTCAGCGCTATTTTGCAAATACCGGTATATATTTACGCCTTCATCCTCGGGTGTTGCTCTTTCGTGCAGTGTCTGGTTCTGTTCGTAGACGTTTTTAGGGGTGAGGTCGCGGAGGCTGGCGATCATGCCCAATGAAGTAGCTGTAGGTATCATAGGTATCGCATCTCTCCTCGTATTGTTTCTTTCCGGTATTGAGGTCGGTTTTGCAATGGCCATTGTAGGTTTTTTTGGTTTCAGTTACGTCGTGTCCATTGATGCTGCGCTGAATACTCTCGCGAGAGATATGCTTGAAGTATTCTCTTCCTACGGATTAACAATGATACCCCTTTTTGTGTTGATGGGGCAACTTGCTTTTAATGCCGGAATTTCAAAGAAGCTTTATGGTGCGGCTGACCGATTCGTGGGACATATACCCGGAGGCCTTGGGTTGGCGACAGTTCTAGGCGCTGTCGCCTTTAAAGCTGTTTGCGGGTCTTCGGTCGCAACGGCAGCCACGTTTGCCAGTGTGTCCGTACCTGAAATGCGTAAGTATAAGTACAGTGATAAACTGTCAACCGGTATTGTTGCGACGGTGGGAAGTCTCGGTTGTATTATGCCCCCAAGCGTACCCTTGATTGTATACGGGATAATAGCTCAGCAATCGATAGGTAAGCTTTTCATCGCCGGCATATTGCCCGGTCTTGTGATTGCACTATTCTTTGCCCTGACCATCCTTGCCTGGTGCAAAATCGACCCTTCGGCCGGACCGAAAGGCACGAAATCCACATGGAAAGAAAAGAGTCTCTTCTTTAACAGAGGTGATCTGGCCAGCCGCAATTTTCCTAGTGGTAATCGGCGGCCTCTTGAAAGGCTTTTTTACTCCGACTGAGTCGGGGAGCGCGGGTGTTTTTGCCGTCTTCCTCCTTGCCGTCTTGAGACGGGACATTACCTTGAAGCGAATTATGGATTCGATAGCCGAATCCTTCAGAACTTCCGTGATGATCATCGTATTGATTGCGGGTTCCACGGTCTTCGGCCATTTTCTTGCTATTACACGGATACCGATGATTGCCTCAGACTGGGTGATTCGGCTGGCGGTCCCGAACTTTCTTATAGTGATTTTGATCCTGCTTATTTTTCAGGCCGTTGGTTCCTTAATCGACGACCTGGCCGCAATAATGTTGTTAACCCCCATATTCTATCCTGTTATTGTCAAGTCCGGTTACGACCCTATATGGTTTGGGATTATGATCGGGATTAATTTGATGATCGGAGTGGTGATACCTCCTGTTGCGCCGAACGTTTTTGCCGTAAAGAATGTGACGGGGATTCCTTTTGGTACCATATATAGCGGAGTCTACCCGTTTATCATGGCCATGCTTGCGGGAGGAATACTGCTTTTTGCATATCCTCAGCTGGCCTTGTTCTTGCCCGGGTTCCTGATGAAATAGCCGTTAAAATAACATGAGCAAACGGCTCTCCAATGAGCATAGGGAGGTTGGCCATGAAAAAGCTAGGATATGTATTCTTGCTCTTTGTTTTCACATTCGTGGTACTTCCGGTTCCTGAGAGTTCTGCGCAGCAGAAGGTGATTACTCTCAGATACTCAAACTTCTTTGACGCACTGAACCAGCAGGGTGTAATGGCTGAACAGTGGTCGAGAGAGGTCGAGAAGCGGACCGACGGGAGGGTGAAAATTACCTATTATCCTGGCGGTACCCTTACGCCCGCAACCCAGACGTATGACAGTGTCATCAAAGGGATTGCCGACATCGGATTTAGTTTGTGCAGCTTCACCAAGGGGCGATTTCCCCTCACTGAGGTGATTGACCTGCCTCTGGGGTATAGATCTGCCTATCAGTCGAATAGGTTGGTGAACGAGTTTTACGTGAAGTTTACACCAAAGGAATTTGACGAGACCAAGGTTATGTTCCTGCAGACTACCCCGCCCTTGCAGCTCTTCACGAAGAACAAGCCAGTAAACAAGCTTGAAGATCTTAAGGGGCTCAAGATACGCGGCACCGGCAATAGCGTCAGGTTACTCCAGTTGCTGGGCGCTGCACCGGTGGGGCTGCCCATAACGGAAGCATACGACGCCCTCTCTAAAGGCGTGGTGGACGGCATCCACACCGCCTACGACGCTATCAAGCCTTACAAGCTGGCCGAGCTGGTCCGTTACTGTACGGAGTTTTACTCTACAAATGTCAGTGCAGCTTTTGTGGTGATGAACAAGCAGAAGTGGGAGAGCCTTTCGCCGGATGTTCAGAAAATTATTGAAGGGATCAACGAAGAATGGATCGAAAAGCAGGCCAAGCTCTGGGAGCAGACTGATAACGACGGGAAGGACGTTTTTCTCCAGAAAGGGGAAAAGCTATCAAGCTCTCCAAAGAGGAGGACGCCCGCTGGACAAAGGCGGTTTCACCAATCCTCGATGAGTATGTGAAAAACATGAAGGCAAAAGGTATGCCGGGGGACGAAGCGTTGCGGTTCTGCCTTGATTACCTGAAGGCCCACTGAATGTGGAAATGGCAGTCGGGTTCGCGGTAGAGAGAGACATAAGACATAAAATCCTTATAGTACATCTGTACGGACCAGGATGAGCTGGCTGTTTTGTTATTGAGATAAAAGGTCGCAATGAAGAAAACGATTTTGTGCATAGCCACGCTCGATACCAAAGGACCTGATGCCATGTACGTAAGGAAATTGATAGAAAAGTTGGGCTACACCGCCCTCGTTCTCGATACCAGTGCGTTGGGGGAGGCTCCCTTTCCAGCCGATATTCCCGCGGAGAAAGTTGCAGAGTCAGCAGGCACGACAATAGAAGAAGTCAGAACTATCAAAGCGGAAAGCCAGGCCGCCGAAATCATGATGGCGGGTGTGAGGACGATAGTTAAAGACTTATATGGCTCGGGAAAGATCCACGGGGCGATTTCGATAGGCTGGTGGGCATGGGCTCTATCATAGCCTCCGCGGCAATGAGAGACGCATCTGCCCATAGGTTTTCCCAAGGTGATGCTCGCAAGCCAGAAGGTTGTGCAGGCGGGCATCAGGGGTTATGTTGGGACCAGGGATATGACCATCTCCCTTCGCCGGCTGACATAGCGGGGTTAAACAGAATCACCATGAAAATGTTTAATAACGCTGTTGGTGCCGTCATAGGGATGATGGAATCGACCGAGACCGTGGAGGCTGACCGGCCTCTCGTATTCTCTGTCTATGTTAGGTCTTACCACCAAGTGTGGGCTCAAAGTAAAATCATTGCTGGAGCAGAAAGGGTTTGAAGTGATAATAATGGCGGTGATGGGCTTCGGCACTACCGAAGAATTGATTGAAGATTACCCGCCCATAGGGAACATAGAACTGGCGTTGCATGAAGTTGGGTGTGCCCTTTTTGGAGGCAGAAGCGCGGCGGTTCCCAATCGGCTGGTGACGATAGGTGAAAGGGGAATCCCACAGATTATTACCCCTGGAATCGCTGAGCTGATCAATTTTCTCGGTCCTGAAACAGTGCCCGATGGTTACCGAAATCGGCTCCTCCATGTCCATAATCCGCAAGCGACGTTGATGCGACTAAATGCAGAGGAATTGAAGATCGTGGCTGAAGAAATAGCTCGAAGGCTGAATAGGTCGACAGGACCTATGAAGGTGCTGATCCCTGCGCGCGGGTTCTCCTCAATAGACCGGGAGGGTTACCCCTTCTATGACCCTCCGGGCGATAGGGCCTTTGTCGAATCCTTGAGGAAAAACCTGAAGGAATCCGTCCAAATGAGAGAGATCGATGCGCACATAAATGATGAAAAATTTGCCATGCCCTGGCGATTGCGGAGGAATTTCTGGACATCATAAAACTCTCTCCTAGTGCAGTATAAGGACAAGAAGCACATTCGGGAAAATGAAACAGGGAAATAATTATACAAGTGTAGCATGCGCACTTTATAAAATCTGAAACCGCCCTCGCGATAAAATTCATTATTTTGAAAATACGGGCCATACTTGGTATATATCATAGTGAACTCCACGTTATTGCTCTTGCGATGGAATTAAGCCTTGCGCATCAATACGATTCAGTGCTTTACTAACAAAGATTTTTTAAATGTTCTTCATTACAATAAGGTACCTTATTTGACCCATGTGCCGAATCATTGACCTGTCACTCTTATCCAATAGGCTTCGTCTTATAGTTCTATTTATATTCATCTTATATTTCCATGGATGTGCTGCAATGAAAAAAGTTCAGGTGGAACACCCTCGCCGCCCTTACCAAGACATCTGGAAGAAAATATCGAACGAAATGAGTTTTCGGTTGCAAAAGAAGATGACGTCATTGGCCGGTTGGCGGTCATCAGGCTTGAAAAGGGGGATACGCTGCCGGATATTGCAAGACACTTCAGCCTGGGAATCAATGCGAGTCAGTGCAGCTAATCCGGGGGTAGATATATGGGTGCCTGAGGCCGGAGAACGTATCATGTTGCCTCTGAGTTTTATCCTGCCGGACGCTCCTAGAAAAGGCATCGTGATCAACTTGGCCGCAATGAGGCTCTTTCAATTTAAAGGAGATAGTGAGTCACTGGCGGTGTTGACCTACCCGGTCGGTGTCGGTACCGAAGAGCGACCCTCGCCCACAGGTCAAATGTATGTGGAGCGCAAGGTAACCCGGCCGACCTGGCATGTGCCTGCCTCAATTGCTGAGGATCATCGAAAAAAAGGAGATCCTCTGCCCGCTAAAGTTCTGCCGGGACCTCAAAATCCCCTGGGAGAATACGCGCTATATTTAAGTAAGTCGAGTTATTTGATCCATGGTACTAATAAACCGGCCAGCATTGGTCTTAGGGCAACCAATGGCTGCATAAGACTCTATCCGGAAGACGTAAAGAAACTCTATGAGAACACTCCGGTTAAAACACCTGTAAGCATCGTTAACCAGCCATATCTCGTGGGTCAATGTAATGGAGTAGTTTACATGGAAGTTCATGCGCCCCCGGAAGACCTGGACGCTGTTGAGTTTGACAAGATATATGCAAAATTGAGAAATATTGAAAAGGAATCGGGGCGCACGCTTGACTGGAGCAAAGTTAAGAAAGTATTGGCCGAGGCCCGCGGGATTCCTGTCCCCATATTCGAGATCAGGCAAGGAAGTGGAAAAGGGGCTGCGGAAACCATAGAAGTCAAGCACCCGGGCGAATTATATGGCAGACCAGAAATACCGGAACTGAAAACAGATGCGTGGTCTGTTTTGGCTGCTGACGTGCGTGACGAGATTGATGCTGTGAGGCTTGCCGCCATTATCAACCACCAGGGTCCGCAAATCCCGGCAAGGGTGTTATCAAAGAACGATAGCTACCGTGTTATCGCCGGCCCTTTCAATGATATCAAAGAGGCCAAAGATGCAATCAAACGCTTGAAAATTGATTTGGAAATAGATGGTAGATTGATTGAACCTGTCAAGAAGAGATAGTCGATCCCCCTTTTCTTACGCGTTCAAGCCGCATCCCGTGTTGAATTCCGGACACGACCCGGCATTGCGAAACAAGAAATGGCCGTACTTTAACTTTACACGAGGCACATGTTTTTGCAAATAATATTTGTGAACTCTGATGGTCTATGTTAGAATAAAGTAAACTGAAGAGAAGGAGGTGATTAGATGATGAAGAAGAGTCTTTTGGTGATCTCAATGATGCTTGTTCTTGCTATTGCTTTGGGGGGTTGTGCAACAACAGGTGACCTCGAGAAAGTTCAGGCGCAGGAAATGCAGAACTGGTGCGAAAGCTGATCAGGCAGCGCAGGATGCGCAGGCTGCCAAGGCGGCCGCTGATGCGGCCACATTAAAGGCAGATGCTGCCACAACCCGCGCCGAAAATGCTGTAAAGATGGCAGAGGAAAGGGCGAAGATCGCAGATGAAAAGGCGAAGATCGCAGATGAAAAGGCGAGACTCGCCGATGAAAAGGCGAAGCTCGCAGATGAAAAGGCGCAGACGAGTACGCCATTTTCCGGAAATCAATGAAGAAGTAAGTCAATTTTATGGGGAGCTGTTAACTTTGCCTTTAGTGCTCCGGAAAGGAAGTGGCAGGGTTTTGATACCCTGCCACTTCCTTATGCTTCCACCGTTCAAGTCTGTCTGGACCATTCAAGCATGTAATCTGTCAAACCAGGGCATCAGTCTAACTTCGTAATCTGTCCTGATGCTTCTGTCAAAGGATGAGGAATGGTTCTGCGATCATCAAACATAGTATTAACGAACACGAAGGCGTATATGGGTAAAAAGCAAAGCAGGATAGGTGAGCATCTTTACTTTTTCTTTGTCTGCATCATAATAACACCAATTCTAATATGCGGATGCAGTCACTTTAATGAGGGATTTCAGGCCAAGTCAACCTTCAAAGAAGCGAATGATCTTTTCAGCCAGGGAAGCTACAAGGCCTCTCTGAGCAAATATGAGCAGATTATTGAAAAATATCCCACGGCAGGAGACAGGGTTCTTTTCGAGATGGGTATTATTTATGCGTATCCTAGGAATGAGCAAAAAGATTATCAGAAATCTCTGGAATGTTTTCAGAAACTCATAAAGGATTACCCGGAGAGTGGGTACAGGAAGGACAGTGAGATGATGATATTTCAGATCAATAATGTCATTATCAAGGATAAGACGATTGCTGCGCAGCAAACACAGATTGAGACGCTCCAACAAGAGGTTAAAAGCAAGGGGAATGAGATTATTACACTGCAAAAAAAGATTGAAGCGCTTGAACAAGAGGTTAAGAGCAAAGAGAATGAGATTATTACACTGCAAAAAGAGGTTTTTGCAATCCAGAAGGGACCGGCAGACAAGATTCTGATAGAAAAGAAAGAACGACGATTGACGTTGATCTCAAAGGGCAAGGTGCTCAAGACCTACAAGATAGCCTTGGGGGGAAACCCGAATGGTCCAAAAGAAAGGCAAGGCGATAACAAAACCCCGGAGGGAACCTACGTTATCGATTCAAGAAACAAGGACAGCCGTTATCACCTGTCTCTTCATATTTCCTATCCAAACGAGAAAGACAAAAAGCGAGCAAAAGAACTTGGTGTTTCTCCGGGCGGAGACATCATGATCCACGGCATTAAGAATGGTTTCTCGTGGGTTGGTGATTCTCACACAGAGGTTGACTGGACGAAAGGGTGTATTGCCGTTACAGACGAAGAAATAGAGGAAATTGACAAGTTAGCGCCAAATGGTACGATTGTTGAGATAAGGCCATAGAAGGCCGCATAACTTAGCGTTCCACCGAATCGCATAACGCTCCAGGTGAACTTCTTGTTATGCTACATTTCAACCCGTCATTATTTGAATATCATCTTTGTAAGGCTATCTAGTAGTAGTGGGCGGCATCGATAGCTGAGGCAGTCTCACCTCATGTTTTCTGAAAACATTCGAGTTGGCATTTTAACAACGAAGAGCAAGGGGCGGGTTTGTCTAGACGAAGAGGGCGGTTTGTGAGTGAAAGAAGTCTGCTAGACAAGAACTGTACAATCTCAGAGGTTGGTGACAATCTCGCGGCCTCAAATGGATTGACAACCTACTATAAACATTGTATAAATTTACCTTCGTGGGGCTGTAGCTCAGTTGGGAGAGCGCATGACTGGCAGTCATGAGGCCGAGGGTTCGACCCCCTTCAGCTCCACCATATAATTTCACTAAGTTACGCATCACACCCACCGCTCACTCCCCAAAATTGCACCGCTGGTTGCGCCTGGGTTGCGGATTGGTTGCGCATCGTCCAGCTGATCGACCGCAGCCCTGTTCGAACCCGGCACGAGATGGCCGTAGGTATCGACCGTAATTTTGATCGACCCGTGGCCGAGCTGATCCCTGATGTAAGCGAGCGATTCCTTCTGCGCGATGAGCAGGGAAGCGTACGTGTGACGAAGATCGTGGATCCGTAGGTGCCTCAATCCTGCCTTCTCCAAACAGGGGTGAAAAACCCTTCTCCGGAAGTGATCGAGATCGATGCGCGCATCCCTCTCCGTGAGGAAGACCCGCTCGCCGATTTCCGGCTGGCCCTGCCTGAGGGCCTCCTTCTTGCGCTCCGTCCTGAGCACCGCGAGCACGTCTGCGAGCTGCCGCGACATGTCGACCCGCCGCGATCTGCCGTTCTTCGGCGGACCGATTACACCCCGCACTTGCGCCCGCTGCACCTTGATGAAGAGGCTGTTGAAGTCTATGTCGCCCCACTCCAGGCCGAGCAGCTCGCCGATCCGCATCCCTGTTCTGAGCGCGCAGAGAAAGAGCGGGTAGTAATGCGAACGGTGTGCGAGCACGGCATCCAGAAGCGTGGCCGCCTCCTCCCTGGTCAGCACATCGACCTCCGGCTTCGGGTTCCGCTTGATAAACTTGCCGAGCCGTGCGGCAGGGTTTGACGTGATGATCTCGTCCTCGATCGCACTCGACAGTATCCCCGAAAGGCACGCTCTCACGTTTAGGAGCGTGCTCGGCGAGAGTTCCTTCTTTGCCAATGCGAACACAAACTCCTTCACATCCGAGCGTCGTATGTCGTCGAGCCTCCTCTCGCCGAACGCGGGGAGCAGGTGAATGCGCAGCGACGTCTCGTAACCTGAGCGCGTCGTTCCCCTGCAGCAGACTGCCACATACGTATCGAGCCATTTGTTTGCGTAGTCCTTGAAGAGAGGAACCGCACGTCTGAGCGTTTCGAGGCCGAGACCGTTCCGTCTCAGGCGCGACTTGAGCTCTGATGCCACGTTCTCTGCTGTCTTCCGGTCGCCGATGCATTTGGCCTTCCGTTTACCTTGGTGGTTGATAAAGACCCACCAGGGCTTGTCTTTGCCCGGCTGCTTCTGCCTGACCACTACACCCATTGACCCTCCTTCCCGGTCATAGTGGCAGAATGCAAGCCTATACGCTGAATAGATTGTGGCACGAGCTCAGGCAAAAGTACAGGAGAAAGCTCAGGATCCAAGCACATCCGTCAGCACCTCATCCACGACGGCCGTAAGCGGTTTATGGCGGACACGGTATTTTCTGAGCCAGGCATCGAACTCGGACTTTCTCACGAGAATCTTCATCTTGACGCAGTACGAGGGAAGAGGGTCCGACGCATCGTTAAGGTAATCTCGCAAGGTCCTGACGGATATGGACGAGTATTCGGCGAGCCCGCGAAGATTGAAATACCGGTCGTCATCGTCAGGATCGAACATTCTATGGGGTCTTTCTTCATTCTGTAATCCAAATGATCTTCTCATAGCCCAACCTCCTAAAACGGTTATTTTGTGATGCCCGGGATACGGCCCCTGATGGACCTCGGGAAATTCTGGTGTACTGCTCCGCCCATTGCCAGACGCGCTCGCCGCTGGGATTCGGCCATATCCGGCGTTCGGCGTCTGTGTATTCAAATTCGGATTCCAGCAGGCGGCGGGTCGCTTCACCCATGGTCGACCTCGATGCCGTCGCGTTTCGATGCCGTCCGCTTCGTCCCGGAGTTCGTCAGCGGCCAGGGTGGAAAAATCGATCTTGACCTTGTAGCGCCGGCGCTGAGCATATCTGTCGAGGCGCTCGGCCAGCCAGGTGCGGCAAAATTCCATGCAATCGGGGAGCCTGGTTCAATCTGCGGAGAGCCTCCTGCAGAGCTCGGGCAGCATCTCATAGGGGAAGTTCATAATTTCGGACTTGAGTTGCGTGGCACGGGCCGCCAGCTCCATCTCGCTCGATTCGCGGGGGATGTCCCAACCCTCCAGCAGCTTCGTCTTCAACTCGCTGAGGTTGGCCATGTTCCTTATGCGCCGTGTCTCCTGAGTGAGCCGATCCTCCTGCATCTTTTCCAGAGCAACGCTGGAAGCTGAGCGGCCGCCGAGGCGTTTGAGGCCAGCCGCGTAGCGGAGGACCTCGGCCATGGTATAGCTGCCGTCGGGGCTCTCGTTTATTTCGTGGGCGTCTCT
>CAWGEZ010000036.1:0-96135 GCA_963821605.1 uncultured delta proteobacterium | reverse complement strand
TGTCTGCAAAGTTTCGTATCTTCGGGATGGAGGTGGTGCTGCAGCTCGATGTAGAAATGATCGGGACCAAACAGGGCAGAATATTTTTGCGCTGCCTGAAGAGCTTCATCCTTTTTTCCCTTGAGCATCAAGGATGCTATCTCGCCCTTGCTGCAGCCCGATAGGCAGATGAGCCCTTCGCTGCGCTCCGCCAGATCAGTGAAGGTGAGCTTCGGATCACCCTTCGATCCGGCAAGCTGCGCCCTGGTGATGAGGCGGGAGAGGTTCGTATAACCCGCGCTGTTCTTGACGAGGAGCGTTATGTGAAAGCTGCCCTCTAACGTGAGCTCTGCACCGATAATCGGCTTGATGCCCGCCTCTTTCGCTGCCCGGAAAAACTGCGGAGCCGCATAGAGCCCGTTGTGGTCAGTGAGCGCAAGGCCGCCCATGCCCGCATTATGGGCGGCCTCGACGAGCTGTTCCACGGTAGATGCCCCGTCGAGCAACGAAAAATTGGAATGGCTGTGCAGTTCAATATACATACAAAAAAACCGTGACACACCAAGCAATACAGAACTTATCTCACGCCCGCTCGTCTCACTCCTTACAGGATGCTTCGCTATCGCTAGAGTCCGCAGAGGTCACAGAGGGAACAATTGAACAAGAGACAAAGGACGAATTCTTTTTGATTTTCCGGTGAGAGGCCGGAAAATCAAAACCGTCAGCCACTTCGTGGCACGGTAATATCTTCGGCAACACCCTTTCCCGAAGGAACGGGGTTTGCCCGGAATGGTCCTCTCAACCATTCCGGGCAAAAAATATCATTCTCTCTTCTCTGCCCTTCTCTGTGAACTCTGTGATCTCTGTGTGAGACAGTCCTGTCTTTCCTCTCCTGCTTTTCCTCTGCGACCTCTGCGGCCTCGAAGGAGCAGAGCGACTGGGCGTGAGACATTGTTATTGTTCGCAGCCGTTTCATGCTGCCCAATTTTGGCGATACCACGTGCCCGCCACAAGATCCCGGAAGACCGTGATCCTTGCCCCATTTTCCAACTCCAGCGAGAAATAGAGCCGGGAGATTGGCTTCCGCCACCACTCCTCATCTATACGCCACACATTAACAACGTCCTTCACCAGCACGGGCCGCCTTTTCAGTCTGACGACAAAAGGCTTTCCCTCTTGCGCGGCAATCTCTATTCTTTCAGGATCGTAGGGCGAAGCCGCCATGGCTTCGCGTTCCAGGTTACGGGTTACAGGTTTCACGTTATAAACCTCCAAAGATTTATGCAGATTCTGTTTCTATCCCGTTAACTCACAATTCCGCGCCCCATATCTGGTTTTCTCACTAGGCACTAAACACCGGACACTAAACACTGTTCCCAAAACTTGTAACCCGTAACCTGTAACAAGTTTTGCGTGCAACTCGTAACAAGTTCTTGCCTGTAACCCGTAACAAGTCTTCGTTTGACACTCTCATATTTTCGAAAAAACAAACTTCCTCTCCGGCAGCAAAGAGTTCCCCTCCCCTTCCCTCACCATGAAAAGGGGCGTGTAGCCATACATGGCCTCAAGATAGCCTTTGACCCCTTTCAGCTTCTCGCTCAGGACTGCCCTCTTTCTAAACAGATACTCCTGTATGCCTGCATCAGCGCTCAAATCAGAAACAGAGAGCATAAAGCCTGTTATAGGACCCTCTATCCGCATGCCCTCCAATCCATTGACAATTCTTGCCAGCATCTCTTTTGCTTCCGCAGTCGGATTCTTCAACACAAAGGTGCGCTCAACATTTTTGTCCTGTCTGTCCTGTCTGTCTCTGCCTGTCCTGCTTCCTGTCCTGAAGATTGAGCGTGACTTTCAGCTTCCGGCATACCTTGCCCATCTCTTTGAGCTCTGATGAAAGTTCAGCGAGGGCGCTGCCCAAAGCCCCTGCAACCTGGTCTATCGTTTCGAAAGGGAGATCGCCTATAACTTCCCTTCCCAGGGAAACTGCCCGGTCTCTCTTAAATATCTGCCTCTTATCTTCCGTTCCATTCACAATATCGCTTATGCGTTTACCCTCTTTTCCAAACTGCGAGATAAGGGCCTGCGGGGATAATCCGGCTACCTTTTCCAGCCTGCGCAGCCCCAAAAGCCTCAGCCGTTCTTTTATCTCCTCGTCCACGGGCAATCTATCCACCTGCAGGGAAGCGACAAATTCCTTCTCGGTACCAGACCGAATGACGAGTATCTGTTTTGGGGCACATAAGGCAGCCTGTTCAGCAATAAACCTGGAGTTACCCACGCCCACCCTCGCCTTCACCTGAAAGGCATCGCGCATTGCCTCAACAATGGTGGATGCTATATACTCCTCGCTCGCATATAGTTTCAGGGCCTTTGTGATGTCCAGATAGACCAGCCCCTGTTCTTTCGGCTCCATCCGGAGGGTGATGGCCCCGAGCAGATAGAGCATCTCTTCCCAGACTTCCTCAGAGAGATCCTTGTCAAACGTGAAGAAGGCTGCCTCCGGGCAGATATGATACGCATCCCGAAGCGGCATGCCAATGCAAACGCCCTTCCCCGCCGCCTCTTCCGAGCAGTCAACAACGGTAGCCCTCTCGTCCGGCGCCCCGCCGATAACCACAAGACGCTTCTTGAACTCCGGAGATCTCAGGGATTCTATCTGGACATGAAAATGCGGGGTATGCACACAAGCAATTCTCATGGGTAATAGCAGTATAGAACATTTGTTCTAATTTGGCAAGAAAAAAAATTCGCCGACTCAAACCGCCCCACTTGTAATTCGCCGGAAATGCTATACCATGTTTGTATCAGGCTATGTAACGCGTAAACAAACAATTTCAATAGGGGGTGTACGATGTCCGCAAAATTGATGGAGTATTTCAACAAGCAGCCGAGGATCGGAACGCTCAGCACGGCGGGCAAGGATGGGAAAGTGGACGTAGCGTACTTTGGCTCTCCGCGCATGATCGACGAGAAAACGGTGGTCATGGCGGTACGGAAAAACCAGACCTTCACGAATCTCCAGGAGAATCCCAATGCTGTCTTCATGATCCTGGAGCAGGCCGGCGCCCCGCCCGGCTGGAAAGGTGTCAGGGTTTATCTGAAGATGACCGACTTTCAGACTTCGGGCGAAAAATTGGAATCGATGAAGAAAGCCATCGCCGAGAAGGCCGGCCAGGAGGTGGCCAACTCGATGCACGCCGCCCTGACCTTTGAGGTTCAGGCCATCCGGCCGCTCATGGACGTAGGCCAGGGGTGGGAGAAGTCCATTTAGCCACACGGTGATACTAGTGCTTCCCTACGGGATGCTGCGCTATCCTTACAGGATGCTTCGCTAGCGCTATCGCTATCGTGTGCTTCGTTTTCCGAACCAAGAACCAGGAACGATGCCGTGCTTTAAGTTCCCGTAAAGAGGCTATGCTGTGTGCCGACATCACTCTTGACTCCATCGGTGATCTGCTCAGGTACGAGCTGGCTGTATTTCTCGATGCTGCCGCCGAATAAAGTAGCCTGTCCGGACATGGACGCGACTGCGTTCTTTTCCTGCAGAATAGGAGAATTTCCATGAAAACGAAAAAGATTAGCGTCGCGGATAAGCCGTTATCGCGGGATCTTCTGCGGAAGATGAACGCCTACTGGCGGGCCGCCAATTATCTGTCGGTCGGCCAAATCTACCTGTATGACAATCCGCTGCTCAAGGAGCCGCTGAAGCTGGAGCACGTGAAGCCGCGGCTGCTCGGCCACTGGGGCACCACGCCGGGACTGAACTTCATCTACGTCCATCTCAACCGGATCATCAAAAAGTATGACCTGAACGATGATCTTTGTCGACCGGCCCGGGTCACGGCGGACCGGGACTGGTGGCCAACACCTACCTGGAAGGCACCTACAGCGAGCTCTACCCGAACATCTCGCAGGACGAGGCGGGCATGAAACGGCTGTTCACCCAGTTCTCCTTTCCCGGCGGCATCCCCAGCCACGTGGCGCCGGAAACGCCCGGCTCCATCCACGAAGGCGGCGAACTCGGCTACTCCCTGGCCCATGCCTACGGCGCGGCCTTCGACAATCCCGACCTGCTGGTTGCCTGCGTCGTCGGCGACGGCGAGGCGGAGACCGGCGCCGCTGGCCACCAGCTGGCACTCGAACAAATTTCTCAATCCCGTCCACGACGGCGCCGTGCTGCCGATCCTGCACCTTAACGGCTACAAGATCGCCAACCCGACGGTGCTGGCGCGCATTCAGCCACGAAGAACTGGAGGAGCTCTTCCGCGGGTACGGCTACAAACCCTATTTCGTCGAAGGAGACGATCCGGATGAAGTCCACCAGCTCATGGCGGGCACGCTCGACCAGGTGATCGCCGAGAGATCCGAGAGATCCAGACAGAGGCCCGCGCCAACGGCTTCAAGAAGCGGCCGCACTGGCCCATGATCATTCTGCGCACGCCCAAAGGCTGGACCGGCCCGAAGAAGGTGGATGGCATGCCCGTCGAAGGCTCCTGGCGCTCGCACCAGGTGCCGCTTTCCGAATTGGCGACGAAGCCCGAGCATCTGAAGCTGCTGGAGAAGTGGATGAAGAGCTACAAGCCCGAGGAACTCTTCGACAAGAACGGCAAGCTCATTCCCGGAGCTGGCCGAACTCGCGCCCAAAGGCGAGCGGCGCATGGGCGCCAATCCGCACGCCAATGGCGGCATCCTCCTTCGCGACCTGAAGATGCCGGATTTCCGCGACTATGCCGTCGCCGTGCCCCAGCCCGGGTCCGTCGACGGCGAAGCCACCCGGGTCATGGGCGCGATTCCTGCGCGACGTGCTGAAGCTGAACTGCGAGAGCACGCAACTTCCGCGTGTTCGGCCCGGACGAAACCGCGTCGAACCGCCTGGGCGCGCTGTTCGAGGTGACCGACCGCGCTTTCGACCGCCGAAATTCTCAAGACCGACGACCACGTCTCGCCCGACGGCCGGGTGATGGAGGTCTTGAGCGAGCACCTGTGCCAGGGCTGGCTGGAAGGCTACCTGCTCACCGGCCGGCATGGTTTCTTCTCCTGCTACGAAGCCTTCATCCACATCGTCGACTCGATGTTCAACCAGCACGCCAAGTGGCTCAAGGTGACGCGCCAGATCCCCTGGCGGCGGCCCATCGCCTCGCTGAATTACCTGCTCACCTCGCACGTCTGGCGGCAGGACCACAACGGATTCAGCCACCAGGACCCTGGTTTCATCGACCATGTGGTGAACAAGAAGGCGGATATCATCCGCGTCTATCTGCCGCCGGACGCCAACACGCTGCTCTCGGTCACCGACCATTGCCTGCGCAGCCGCCACTACATCAATGTCATCGTCGCCGGCAAACAGCCGGAGCTGCAATGGCTGGACATGGATGCCGCCATCAAACACTGCACCGCCGGCCTCGGCATCTGGGAATGGGCCAGCAACGATCGAGGGCGGCGACCCCGACGTAGTGATGGCCTGCGCCGGCGATGTGCCCACGCTCGAAACGCTGGCCGCCGTCGAGATGCTGCGCCAGCACTTTCCCGACCTGAAGATCCGCGTCATCAACGTCGTGGACCTGATGACCCTCCAGCCGCAGAGCGAGCATCCCCACGGCCTGAGCGACAAGGACTTCGACGTCCTGTTCACCACGGACAAGCCCGATCATCTTCGCCTATCACGGCTATCCCTGGCTGATCCATCGCCTGACCTATCGCCGGACCAACCAGAAGAACCTGCATGTCCGCGGCTACAAGGAAGAGGGAACGACCACCACCCCCTTTGACATGGTGGTGCTGAACGACCTCGACCGCTTCCACCTGGTCGGCGACGTGATCGACCGTGTGCCGGGTCTGGGCTCGCGCGCCGCCTACGCCAAGCAGTCCCTTCGCGACAAGCTGCTCGACCACAAGAACTACATCCACAAATACGGCGAAGACATGCCCGAGATCCGGAACTGGAAATGGGATGCCATGCGTCCTATTAAAGGCTCACCTTGATTGACAGGATCACCGCCGGGTTCCGTACTTGCTTTACGCCAGGACCGGTACTATCATTTTTACAGGAACCGTAACGCTCTAGCGCCTTCCACCCGCTAGAGCGGTCCGGAAAATGAGAAGCGCATGACCTTCGAGTATCTGATCTCGCACTATGGTTATGTGGCGTTGGTCATTGGCACTTTTTTGGAAGGAGAAACCATCTTGATTGCCGCCGGCTTCGCAGCACACGCGGATACCTGAAGCTGCAATGGGTCATGCTGGCCGCCTTAGTGGGGAGCCTGGCGGGGGATCAGTCTACTTCTTTGTCGGACGGGTGAAAGGCAAGACGTTCTTGCAGAGGAGACCAGGTTGGGAGAGAAAGGTTGAAAGGGTATTGAGGCTTTTTGACCAGCACCGGACGCTCTTGGTCCTCGGGTTTCGTTTCATATACGGTCTTCGCACGGTAACACCTTTTGCCTTTGGCTTGAGCGGGATCAGCACACGCCGTTTTTTGATCCTCAATATGATCGGGGCGCTCGTCTGGGCGGTGGTAGTGGCGCTTGTCGGCTACCTCTTCGGAGCCGCAGCGCGAGCACTCATTGTCGACGTGAAGAATTACGAGCATTGGATCATTCTTGGCATGCTTTGGACCGGCGCCCTGGTCTATATCATCAATTTCTTACACAAGAGGGAGATAGATCGGATGGAAGGCCGGCCTTGAAAGAGAGTAGGTTATACAGGAGGAGACCATCGCAGAAAATGCCAACACCGCGACAAACCATCCGGGCATGGGAGCCATTATCGATACAAAGGATGGAACCTTTCACAGGATACAGCGTAGCACTCGGCTCCGTGCATTGAGCAAGGTACCATTGTTTTATAACTTACAGGGAGGCCCCAATGGATGATAACGGGAAAAGCACGGCCAAGACGCCCCGCTATTGATCCTGGCCAGCTTTATCATTGTGGTGGCGGGGATGAAGGCGGCCAGCTCCATCCTGGTTCCTTTTTTTCTGGCGGTGTTCATTGCGGTCATTTGCGCTCCGCCGTTGTTCTGGCTGCAACGCAAGGGCGTGCCGAAGGTCCTTGCGCTTATTCTCATTCTGGTGGCCATCCTGGTTGTAGGATTGCTCTTTGGAGCATTGATAGGTCCTTCGCTGAATGATTTCTTGAGCTCCCTTCCCGACTATCAAGAGCGATTATCGACCCATATTGCTGCTTTAATAAGCTGGTTGCGCGAAAAGGGCGTTAACATTCCAGCAGAAGAGGTGCCCCGGTACTTTACATCCGGGATGGGTGATGAGCCTGGCAGGGGGTATATTCTCAGCCCTGAGCAGTGTCCTCACCAATGCGTTTCTGATCCTGCTTACGGTCGTGTTCATCCTTCTGGAGGCAGCAGATTTGCCAAAGAAATTGCGGGTCGTGTTAAAAAACCCGGAGAGGTCGCTGTCTACCATTGAGAAATTCAGCCAGAGCGCCAAGCGCTATCTGGTCATTAAAACCCTGATCAGCGCCGCCGTTGGCCTTGTGATCTGGCTTTGGCTCTTAATCCTCGGGGTCGATTATCCGGTGCTCTGGGGAACGCTCTCGTTTCTGCTGAACTATGTGCCTAATATTGGCGCAATCATTGCTGCCCTGCCTGTTGCCCTTCTCGCTCTCGTCCAGTTAGGGGTGGGGTCTGCCCTTCTAACCGTCCTTGGCTTTGTTGTCGTGCATATTGTTGTGGGTAATATCATAGAACCGAAACTGACGGGCAAAGGCCTGAGTTTATCGACGCTGGTTGTCTTCCTTTCATTGGTCTTCTGGGGATGGGTTCTGGGACCGATTGGTATGATCCTCTCGGTGCCCATGACCAGCCTTGTCACGATCGCGCTGGAAAGTTATGAAGAGACACGGGGGCTCGCCTTCATGCTGGGATCCGACACCGAGATTGAATGGATCGAAGGGATGGAGACGGCGGATGCGATGAGGCGCGAAAAAAAGAAGAAAGGATTCTATGAACATCAAACCCCTCGGTGTTCCATTCTTTAAGAGTGAATCAGAGATTGCCTCCTGGGAGCCCTTGACGCAATGAAACGGACTCATTCGATGAGATTCAAACGGCTCAAAAAGATTCTCAAGAACTTCGGTCTCCTCTGGCAGGCTCTAAGAAAATTCAATGATGACAATGGCTTTTTCTTGTCTTCGGGGATTGCCTTTAATATCCTCATCAACTTGATTCCTTTTATCATGCTGCTATTGGCATTGGTTGGAACTTATCTCTACAACGACCAAGAAGTGCTCAATCATATTCGTGCCTATTTCAGAGATGTGGCTCCGGCATTGGATCCAAAGATTATGAAAAACCTTATGGACGTCATCCAGAACCGTCAGATTGTGGGAATCGTGGGATTTGTCGGTTTACTCTGGTTCTCCACATGGGTCTTCAGCTCCCTGCGGATCGCTCTCAATATCGTCTTCCGGGCGGAGAAAAGCCGGGGAATGCTGCGGGGAATAGCCGTTGATCTTTTGATGATTCTCCTGGTAGGAATCCTCCTCCTCGTGAGCATGATTCTCAGCTCCGTTGTCATCTTCCTGCAGGGTTACCAGGGACGGATTCCCGTGGCTATAGGGCCGACGATTCAATGGATCCTGAAATACCTGCTCCCTTTTTTCCTCACCTATTGCATGTTTTTTTTGATTTACAAAATCATCCCTCATAAGAAGGTCCACTTCAAATCCGCCCTTCAGGCGGCCCTCTTTACCGGCCTGCTCTGGGAACTGGCCAAACATCTTTTCGCCTGGTATGTCGTCCATCTCGCCGAGTACTCTATTTTTTATGGCTCATTGAGCACCTTGGTCATTTTCGTTTTGTGGGTGTATTATTCTTCGACGATTCTCGTTGTCGGAGGAGAGTTTGCTTATTTCCTGGAAGAAGATCGACAAAGATCGATGGCCTGACAAGGTCGACTCAGGCTACGCCGGGAACATATGCGCTTGTTGTCATTCACGATGAAAATATGAACGGAGAGCTTTCACTTTTTTCCGACCTTCTTGCGAAGGGTCTCGAGCAGCTTCTCCGGCGGGTTGTTCCCGAGGATTTCCCGGAACTGTGTACGGTAGTTGTTGATCAGACTCACCCCTTCTATCACCACATCAAACACCTTCCAGTCATTCTCCTTCTTAATAACTCTATAGTAAATGGGTATCCCTCCGCTCTTTGCCACAACAACACTTTGGACCTCCACCGTATTGTCGGAAAGCGATATCTCTTTGGTGAAGTCGACCTGCTCATTGGTGTAGGCTGTGATCTTTTCGACGTAAGCATCCTTGAGGATGGTCTTGAAAAGCTCGACAAATTCCTTTCGCTGCTCCGGGGTAAACTTGTTCCAGTTCAGACCAAGCGTTCTCTTTGAAAGTTCTACGAAGTCGAAGAGCTTCTCGGCGGCAGCCTGGATCCTCTGCTCTTTTACCTTTTTGCCTGCTTCCCCTTTGAGCTTCGGGTCACGAAGCACATCCAGCACGCCGTTGACATTTGCCTTCACGGTGTCGAGCGGGACGCCGGCAAAAGATTGAACGGGAAGCACTAACATCATCATCAGCATGAATCCGGCAAACCATTTTTTCATGGTCTCCTCCTCGATCACTTGGTAGATTTTTGCGGGGCCTCATCAGGCCCCTTCTTGGCATCCCCGAATGCGTACTTGCCTATCAGATCTTCGATGTCCGCCGGTACAGAGGTTTGCGCGATCGTGCCGCCCGGTTTGAGGGGCTCGCCTGCTCCTCCCGGGTCGATCTTTACATATTTATCCCCGATGAGCCCGGAGGTCTTTATAGTTGCCGCCGCATCATCATACACCTTGACATCTTTGTTGATTTTCATTCCAACAATCCCCATCTGTCTCTCAGCGTCTATACCCAGGCTTGTCACGCTGCCCGTCTGGATCCCAAAGATCTCGACTGTGCTGCCGACCCTCAGTCCGGATAACGAGGCGAATCGGGCGTACAGCGGGTAAGTATCTTCTCCGAAGAGCGACACCTTGCCAAGCTTCACGGTCATATAGCCGACACATATGAGACCAAGCACAACGAAAATACCTACAGCCGTTTCCATAGTATACTTTTTCATGCTACACAACCTCCGGATTGGCATCACTGCGTTGCAACAATCTCTTGCGCTGCCCGAGCTTTCTCTATTATCTGATCGATGGTATCCGTGGGAGAGAACTTTGTAACCCCGGCACGGATGTAAATGTCAAAAGGTGCTTCAGGACGTAACTTTTCCACGGCAATATGCTGAATG
The DNA here is from genome assembly GCA_963821605.1 of uncultured delta proteobacterium. GTDB lineage: Bacteria > Desulfobacterota > Syntrophorhabdia > Syntrophorhabdales > WCHB1-27 > JADGQN01. The sequence goes on along the minus strand of CAWGEZ010000036.1, from coordinate 85,913 downwards.
CTGGGTAAGGCCTCCTGCTTCAGCTCTTGCGCGAAGTCCGCTACCAGTTGCCGTGCTTCATCAGTGCTCGTGTGAGGGAATATGGTTAGAATCTCATCCCTGCTGTGACGGGCAGAAAAACCCCCAATGGGGTTAAACCGCCTGTTGACATGTTCGCCGAGGATCTTCAAGATTTCCATTGCTGCCTGTGGTCCTAACGCTTCGTTCAGCAAATTCAGCTGAATGCTGAAGAGTGCCGCTGAAAAGGCTTCTACCGTGACTGCGCCCCCCAACATCCCTGTGTACTGCATCCTGAAGGCCTCCCGGGACAGCAGGCCCGTCAGCTCGTCCTCGAACCCTTCCAGACTGCGGAGGAACTCATCGATCAAGGGAAGCTTCCGTTTGACAGCCTCCTCGTAGGTCCCCTGGAAGCCGACTGTGCCCTCCCAGAGAATTATAATCCGGTCAGAAACGAAGAAGACATCGGGAACGTCATGGCTGATCATGATGGCGGTAAACCCGAACTTTTTCCGGTAATGGCTGATCATGGAGAGGATCATGTTTTTTCTGATAGGGTCCTGGCCGGTAGTCGGCTCGTCAAAGAGCACGATCTTGGGGTCCGTCACCAGTGCACGGGCCAGGGCCACCCGTTTCTGCATCCCGCCCGAGAGTTCCGAAGGGTAGTCATCGACCGCTTCGGTAAGCTCGAGGTCTTCGATTCTTTTCAATACCCGCTTCTTGATCTCAACCTTACTGAGATTCGTCGTTTGCTGCAGGGGAAAGGCCACATTATCGAAGACCGTCATCGAATCGAGGAGCGCATTGTTCTGAAAGAGGTAGGCGATCCGGCTTTTGTATGCCTGCCATTCGCTCTTTTTCATGGCACCAACGAGCTTTCCCTCAAAGAGGATAGCGCCTCCATCCGGCTTGAGGAGCCCGACAATGTGCTTGAGGAGAACGCTTTTGCCGGTGCCGCTCTTCCCGATGATCGTCGTAATCTGGTCTTCATAGACCGTGAGGTTGACCTTGTTGAGCACGATTTTGTCGCCGAACTGCTTGGATACGTTCTTGAATTCTATTAAAGGTGTCGTCTCCATAATCAATCCTACATAATAAAGGAAGTTACCACATAATCCGCAACGAGAATCATCACACAGGAAAGCACGACGGCCGAGACCGTGGCAAGACCTATTGCCTTTGATCCATAACCACCGGGCCGCATATGGCAGAAATAGCCCTGGAAACAGCAGATGGTAGAGACGATCACGGCAAAAACAAGGGCTTTTATGAAGCCTCCCCTGATGTCTACCATATCTAGGGAGGATTGCACGCGGTAGAAATACGTACCTTCGTGTGTCCCCAGCAGGAGCACGCCGGTGACATATCCTCCGATGATTCCGACGAGGTCAAAAAAGGCAGTGAGCAGGGGAAAGCTGATGATCGAGGCGGCAATCCTCGGGCTGATAAGATACCGTATGGGATCGACCCCCATCGTGTAGAGGGCATCGACCTGCTCCGACATGCGAAGGATCCCGACCTCTGCAGCTATGCCGGAGCCCGCCCGTGCAGTGATCATAACGGCTGTGAGCACCGGCCCCATTTCCCTGATAAGCGAGAGGGATACGGCAGTCCCGAGTGCCCCCGCAGAGCCAAACTTTACCAGGGTATAAAAGAGCTGCAACCCGAGCACCATCCCGGTAAAAAGACCCACCAGCATTACGATGAGTGACGACGTGGCGCCGATATAATATACCTGGTTCACGATCTCGCGGAACTGCTTTCGCCGGAAGATGTTGATAAAGGCCAGCAAAAAGAAAATGGCCATTGCGCCGAGGTTGTTCACCAGACGAATGGTCCCTTTACCGATACCGGGGAAAAGCAGTAACGGATTGATGCGCTGCGGTGACCCTGTGCCTTTCACGTTTGCTCTTTCTCCTTTCTTTTCTATACCGCCCCCGCTTCATTACCTTGTTCCTTGCACAATGATCTTGTCCGCTGCATCTTGATTAAATCCGGGAGGCGGCTTGCCAAGTCATTCGCAAGGATCATGACGAACTTCAGGGCAATTTTGTGAAGTTGCTGATCGCTCAGCCGGCCCAGCCTTGTCTTGATCTCGTCTTTGTCGAATCCGAGCTGTCTTAGCCTTTCGCTGACCACGTTCGTTTCGAGATGCATAGAGGGCGGACCATAGGAATAGAATAGGACAGATGTTGTCACAATACAAGACCTCCCCATGTGTATTTCCAAGACCAGTGCTCGCCGAGTAGATTCCCACCCAACGACGCAAGCCTGCAGATCATGCCTTTGAAATCGAAATGGTGAGCCACGGGGAAGAAAAGCCGCTTTACAAGGAGAGCAATGAAGGGTGCCGGCCTGAGAACAGGAGGGCACACTTTGAGCCGGTCAGCCGAACATACGTTGAATGTTTGGAATCAAGTGCTTATCTTATAATATCAGGAGCAAGAAGTTCTGTTAGTTATCGGACGGACGAAAAAAAATAACAGGGAGGCAGATCATGAAACGTAGTATGTGTCGATGCACGTATTCCACCACGGTTATCATTGCGGCTCTATTTTTTTGCATGACCATCATTCTCGCAAGTCCATTGATGTCAAAGGCAGCGTCCGGTACCCCTGGAGCTAAGCCGAAGATGTCTAAAGTTGACCGTACCGACGCGAGAATCATTGAATTGCATGCCAAGCTCAAAATTACAGACGCGCAGGAAGAGCAATGGAAAAAGGTAACCCAGGCGATGCGGGAGAATGCGGTGATGATGGAGACGCTTATACAGGAGAGGAAAGAGAAGGCAAACACGTTGAACGCCGTCGATGATCTCAAGTCCTATGCCAAAATCACCGATGAGCACGCCGCCGGACTGAACAGGTTCATTGCGGCCTTTGAGCCCCTCTATGCCAGTATGTCCGACGAGCAGAAAAAGAATGCCGATGCCATTTTCACGAAACATGGCCAGAAGCACAAGAAATCAAAGAAAAAGTAAAACAGAATTACTCGAAGCGTGGGAGGATGCCATGAAAAGCTCGAACAAATGGGCCAGGAATAGCAGGGCAGTTGCGAGGACCGTGACCGTTCTCGTCCTTGCCGTCGTCATCGTCGGAATGTCTATAGCGCCGGTTCTCGCAAAGGACGGCCAGGAGTACCATGGACAACAAGCGTACCACGGGCAAAAAGCGTACCGTGGACACGCACCATACCGTGGGCAAAGAGGGTACTACGAGCGAGGATACTACTACCCGGCGCCTGTCTATGCGCCTCCTCCGGTTGTATACTATGCGCCGCCGCCCCCTCCGCCGGGAATCAGTTTTGTCTTCCCGATAAATATCCACTAGCGACGGGATATTTATGATGTATTGGAATCAGGGGGAGGAAAGATTTCTTCCTCTCCCATGAGAACGCCTTTTACCGGAGAAAAAAAAGAACGGAATCCCTTTGATCGCCGCCGGGCAAGACTGACGGCCGACCAGACCATCTTTCTCTAGAAGCTTTCCCGGAAAACCTGGGTGTTCTTGGAGACCTTCGTCGGCCCGGAAGATCACTGTCTGCCGCCTGATAATTGTCAGGAGCACTCCGCTGCCGCGGTTACGCACCGCACGTCGCCGACCAATATGGGCCTTGCCCTTCTATGATTTTCTTGTTCTACCCGACAGATATTTCAAATTGCAACGTTTTTAAACTTCTTGTCATCCTACTTTCTATGTTCTGCACCCTCTCCTTCAGGTTTTCCTTGGGACTGTTGGTGTTGTGATTCTCCCTGGCGTTGCTGGCCCTGAGGTTGAGAATGCTGTTGTTGGGGTTGCTGCTCTCTCCTGAGGTTGTTGAGCCTGAGGTTGTCTGAACCTGAGGTTGTCTCTGAGGTTGCTGAGCTTGAGGCTGCCTAGGCTGTTGTACTTGAGGTTGCTGAGGTTCTCTCTGGGGCTGTTGTGCCTGAGGCTGTTGCGGTCTAGGTTGTTGTACCTGCGGTTGTGCCTGAGGTTGTCTCTGTTGCTGACCTTGAGGTTTCTGAACCTCGGGCTTTGTGCTTTTGTTGCTGTTGCATCTGTTGCTGATGTTGCTGAACCTCAGGCCTCTGTTGATATTGCTGTTGCCTTTGTTGTCTTAGTTCCTGTCTCTGTTGTTGTGGTCGAGGTTGATAGCTCTGGACGCCCCAAGTTCCTTGCCTTTCCCAATGTCGATTATTTTGCCAGCTCTTCCAGTTCTGTTGAAGTCGTTGGTTAGGAATCCGTTCATAGTCCCACCGGTGCCCGTACCAATTATGGTCTCTGTAGTATCCTCTCCAACCTGGGTCTACATCAAAATAAAAACTTGGAACATTGTTATAATAACCCCAGCCCCGGTCATAATAATGTGAGCGATACCAACGACCTTCCCATAGACGCCACCACCAACCATTCCAGAAAAACAGGTCTACATCTATGTCAGGAACAACGTAGACATACGTCTCAGGTATCACTATCACCTCCGGTGGTGCGGCAAATACGATGGGTGGTGGCAGAGAAATACTAACATTTATATCTACCGCTGCCATCGTTGGAATAGGAACGACAATTACCAACGCCAAAAGCATTGTTCCAAAAAGTAACTTTTTCATTTTGTTGCCTCCTCTACCCATCATCTCCATTGCGTCTGGTATGGCTGGTTTCATAATATTCGTCGGTCTCCGCAAGGCGGAAGCGTTATCAAAACCGGTAGCTCAATCCGCCCAGGAACACATCCGTGTCCCGGTTGTAGTCGGTGATGATTCGGTTAAAGGTGGCACTTACTGCCCAGTGAGAGGTGAACCGATAACGGGCCGTCAGTGACAGGGCGCCTACCAGTTTCGTTCTATCTTCGTCCGTGCCGCTGTATTTGTCATGAGTTAAATAAGGACCCCCGCCGATTCCGAGGACCAGATGGTCATTGAAGAATGGATGGACAGCCCACAGTTGTGACATAACCCCGTAGCGGCCGATGGGACGGGTATCGCCCTCGTTGAGCCATGCGACCGTCCAGTCCATATAGCGAAAAACGCTGCGCCGATACTCTACACCCATCGCGATGTCATTCTCCCCCTTGGCGCTGTTGAGGACCGTTTGACCGAGCAACAGGGTGATTTCATTGTTGTAAGCCTGTGTGCCCTGAGGAGGCTTGGACGGAGATCCCGCCGAGGGCTTGGCTCCGAGCAGATAGCCGATCCCGAAGGTAGCTGAAAGGGTATCGAAGCTGTGCTGGGCAACAATGTAGTTGAGACGCATCTGGAGCAGAAAAGGACTTAAGCCTGACCAGGTTGCCGTGGCGCTGGAAATAATCCCCCAGCCGTGCGCATCCTCGTAGATCGTTCTTACCGCGGTGAGCTTCGTATCGAAATATGCATAAGGCCCGACCCCGAGAGCGAAAGAGAGCCGCGGATGGAGTATGCTTGTATGCCCCCATAGCTGGGCAGCAAACCCATCGCGATAGTGGTTCGGCTGGTGTCCCTCATTGATATAGGAAAAACTGAACGCTGCGTGCTCTCCGAGGTCCTGTCTGTAGGTGACTCCCCATTGGAGTGCGGCGGTGCCACTATGAGCGTCCCGCGTAACCCCGCTGTTTACGAAAACCTCCTGGGCCCAGGCAGGACAAGCCAGAAAGACAAAGAGAACAAGGAAAATAGTCTTTTTCATATCGACCTCCTCGTATGTGTTTGTATCATGTAACAGTGAATCGTGCGCTTCACCTTTGTGCTACATTCCCATGCTATCCGAGGATACAATCTGTCAAGAAATCTTTGATAGCAACAAGCACACCTACGTAACCTCAGTGATGCGGGCCCCGTGTTCCCTCCTTCGCTGCGGCCTGGAGCTCGGAGACGTTGCGTTCAGCTCTTGGGAGACGTATGACGATCTCCCGGCCCACCTCGTATTCTGTACGAGCCAGCGTTATGTCTCGAAGGTGAATCAGAGACGAAAACGGAATTGATCGCGAAATCGATGGGGTTGATGGCCGGACGGAAGGTGGAATCGTAGCGGCGGGTGGTGCACGAAAAGATCTCGTGCCCGTCCAGTGTCGAGACCATTCTCACCCGTGCGCTAACTCGCCAGGCTGAGAGGAAAAAGGCGTAGTACGCCTCATAACTGAGCAGCTCACCGTAGACCACGGTATCAGCATCCAGCCAGCGCCCGAGCTCTTCGGGGGGGATGGCGTTGAGCTTGTCCCTGTCGGTGATTCCGTGATTGGCCAACACAGCATCTACCGTTAATAAAGGGACGAGGAGGAATTCCCGTGTGGCGAGATCACCGGCAAGAGCACGCCGCACCCGGTTGGTATGGGTCCATGACCACCTTTTTAGCTCTTCCTTATCGCGAGTCTTAACTGAAATTTTATCAATTAAGTAAGTGCCTTTCCCCTCATCGACAAAGGGCAGCACTGCAATCTTGCGTGGCGGACGTTCTTGATAATCTCCGGCGATCACGAATGATGTGCTTCCCGGATCGGCATCCATGATTCGATCGTACCAGGTCTTGCGTCCGTGCGTTTCTATCTCCTTTTCGGTCAGGAAAAAGGGGCTCGGCTGAGGTTGCGTGCTCGCACATCCCGCGAGCAGCACCAGCAGCATAGAAAATAGATAAGGCTGACACCAGCATGGCCCTCGTTTCGTAGACCGTGCGGTCATGTGCGTTTCCTCCTTTCTTCGTACTTCTCGGGGGCACAATAGCTAAACCCTTAATGATTATAGATAGAAACCTAAAGCCTTCGAATCGCTCTTAGAGTCTGGGTGACCAGCTCGTCCCGTCGGGCGATGTCGTGATTCTTCCGTTTCCCCGACGGTTATAAACGTTTCCTGCGCATGAAAAATGCCGAAGGTCGCTTACAGCTTGCTTGATCTTGCCTGATGATCTCGCCGATTGTTTACGTACATGATACGCAGCTCTCACTACTTCCCCAGGACCTTCTTGGCCTGACCGATCTTTTTCTGCACTTTGCCGGCTATTTTTTCGGCTTTGCCTTTGGACTCCAACTTGGGATTATCGGTGATTTTCCCGGCCATTTCCTTGGCCTTACCCTTTGCTTCGTGAAACGTTCCTTCCGCCTTGTCCCGTATGCTCGATTTCATGGTATCCCTCCTTTAAAATTTCACTCGTTGTTTTGCCTTTGATTGAAGCGCATCCCGAAAAATAAGGCTGATCCGAAACGCAATAACACTCTTAATAAGTAAGTCCTTAATTTGTAGAAGTCAATCACTCCTTCTGTCTTCAGATATGCAATCAGATGGTTTTGATGCTGATGTTCAAAAATGCCAATAGTCCTCGCCTGCCTGTAAAGCGAAGCGGATGGGCCTGAGCATTACTGCAAAAAAGAAAGCATTCCGAGGAGCGTTGCAGAAATCACTGATGCAGGAAGAAGGACGGCATCCTGCGGACCTAGGTTATGCGAGTCGCAACTGGGTCAGCGACGCGGGAGCGTTGCCCCCACTTATGTTCGGTATAATCTTTAACTCCAGTACCGTCACCCCTTCGAGGTTGACGACATGGTCTTCTACCTCGCGGGTCGTGTCCGGTCGGCTGAACGTATACTGCTGGCGCACAATCTCCCGGTAAGACCGACCGCCGTCCGCCGACCAGCGCAGCACGAATTCATGCGTGAGGTCCTGTGCGTCTTCGTCAAACACTAAGCGGATACGCCTGAGCCTTTGCGGCACATCAAACAGAAGGCGGACCGTTTGCTCCCCAGGTTGACTGGCCCGCCAGCCCGGTCCGGCACCGGTTGTTAGCGCCGACTCGATGGGGTGTCCCGCATCTTCGGACGTGATCTCGACCTGTGCCAGACGTTCCAAGTCCAACCAACCCTGATCGGGGGGTGGGAGCTCCTTCGAGTTTTGATTGATAATTCGCTTGCGCATCATCTTACCTCCGATGATATTTTCTGTACAATCATGCTTCCCCAACACTTACCTATCTCGCGCTAATTCTATTCCCTCTTGCGGACTATATCAAATGTTCCGCAGAAGTCCTGACGGGAGGTGTGGAAACCGGTTCGCCAGATCAGCGACGCGGCCTGACCGTGTTCGCTACACCACTTCGTTAAGCGGTCCTATGCGGATCCTTTTGCCGGACACTATTTTGGAAAGTACTGTCGAACTTTTGCCGCAATCTGACGATCCGTCATCCGGTCAACCGTTTCAATACCTACGATGCGTCCACCGAGGCCGTGTTTTTCAAGACGTTCTTTTAGTTCGCCCTTAGCCTCACCAGGACCAAATATCAGAATGGCTTCTGCATCGCGAATAGACGCAATTACGGCATCGTAGTAAATGTTGAGATGTTCCGTAAGCGTTCTCTGGCGACTATCCTGTGCCGCTACGTGGTAAGGTTCATAGGATCCCTTAAGAGGGGAGTCACCGGAACGGCGGGGCTGTTTTTCAGCCCTCGATATTATCAGCCCCATCTCCTCCCCTTTGTCCGTAACGGTTACGACAATGGCCTTCCTATGGTCAATCCACAAACCCACTTTTGTTTTCATCGATTTCTCCTTTGTTCAAATTGTGCCTCACAATGCTTAGGTTACAGGTATAGTATAATGCAGACGCAAGTCGGAGGAAGGTCAATTTAATCTTCTCTTGATGGTGAAAATTCGATTTTCACGAGTAATTAGGAAGCAGTCTACACTTTCGTACACCTGACCTGAACCCCACTCAGTTCTGGGATAGGAAGAGGTCCTCACGGGTTATTCTGTTTCTCAGCGGTCGGAAACGCAACATCAACCAGGTAATAATCAAACCCAGGCAAGCACCCACAATCACATCGCTCGGGTAGTGGACGCCCAGGTAGATCCGGCTTAATCCAACCAGGGTAGCCAGGCCATAAAAAATATATCGTTTTCGTCGAAAACGCTCAGCGAGAAATGTTGCAATCATGAAAGCGCTACAAGCATGGCCTGAAGGAAATGAACTGTCATTGGGCAGGCCCCAGCCAGTGGTCGGTGATACCCGCAATATGACGGTCTGCTGTACAAAGGGCCTGGAACGGTGGAATAACTGTTTGATGCCACTGTACACCACGGCATTGACTCCATAGATCAATGCCATGTAAAGGCAGAAGAAGCCAACGGCCTTCATCATTGCACGATGTTGTCCCATACCTTGGTCGGCCTTGCTACGATGAGCCATCTGGCGGCCCATTAGCAAGCCTATGAAGACAATCCATAAACAAATGGTAGGTGCATCAGCTAAATGAGTTATCGAAGGCATTATCAAGTCAAAGATAGAATTTGACCAGTAAGCGTTAATCCGGACAAAAACAGTTCTGTCAAGCTGCAGAAGACTAATCATGTCATATCAACTTATCTTCGGGTCATCCTCATTTCTAAGACCAACTCACGTTCTAAGCCCGCAGGCACATATGCACCGGATAGAACGGCTCTATTGAGATTTCATCTTGCCTTCGATGAGTTGGCTCAGCAGGCTGAGCTGTTCCCGCTGAATTGCGATGAGGTCGCCCCATTGTTTCTCTCTGAGTTGATCAACTTTGTCGTGGAGTACCATTATTTCTAGCTCTGCCTTTAGATTCACTTCATAGTCATGGTCTGCATCCAGACGGTCTCTATGGGCTTGTCGGTTTTGGGACATCAGGATTACCGGAGCCTGGATAGCAGCGAGCATGGACAAGACAAGGTTCAACAGAATGTATGGATATGGATCGAAGGTCCTGTTCATTCTGATAAGAAGAAACCAGTTGACCAGAATCCAAAGAAAAAGTACAGCGCCGAACATTGAAATGAAAACCCAGGAGCCGCCAAAGGCGGCCACCCGATCAGCGATTCGCTGGCCAAACGTCATCTGATCAGCAAACTCTTGCGACGTGTTCCTCGCGATATGGGTTCTCTCGGCGAGATGTCGGGCAACTTTCCTTTCTCGTTCTCCGAGATCCTCGTATTTCGAATGAAATAGCTGGTCGGCTATCTCGCGTTCCTTCCGGCTCACTTTGCCGGGCTGGTCCATCGATTGGACCTTCCCTGAGATTTCCTTTCTTTGTTTTCCTGACGTTCTCAATATCCCCCCTCCGGCTGCAAGAGCGCGCCTTTCTATTCTTACCTCGATTTACAGTTTTAGATGTTTTATTCTCGACGCCTTTCCGAGCTATCCCCGCGGTTCCTCCTTCGGTTTTGCTGTAGACAGGCCAAGGTCAAGCATAGTGGGGAGCACAATCAGAACAAGCGGTAATTTCGGCAGCAGGCCGAAGATGATGGCAATGGCAAGGGGCTGCTGCATGGCTGAGCCTCTCCCGATGCCCAGCGCAAGGGGCAAAAGGGCGAGAATAGTGGCGAGCGTTGTCATAGCTATGGGGCGCATTCGGTTCTTGCCGGCCCCTATCAAGGCTGCGCGCTTATTCATGGTTGGTCGAAGGTCACAATATTCCGAAGCGTAGAATATGGCCACTTCGGTCGCAATACCGAGGATCATGGTCATGCCCATCATCGAAGAAATATTCAGTTCGGTACTGGTAATCCAGAGACCGATGAAGACGGCTGAGACTGAGAGCAGCGTCGTAATCATGATAGCGCCTGCAATAACAAAACTCTCATAAAGAAAAAGAAGAAGCAGAAAGACGAGGAGAACTGCAGCCGCGAACACCCATACCAGCCCCGCGAATGCAATCTGCTGTTGTTCGTAGAGCCCTCCCAGGCTGTAATAGACCTCCTTGGGCACCAGACCGGGCCGGTTGAGCAGGGCCTTCACGTCTTTAATGGTGGATCCCATGTCACGACCGCTCACGCGTCCTGTCACCGCAATCATTCGCTTCAGGTCTTCCCTCATGATCTGCGGCTGTCCGGCAACAAACGTCAGCGTGGCAATCCGGCTGAGCGGAAACAAGTGACCGTCGGCAGCACGTAACTGCAACTTTTCGATGTCCCTTCCCATCGCTCTCACGTCGGCGGGTATCCAGACTCTCACTCCTACCATTTTAGGGCCTTTCTGTATCTGCGTAGCGACAACCCCGCTGAGATACCCTGTAAGTATTCCCGTTACCGATTCAGGGTCGACCCCCTCCCGGGATGCTCTCTCACGGTCTACCTTGATGTCCAGCGCATTACCCGCGAGGATGACGCCGTTCTGCACGTCCACAACACCGCGGACCTCACTGATCGCATCAGCTACGCGCGGGCCGAGCTTACTCAGCAGGTCGCCGTCGTCCGAGTAGAGCTTGACCTCGATTGGCTGCGGCACACCGATAAGGTCTCCGATGAGGTCCTCCATCAACTGGAGCAGCTCTATCTTCAGACCCGGAACCGATTGCAGCACCTTGGCCCGTCACCTCATCCATCACCGTCTCGATGGGCCGCCTCGGGAACGGCTTCAGTTTTATGAAAGAAGTCTCCCTGGTCAGCCTCGGTGACCCCGCCGCCAAGCTGAAGGCCTGTGCGCCGCGAATACGTTTCGACATCAGGTGTTGCGCGCAGGATCGCCTCTACCTGCCGGATGAGCCGATCGGTTTCGGTGAGGGAGGTTCCCGGGCTGAGCCCGATAATCGAGCACAAAGCCGCCTTCGTCCATGACAGGCATGAAGCCTGAGCCCACATACCAATACCCGAGCAAGCCTGCCGCGACCAGCGGGATAAGCGCAAGCAAACGAACCAACGGCGCTCCATCGTCCAGTCCATCAGATCTCATAGCGCTGACGAATTCGGTCCATGAATGTCGGGCCTCTTTTTTTGCGCTTCGTGCCCGTGGCCAAGCAATGCGCGCACCAGAAGAGGGGTCGCCAGCCACGCGACAAGGAATGAAATCATCAGACTTAGCGCCATGGTCAGAGACAGCGCCTTGAAGAAACTCCCGGTCACCCCCGAAAGAAAGGCAAGGGGCGCGAAGACAATGATCGTAGCAGGCAGAAGAACCGGCCAGCGGCCTCGTGACCTCTTCCGCTGCCCCGACCTGCTTCGTCGAGCCGTTCGCCGCTCTCCTCGGCAACCGGCGCATGATGTGCTCCACCATAACGACGCCATCGTCGATGATGAGCCCGACCGCGGCGGCCATACCGCCGAGGGTCATGATGTTGAAATTCATGTTAAAAACGTAGAGGAAGAGCACCGTAGCCGCCAGCACCCCCGGTACGGAGATCATCGCTATGAGCGTGATCCGGATGTTGTGCAGGAAAATGAGAAGGATGAAAGCCGCCAGAAGACTGCCGATAATAATGGCATCGCGCACGCTGGAGGCAGAGGAAAGAATCATTTCACTCTGGTCATACCACATAGCGATCTTGACGCCGGAAGGTACCCGCTTCCGGAACTCTTCGAGCTTTGCCTTTAGTGCCCGTGCAATGCTTACCGTATTTCCGCCGGGCTGCTGGTAGACCTGGACGATCACCGCGTCATGGCCATCCGCTGTTACGCGAATCCACTGAGGGGCCGTAGCCTTGCTCACCGTCGCGACGTCGTCCAGGAGTACGACACCATGCTCGCCGGAGCGGACCACCATTTTTGCGATTTGCTGAAGATCGGCGAGGCGCGTATCAGATACGACCAGATAGAGCTTGTAGTGATCTTCAAGGCGGCCGACGGCCTCGATCACGTTGCTCGCCGACACTGCCTTCGTCACGTCAGACAGGGAAAGGCCATACGAGGCCAGCTTGAAGGGGTTCACCGTCACCCGGTACTCTTCCTGTGCACCGCCTGCGACATCCGTTCTGGCCACGCCGCTTACCGTCGAGAGCAGGGGGCGCAACTGGTAGAGCGCAAGGTCCCGCAATTCGACGAGGGACTGTGTGTCGGAGGTGAGGCTATATGCCATGACCGGAAAGACGGTGGGATCCATTCTCCGGACCGTGAAGGTAGTGCCCTGGGGTAACGAGGCGGCTATCCGGGTTATGGCGGCCTGGATCTGAAGCTCAGCCTCCGCCATGTTCCGTCCCCAGTCAAAGTTAACGGCGATTTCTGCGCTCCCCCGGGTGGTCGTGGAGCGCACGTTGCGGACCCCGGGAACAGAACGCACAGCCTCTTCAACCGGCCACGTCACCTCTATGCCCATGCGTTCCGCCGGACGGTCACCAGCCTCAATGTTTATCCTGACCCGGGGGAAACTTGTGCGGGGGAACAGGGAAACCGGCAACTGAAACGTGCTGGCTACACCGCCAACGATAAGGACGGCCAGCAAAAAAAGGACCGATCGCCGATGTGCGTGCACCCACTCCGATGAGACTCATGGAGCGCCGCCGTCAGGCACAACGGCCATCTTGTCCTTCAGCTCATAATTGCCCAGAACCACTACCGGCGTACCGTCGCGAAGGTCCGGTGCGATGACATTGATCTCCGTCCCTATTGTCGAGGCCAACCTTCACAACGTGTTTGACCGCACGGCCATTTTCGACGGTGAAGAGAACGAACTTGTCTTCCTCCGGCAGCACGGCTGCCCTTGGCACGACCAACCCCTGAACAGAGGCGACGGTTATTTTGCCCAGAACGGACTGGCCGAGCAGGAGCTTGCGCGACGGAGGCAGGGAAACAAAAACATCGACCACACGGCTCGCCGGGTTGACCGAATGCGAAATCTTTCGAATCGTCCCGCTCAGAGCGGGTGACGCCGGTACGTTCACGAAGGAAATAAAGACGGGCATGCCTGTCCTGACCCTCTCGATATTTTCCGATTCCACCCCAAGGCGTGCTTCCAGGCGGCGCTGCTTAACGAGCTGAAGCAGGGGGTTCCCTGCGGGGACGATGGCCCCAACCTGCGCGGAAACGCTGCTCACCAGACCTTCCACATCGGCGCGTATCTCCCGCGGCCCATCGATACCCCGTTGTTTCATGCTCTGAAGATCGAGCTCGGCCTGCTGAGCCGCCTGCTTTGCCTGGAGCAACTGATCGTTGGTGGCGAGCTTCAGGTCGAATCTGTCCTGCACGTGCCTGAGGGCCTGTTTTGTGGTTTCATAGAGATTCTGAGCCTGACGTAATTTAAGGTAGGTATCCGGACTCGGCTCAATCTCAACCAGCGGTTCTGCCTGCGTAACGTCCTGCCCGAGGTTCACCATGACGCGGAGCACCCGGCTCTCAAATGGCACGGAGACGCTCTGCAATGATCCCGGTGCAGGGGCAACCTCTCCGTAAACAGTAAGAATCTCTTCAATGGTGCCCGTCCTGATGGCAGCGGTTTTTACACGGGCAACCGGCCCTTCTTCGGTCGCCTCCTGACCTCCACCGCTTTCTTTATGCGTCAGGATTCCGCCGTGAAAAAACCAGAAATATGCCCCGGCTGCCAGGACAACCGCAATCAGGATCAGAAGCGTACGGCGCACGACACGTTTCACTTTGTTTGGCCTCCCGTGGTATCGCATTCCAGGCACTGGCCCGAGGCAATTTCAAGAGCGATGATACGGCCCGCCAGATCCGCCTTCAGCTTAAAAAGCTCAACCGTTTAGAGAGTAACTCGCTCCGCGCGTTGTAGTAGGTCACGACATCGGCATTGCCTTCCAATAAGGCCCGACGGTAATTTCGAATCAGGTTTGTCGCTATGGGAATGGCTTCCTCGGCTGCGGCGATCTGTTTCTCTATCGACTGCAGGTCCGCCGAGATCGTTGCGATCTCGGCTCGCGCATCAAAGAGGCGGGCCATATATTCGTCGAACAGCTGCTCGCGCGTTGCCCGCTCTATGGCAATCCTGCCCTGGTTCCTGTCGAAAATCGGGACGTCTATCGAAATGCCGAAACCGGTACTCACCACGTTGCTGTTGTCGCGTGCCCTCGATAGCCCGATGCCGAGCCTTGGAAACTGGGCGAGTATGGCCGCCCTGAGGCGTGCTTCCTGGCTCTGATATCCTTTCCTGAGCGCGAGCAGGTCGAGCCGTCTCTCCTCCATTCCCTGGGTCATTTCAGCAATCGGTGGAAGCGTCTGGTACGAGGGAGGCGTCTATGTCTCGTTGAAGGACAATCGACTGGTTCGGCGGAAATCCAACTGACTGATTCAGCAGAAGCCGCTCCTGCTCACGTTGTTGTTCGATCGTGAGCACCAGGGCGCGAGCCTTTTGCAGGCGCGGTCTGTGCGGCGGCCTGATCCACAACGGTCAGGTCCCCGAGGTCCAGAGCCCGGTTGACCACGTCGAGATTTCCCTGCAAATCCTTTTCTTCGTTTCTGGCCGTTCTCAGTTGTTGTTCGAGAACGACGAGATTATATACGTGGAGCTTGGCGCCCTCGGCTGTCTGCCATTCCTGCCAGGCTATGTCGAGGTCGACAGCGGCAGCCTGAGCACGGGCAGCATCCACCTGCGCCCCTCGGGTGATGAGCGGTATAACCTCATAGTTGAGGCCTAAGGCATAGGCGTTGACGGTACCTTCCGTGTCACCGCCGGTGGGAATGTCCAGGCTGTATGACAATCCGGGATTGGGCAGAATCCCTGCCTGCAGCAGCTGTGCCGCAGCGACTCCCCTCCTGTCTCTGGCAGCCCTTAAGGTAGGGTTTGCGAGCACAGCCAGCACCGCTGCCTTTTGCGGGGATAAGCCGTCTCCTTTACCGAAATCGATTGGTTTCAGAATAGGGTGTTTGATCTCGCGGGCCTGTACGCGAACAACTTCCAGGTTCGGGGGCGTGAGGCTCTGCTCTACCGCTGCATCATTGATGGGTTTCTGGTGGTATACTGCGCAACTGTTGAGGCTGATGAGGGCCAGGGCCACAAAGAATTCAATTTTTGCGATCAAGCCGCCTCTCTTCACGCACTTTCACCGTCGTGGTACAGGACTTAATCCGTCATCCTACATGCGCGGAGTACGATGCGAAATTGGAGAACGAAGCAGTTAACCGCCATTCCGAGATATGTTTTCAGCGGTTTCGCTCTATTCTCCATATTGCTATGTTATTCAAACTAATGCAGAATAATAAGGAGATCAAGCGGTTGGTTCCCGCGAACCGGACAAGGAATTCTGACTCCTGAGCCTCCGCTGCCTGATTTGCCTCAAATAATGATAAGATATATTCTAACGAGTACGGTATGAATGAACTAGACCTTAAACGTTTAGAAGAAGCAGCAAAACTGCTTGAGAATCCCGGATGGATTGCAAAAATTACCAATATGATTGGAATGCCGATTGACTGGGCAATAAGAAACCTTCCTAAAAGCGCAAATTCAATGATAACAAAGGCAACAGAAAAAGCTATAACAAAGGCCCTCGTAGTAGCGGTATCGACAATGGATCGAAAATATCGAGGTAAACCGTTCTACGTGGTCACATAAGTTTGCCGTGGTTACCGCCGGCGGTGCAGGAGGCTTTTTCGGTTTGCCCGGTTTAGCTATTGAATTACCCATATCAACAGCAATCATGCTCAGATCAATAGCAGATATCGCAAGAAGTGAAGGCGAAAATATTGGCAATATTGACGTCCAGCTTGCATGTGTCGAGGTATTTGCATTAGGGAGTTCTAAAAGAATTGATGATGCATCAGAAACAGGCTATTACGCTGTGCGCATAGCACTCACTCGTGCGCTCACGGAAGCAGGCGAGTTCATTGCCGAGAAAGGATTCGTAGAAGAGGGCGCATCCGTCATAGTGCGTTTGATTGCCAGAATTGCTTCGAGATTTGGTGTGGTGGTTTCTGAGAAAGCGGCGGCAGAAGCAGTTCCCATCGTCGGGGCGGCTGGTGGCGCGACAGTCAATCTACTTTTTATAAATCATTTTCAATCAATGGCACGTGGCCATTTTATAATCAGAAGTCTTGAGCGTAAATGGGGCGAAGAAGTTGTAAAAAAGGAATATGAAAGAATCGCAAAAGAACTATAAGAAGTCAGATCACTCCCAGCTGTCTTCCCACCTTCTCGAAGGCAGCCAAGACCTTATCCAACTGTTCCTCCGTGTGGGTCGCCATGTAACTTGTCCTGAGGAGTTCTCGTCCTGGCGGGACTGCAGGGCTAATGACCGCATTGACAAAGACACCATTTTCGAAGAGGAGCCTGCACATCTCGTAAGTTTTCATGGTGTCTTTAATAACGATGGGAATGATCGGAGTTTCGCTCGTTCCCGTATCGTACCCGAGCGTTTTATATCCTCTCAGCATCTTGTGCGTATTTCTCCAAAGCCGGGCTCTTAATTCGGGCTGTTCTTCGATGATGTCCAAAGCGGTACTCACCGATGCCACCAGAGAGGGTGGGAGACTGGCGCTGAAGATCATCGAGCGAGCCAGGTGCTTGATCCAACTGATCACATCTGACGGACCTGCGATAAAGCCGCCGATCGCGGCAAGGGATTTGCTGTAGGTTCCCATGATAAGATCTACTTCGTTTTCCAGGCCAAAATGCTCCGCCGTTCCCCGTCCTCCCTTTCCAAGAACGCCGATCCCGTGGGCGTCGTCCACCATGATCCTCGCCCCATAGGCCTTGGCTAGCCTCACAATAGCAGGGAGATCAGCAATATCGCCTTCCATGCTGAAGACGCCATCGACGATGATCAATTTGTCCTTCTCCTTGGTTCCTTCGAGGACGCGCTTTCGAGATCGTCCATGTCGTTATGCCGGTATTTCTTGACCTCGCCGAAGGAGAGGCGACAGCCGTCAATGATGCTTGCATGATCGTACATATCGATAATAGCGACATCGTTCCGGCCCACAAGAGCAGAGATCGCTCCCAAATTGGTCTGGTAGCCGGTTGCGAAGACGAGAGCCGCTTCCTTCCGAAAGAACCTGGCCAGCTTCTTTTCCAGTTCTTCGTGGATCTCAAGATTCCCATTTAGAAACCGTGAACCCGCACAGCCGGTACCATATTTTTCAATGGCTTTGATCGCTGCTTCCTTCACCCGGGGGTGGTTGGTGAGTCCAAGATAATTGTTGGAACCGATCATGATCACTCTCTTCCCGTTGACCACCACCTCAGAATCCTGCGGGGATTCGAGCTTCCGAAAAAAGAAATAGTGGCCACTTTCCTTCAATCCAGATTCATACTCCGTAGCTTGTGCGCACTTTTCAAAAATATCCATGGACCACCTCGTCTTCGATTATAACCAGTTTTCTTTCCTGCACCGGTCAACGATCAATGTAACAATCGCCAAGGGTTCATTCCGTCCTTTCTTCTCTTTCCATATTAAATCACCTGTTTTACTGAAACAGACTGAGCCGGCCGTGATTGTTCCTTTCGAGAGGTCATCAACGAAAAACAAAAATAATAGCCCCTATCAGGGTCTTAAAGCAAATTTCGAAGGCTGAGCAATTCTATAAATCCTTTTCGGAGGCACCGCCCCTCGGTTATCCCTTGGGATACTGCGTTATCCTAAGTGTTGCACTTCATTAATTTAACTGGCAATTTTGATTATTATTTTGTGTATTAATCGTTGCAGTGGTAAAATAATACATAAGATATAGAAAAGGATAAAAATAAGAGAAGTGCTATAGCACGAGTTCAGTGAACCTCGTTTGATACCGGAGAAAAAAGATATGTCATCCACCACATTGGAAAGACTGCAGCAACTTTTTATAGCCAAGCTTTGATTACAACATTGAAGAACTTAAGCCCACGACGACGCTCGAAGAGTTAGGCCTCGATTCTCTCGATATGATCGAATTCATGTTTGATATCGAAAATGAATTCAATATTAGAATTCCTGACCGAGAATTTAAGGTAACAACGATACAGGAGATGGTAGATGCTGTGGACCGGTTCATCTCGGAACAAGATTCGGAACAGGATATAGGTCTTCAAGTCATAATTGAGCTTAATGGAATAGGAGATTCTATTTATGAAACGGAGAGTTGCCGTCACAGGGCTGGGCATTATTTCCCCTTGTGGGAATACTATCGATGATTTCTCATTCAATCTCATGGCCGGCAAGTCCGGAGTCAGAAGAATCTCTTCAGCCTATTCAAGCCTGCTTTCAGTAAAAATTGCCGCTGAAGTCGATTTTAATCCTCTCGACTATTTCACCAAGAAACAAGTGTCCAGCATGGACCGTGTCAATCAATTCGCTTTAGCCGCCGCTTCTCAAGCCTGGAAAGATTCAGAACTATCTCTCGATGCGAAAGAGAAAGAGCGAGCGGGAGTATATATCGGTTCAGGTATGGGTGGGGGGAATACCATAGAGGATTTGTACGATCAACTATTTAAGCATAACGCCGACAGGGTAAAACCACTTACGGTGCTCATGGTGATGAATAACGCTTCTGCCTCCCATATATCGATAGAGTATGGTCTCTCAGGGCCCTGTTTGACTACTATCCACTGCCTGTGCTTCTTCGGCAAACGCTATCGGGGAGGCTTTCCGGCAAATCAGAGATGGATATGTTGACGTGATGCTCGCAGGAGGGGCCGAGGCCTTTTTGACCTATGGAAGCTTCCGAAGTTGGGAAGCTCTCAGGGTGCTCGCTGTCGAAGACCCTGAAGATCCGTCAAAGTCCTGTAAGCCATTCTCCAAAAACCGTACCGGTTTAGTGCTCGGTGAAGGAGCTGCCATGGTGGTGCTTGAGGAGATGGAAAGGGCCGTAAGACGGGGAGCACCGATTTACGCAGAGCTTATTGGCTATGGTTCCACCTCCGATGCCGGTCATATTACCAGACCCTCTCTCGAAGGGCAGGCACGAGCGATGGCGGAAGCACTCAAAGAGGCAGGCTTATTGCCCGAAGACATAGACTACATCAATGCTCATGGGACAGCAACTCAGTGGAATGATCTATCGGAGACACAGGCCATCAAGAAGGTATTCGGCGATTATGCCTACAAAGTTCCCGTCAGTTCTACAAAATCGATGCATGGCCACACCATGGGAGCAGCCGGCGCCATTGAATTTATTGTTTCACTGCTTGCGATAAAAAATCAAGCCATTCCCCCAACGATTAACCTGGACCAACCTGACCCGGAGTGCGACCTCGACTATGTTCCGAATATTGGCCGTAAAGGGGTGAAAGTGAATGCCGTGATGTCAAATGCTTTCGCCTTTGGGGGAACCAATGCAGTGCTTATTGCCGGGAAGATGAAGGAATAGGAAACAACGTGGCACGTGTCGCAAAAAATGAGTACGTTCAGATCGATAGACGTACATTGGGACCCTCCGCGATACCAATTGCTACACGAATTGCTACATAATCACCTGTCCCCGTACCGGAGACAGCGTGCTGGTGGACGCTCCCGCAGAAGCAGCTGAAATTCTAAAACAGTTGAAAGGGACTAATCCCAGATACATGCTGATAACTCATAGCCATACGGATCATGTCGGCGCACTATCCGAGCTAAGGTCGAGGCTAAGGATTCCCGTTGGCACCCATCGTCTGGACGCCAACGGTCTGTCTCTACGACCAGACATTCTCCTGGGTGACGGTGAAGAGATATTCTTTGGAAGGATGAGTCTGAAAGTCCTTCATACGCCCGGTCACACACCCGGCAGTGTCTGCTTTTTAATAGGAAAATATCTTATTTCGGGAGATACTATCTTCCCTGGAGGCCCGGGTAAGACGGAGTCGCCGGCTGATTTAAAGCAAATAATCGAATCCATAACCGGTAAGATCTTTGTCTTGCCTGATGATACGGAGATATACCCCGGTCACGGCGATCCGACCCTATTGAGAAAAGAAAAGACCGAACTTGCGATCTTTTCCTCCTGTTCCCATGATCCCAATCTGTTCGGGGACGTGCTTTGGCTTTCATCCTAACCATCTTTTAAATGAGCGGCTACTTCGGCACGATTTTTTGGGAGAGCTTCCCTCCTGTCTTCAGGTCTTTTCCGTACAGCATGATATAGTGGACTTTGGGTCCCGTCAGACCATCGGAGGCATCGATGTATATCTTCTCTAAAATAGCCTGCCGGCCGCCGATGACTACCTCGGCACGGATGGCGTCCCCCGCCTTTTTAACGGTGATCTGCTGGCCAGGGGCGGCCATCAAGCTCATTTTATAACCGTCTACCGACGGGTCCGGCTTAATGTCGAAGCCGTAGCCTTTCTCTTTCTCCATCCAGGTGAGTTCCTCCCGGTGGCCATCTTCGGCGCGCATGACCCAGTAGGCGATCACCGGCTCCTTGGGGTCCAGTTTGCCGTCGGCGGTGAGCCGAGCGTCGTAATGCACGACGTTGGCATTCTTGCTCCGTTCGATGATGAAGAGCGACTGTGGTTTTTTCTGGGGTGCGGTCGGAGCAGCGGCCTTCTCATGGGCCGGAGCGGAAGCTGGCTTCTTTTTCTCTTGCGTTGCGCTGCCAACAGAGGAAAATGGCATGGCCAGCAATACAAGAACGGCGAACCACCCTATTGCCTTTTTCATCGGACCTCCTTCTCAGATAAGGGTTTCACTGCAAACCACTTTGCGTTGAGACACGTTTTATTCTCATCATTCAGACTTGGTACCATTGTCGACAGGTCTCGAAACGCCCCAGCCCTCATCCGGTGGTGTAGGTATCATCTTCACCACGTAATCGCCGGATCCATGAAGAGAGCCGCTCATATAGTAACGCTCTCTGTTGTCCTCGGCTGTCAAAGAGAAAATCGATTTGTCGTAAGGACGAACCCGCAAAGACATCGGTACGTCCATCAGATCGAGGAGGGTCGCGAAATTGTTCAGATGGGAAACCCGGATGCCAGGGCGAATGCCGGCTATGGAGCCCCTTCTTGTCATATCGCTCACCGACCACGAGGAACTCGGGTACATCGACGATCACCTTGTCAGGCATCACATGGGTATACACTTGCCCATGCTCGGCCAACGTCTGGCCATGGTCCGATGTGTACAGAATGACATAATTCTGATTTGTCGTATCGGAAACGAACACCCGGAAGAATTCATCCACCTGAAAGCGAATCCCGTTGTCATAGGTATTGACGAGCTTCTCACGTCCGGTCGGGCTGGGGTCAATGGCTTCCGATGCTTCCATAACCGGCTTCCAAATCGTAAAGGCCGGATCGTCCGGGTATCTATTGCGATAGTGGAAATGGAGACCCTTCTTGTTGACGAGAATGAAATAGCCGCCTCTTTCATTCAGAAGACTACTGAGAAAGCGGGCTACGCCCACGTCCTTCGTGGTTTCAAGATCGATGTGGCGCTCCTTGAACGACTGGTCGTTCATCCACCGGTCCAGGGATCTCACGGGACCCTCCCGGGCCGTTTTCATGAGCACAGAAAGATAGCCATGATCGATGTCAATGTAGATCGTCTCGTAGCCCATTTTCTTTGCGTAATCAAAGAGGGTCGGGTTCTTGTCGTGTTCGAAAGGCGTCGTCGGGAAATGCGTTGTGACCGGTAACGAGATAGGCATTGCTGATGTGGGAAAAGGTACCGGCAGAAACACAAATGCCGAGATTCTTGAGGCGCCCCTGGGTTTCGAGGGATTGAAGGAACGGTGTGGTGGCGCGCGGGTAGCCGTTCAGGCTGAGATTGCTGCCACGAACCGACTCATCGATGACATAGATGATGCTGTCGAGTGGCCGTTGGGAGGCGTGAAAGGTCGGCAGGTCGTCTCGGGGTCCATGATATTCGCGGAGGGTTTCAAACTCGTAATGAAGTGTTGAACGGACGAAGGAGGTCAAAGGATTCAGATGGAAATTGCGTTCAGGCACGTGGAGGAAGAGTGCGTAATTGGAAGCGAGGAGGTAGAACGCCGGCAGGAGGCTGAGGGCGAGGGACTTTCGGAAGGTGGACCTAGAGGGGACGAGGATCAGTGTGGACAGAACGAGTGCGTAGGGGAGAGCATACAAGAAGATGAGCGGGTTGAGGAAGCTTAAGATGGCTTCTCCGAGGGTGTCCACGCCGACGGTCAGGGCGAGAAACAGGTCGGTGGCTGTCATGAACTGGGACAGCGTCAGCCAATAGGAGAATTGGACGACTACAACGAAAACAGAAAGAAGGAGGGCCACCGTGCGGAGAATTCTGGGGAGGAGAAGGATGAGATAGAAGAGGGCGACCACCTGCAGGAAGACCAGCGTGAGGGCGCCCGAGAACTTCATGGTGCCGGCGACCGGGAGCAAATGCAGTAGGGCTCGGTAATCGCTGAACCTGAAAATGGGATCGATGAGGACAGCGAGCGTCGCTGCAACCAAGGCGGTCATGGCACGGGGATAGGGTGCTTGAGTGATGGCGCGAAGGGAGCACTTTGCTATCACTTGCCCTCTTCCCATTTGGTGGCTATGTATGCCCAGGATGAAGACCACGGCCGCGAAAACCCCTATGATCGCGGAGTATCTCAGCGCGGCCATGTTGTCGTCAAATACCATGGATGCCCGGAGCCCCTCGTTCACGTAGTACAGAGGCAGTATCCTGGCGAGCGTCTGCAGGAAGCCCGGCATCATCTCGATGGGGAAGAAGCTCCCCGAGAGGAACATCATCGGGAAACTGATGGCGTTTGCCGCGGCGGCGGCGCTCTGCGCCTCCTTCGCGAAGCGGGTGAGGATCATCCCGATTCCGACGAACGCGAAGACGTCAAGCACAATGAACACAGGGAGCCAGGCATTTATCTGCAGGCTCACGTTAAACACGGCGTAGCTCACCAGCAGCATCGCAATCGTGGATACGACCGCGAGTATGAACTGGTACAGGATGTTCGACAGTATCCAGTCGGTGCGGGTGATGGGCGTGGTGGATAGCTTCCTGATGACACCCTTCTGCCGCAGCTCCGTGTTCAAGTTCACCGTGCCGAACAGGCTCAAAGTCATCACCGACATCGCGATGATGCCGGGGACGAAGAACTCGATGAACCGGTACTTCTTGGTGAGTATCGATGTCTCGGCCGATCGTGATGAACGGCGGCTTCCCGGACATCTCCTGGTTTATCCCGGCGAACACCGAGTTCAGGATTTGCATCTTCATGGACACCGAACTGGAGCTGGGGTCGTATAGGTACGTGAGGGTAACGGATGCGTTGGGGTCGTTGAGCATCGATCCTCTGCATTGAAGGATCTTTCATAGCCTTTGGGAATAATGAGGACAAGGTTCAGCTTGTTGTCCCTGGCGTACTGCGTGGCGTTGATGGCGGGGTCGACCTTGGTTATCTTGAACTTCCCGTTGAGCTTCGAGGGTCTTGACGAGATGCGCCGAGGAGTTGGTGTGGTCGAGGTCCTGCACGTAAAGGTCGAAGCTCACGTTGTCCTGGTCCATGAAAATGGTGCCGAACACGAGTATCAGGATTATCGGGAACGCAATCGTGAAGAACATTGCGGTCTTCTCGCGGTAGAAGCTCTTGATGCTCACGACGAGATTTGCGCCGACGACGCGCAGGTTCATTCCGCCACCCTCCCCGGCGGGGTCTTCGCGGAGCGCCTCGCCGGTGAGCTTAAGGAAGACCTCTTCGAGGTTGGGCTTGCGAACGTCCAGGCTGAGGAACGACGCCCCGGCGTCCTTGATGGCGTTCAGTATCTTCTGGACGTCGTCCGTGTGCTCCACCCTGACCTTGATGTTTTTGTGGTTGTCATGGACCGGCTCGAAGCCCATCTTCCGGACGATTTCAAAGGCTTTTTCATCGACGGACTGTAGCGTGAGGACCAGGTAATTCGCGTTGCTTTCTATGAGCTCCCCGGGAGAGCCCATCGCGATGATCTTCCCCTTCGAGATGATTGCGACCGTGTCTGCAAGAAGCTCCGCTTCCTCCATGTAGTGCGTGGTGAGAAATACCGTCTTCCCCTTCTTCTTCAGGCCCAGCAGGACTTCCCACACCTCGCGCCTTGCGCGGGGGTCGAGCCCTGTCGTCGGCTCGTCGAGGAACACGACCTCGGGGTCGTTCACGAGCGCAATCGCGATTCCGAGGCGCTGCTTCAAGCCCCCGGAGAGGTTCTTGTACTGCTCTTTGGTCTTGTCCTTGAGGTTCACGAGCTCTATCAGCCCGTCGATATCGGTGTTCCTGCAGCAGAAAAGCCGCGAGTAGTACTGGATGGTCTCCCTGACCGTTATCCTGTCGAACGAGCTGAACCCCTGCGGGAGAACGCCGATGCGGGGGACGATGTCGTGCTTCTTCTTCGTGACGTCCATTCCAAGAAGGGTCACTTTCCCGGACGTGGGCGTGCGGATTGTATCGATGATCTCGACGGTAGTGGTCTTGCCGGCGCCGTTCGGGCCCAGCAGGGCGAACACTTCGCCTTTCCTGACGTTGAACGATATGTCGTTGACCGCCAGTAAATCCCCGTAACGCTTCGTCAGTTTCTCGACTTCGATTGCGTATTCAGCTTCTTTCGTCATGGATCAGACATTTTGCCTCATATAGGGCACTGGTATTAAAACGCCTCCGCCCATCGCCTCATCGATGTTGCCGATTCAAGAGGGCGATGGAAAGCCACATCTTCCCCTGGGGAAGCGAACGTACCCATAGGGACCGGCCGGCAGCTATGGGAAACCGCACCAGGGCCTTCCCTGATAAGCCCACCGGAAAGGTATACCCGCCGTCTCCCCTACCGCCCCCTGTCGATGGATAGACGGTGATTTGCCGCGGATCCACGAGATGGAATGCACATCCCAGGGCCTTGACAACGGCTTCCTTGATAGACCAGAGCAGGGCTGATGCCTTTTCCAAATCTCCGCCCGCCAACCTCAAGGCATGTTGAAGCTCTTGTGGATGGAAGACCCGGTGAAAGGGGTATTCTCCTTGGAATTCATCGGTCCCTGCCACATCGATGCCGATATCAGACTCATCTCCACAGAGAGCGGCCCAGACTTTTCCTCCACCCTCGCTGAAGGAGATGGCCGGACCCCGATATTCTCCCAACAGGAGATGGGGCCTGCCAAGCAGGCCGCGGACCACCTGAATTGGGAAAGCAGCTCTGTTGGAGGATTGACAGCGTTTCCAAAGAGGACTTTCCATCGCCACAAGGTGATCCCACAGGGTGGAGACGAGGCGGTGCTTGTCCCTGCTCCGTTCGTCCCACACCCTTTGAGGGTTTCGGCGGCACATGGCAAGGATGCATAGAAGACGGGTCCCCTTCGATGAACGAAACTCACGGCATGAACGGTTAATCCTTGGCAATCCTTTGCCACATCCACTCCCATCTTTCCCGATCTGCGTTCTTTCCGAGCCCTGAAGGCTCAGTCCGAAACCCAGTGCATCCGCATACCATGAATCTGCATGATGGTGCGGCCTTGATCGTCAATCCCTCTGGCGTCCCAGGTGAGGCCTTCGTCGTCCTGCGCCCGCATGCGGGCCTCCAGGGTTATCTGTTCCCCTGCCCGGCATTTTCGCAAAAACCTCATCTCCCCGATCTCCATGGGAATCATCGATCGCCGCTCCGATGGGTCCGTTGCAGCGATGTGGAAGCCGACCAACTGCAAAAGGGCCTCGAAAAGGTAGGGAGAGTATTGGTACCGGGCGTTCCGCAGATTTGCGAAATCACTTGTCTCCCGGTAGGTGGTTCGGCCCCGTACCACCCCTGGACCTGCACCGTCAAGGAACTCCATCACGCGATACCTGCCTTCGAGGCCGCTGCGGTCTTTGTACCATTTAAGCACCTTTTTATGATCCATAGGCCTCGTCCGCAGTTCGTCCGGCCGGACAGGAAAATCCGGGAACCCCTCCCCGAGATATCCTCCGCCCGCCATCAAGGATCACCTGGCCCTTGCAGTGCGGGGTGAAGCGGTCGGTCAATCTCCCGGCGGGGGAGATCTCCTGTGTTGCGAGAGAGACCTCGCACAATACCTCCCGAAGGCCGTTGCCGGCCCGGCGGCAGGAGATCCTGGAAGGCCGTGGAACCCCGGGAGGACATTGGATCATGTCCATGAGCCGCACCTGGCGAACTCCTCGCACCTGCAGGTGGGGATACAGGATCCGGGCGGCTTCCATGAATGTCTCCAGAACCATGGCGGCTGAGACCAGAGGATGCTTGACGAACTTGAAAGGTCTGTGATCCGCGATCCAAAGATCCTTCTCCAGGGAGAAGGATCTGAAGGCCTCCAGTTCTTCCCGGCGGATGTCCAGGCAAGAGATCCTTTCTATCATGGGGAAGTCCTCGGGGCTGAAGGACACGGTGCCTCCATCCAGTTCTCCACTGGGCGAAGGACGGATTGTATCATTGAGCAGTGCCGTCCTCACGGATGGCAGTCTCCTCATGAACATCACCCAATCGTCGTCGGCCGGGGCCACAAAGAGCTCCCGGCAGAAAAGCCCTGCAAGCTCATTTACATGGATGTACGCCACGCCCTTCCGCTTCATCAGTTCCCGGACCTCCGGATCCTCGGCCATGCCCGCCCCCTCGACAGGGGGAAGCATCAAAGCCTTGAACCGGATGGCGCCGTTTTTCCGGCGGAGGGTTCTGAGTAACGCAGACATCATCCGGTTGGCTGCAGCGTAGTTGGCCTGGCCGGGATTCCCCTGGATCGCGGCCGCCGAGGAGAGGCCCACGAAAAACCTCAAGCCGGCCCCCTCCGCAGCCGAGAATAGATTCCAGGCCCCGAGGAATTTGACGTCCGTGACCATGGAGAAATCATCCGGGGTCATTTGGCTTAAGAGACCGTCCCTGAGGACTCCGGCGCCGTGAATGATCCCGTCGATCCTGCCATAACGGCTTGCCACCTCGCCCATGATCGCGCGGACCGCCTCGGGGTCGGTCACATCGCAGGTATGGTACGTTGCCTCGATCCCTGAGGAGTGCAAATCCGCCAGGGTCCGAGCGATCTCCGATGCCCTGTGGTCGACAGTGAACGCCTCGGAAGACGAATGTTCGGGGTGCGGCTTTGCGGGATTGATGCCTGGATCGAGAGGGGTCCTCCCCAGAAAGACCAGGCGGGGCGTGAAAGGCACAAGGCAGCGGGCCAGATGGGCGCTGATCCCGGTTGCGCCCCCGGACATGACGACAACGTCTCCAGGGCTCAGATTCAGACTTGACGAATCCCCGAAGACCGACGGGGCTACGTGCCCCTCCGAAGTGAAGACCCTTCCATCACGATGAATCATCTCCACCACGGTGTATCCTCTGTCCAGAGCACCGCGCAGCGCAACGCGAAGGTCGGTATCCCTGTCGATTTCCAATGTGCGAAACTGGACCGATGGGTATTCCTGCGCTGCGCTCAGAAAAAGTCCGAGCATCCCTTCCGCCAGCAGCCGACCGAGAGTTTCGGCATCCTCCCTGGAATGGATCAGCACGACGAATTTCTTAGCCGGTGATTGAAGAAATGCCTTCAGGAGGAGAAAGAGTCCCCTGAGAAGCCGCGAAACATCCGCCATGCTTCTTAACCTTCCCGACCCGCCTTGACAGAGGGTGATGACCATCCCGGCAAGGGACGACAGGCCCGATATTCTATCTACAGCCCTGGAGGCCCCTTCATCGGTTCGAATGTCGTGGCCCTCTTCGCCCGGACCGAAGTTCCCTTGCATGAATAGCATTGGAAACGTGTCAACCCCGTAATCCTGCCGGAGGATGTCCCCTGCACTTCCGGCAATCCCGTCATCCCTGTCAGGTGAGAGAAGGAGGACTGACTCGCCCGGGCTCAATTCCATGGGAATAGAGGCCGCCAGACTCTACAGTGACGTGGTTGAATACGAGCCGCTTTAAGCTCGCCTCATCCTCTGGGGCTTCAGGATTTCATCCTGCACCGGGTCGGGGTCAACAGCCTTGGTGGCCGGCTGCAGGCCGGTGCCTCCCTGCCTGGCGATTATCTTGGAGATCCTCTGGGCGATGTCCTTCACGGTACGGACATCGATAAAATCCTCCAATTCGATAGTGATCCCGAATTGGCGTTCCGCAGCATCCATGATGATGGGGAGGCGGCTGGAGCGGATGGAGAGGTCCCTTCTGAGATCCATATCGGGTTGGATCTCGTCCCTGTCGAATCCTGTAGCATCCATGATGATTCGAATAAGCCTCTCCATAAGATCCTGGTGCTCAGACGCCTCACCGGGGGCAGGTGACGCGGAGAGGGGCGGGATGGCAGGGACAGGGGGACGCGAGAGGCGGACAGGACGACGCGGAGAGGCTCGGAGACTCCGTGTCTCCGTGGCTCCTGTCTCGCAGGTGCGGAACCCACAAGCATGGATTTGATAACGGATGATAGATCGCCTTCCTGGAATGTTGGGTTAAGCTCTCGGCGGATGGCTTCCAGGATGTTGGGCTTAAGGAAGCGGCCGAAGGTCTCCATCACGAATCGGTTGATTTCCCTTTGAATGATCCTCTCCACCGGGTTGGAGCCTACAGGCCCGGGTTCCGACGGTCGTAACGCGGGTGCTGGGGCGATTCGGGTGAGATTCGGGAGCCTTCCTGAATGCAGAGAGGGAAACAAACCTCGGTTCTCCTTCAACCTTCAGATGACCTTGAACGAAGAGCTGAGCAAGAGCGGTCTTGTAAGTCAGGCCCTCTGCGGAGGGAAGGCACGTCTGGATGCATGCCGATTCAGGAAGCGTGTCGGCGATGAGATTGCTTAATGTTTCGCCGGGGCCCACCTCCACGAAGAGCCGGACTCCGTAGTCATTCCAAAGGGTCTGGACATTATTCATCCAATGGACGGTAGATTCCAGGTGGGCCATCAGGATTCGCCTGATCTCATCGGGATCTGATGGATACGGTGCCATGGTCGTGTTGGAGATGACGGGAATCTGCGGGGAATGAAATGGAATGGAGGCAACGTACGCCTCGAGCTCATCATGGATGACCTTCATGATAGGAGAGTGGAAGGCCATGCTGACCCGCAAGAGGGTGGCCCGGTATCCCATTTCCTTCAGTCTTTTGCCAAGATCCTTGACCGCCTCGGTGTTGCCGCTCAGGACGATCTGGTTCGGTGAATTGATATTGCCGATGTGGACATCGTCCCGTCCCTGGATCATCTCTTTCAGCAGATCCAGGGGGGCGTCCACGGCCGCCATGACGCCGGGGTCCACGTGCATGGCGGCGGCCTTGTCCATGCAGAGGGCCCTCTTGTTCACGATTCGAAACCCGTCCTCCGGGGAATAGACACCGGCCAGGCACAAGGCGGTCAGCTCGCCCAAACTATGGCCGGCCATGGCCACAGGGTGGATACCAAGGGTCGATGAGGTATCGAGCCATGGCGTGTTCCATGGCGAACATGGCAGGTTGCTGCCACCGGGTCTTCTGAAGGTTCTCCTCTCGATCGTGGAACAATAAGTGAAGGAGGTCGAAGTCCGCTGCAGCTGCGGCCCGATCCATCCACTCCCTGATGACGGGAAAGGACTCGTAGAGCTCCCGTCCCATTCCTGCATACTGTGACCCCTGTCCGGGAAATACAAAGGCGAGCGGCAGGGCCGGCAAATCCTCGCGGCTCATGAAAATCCCCTGCTGCGCCAGGGACCTCAATGCCTTGGGTGAGACGATTCCGGCTTCGGCAAGAGAGGCCGACCTCTCGATGACCGTGAGCGCCTCCTCTTCGGATTGCGCCACAACGGCCATCCGGCAGTTACGGCCGTCCATCTCGGTCCGGAAGAAAGAGACGCCCTGGAGCGTGGGAGAGCCACCTCCCTTCTCTCGATCGAGACCGGGTTCTCTGCCCGGTGAGACCAGGATCGTATCCGCTTCATCCATGGCCTGCTCCACCTGCACAACGTAGTTGGAACCTCCGAACCCGAAGGCGTTGACCTGAAGCCTTCTTGGCTGGCCGTCCCTGCCCTTCCAATCAAGCGGCTCCGGGGCGATGAGGAGACCCGATCCTTCCAGGTCGATTTCCGGGTCCGGATGCATCATAATTGAGGGTGGGAGGGAAAATCCCCGCCTTCATGGCCATGACTCCTCGAATGAGGCTGTTAATGCCCGAGGCGCCCAGTGTGTGTCCGATCTGGGATTTGAATGAGGTGATCACGGTGCGCTTGGAGGAATTGAAGAAGGCCTTCAGGGCACGGACCTCCTCCACGTCTCCTTGCCGGGTGCTCGTGGCATGGCATTCCACCAGGTCCACTGCATCGGGCCCATAGGGTATCCCTCGGAAAGAGGCGCGGATGGCGATCTCCTGGGTGACACTGGCGGACTCCACCATGCCCAGATGGTTGTTGCTCGCTCCCATGCCGGTGATGACGGCGTGGACAGGCGCCCCTCTTGCGCGGGCCAGGCTTTCCCGCTCGATGACGATCATTCCCCCGCCTTCGCCGAGGACCATCCCGTCTCTTTCAGCATCGAAGGGGCGGGAGGTCTCGTGAGCGGGTCTTTCCTGTCCGGACAGCCCGTAAAGTGCGCCCAGGGCGGAGAATTCCAGAAAATGCAGGTGTGTGAGATTTTCCTCGCCCCCTCCGACGATGGCGGCATCGATGATGCCGTTTCGGATCATCTGGATGGCGCTGTGAAGTGCGACCAGTGAGGTCGCGCAGGCTGCGGAGACAGAATAGCTGGGCCCCATGAACCCATACCGGTTGCAGATGAAGCCGGCCGCTGCGCAGTTGAGTCTGCCCAGGAGCGTGGTGTCGTCCGGGGCCATGCGTCCGGACTTCACCTCCTGTTCGATGGCGCTCTCCTGATCCGGCGTGAGGTGAACGGCCCTTTTGATGGCGGCAAGGATGTCGTGAACGTACTCCCTGATGATCATATTGGTGAGGGTCCCCGCCGCCTCTCCCGAGTTCTGGGAGATGAGGACTCCGATTCGCTCGCGCGGGATGTCTGACTCCAGGATGCCGGATGCCCGGATGGCCCTGTCCGCCAGCCACATGGTGATCCTTGTGGCCGCGGTCATGGTCCGGAAATCATGGGGAGGAATCCCGAGTTCATTGCGGGAGACATGAAAGTCCACGAAGGCGCCCACCTTGCAGTAGGTCTTGTCCGGGACGTGCGGCCGGGGATCATAAAAAAGCGCGTGATCCCACCGGGAAGGCGGAACCAATGTAATCCCGCTCTTCATGGCCAGGCTTGCAGCCCAGACCTCCTCCGGACTCTTCCCCAGGGCATTGAGTATGCTCATCCCGGTGATGGCAATCCTTTCATGATCGTCTCTGTGGGGGGCGACTCGCTTCAGTCCACGGCCGACCCCGGAGGATGGAGTTCCATGATGGCGACGCGGGTGGAGTTCCGAGATTTTCTCGATCGACCCCACAACGGGCTGATGCAGCAAGAGAGGGCCTTCGGCCAGCTCGCGGTGAAAGGACTGCAGCTTCTGGACCTCACGGATGAGGCCGGCGCAGGCCCCACTCATGAATTGCCCGCGTTCCAGACAGGTCCCGCTCATCCAGAGGCACCCCGCCTGGCCTGTCCATGCCTCGGGCCGCAGTGAAGAGGCTCCCCGCGGCCATCTCCTCCATTCTCGTCCGGAAGGAGGCCTCGTCCTGGTGGCCCGCTGCAAACTCCCTCTCCAGGGATAAAATAGCTGCCACTCTCGGGGTCCTCAAGGATCGCACCCGAAGTCCGGTGCTCCTGGCCCGAAACGACCGTTCCCCCCGGAGGCGATTCCAGGATCATCCGCTGATAGAGCGCTGTCAAGGCGCCCGTTTCAACGATCTCCCGGGTGGCCAGATAGGCGGTGCCCATCTGGATGGCGTCCGCGCCGAGCATGGCGGCCATGAATGCGGTCTCCCGATTGAAGATTCCCCCTGCAAGGATCACGCGACAGTTTTGGAACAGGGATGGCTTGCGCCGTTTGAGATCCAACACCATTTGAGCAAGGGTGAGCGTGCTATGCTGCCCCACGTGGCCGCCGGCCTCATATCCCTCGCAGACCACGTACCGGACGCCCGCTTCCAGGGCGAGCCTCAACAGGGCCTCATCAGGAGCGATATACATGACCTCTATGCCGCATTCTATCAATTCTCTTAAGGGGGAGAGATCGCCTCCTGCGATCACGACAAAACGGGGTCTCTGTTTCTTTATCCAGGCCAGATGCGTCTCCCTGAAAGGGTTCTCTGCCAAAGAGACGACATTCACTGCATAAGGGCGCCCTCCCATGATCTCCGGCAGGCGTCCCAGCCTCCGGTCAAGGGTCTCCGCGTCCATCAGGCCAAGGGCGATGGTGGGCAATCCACCGGCATCGGCAACTCTTGAGGCAAACTCCGGGACATCGGTGATCCAGGACATGGCGCCCTGGATAAAGGGGTATATGGTTCCCATCTCTCTGGCTACAGGGCTGTCCAGAAAGCAATCCTTTTTCGCCTCAGCCAGGCGGCATACGTTTCGAATCTCGTCCATGAAGGCTTTCACGGCCTCCTCGGTTCCGGCCCCGAAACGCTCAACGAACGACGCAGCAAAGGCAGCCTCCACGCCCAGAGGGATGACCTCGTCCTGGCCGAAATGGCTCTCCAGAGGGTGGAGGGCCCTGGCATGCACCTGGCTTACGAAGGAACGGCGGCTTTCCTCCGTGATCTCTGCTCCGCACAGCGAGTCCTCGAACGTCTTGATCTCCTTGAACGCAAGCGAGTTTCCCTTGTTGAAAAGGCGACAGGGAACCTGCAGGTCCAGGCCAACCAGATCGGTAGAATCCAGGCGGAGTTTGGAGAGCCGCTGGCGTTGAACATCATCAATGGCAACCAGATCTGTCAGCCAATGGACGCTCTCGAAGACGATCCCGGTGGCCCCTGTGGACAGGAATGCCGCTGCCGCCTCAGGGGTGGAGACGCCTCCCCAGATGAGGATGTCGAGAGGCTTTGAGGGTGTGCGCAGCATTTCCTTGACCATCGAATAGAGAGCCAGGGTCGTCTCACCGCTCACGAATCCGGAGGCCTCGCATCCTTTCAGGACGATGCGCCCGATTCCCGAGCTATCCTTCAAAATCGCTGCCAGGAGATCCATGTCCCCGATGATTGGAAAGCAACGGTGGTTTTCCGACAATTCCCTCAATCTCTGTAGAAAGATGGAAGGATCTCCCTGAAAAAACTGGGGGTGGCATTCTACCCAGATGTCGTGGACCCCTGTTTCCTTCAGTAACTGCCCCAAAGATGGATCCATCAAGGTAGGGACAGAAATCTTGATATCCCTCACGTGGCCGGCAGGGTCAGCCTTTCGTAAGAAAGAACGTAACCCGTCCACCCCCATCATGGAAAAATCGAAGATGGCCCTGCTCCCTGTTCGATGAGCCATTTGAATCACCGATGGGATGATCTCCTCAGGCCGCCAGACGAAACCGATGATAGAAACCCGATGCTCAGCCACTATGTCCAGACCTCTGTTTCAATGCGATACGTTCACCTTTTAAGATTATAAAGACTTTCTGAATATGCGATATTTCTTGTATCTTTTTGCGCCGGCTTCCTCTATCAATGAGTTGATCGACTCGTTGTCCTCCAGGGTCCAGCCCATCTCCAGATAATGATATTTCTCTTTTTTCCTCACAACCTCATAGATGTGGTGGAAGGCCAACATGGGGAGTCCCAGTTGTCGGTACTTCTCCTTGATCCCGAACATCAACAACCGCAATCCGTTGATCTCCCGCCGATACATGAGGAACTTCAGCAAACCCATCAGACCGATCCGCCCGTTGAGACGCTTGAGCAAAGGGTTAATGTCAGGAAAGATCACGCAGAACGCTGCGGGTTCATCCTCATAATAGATGAAGAAAACCAAGTCCGGATCCACGAATTTCATCACGTTCTTTTGAATGTCCCGCATCTCATTATCGCTCAGGGGGACGAAACCCCAGTTACCGGACCAGGAGGCATTGTATATCTCCCTGATCAGAGCAAACTCAGAGTCCGCATCCTTTGGACGAGAGGGCCTGATGTGGATACCTTTTTTTTTGGCGATCCGTTCAGCAAGACGATCCATCCACTCGGGAAGCCGGTAATCGCCATCTATCAGGAAGGCCAGCAGGTCCTTCTCTTTGGTGAAACCGCACGATTCGACCAACCCTGGGTAGTACGGCGGGTTGTAAGCCATCATCAAGGCAGGCGGATAATCGAATCCCTCAATGAGCAACCCCACCTCGTAATTGGTGGACGGGTTGAGCGGGCCTCTCATGAAGGTCATCCCCTTCTGGAGAACCCACGTCTCCACGGAAGAGAAGAGGGCCGCCGCGGCCTCCGGATCGTCAGCGCATTCGAAAAATCCCCAAATGCCCATCTTTTCGTTGTGGAACTGGTTATAATGACGATCTATGATGCCCGCGATCCTTCCCACCGTCTCCGAACCGCGTCGGGCCAGAAAGAGGATGCGCTCGGAAAACTCCCAGAAAGGATGCCTGCGGGGGTCCAGCATCCGGCGAACCTCCTTCTTAAGGGGGGGAACCCAGTTGGGGTACTCAGCATAGATCCTCCATGGCAGGTCAATGAAGTCCTTTAATTCCGATCCTCCTTCCACAGTAATGATCTCTATGCCGGCCATGATTGTTCCCTTCGAGAGGTTATCACCGAAACATTAAATGGGTAGCCTAATTATCTTACATGAAGCCTGGAACGTCAAATGGCCTCGCTCCTCTCCCATCATTCTCTTTCATGTCGCGACAAACATTTGTTTAGGTATTATTGATAACAAAATAGACATCTGTCAAGCAGTGGTCTCGCCGAGTAGATTCCCACCCAACTACGCGAGCCTGCAGATCATACCTTTGGACATTGCTCAACATGGAAACGGTGAGCCATGGGGAAGGACAGCCGCGCTATAAGGAAAACAACGAGGTGACAGCCTGAGAACACGAGAGTACATTTTGAGCCCGTCAACCGACGCTGCGTTGAAAAGTAAGAATCAAGTGCCTACATTATAAACTTAGGAACAGGTGACACGCGATTACCTTACAGAAAGTGGCTGGCCATCAATTTTGATGACCAAATTCTGTCCTCAGAAAGGAGTCGAACCATGCTTTGGACCATATGTGTGATTCTCTTTATTTTGTGGTTGTTGGGATTTATTGGTGGCTATACGGGTGGTGGACTCATTCATGTCCTGCTGGTCATTGCCGTCATCGTCGTAGTGATCCAAGTTATTCAGGGACGAAGAGGATTTAGACCCTGCCGGAGAAGGTAGGTATTTGAAGGAGTGGCAGCAGGTCCGAAAGATTTTGCCGAACTTAATCATCTAGAAGGTTTCGCACCAACAAAGATTACAGGAGGAGCAAACGCTATGACAAAGAGAAATATCGTTATCCACTGTTTAGTGCTTCTTATGCTGATCGCCACCTTTTTGGCCTGTGTGTCGACAGCCAAAAGTGCAGAAAGTACAGGTAAATACGTTGACGATTCGGTCATCACGACCAAGGTAAAATCCCTGCTTGCAGAAGATGATTTTTTAAAGTCATTCAAGATCAGTGTTAAGACGTACAAAGGAACCGTTCAACTGAGCGGCTCCGTCAATTCTCAACAGGCCGTCGATAAGGCGGGGGAAATCGCACGGAGCGTGAAAGGGGTCAAATCCGTAAAGAACCACCTGAAGGTGAAGTAGACGAAGTGATTCAAGGGAAGATAGTATTCTGTTCTTCAAAAAAGAAAAAAGGAGAAAAATGTCATGGGAATTATCCTGGTCATCATCCTGGTGCTTCTGCTTATCGGCGCCCTGCCCACCTGGTCCCACAGTAAGTCCTGGGGACCCTATCCCAGCGGCGGAATCGGATTGATCCTCCTGATCTTGATCATCCTGTTACTGCTGGGGCGAATCTGATGGGGCTTTGAGTCAAGCAAAGATTTTGAGCCGCCTTGATGCACTTGAACAGATACAAACAGCGTTAAGGTAAACGGGATAGGCTCCTCGAAGATTTCTGAATTCGTGCTGAAGTTTAATGATAAATAAAATCCTTTCTTGATGAGAGAGATCATGAAAAGAGCGAAGTCTTTCCTTTTCTTCCTTCTCTTGATTTCCATCGTGACCCTCGGCGGTGGATGTGCGACCTTGCCGAACGTTTCTGAAAAGATTGAGGAGGCGCCGACGACCCAGGAACCGCCTCAAATCGTTTCGGCCAAAGGACTGTTATCTCCCAAACAGAGCAAAGCCCTCATGGAACGATTGCAGCGATCCGTCGACCCGACGGACATGCTGCAACGTTATACTGCCGTAATAGAATCGGTGAGTGAAAGCCCGTTGACGAAGGGAAACAAAGTCACGCTGCTCGTTGATGGTCCGGCTACCTATGCCGCCATGTTCAAAGCGATAGAGAATGCGAAAGACCATATCAACCTTGAAACCTATATCATGGAAGATATCGAAGATGAAACGGGTCGCAAATTTGCCGATCTGTTGTTGCAAAAACAGGCGGAAGGTGTTCAGGTGAATCTCATCTACGACAGCGTAGGCAGTTTCAGCACTCCCGCTGCATTCTTTCAGCGCCTGCGCGACGGCGGGATACAGGTGGTCGAATTTAACCCGCAAAATCCACTTAAGGCCCGCGGAAAATGGCGCCTGGCCAAATCGGATCACCGCAAGATTTTGATCGTCGACGGCAAAGTCGCCTTTACCGGGGGCGTCAACATCAGTCAGGTTTATTCGAGCGGGCCTTCCGGAGCTGGAGGTGAAAAAGAGGCACAAATGCCCTGGCGCGACACGGACGTTCAAATTGAAGGCCCTGCCGTGGCTGAGTTCCAAAAACTGTTTCTTGACACCTGGCAGAAACAGAAGGGTGCGAAACTCTCCGAACGGAACTATTTCCCCGATCTGAAGGAAGAGGGAAATGCCCTGGTGGGGGTGGTCGGCAGCACCCCGGGAGAGGCCAACAGGATCACTTTTATTATGTATGTGTCCGCCATCACGTTTGCGGAGAATTCGCTTCATATGACGAATGCCTATTTTGTCCCCGATTCGCCAGATACTGAGAAGCCCTCACCGATGCTGCAAAGCGCGGTGTTGATGTAAAGATTATTCTTCCCGGAACCACCGATTCTTCGCTGGCCCAATATGCGGGACAATATTATTATTCCGAGCTTTTGAAATCGGGGGTGAAGTTATACAAACGCCGTAATGTCCTGCTGCATGCGAAAACTCTGGTCATTGACGGTGTCTGGTCGACCGTCGGCTCCACCAATATGGAGTGCTGGAGCTTTTCAACCAATGACGAGGTGAACGCGGTTATTCTGAGCCGCGAGTTCGCTACTGAAATGGAGAAGATGTTTGCCGGGGATCTTGCGGAGTCCGACCAGATTCGATGGGAAGAGTGGAAAAAGAGACCTTTGCTCATCAAGATCAGGGAGTGGTTTTCGCATCTAATTGCCCGCCGGTCGGATACTAACGTCGAAAACGGGTTTGCTTAGGTACCACACGCTCATCGCGCCAGGGAATGGTTCATAAGTCTGTTCAGCCACTGGTTATAAACAATCTTCAAACCCGCTTCAGTTCCGGGTTTATGCGCCTAAGCAGAAAAAGCAGAAGGATTCCCGTAATAATTCCCGCAATTACGTCAATAGCATAATGATACCTGCAATAAACGGTTGAGAGCGATAGAAATATAAAGATTAAAAGATATACAATAAAAAGCCCGCGCACATATTTAAAGCAATAATAGACTGATATAAGCGTAAGTGCCACATGAGAACTCGGGAATGCGGCTCCGCCGGTTTCAAAGTGTTTATAGATTATCTGCATTATTGAAGTAAATGGTCCGTTGCCCGGGAGATTGTTCATGTTAAAGTATATCGCCCCTTCGACCGGCAACAGAACATAAATTACGTAGCATATGTAAAATCCGTTGCATGAAGAGAACATGTAGTCTTGAAACCTGGTTCTGTCGCTTTTGAAATAAAGCAGAACGGCAAGTCCCGGGATAATGGCATAATAACAAAAATACGCAGTATGCATTAATTCAGAAAACCAGGCTTGCGGAAAGGCATTTGCAAAGGCTATAGCCGGCTGAAAGCCGAACACGGCATACTCAAGTTTCTCGAAAAATGGATCAAGATAGTCCTTGAAAATAACCCTGTTAATAAGGCCGGTCTGCATGTAAGCAGGCATTGTGAGAAGAAGGGGGTAGAAATTTTTTATCAGTTTAATGAAGGCCGGTGATTTTTCACTTATGCGCGAAATAAGAAGCGCTATAATGGCGATTATTGAAATATTGATAAGAATCTTGTACTGCCAGAGAGGAATTCTGTATGAAAAGCAAAGTATTATTAAGGCTATAAGACAATGATATGCGATTGTGCATTTGTCGATGATATTAAGATTTTTCAAAGCCATTTATTCTTCATGTACCACAAATAGGTTTCATTCATTCCGTCCTTGAGGCTGTATTCTGGAGTGAAACCGAGTTCTTTTTGTATCCGACCTGAATCGCAAAGCCAGGTGGAGGCCAAAAAATCCCTGAGCCTGTCTGAATTCAGGATAAGAGATTTTCCTGTTATTTTACAAAAAATGTCACTACTGACGCAGGCAAACCTCGCAAGGGTATCAGGCATCCTTATTTTCAAAGGTCTTTTGCCAATGGTTTCTGAAATGACTTTTGCGATGCCTTCCCATGTGTGTATTTTCCCGTCATCAGCAAAATATGCTTTTCCACCAGAGTTTTTGTTCAAGAGACATAACAGGATCGCCTGCGCAAGGTCTTTCACATAAATCACAGAGGCATGTTTTATTTCACGGCCGAGAAAAGGCATTATGCCTGATTTCGCAAGTTTAAAATACATGAGAAAATCCCTGTCATAGGGACCATAGACAGCAGGGGGCATTAAAATGCAAACAGGAAGCCTTCTCATGAAAGACCTGGCACAATTATGCCCTGAAAGTTTGCTTCTCCCGTAATCGCTTACCGGTGAAGGTGCGTCATCTTCGTGTACGGGCTTTCCGTTTTTACCAGGTCCGTAAGCGGAAAGGCTTCCGACGCATACAATGCTTTTAATATTGGAACCGTGGAGAAGGCACGCTTCGAGCAGGTTTTTTGTGCCTTCGGCATTTATCATCAGATATTCCGCAAGCGACGCAGCCTTTGTAAGGCCCGCACAGTGCACTACACCGTCGACGTGCCTGACTGCGTTTTTCAGGCTCTCCTTATCGGAAATGTCGCCCAGCATTATTTCGGGGCTGAAAGCTTTTATGAAATCAGAACGGCTTTTATTTCGTAAAAGCGCTACAGGGGTTATTCCGTTATTTCTGAGGGCTTCTATTACATTGCCTCCGATAAAGCCAGAGGCGCCGCTTACGAGGACTTTTTTCATAAAATGTCAGAGCTCGTACTCGTAAAACCTGTATTCCTTACAAAGCTTAAATCCCGGATTCTGGGGGACCCGGTTCATAGGGATAGCGTTTTTATTTTCATCTGGATTTAAGAAATCCCTGCGACCTATAATGAGCGGGAGCACCCGGTTCTTATTGTCATGGTAAATTTTTTTGATAAGAACTCGCTTTTGGGTAGTGTGAGTATACCGGGAAGGCAATTGGTGTGTCAAGGGAATTTAAGCGCAAGATGTTGTGTTTGTTTTACGGCTGAGGGTGAGCGTCACGGGAATAGTCGGGGTCACGATAAAGGTGATCTCTATTAGCGTAATAAATGTCGGCAATGGATAAAAAGATGAACAGTTCCACAAAGAAAAATGGTAGATTTAAACACCCTTTTTTAAAGACTTGGAGGGGTCGGCTTTACATGAAAAAGAAAAATTTACTCATTACGTGGTTTTTAACACTGAACCTTTTCATGTGGACCTCAGCGCTGGTCTGGGCGATCCCATTATCTTTGGATCAAAACATCAAAGCCGTTTTGGCTAATCAGACAGAATCAAGTGAAGAGTTTGATTTTGTGGTAATAGGGGATAGCCGAAATGGGGCGGAAGTATACAAGCGACTCCTAAATCGTGCCAAGGCCTATAACCCCCTTTTTATTCTCCACACCGGGGATGTTTCAAGAGCGGGGCAACCATTTGAATATGAAAACTATATAGAACAAATCGCCCCATGTGATATCCCCATCTTGCATGTCCCTGGGAACCATGACGTTTTCTATGGACCGGAAACCTTTCGCAGATACGTAGGAGAGTCCAACTGGTATTTTGACCTGGGTGTTTTCCGCATTATTGGCCTGGATAATGCTACCGGAAGGTTCAGTGCGGAGGCCGTGGCGTTCGCTCGAAAAACCCTAACCAGCCAGAAAATCTGCCTGGTGGCCTTTCATACGCCCCCGCCCATAGGACGCTGGGCTGCGCATGGCATGATCAAGGACCCAAAAAGAGGACGTTGGGGCGAGGTGATGGATTTAATCAAAAAAGCTAAGGTGCCTATGGTCTTTCTCGGGCATATTCATCTCTATGACGAAATGGACATAGATGGCACCAAATATATTATTAGCGCCGGGGGAGGGGCACCACTCTACGGTAGCTATAATTTTGGGAAACCGGAATATGGTTTTGTCGTGGTCCAGGTAGGGCCCAAGGGGATTAGGCATCAGTGGGTGCCTTTGGACTGATAGTTTACCTGGCGATCGTGAAAACCAGGAAGTGCTAGCACCACACCAGTTCTCTGCCCCCCCTAATCATCTCCCGAACTGCTAGAGAAAGGTGGACTACCTTTATTGAGCAAAGATACATATAATTAAAATAACAAAAT
Source organism: uncultured delta proteobacterium (assembly GCA_963821605.1). Taxonomy (GTDB): domain Bacteria; phylum Desulfobacterota; class Syntrophorhabdia; order Syntrophorhabdales; family WCHB1-27; genus JADGQN01. The sequence continues at coordinate 44,749 of CAWGEZ010000036.1, read as the reverse complement.
GTTTGCCAGGGATTGAAAAGCCATGAGAGCACGAAGAAAAACAATCCTGGTGATCGCGGGTGGCATTGTCGCCCTGATCGTGATTGCTGTGGTCTTCGCTCTCTTGTCATTCAATATAAATTCTTACAAGTCGAAGATCGAAACTGCTGCCTCAGAGACAACCGGTCTGGATGTCAGGATCAATGGGAAGATGGCGCTCTCTTTCTTTCCCTTTGGCTTATCGGTTAAGGACCTCCACGTCGCCGGCAAGGGAGGCGAAATCCTTTCTCTCGAACAGATCAAGTTACAAGCGGCGTTGATGCCCCTGCTGCTAAGGCGACAGCTCAAAGTCACCGGTTGCGACCTCGTCAGACCGACCATCACCGTCGTGAAGAACGCTCAGGGGAAATACAATTTCCAGAGCGCTGAACGGCCTAAAGGGAGACCGGGAACATCTCTCAGTTTGCATACGTTCAAGCTGTCCGAGGGGACGCTTGCCTATCTTGACCAAGGGACGGGGGGAAGACCGAATTGAAAGAGATCAACCTGGTCCTCAACGATCTTTCAGTCGCGGATACCTCGGGAGAGATTATCAAGAATATCTCATTCACGGGAAGCATGGACTGCAAACAGGTACTGCAAACGCCCTTCAGAATCGACAACATCAAGGGTCCTGTAAAAGCGGAAAAGGGGGTATTCATCATCAAGCCGCTTACCATGGATATCTTCGGCGCGAAGGGTGAAGGGGATGCCTCAGCAGACGAGTCTGGGGCAAGCGGTGCGTATAAGGTCAACGCAACGGTGTCGAATCTCGACTTCGAAAAATTCGAAGAGTCCTTCGGCGTCGCAAAGGTGCTTGGCGGAAGGGGCGATCTTGTAGCCTCCCTGACGTTCACAGAAAAAGGCAGTCGCCATCTTTTGAACAGCATGGAGGGTACGTTGTCTCTGCGGGGTGATAATCTCATCACGTATACCGAGGATCTCGACAAGGTCCTCTCGGCGTACGAAACGAGCCAGAAGTTTAGCCTTGTCGACGTTGTGGTTTATTTCGTCGCCGGTCCTCTCGGTGCCGTTGCGCTCAAAGGGTACCATTATGGGAATGTTTTCTATCAAACCCAGGGAGGACAGGGCACCATCACGCAGTTCGTCTCCCACTGGAAGATCGAGAACGGTGAGGCCGACGCCTTGGACTGCGCCCTTGCGACCCGCCACCATCGTGTGGCCCTGAAAGGCAAGCTCAACTTTGTCAGCGGACGCTATGATACTGTAACCGTGGCGATTCTCGATGAGACGGGGTGCGCAAAATTCACGCAGAGTATCATTGGTCCCTTCGGCAGTCCCCATGTCGGTGCGGTTAGCACGGTCGAGTCCGTTGCCGGCCCGATCCAGAATCTTTACAGACGAGCAAAACGTTTTGCTCAATCCGGAAAATGCCAGGTCTTTTATAGTGGTTTCGTAAAGCAACCCCGGTAAACCACCCTATCGTCTTGATAGAAGTCCGCCTAACCATTGGCTGGTAGCTGGCCGCATGAGAATATGGACCTGCTCCTCTCTCACGTGTTTCCCAAGATAACTACACTATTGCGCTGAACCGTATCACGATACTCTGCATCGTATCGAAGGACCAGTTGTGGAATCGACCTTCAATGGGTGCCGGCCTGAGAACAGGAGGCACCCTTTGAGCCGGTCAACCTAACATGGGTTGAAAACTAAGAATCAAGTGCCTACATTAATGTCATAGAAGCAGCCGACAGGGGATTACCGTACAGGAAGTGGCTGGCCATCCATTTGGATGACCAAATTCTGTCCTCAGAAAGGAGGCAACCATGCTTTGGACCATATGTGTCATTCTCTTAATTTTGTGGTTGTTGGGATTGGTCAGTGGCTACACGATGGGTGGCGTCATTCATGTCCTGCTGGTCATCGCCATCATTGTGATAGTGGTCCGGCTTATTCAGGGACGAAGAGTGGTGTAGCGATTTTGACCCTTGCCGGAGAAGGTGAGGTATGTGGAAAGGAGGTAGTCAGCAGGCCCGGAAAGATTTTGCGAATGGCGCGATACCCTCAGTAAAAAAGGTCTCGCAATCAACCATTTCACCAACAAATTTACACGGAGGAGTAACCGCTATGAAAAAGAGAAATATCTTTATCCGCTATTTGGTCCTTCTTATGCTGATCGCCACCTTTGTGGCCTGTGCATCGACACCCAAACAGGAAAGTACCGGTGAATATGTTGACGATTCGGTCATCACGACCAAGGTAAAATCTCTGCTTGCAGCGGATGATTTTCTCAAGTCATTCCAGATCAGTGTCGAAACGTACAAGGGCACCGTTCAACTGAGCGGCTTCGTTAATTCCCAGAATCCCGTCGATAAAGCAGTTCAAATCACACGGAGCGTCAAAGGGGTCACAGCCGTAAAGAATAATCTGATCGTGAAGTAGGCGATTGCATCCTTCCCCGGATGGAGCCTGGCGGCCACGGGTAGGCAGTTCCGGGTTGCCTCACCGGCTCAGCCGCAGACCGGGCTCCATCCGGCGGTTGATGGGCCGGGCGGGAGGATATTGCAAAGAAAAACGATGCGGGCGATTGGCAATTTTCTCTGGTTTATTCTCGGCGGGGTATTTATGGGGCTTGCGTGGTGGATTGCCGGCCTGCTGGCGTATCTGTCCGTAGTCGGCATTCCCTGGGGTAAGGCATGCTTCGTTATCGGCCAGTTCACGTTCTTTCCATTCGGCAAAGAAGCCATCAGTCGAAAGGAACTTACACAGAAAGATGATATTGGCACCGGTTCCCTGGGAACCCTTGGAAATATTATATGGTTCATCTTTGCCGGCGTCTGGTTGGCGATCGGCCATGTCTCTTCGGCTTTGCTTAATTTCATCACGATTATCGGCATTCCGTTTGGGATACAACACCTGAAACTGGCCGGTATTGCACTGGCCCCTATTGGCAAAACTGTTGTTTCGAAAGAAGTGGCGGCGGCTGCAAGAAAGGCCAATGAGGAAGCAACACTGGCCGCTTTGCGGAAGAACGTATAGACCCCAAATCGCAGTCCATGGATTGGGGAAATCTCGGCTCATACGGAGCCCAGAAAGGAGGCCAGACATGCATTTCGGTATATCGGCACACCCAGTGATCGCTTTAATGGCGGGGATATTGATTCTCCTTGTCCCGAGACTGTTGAATTATATCGTTGCCATTTATCTCATCATAACCGGCATTCTCGGGTTGGTCCATTGATTGTTGGAGCGCTGCGCCACACCCGCTAAAGGAGATACAAATGAGAAAACTTGGTAAGAGTGTCATGGTAGCAGTAGTAATGAGTGTTCTGATTGTGGGGCTATCCTGCTGCAGAAAAAAGAGGGCCCCGTGGAGCGCGCCGGCAAGCAAATCGATAAGGCGGTAGAAAAAGCCGGACAGCAGGTCGAAAAGGCTGGTGATAAAATCGAGGACGCGGCAAGAGACGCCACTAAGAAATAGCTTTTACTGGATTTTGACCGGCATGGTCGCAGTCGGGCATTGGTATCAAAGAGGGAATCGTATGTTACGGTGCCGGCTGAGCTGTAACGTTAAGAGGTAGCCGTGTATGTACGAACATCGAACGCACCCTCTCCTCAGTAGAGCCGATTTTACAAAGCGCGTCGCTCGCCATGTGATGCTCGCGCTCTTTGTCCTCGCCTTGGCCTTGGGGATTGGAGTTGTCGGTTACCACTACCTGGGAGAGCTGAAATGGCTGGATGCGCTGCTCAATGCTTCGATGATTCTGGGCGGAATGGGACCTGTGGATCCTCTGCATAAACCGGTGGCGAAACTATTCGCTTCCTGTTACGCCTTATTTTCAGGGCTAGCCTTCATCGGCGTGGCATCCGTGTTGGTGGCGCCATTCGCTCACCGTTTATTGCATCGCTTCCACCTTGATGAACGATAAAAGAAACACAGCCTTGTCCAGGGGAGGTGTCACCAGAGCGAGTTTTTATCATCCTGTTTGCCATGTCCTTTATCTATTGGCTAAGAATGAGTGATTTTTGAAATGAAGGGGAGAGGTGTATTTTATGAATGCGAATGGTAAACAGCACCGTGCTATTCTGCAGAGAATCGCCCGGAGGGCGATGCTTGAGAGAGGATTACTCCCCGACTTTTCTGTTGAAGCACTCGCCGAACTTGCCGGGATTCAGGCTCCTGCAACAATGGACGGTGAGCAGGTTCGTGACCTCAGGGACCTTCTGTGGGCTTCCATTGACAACGATGACTCCCTTGACCTGGATCAGCTTACCGTTGCCGAGGCGATGCCTGGAGACAAAGTAAAGATTCTTGTTGCCGTGGCTGACGTGGACTCGATCGTTAAGAATGGCTCAGCCATTGACGATCACGCTCGCCACAATACGACCTCTGTATATACGGCTGCCATGATATTCCCGATGCTTCCTGAAAAGCTTTCCACCAACCTCACCTCCCTAAACTTCAATGAGGATCGACTGAGCCATTGTCGTCGAAATGGTGATCGGCGGTGACGGGTCCCTACAGGATTCGGATATCTACAGGGCGCGTGTCCGCAATCATGCCAAGCTCGCCTATAACAGCGTTGCAGCATGGCTGGAAGGGACAGGAAGTGTGCCTGAGGCGATTGCTGCCGTAAATGGACTTGATGAGAATCTACGCATGCAGGACAGGGTAGCACAAAGCATGAAGAAATTCCGGCATGTTCACGGGGCCCTTAGCTTTGAAACCATTGAGGCGAGACCGATATTTGACGGCGATGAAATCCGTGAACTCGAAGTGGAAAAAAAGAACCGCGCAAAGGACATTATTGAGGAGTTTCATGATAGCGGCAAACGGCGTGACCGCCCGGTATCTCTCATCAAGAAAGTTCCCTTCCCTGCGCCGTGTGGTCCGCACTCCAAAACGATGGGAACGGATTGTCGAGATTGCCGCAGGAACACGGGTTCAAGCTTCCTTCTAATCCGGATTCAAGAGCACTCGAGGACTTCCTGACGAAGGAGAAAGCAGCCGATCCGCTAAGATTCCCCGACCTCTCGCTTTCTATTATCAAACTTATGGGAGCCGGGTGAATACGTTGCAGATTTTCCGGGAGACACGGCCCCTCCGGGACACTTTGGTCTCGCTGTCAGGGACTATACCCATTCCACAGCCCCTAACCGCCGATACCCGGATCTCATCACGCAGCGGCTGCTGAAGGCTGCGATGGCTCAACATCCCGTACCCTATGAGAAAGAGGACCTGGAGGCGCTGGGTAAACACTGCACAGAGGAAGAGGATGCGGCCAAGAAGGTCGAACGGCAGGTTGAGAAATCCGCAGCGGCAATACTGCTCGAGTCAAGAATCGGGGAACGGTTCGATGCCATCGTCACTGGTGCAGCCCCCAAAGGCACGTGGGTCCGTCTTCTTCATCCTCCTATCGAAGGGAAACTGGTGCATGGTTTCGAAGGGATCGACGTAGGCCACAGGATTCGCGTACAACTGATTCACACAGACGTGGAGCAGGGATTCATCGACTTCAAGAGAGTTGAGTGATCAATTCATTGGGGTCCGGTCTTATGAACTGCTTAAGACCTCCGGGTATTGCCTGCAAGAAAGAACTATTCACCTGCAGATTCTGTTATAATTGTATATGGGTGCAGTATTTAAGCTTCTCCTTTTATCTCTCTTGCCTTTTCTCTCTGCTCACTTTCAGCGGTTGCGCCTCTTTGCCGAGAATTGAAGATTACGGTCCTTTAGGTGACAGATGGCACCCCGAAGATCATCGGCCCCAAAGGACAGCTATCTCCTAAGGTCAGCAAAGCCATTATGGAACGGCTGAAAGGCCAAGTTGAACCAACGGATATTCTCCAGCGACATGCTCTCCTCATTGAAGTGATCAGCGGGAGCTCTTTGGTCACCGGGAACAAGGTGACGTTGCTGATCGATGGGCCGGCCACCTATGATGCGATGTTCAAAGCCATCCGAAGCGCCAAAGATCATATTAATTTCGAAACATATCATGTTTGAAGATGATGAAGTCGGTCGTCGTTTTGCGGATTTGCTGTTACAGAAACAGGCGGAGGGCGTTCAGGTCAATCTCATTTACGATAGTGTCGGATGTATGACGACACCTTCTGCTTTCTTTCAGCGTTTGCGTGACGGTGGGATTCAGGTGCGTGAATTTAATCCGATCAATCCTTCGAAAATGCGTGGAAACAACATGGAAGTTAAACCAACGCGACCATCGGAAGATTTTGATCGTCGACGGGAAGGTTGCATTTACAGGGGGTGTCAACATTAGTAACCTTTATTCCTCAAGCTTATCCGGAAGGCTATCCAGGGAACATGAAGGGAGATCATATTCAACATTCCTGGCGTGATACCGATGTTCAAATCGAGGGGCCTGCCGTCGCAGAGTTCCAGAAGCTTTTCCTGGAGACCTGGGCAAGAGAGAAGGGGCCTGAATCCAATAGAAATTATTTCCCGCCCCTGAAGCAAGAAGGGAACGATTTGATGCGGGTGATTGGGAGTACTCCAGGACGGGAGAATCGCATCACGTATATGATGTATGTATCTGCGTTCACCTATGCTGAAAATTTCATTCATCTCACCACTCCCTATTTTGTGCCCGACGAGCAGATGATAAAAGCCCTCACCCATGCTGCTGAACGGGGGGTGGACGTAAAGATCATCCTTCCCGGAGCCAGCGATTCTGTATTGGTTTACTATGCCGGAAGATCTTATTATACACAGTCTTTTAGAATCGGGGGTGAAGTTGTATGAACGCCGCACTGATTCCATGTTGCACGCTAAAACGGCTGTCATTGACAGCATCTGGTCCACGGTTGGATCAACCAATATGGACTTAATGAGCTTCCTGAATAATGATGAGGTCAACGCGGTCATTCTCAGCCGCGATTTCGCAACCAAGATGGAAGTAATGTTTCAGGAGGATCTCAGGCAGTCCAATCAGATCCATTTAGAGGAGTGGAAGAAACGGCCATACACTGATCGCGTTAAGGAATGGTTCATAAATTTGTTTGGCCACTGGTTATGAACAATTTTCCACTTATTCTTGACTTCACAGCAATTAATTAGTACACTTATTCTAATATGGGATCGGAAACACGAGAGAAGGTTTTCCAGTTCATTCGCCGCTTCAGAGAGAAGAAGAACTACGCTCCCACGGTAAGAGAGATCGCCGAGGGTTGCAAGATCAGCAGTCCTTCGGTGGTTCAATATCATCTGGATGCTCTCGAGCAGGAGGGACTGATCAGCCGTGCACGAGAAAAATTCCGCAGCATTAATCTCACTAAAAAAGAAGAAGACAAGCAGATCGAGATCCCCGTCCTTGGGGTAATTGCCGCGGGTCATCCCGTGTGGGTCCCCCCTGCCGACACCTGGGACACGGCCAGCGAACGCATCGCGGTTTCGACCCAGCTGGCTCACGGGAAAAAGAACGTCTATGCGTTACGCGTTCGCGGCAATTCGATGGTCGATGCTATGATCGCAGACGGCGACATCGTGATCATGGAACCCGTAAAGAGGGCGAACAACGGAGATGTGGTTGCGGCATGGCTCAAGAACGAGCAGGAGATCACCCTTAAGAAGATCCATTTTGAAGGCGGGCAGGTTCGCCTGCAACCCTGCAATCCCTACATGATGCCCATCTATCACAAGGCCGACAACGTCGAGGTTCAGGGACGAGTCATTGCGGTAATACGAGTGCACGGGTAAGAAGACGTTACAAGCGGTGTACAGGTTAAGGGCCCTAAATTCACCGCGTGCGGCAACTCAGGTCTGACCTTGCAAAAACTGCACAACAAGCCCTAACCTTCTTCCCGAAATCGTTGAACGAAAATAATCCGGAAAAAATACTTTCCTTCATTCATCGTCTTATCCTGGCTATCGTTGCCCTCAGGCAAAACATCCCATAACAGAGCATACGATGTCCTTGTAGTGATGCAAGGATGCAAGGACCGGCTTTCCCCGGTACACAAATTGCAGCAAACATTATCTACCTGGTATTGCGACGGGGCGTAAAGGCGAGAGGAGAGGGAAAATGAAATTAAGATGCAATGATAGCATCGTAAGAAGATTCGCTCCTTCGAGCTATACCTCAGCAACGGGCTATGAGGAAGCAAGGTGTTTAGAGTGCGGTCAGGGATTTGGCATACACGATACGCGAATCATAAAACCATTACTCATGGAGCATTCCTGTGTACAAGAGAAGGCTGACCTTGTTCAAAGAGTTTTTCAGAAGAGGATAGTGCAATTAAGACTAAGATGCGATGATATGGTAGCAAGGCGCTTCAGGCTGCCGGTCCAGGACCCAGCATTAGAAGCAAAGTGTTTAGAGTGCGGTCAAGAGTTTGACGTACGTCAGGAGTTTGACATACATGATACCCATATCTTGGAACAATTATTCGCGAAGCACAGCTGTACACAGGGGAAGTCAGATGGCGTCAAAGAAATCAGTCTAAATGAGAACCCTGCAAGACCCCCGCTTTGACGCTCCTCCTTAACGGATACATCTCTCAGATCAAAATCAACCTGTCCGAGAGAATAATCTTCAACGTGCGCTTCGCTATCGTTGTCAAAGGTGAAGCCATAGTGCCTCCGGACACGTCAGGGTCCTGAGTTTCTGCGCCGATAGTCACCTGCTCTCGGCAATCCCATCAGCGGAGCTTGAATCGTTGTATCTTCCCCGTCGCACTCTTTGGCAGTTCAGGAAGGAACTCTATCCACCGCGGATACTTGAACTTGGCAAGGCGGTCAAGCGTCCACTTCTTTAGCTCTTCAGCCAGCTCTTCCGATGCGGAAAAACCGTCGCGAAGCACAACGTAAGCCACCGGCTTCACCAGGTCCTGATCGTCCTTGCGACCTACGACAGCGACTTCCATCACGGCCTGGTGATGGCTCAGGCAGTTCTCCACCTCGAGGGGCGAAACCCATATACCGCCGACCTTCAACATATCATCCGCCCGGCCTGCAGCGTAATAGAAGCCATCCTTATCTACGTAATACTTGTCACCCGTATTGATCCATTCGCCCTGCATGGTCTGGCGCGTCTTTTCCCGCTTCTTCCAGTATGCCTGAGCAGCACTGTCTCCCTTGACCAGCAACGTGCCTATCTCACCCTGAGGAACCTCCGCGCCCTCTTCATCGACGATCCTGAGCTGGTAGCCGGGAACAGGCTTGCCCGTGGAGCCGGGCCGCAAATCGTCCAGACGGTTCGAAAGGAATATGTGGAGCATCTCGGTGGACCCGATGCCGTCGAGTATGCTCACACCAAAGCGCTCCTTCCACCTTTCGAAGATATCTACCGGCAGTGCCTCGCCGGCAGAAACGCACACCCGTACCGACGAAAGCTCATGGTTCGAGTTGGGGTCGGGCTTGGTTCCCCGTTCCTTATCAAGCCGCTCTTTGTAGGCAAGCATCTGGCCATAGAGCGTCGGTACGCCGAAAAAGACTGTTGGCCGGTACTTTTCCAGATACTTGAACATTGTGTCCGGAGTCGGCCGACCCGGGTTAAGCACCGTCGAGCCCCCGACCGACATCGGCAGATACATACCATTGCCGAGCCCGTAGGCGAAAAAGAGCCGGGCACCGGAAAAGCAGATATCATCTTCCGTGAGCTTCAATACGTTCTGTCCAAATGCCTGGGAAGCAACCACCATGTCGTACTGGGAGTGAATTGCGCCCTTGGGAGAACCCGTGGAACCGGAACTATAGAGCCAGAAGCCTACATCATCCTTCGTCGTGAATTCTGTCTTGACGGTCGCCGGAGCCCGCTTATACATCTGTCGGAAGGGGGGATAAGCGCCGTGCGTTTCAGAGATTACGATGATGTCCCGCAAATAATGAAGGTCACCCTTAATTTCTCTGATCAACGGTATAAACTCATCAGAGATGACCAGCACCCTTGCCCGGCTGTCATTCAGGTAATATTCGTAATCGTCCGGCGTGAGCATAGTGTTCACCGGGATCGGTACTGCACCTATCCTGATGGCGCCCCAGAAGATCGCATAGAGCTGCGGAACATCGAGCATAAGTATCAGGACCCGATCGTCAACGCGGACGCCGAGGTCGCGCAGCGCGTTGGCCGTTTTGTTTGCCATCTTCTGGATGTCGTTATACGTGTAATTGCGGTGTTCGGTATAAATGGCTACTTTGTGCCCGCGCCCCTGACGTATGTTCCGGTCGACGAAGTAGTCAGCCGCATTGAAAAATTCTTGAGTCTGTCCGTGAAGCATTGTTACCTCCCTAAATATGGTTACCAGTTATCAGTTGCCAGCTGTTCGCCATAACATCAAGCACTGGCCCAACATAATCATTGATCTTCCGCCCTGCAACGGGTGGGTGTTGGTCGCGTTCTTAGCAGCTTGCGTTTTTCAATGCGGCAAAGTAAAAAGTCGCAGGTGCGAGAAGCGCAAGTCCTGAGGAACGCAGGCGTACTATGAAGTACGTCGAAATCTGCCACTCGCGAATGAAGGTTTTGGCTGCTCGCGGGTACCCGGCCAAGACAGGTGGGAACGCAGTACACCGGCTTTTGACAAAGCCGCACTGTTTAGATGTCGAATTCTTCTCCCTTATGAGGCACGTGGGTTACCAATCCGAGTTTCTCTTTGACTATACTTTCGAACTCCAGGGCAGTCTTTTCTTCGCCATGTACAATGAATAGTTCCGGCTTACTGGTGAAAGAACCAATCCACTCCAGCAGTTCCTTCTGGTCTGCGTGGGCTGAAAAACCGCCAATAGTATAAATCGTGGCTTTTACAGCGATGCTTTCGCCGAGCACTCGCACACGTCTCGACCCATCGACAATCCTGCGCCCCAGTGTGCCCCCGGCCTGAAACCCCGTGAAGATAACGCTGCACTCCGGCCTCCAGAGATTGTGCTTCAAATGGTGTGCTATCCTGCCGCCTTCGCACATACCGCTGCCTGCCATGATGATGACGCCCGACTTTATCCTGTTTATCTCCTGCGATTCCGCCACCGATTTTGTGAAGTGGAGCCTGACGGCCTTTCCTTTGTGGTGGATCTGAAAGAGCTGTTTGGCTTCCTCGTCGAAGTATTCCCTGTGGGAAAGGTAAACATTAGTGGCCTCCTCGGCAAGTGGACTATCCACATAGACGTCGACCGGCGCAAGCCTCCCGTCCCGGACTAGACTCATTCAAAATATAAATCACGTCCTGCGTGCGTCCCACCGCAAAGGTAGGCATGAGTACGTTCCCGCCCTTTCGGAACGTTTCTTTGACGGCATCAACAAGCTCATCGATGCTTGCCTCCAGACTCTTATGAAGCCGGTTTCCGTAAGTCGATTCCATGACCACATAATCGGCGATTACCGTGTATTCCGGGTTCTCAATGATAGGGTTTCCCTTCTTGCCGACATCCCCCGAAAAGACAATCTTCTTTTGGCCACCATTACTCGGATACCACAGCTCAAAGGATCCCGAACCAAGGATATGGCCGGCATCAACAAACAGATATTTCATGCCGTTTCCCAGATCATTAGTTTCACCATACATAACAGGTCTCAGGAACTTAAGCGATGCCTTCACGTCCTCAGCCGTGTAAAGCGGCGCAAAGACCTGATCCTTGCCCGCGCGGAAAGCTTTCTTTGTCATCCACTCCGCATCCTTTTCCTGGATGTGCGCGGAATCGAGGAGCATAATCGCGATAAGATCGGCGGTGGCTGTGGTTGTTATGATCTTCCCTCTGAATCCATCCTTCACAAGCTTAGGCACCAGCCCCGTATGGTCCAAATGCGCATGGGTCAAGAACAGGCACTCTATCTCAGCAGGGTTGAATGGAAAGGGGACTCTGTTTGCATCGCCTGCCGCCGCCTCGCCCTGTTGCATGCCGCAATCGACGAGGAACTGTCTCCCACCTGCAATCAGGTGAAAACAGGAACCAGTCACCTGGCGGGCAGCGCCCAAAAAGCGTATCTTCATCTTCACAGCCCCCTGTATTCCGAGTCCACGATTATAACGTTAAAGACGAGGGACATGCAAGCGCAGGCCGCACATTGCCTGACCCCTGCGTGCCTTGAAAGAGTGGCAACCTCACTATATAATGTTGGCGCATCAAGGGCACGCCAGGGATAATCGGCGAAGGAGAAAAGCATTATGAAACTTAAGGGTAAGGTGGCATTTTTGACAGGCGCGGCCGGCGCCGGTATAGGACAGGCAACGGCCCGTCTCCTGGCAAAGGAAGGGGCAAACGTGGTCATAACGGATGCTCATCAGGAGCGTTCTCTCTCTGTGGCCCGGGAGATAGCAGAGGAACTGGGAGTCAACACACTCGGCATCGAGTGTGACGTCACACAGCGGAGCGCCGTTGAGGCCGCGGTAAAAGCGGCCCTGGAGGCATTCGGTTCCATCGATATTCTCGTCAACAACGCGGGCACAAACCGGCCGACTCCGGTCATCACTATGGCCGACGAGACGTGGGACCTCGTCCTCAACACCACCCTGCGTGGGACATTTTATTGCTGCCGTGCAGTCTTGCCGGCAATGATCAAGAGGGGCTCAGGACGCATAGTCAACATCGGCTCCGCAGCCGCTTTTATGGGACTATCGGCGGGACACGCGCATTACGCGGCAGCCAAAGCGGGCTTGACGGCATTCACCAGGTGCCTCGCCATGGAGGCGGCACCGCATTTCATCACCGTCAATACTGTAGCGCCAAGCTTTATCTATAACGAATTTATTCCACACATCTACCCTGACGATGAGATCAGGAGAATGCAGGAGATGATCCCCTATCCTCGAAAGGGCACGCCCGACGACGTCGCACAGACCGTCCTCTTTCTCGTGACTGATGGTGAGTATATCACCGGCCAGACCATCTGCGTGACCGGGGGGAGTTGGATGCATTGAGCCCGCGAACTGCGGGCTCACACCCGTTGCGGGTCACAAGTTTCGAGTTGCGAGTTCTCAAGAACGTGTGGCACGGTTAGACAGGTTCGATAGTCGGTTTGGTTCCTAACTTGTAACCCGAAACTCGTAACGCGGAACAAGGTTGAATCGTGAGGCATGCTTGAAACACTACCCTGACTCGAGCAGCAGATAGAGCGCTTTCCATGATCGAAATCGACGGCAGCTTTGGTGAAGGCGGAGGGCAGATTCTCAGGACTGCCCTGAGCCTTTCGGCTTGCCTCACGACCCCCTTCAAAATCAAGAACATCCGGAAGAACCGGAAGAAGCCCGGCCTCATGCCGCAACACCTGGCAGGCGTGCGCGCCATGGCCGCCATCTGCGAGGCACATGTTGAAGGTGCGAGCATGGGTTCGATAGATCTCGTTTTCCAGCCGGCAAAGCCAAAGCCCGGGACCTACCGCTTTGATATTGGCACGGCGGGCGCCACTTCGCTCCTTCTTCAGACACTCCTCCCGCCTTTAATTGTTGCAGGGGCTCCTTCGACCCTCGTGCTCACGGGAGGCACGCACGTGCCGATGAGCCCGCCATTCGACTATATTTACGATGTCTTCATACCCGCCCTAAAGAAGCTAGGCGTGACAATCGGAGCATCCATAGAAAGTTACGGGTTCTACCCCAAAGGCGGCGGAAAGATACTGGTGCAGATCTCCCCGGAGCATGCCCTGAACCAGTCGCGGAATATCGATTTTACTGATCCGCCAAAGTTGCGGTCGATTCGCGGCGTTTCCGGTGTTGGCAACTTGCCCTTGAGCATAGCCGAAAGACAGAAGACGGCGGCTGAGCATGCACTCGCCTCTGTGGGGCTTGCGGTCTCGATCGAGACGATCAGCGTCGCATCTTCGGGCCAGGCACCTTCATCTTCCTCAAGCCGGAAGGCAGATAGCTGCCTGGCGGGCTTTTCATCAATCGGCGAACGAGGCAAGAGGGCGGAGAAGGTTGGTGGGGAAGCGGCCAGCGCACTCCTCGAATATGGCGCTGCCCACGCATGCCTGGATCCTCACCTCGGGGACCAGATCGCGCTCTATCTCGCGATGGTCCCGGGCACATCTCCGTTCACGACCTCCCGCATCACACAACATCTCCTGACAAACCTCTGGGTGATGCAGCAGCTTTCTTGGCATCTCTTACACGGTTGACGGTAAGCCGGGCGAACCGGGCGAACCGGGAAGAGTGACGATCAGCGGGCGACAGACCGCTATGAGTTTGATGTTCCATCCAGTTGCCTTGTAGCAATTTGCATTCAAGCGGAGACCGAGGCGGCAGCGAGGAGCCCTACCCGCAAGCGGGTACCGGGCGTACCTGGGGGTACGTCGAGGAGAGCGATAGCGAAGCATCCTGTAAACGCAGCACACCCGCAACCGGGTACCCGTAAGGTAACACTTAAGGCCATTTCCCCTTACAGAAGAAATCGTGTATCATAAAGGTATGGACGCCATACCATTTGAACGCTGGTATCAAGCGATCGGGCGCCGACGTTCGCGCCGCCGGTTTGACGGGCAGCCCCTGCCGGAAGAAGCGGAGAAGCGGCTCGCTGCCATGTGCAGCGACTTCAGGCCTTTTCCGGATGCCCGCGCAGTCTTTGTCAGCAGGTCGGCCGATCTAGTGCTTAAGGGGGCTGTAGGAGCGTATGGCAAGGTCAAAGGGGCCCGTGCCTTCCTCGCCGTCGTGGGCAACATGGAAAGTGCGTACGCTCAGGAAAGGGCCGGGTATACGGGAGAAGGGATCGTGCTCGAGGCGGTTGCCATGGGCCTCGACACGTGCTGGGTAGGAGGTCTCTTTCACCCGGACGTTGCTGCAAGGCTGGTGGACATCCATGAACGGGAGCAAGTCCTGGCCGTGGTGCCGATCGGTCATGCTCCGCACGACTGGTCATTCGAGGAGAGACTTATGACCGGCTTCGGCCGGACCCATAGGCGCAAGCCTCTGGCAGTGCTTCTGCAAGACGGCGAAGTAGAGCAGCTGCCGCCGTGGGTCGAGGTAGCAATCGAGGCAGCACGCCTGCGCCCCGTCAGCAGTTAACCGTCAACCGTGGCGTTTCCGGGCATCAGATGAGGCGCTGACTGTTTCGGTCGATGACACCAAGCTTCTCCATACCATATCGAAACGGCTCGATTGCGGGATCGCAATGCTGCATATTGAAGTGGCCGCATTTCACGCCGGTGTTCGGGGCCAGTGGGAATTCCTTGAGCAGCCCGGACGTAGCCGGATTCAAGAAGATATAACGTATCACCTGAACCGCACTTTCCAACCTGCCAGAGCACCTAAGGCGCCTACAGGTAACAGACTCCAGAATGCTGCCTGCCAGCCCCCGGCGGTATCGACAATCCAGCCGAAAACCAGAGGACCGACGAGCATACCGGCATTCTGGCCGAGCAGGATCATGGCCATGGCCATGCCGTGTAGTCTTTCGTCGCCTACGACTTCGGGTCCTGCCGAGAAGACCCCTGTAGGAACAAAAGCGCCAATGAGGCCCACAACCGCTATGACGGCGACCCGACCTTCTCCGGTTAGAACCGACGCAAGAGGAAACAGGAACATAAGCAGGAGCATTGGAGCCACGCAGATCACCCTCCTGGAACCGAGCCGGTCTGAGAGCCAGCCGCCAAAGGGTCCGGAAACTAGAAGCAAGACAGCCATCACGCTCATTAACAGATCAGCCTGGCTCAAAGAGAGGCCGCGGACCGCGTGACAATAAGTCGGGAACCAGGTCATAAAGGCAATGAAGATGATGTTGAAACAACAGAACAGAAAGCTGATGAGCCACAGATCGCGGTTTCGCAATGCCTGTGCCAGGTCCCTAACACCCGGCTCTTCGTGCTCTGCCTGCCCGGTCTCGGCTGCCGCAGTCTCGGGAGCTGGTCTCACAAAGAGGTAGTATAAGAGAGCACCAACAAGCGCATAGAAAAAACAGAACCACCATACTCCCGGCCAATCCCATCGTCTTGACAGCCATGGCGCACTGGAGAAAGCGAGGAGCCAACCCAGCGGCACGCTCCCGCACCAGATGCCCATCGCCTTGCCCCGTGTTTCGGGTCTGAATCGCATGGCTATGACAGCCGGCGCCACAATAGTCGTAAGACTCAATCCAATACCCTCTATAAAACGGCTGGTGAGCAGCATGCCAATACTTGTACTAAGTCCACCCAGTGCCGCGCCGACTATCACGGCCAGGATCGCTATCAGCCCCGTGGCCTGAAAGCCCAGACGCTGATAAATGAAACCGCCAGGCAGGGCCAGAATGAGTCCGGTCAGAGCGAATATCGACATAAGGAGGCCGGCCTTGCTCGCCGGCAAACTGAAAGCATGCATGAGAATTGGCATGACCGGAGGTACCTTGAACTGGGCGAGCGGAGCCGCAACGCTGAACAATACCACAATGAAAAGCACAAACCAGGGAGAGCCGGACCTAGCTTTTAACGTCATGCTACCAACCCCCAAGATAACGGTGTTTAGTGTAACCTTGCAACCTGCAACTTGTAACCTATAACAATTCTTGTCCGTAACCTGTAACCTGTAACCTATAATCCGTAATCGGGTTTTTTTCTTGCCCCTTGCCCCTATTGTTGTTACACATCCACCTTCACGCCGTTGCCCGTCTTGAAACCCCTTACTTCCAGGCCTCGCGCCTTTTCGAAGAAGAGACTGACCAGTTCCCGATCCTGTGGTTCTTCCCTGAATGCCTGCTCTTTAAGATCGTACCAGGTAAAACGTTTTCCCGTCAGCAATCGCTTGACTATCTCCCCGTCTTGCGGCTTTCCGGTCGGCAGCGCTTCCACCAGGCCGCTTAGCGCCTTCACTTCGCTCGTCCCGTCAACCACGCGCTTCACGTAATTGATGAAGCGCACGATCTTCATCAGGGTATAGCTGGTCTCCCTGGGAAAGAGCGGATTGGCCGGAAACAGAGCACTCGACCTCATCAGCTTTATATAGGGTTCCCATGCATCACCGACAATATCGCGGAACGCCGCGCTTCCCGGTGCAAGGTAGAAGACGCTCGGCCCCAGAAGAAGCCTCTTGCCCATGAGAAAGATGAGCGTGTCAAGCACATCCTCCGGCTTTTGGCCCGGAAGACCAATGATGAAATGCGTCTCTACCAGAAAAGGAGAAGACTCCAACCAGGGAAGTATCTCCAGGAAAGTTTTCGGAAGGGCTCTTGCCTGGCTCTTCAGGACCGATTCCCGAACATCTACGAGGGAAAAATTGAGCCTGCGAAAACCCGCTGTGTGCATCAGCTCCAGCGTGGGAATGTCTACGGTCTCCGGATAAATGCCATTCATCGCGGACAGGGTCAGTTCCTTGTTGCGTGTGAGGAGCAGCACGTCGGCAAAGAAGGATCTGTCCAGGTTGAGCATATCGTCCTCGAAGTCGATGGCCTCGATACCCAGGTCGATACAATCGTGAAGTTCGCGCTCTATACCGGCAAGACTCCTCTTCCTATACGGGACAGGCGGCTTGCCGCAGAAACTGCAGCTGAAAGGACAGCCCCTGGAGGTGAGAAAGAACGCATACTTTTTCTTGTTGATCCGGTAAGTCCCTGAGGAAATCGCCCGTCGATCAGGCAATAGGTCAATCTCCCTTTCAACGCTGATCCCCGAAATATGGGAATGACCGTTGGTTCTGAAGCTTACGCCATCAACCGGCTTGGAGCGCGGGTCGTCGCCTTTTTGCAGGCTCGCCACAAGTTGTGCAAAGGGCGTCTCTCCCTCTCCTCGAACCACATAATCAACGAAGGTATGCTGCAGGAGATGCTCCGGAAAGAGTGTGGCATGAGTTCCGCCCATCACAGTGACGATGTTTCTATCAACCTCTTTGACGATTCGCGCCACTTCCAGCGCCTCGAGAGAATAGGCTGTATAGGAAGCGGAAATCCCGACAATCGATGGCACCGCGTTCTCAATGATCTGCCTTGTCTCCTCCTGCGTTGCCCCGAAGCGGTGGAACCGGCGAAACAACGAAAAGGGTGTGTAGACGTCATCCCGATAGAAGGGGGCCAGGTCTTGAAACGTTTGCGGCAAGGCAAGCGCGTGTTTCCTGCCTGTTCTGAGGTCAACCACGGACACGTCGCACAGGTCTTTGATCTTCGCCGCAATATAGAGGAGACTCAAAGGATAGGTCCTGACGGACGTGTCATAGAAGTCTTCTATCGGGGGCTGGATAAGGAGTACTTTCACGCTTTCACTGTAAAGGAAAATCTGTCTACCGATTATCTTTCAATGTTCAATTCCAAGGAGAAGGCGCGCTGCTAAACCTACCAGATACGTCAGGGCAGCTGTTCCCATAATGATAAACAGGTTGTGCATGATGTTCGTCGATATTCTCTTACCGGACAGCACTGCCATAAAGAGCCCGGCTATTGATATGCTGACAACGGCGAGGCCAAAAGCGATGATCGCCGGGATTGACGGACGTGAATCCCACAGGGTCCCGATGAAAAAAGGGGCCAAAACGGGCAACGCTCCGATGCTGAAGAAAATGCCGGTGGTCTTGAGGGATTCTTTCGGCTGAAGGGGTTCAGAGGTGGTTCTGATGGTCTTGACCAGACCGGACAAGACACCCGGGTCGTCCCCGACGCTATCCAATATGAGCCTTACCGTTCCGCTGCTGATTCCTTTTTCTATGAGATCGTTTTCGAGCTCCCTCCTCAGCACACTGGGGTTAACTTCTTTCTTTATATCTAACTCTTTGTTCCCTCCCTCATTCAGATCACGGTGCCCTTTCGATGAGATGTAGGAAACTGACATTTCCGCAATCACTCCGCCGATCATAGCGATGAGCCCTGTCAGTCCTATCACTAAGGTTCTTGCATGGGCCGCGAGCAAACCAATGACCAGTCCCAGTGTTTCTATGATGCCGGCCGTCATCGCCGGTATTGCTTCCTTGACCTTCTCGACATACGATCGCTTGTCCGCAAGCTGCTCCATCATGTGCCATTCATGGCTGATTTCCTGCATTATTACGTTGGTGACGATTGTTCTGGTCTTCTCGTCATCCCGGTAAATTTCGAGCAGACCCGCATAGTCAAGGATCGCCTTTTTCTCACGGTGTTCGAGGTAGTGTATGAATATGGCAAGCGGAAGGACGAGCGAAAGAAGCTTCAGCAGCGCTATCTTGGACTTGATAAGGAGTGAAACCTGGAAGGAAACACCATGGACGTCTGTTGCAATCTTGTTCCACACGTGCGCATGTCCCCGCTCCATGTTTCCCAGGTCAACGATGAACTTCTTCCGGTCGGGATCGTCATAGTTCGCTGCCAGAAAGCCGTACAGGCTTTCGGCAACGATCTCCGACGACCAGAAGGTCCTGAGCAGGCTCGGCGTCTCCTTCGTGTTGATGGCTACACCTCGTGAAAAGACAGGCAGAAGCTGTGGACCGTCCCCAGCCCTTTTCCGCATGAGCACCGAGGCTGAAGACGCAAGGGCGGAACGGCTATCCGTTCCTTATCCTCGACGTCGGCTGCCCCGGAGGTTCTAGTAGTTTTCTGCCGGCAGCTCGAAGTGGGCCTTCGGATGGGCGCAGGCTGGGCACACCTCCGGGACCCCAGGGCCTTCGTGGACGTACCCGCAGTTCCTGCACCGCCACTTCACCGAAGCATCCCTCTTGAAGACCCTGCCCTTTTCGATATTCTCGAGAAGGGCGAGGTACCTTTTTTCGTGTCCCGTTTCTGCGACCGATATCATCCTGAAAGCCGCCGCTATCTCAGGGAAGCCCTCCTTGTCCGCGACTTCAGCGAAATCGGGATACAGGGTCCCCCACTCCAGGTGCTCCCCGGCTGCCGCGGCTTTCAGGTTCTCCGCGGTCGTTCCTACGAGACCGGCGGGAAAGGTGGCGCTAATCTCCACATCGCCGCCCTGGAGGAATGAAAAGAATCTCTTCGCATGCTCCTTCTCGTTGTCGGCCGTGTCCGCGAAAATCCATGCAATCTGTTCGTACCCCTCTTTCTTCGCCTGAGAGGAGAAATAAGTATACCTGTTCCTCGCCTGCGATTCGCCCGCAAATGCCTTCAATAGATTCTTCTCCGTCTGCGATCCTTTTAACGTTGCCATACCTACCTCCCTGTTCTTTTCTTACGGCCTTTCGGAAGGAGGAGTTCTCCTCCCAAAGACCATCGTGCGGTGTTGGTGAAAGCGATGGAACTACGTCCTGATCAGATGATCACCCTGTCCCAGCCGGTTGCATATCCGAAAAAGAGTAATCCCGACTAGCCCACCTTTTCAAATTCTGTTTTCGGGGCCCCGCACATGGGGCACACCCATGAGTCCGGCAGGTCTTTGAAGGCCGTGCCCGCTGCTATTTCCGCATCCGGATCACCTTCCGCGGGGTCATATACATACCCGCAGATGTTGCATTTGTAGCTTGCCATGATTTCTCCCTCCTTTTTCGATTTTTTTTCGTCCTCGCCAGGCCCCGCATAGGTCGGCGCCGTCTTAGGCGATTTTCCGCCCTTTACTTGATGATAATACGCGTAGGTCATAGGTCGACCGTCGCTGACCACGTCCGCGTCCACCACGCGGCCCAGAAAAATTGTGTGAGTTCCTGCATCCATGCTGCCCACCAGCTCACAATCCATATAGCTGGTCACGTGATCGAGCACTATGGGAGCGCGGGTCTGTCCAAGCTTGTAGTTGATTCCCTCAAATTTCTCGCTATCTCTTCCCGATTTAAACCCGAAGCGACCGATAAACTGCATAGGGGCCTCTTCGGCGAGTATAGAGACGCTGAAAGCCCGGCTCCTCGAGATGAGTTCATGGGTAAGATTCTGCTTGTTGATAGAGACCGACACGGTGGCCGGCTCCGACGTGACCTGGCAGACCGTATTTGCAATCTGCCCGTTGAGCCTTCCACTCTCCTGAGCGGAAATGATGTAAACCCCGTAGCTGCACTGCTGAAGCGCAGTCCTGTTCATTCGGTGTCCTCCCTGGATCTATTTGAAGCAATCCCTCTCGAAGGAAATGAGGGCCGTGGACCTGCAGCGCTCCTTGGTGCCGGATCAGTCTATCTCCTCGCCGTCAAGTACCTGCTTTAAAAACCGTAGTTTGTGAAAGGTCAGGACGCAAGCATTTCACCGATAACTTTTCCGTAATCCTGGCAGGCGCGCCGTCCTTCCATAGTGTCGACCTTCTCTTCTTTTAGCAGAAAAGACCCCAGGTTCGTCATGTTCATCTTGAACACGAATTCCATCGTATCGAATATTGCCTTTGCAGCGTCGCCGCTATGGGTATGGGATCCGAAAGCTCCCCCTGGCTTGCCGTTCAGCTCTGCCTTTTGGGCAAGGAAGAGAAATGTTTTGAAGTTTTCCGTCATGTCACGGTGATACGTGGGGCAGCCAAAAATGTAGGCGTCGTACCCTTTAAAATCCTTCTCGCTTTTGATGTCGGCGATCTTCTTTACTTCGGCATCATGTCCGCTGATTCGCACCCCTTCGGCAATGCCTTCTGCCATCGTTTTTGTCATGCCCGTTCTGCTGTAATACGCTACCATCACGTTTTTCATGAGCAACCTCCTTTTTTTGATGCAGGTCTTAGCCGCCAGCGGGACAGCCTCAGTTTTTTTAATCGCGTCCTAGTCCATCCCGCCACAGCCTCTTCGAGGAAGTCGAAACGCAGCCTTCTCTCGCTCCGCTTCATATGGATAACCACATAACGCACAGGCACACTTTATAATTTCCTACCGACTCTTATCTGGCTTTCGTCCCGAATGTCTGTTCTTGCACTTAGGGCAGATACCATAGAAGTCCACGTGGTTTCCGATTAGCTGAAACTGGTATCGCTCGTCCTCCGGGAGGGAGAGATCAAAGCTCCGCGTAACATCCACTATTTTCTTACAGTTGACACATATGAGATGATGATGGGGCGTCGGATGGGCGTCGAACCGTTTCTTATCAGGGTCGAGGGATAGTTCCAGGAGATGACCCTTATCTTTAAGGGTCTGCAGGGTGTTGTAGACCGTCGCAAAAGACATGGTAGGAAACTTCCGGGAAACAGACTTAAAAACATCGGCTGCTGAAGGATGATTGGTGTTTCCCTCAAGGTATTCCATTATAGCCATTCTCTGGGGTGTCATCTTCATCTAGAGATCCTGACTTTCTCTTCTTCCGTATAACTTTTACTATATAATAATAATTATTGTCAATGAATATGTATAAACATAACCTATACCTGCCATGGGGCTCATGCGTACTGGCACATAAATGACTTCTTCAGGGATCACAATTCCCGGCACTCAGATGAGGGGCCATCGAGAGGGCAAAGCGACGTTCGCCCTTTTAAGAAGCTTCAGGCTCAATTCATCGGCATTTCTGTAGATTTCATCTTCGTCAAGGCCTGACACCTTCCCGTTGTCCAGGATTATTTTTCCTCCCACAAGAACGGTGGTGATACTGGTTTCAGAGGCGGAATAGACGAGAGAATTGGGAATATTCAGCAGGGGCCGCCATTCGGGATGGTCCCGATCGAATAAGACAAGGTCAGCCTTCTTGCCCGGTTCGATGGATCCAATTTGTTTCTCGAGATGCAGCGCTTCCGCTCCCCGAATCGTGGCCATCTCCAGGACGGTCTCAGCGGGCAAGACTGACTCTTTCATGTGCACATCCTTATAGAGCGCAGCCACGACGTTCATGATCCTCAGCATGTTGATGTGGTCAGAGCCGTTGGCGCTGTCGGCGCCAAGGGAGACGCAGATACCCTTCTCGACCATCTCCGGAAATTTTCCAAATCTGGTCAGCCCCTTGCAGTGTTTCATCGCTGCCGTTGGGCAGTGGCTGATTTTCACCTCGTACTTCTTCAAAAGATTGATGTCATCGTCGTCCACATGCACCATATGCGTCAGCTTGAGATTCGGCCCCAGAAGCCCCCATTCTTCGAACTGGCGTAGCGACTGGATGGTTTCGCGAGTCTCCAGAGAAGGAATGCTCGAAGCGTGCATCATGCCCATGCCGAGGCCCAGGCGGTCGGCAAGCGCCTTCGCGTCCCTCATCAACTGCTCTGATGCAGTACCCATTCCAAGAATCAGGGGCCAGGCCATGATCTTGTCGTTTGAGAGCTTTCGGACCGTCCTTATAAAATCTTCGTTTGCCGTCAACGCCTGGTCCGTTGTCTGTTTCATTCTCTCGGGGGCCGGAGGTAGATCCCATGTCCATCTCCCGAGAATTCCCCTGAGTCCGATCTTCTGCAAGGCTTGCAGCGCGGCTTCCGGATTGATGCATGTTCCTGCCTCGCAGAAGGTGGTCGTCCCTGTCTTTGCCATCTCGATGAAGGCAAGCATGGCCGAGGTATATTCATCCTCCGGAGAAAGAGATGCATAGATGGGCATTAACCAGCGGGACATCCAGTCAGGCGTATCGTCAGGGACGAGACTGCGCACGATATGCTCTGACAGGTGGACGTGGGTATCGATGAACCCGGGAAGGACGAGCCTGTTAGTCGCATCGAGACGCTCTGCATCTCTGTACCGTGCCTCCAGGTCCTCTGACTTCCCCACCGCTTCAATCGTATCCCCTCTGACCAGGATTGCGCCTTTTCGAAAGATTCTTCTCTCCGGATCCATCGTAACAACGATCCCACCGCTGATCAGCAATCCTCTGACCTCTTTATCTTTCTGTTTTCCCATACCGCTCCCTTTATCGGGTCGCCTCAACTGTCTCCTCTTTTAGCCGCCGCTATGCGTCTTATGCTGGGCATAGGCGCTGTCATGCAGCTCCAGGAGGATGCCGCCGGTCTGCTCCGGAGGGAAAAAGGCTACCCTGCTGTGGCCGGTGTCCATCGGGAATTGAGGAAGGGGGTGGATACCCTTCTCGGCAAGCCAGGAGAGTGCTTTATCAAAATCAGGCGTTTCAAAGCCAATATGGTGAAACCCCGGGGGAGTCTTGAGAGGAGAGCCCTCCCAGGACGGCGGAAGATCGTGATAGGCGAGCTCGATGGACCCACTCTCCAGATGGAAAAAGGCAACCTTGACCATTCCTTTTCCTTCTTCGAGGAGCATCGTGTTGATCCCGGTGCTGGGAACCCCGAGCAGGTCCGCAAGAAATTTCTCCGTGGCTTCAATATCCTTCACGTCGAAGCAGATATGCTTGATGCGCGAAAATGGTAACATCTTCCCCTCCCTATTTTCGTTCGATGTGCCCAGTCCTTATAAAACCTCGATCCCTCCGGACACACAAAAGTGCTGCGCGGTTACACCGCTCGAATCATCACTCACGAGGAACAGCGCCGCCTTGGTAACTTCTTCAGGCGTGACAAACCGCTTGATCGGGATCTGATCCGTATAGAATTGTTTCATCTCCTCGAAGGTCTTGCCGGTCGCCTCTGCCCTTCTGCGGATGACACCGAAGGCCCTCTCGCCCTCGGTCGGTCCGGGAGAGAGACAATTGCATCGTATGTTATGAGGACCAACCTCCGCAGCAATCGACTGGGTTACCCCGACGATAGCCCATTTGGTCGCGTTGTAAGGCGTCCGCAGAGGATAGGCGTAAACGCCGGCGATGGAGCCTATGTTCAAGATATTTCCTGACCTTTTCGGGATCATGACCCGGAGGACGTATTTGGTGCAGTAGAAAAGAGCCGTTCAGGTTGGTATCGACCACAGCCCGCCAATCGTTTCCGTCCATTTCGTGAATCGGCAACGTAGGTCCCTCAGCCGACGCATTGTTAACCAGAACATCGATTGTCCCGAACCGCTCCACGGTTTTGGCCACCATTGATTGCACGTCCTCTTCAACACCCACATCCGCCACGATGCCGATCACCTCAGCGCCGCTCTTGCCAATTTCGTTCTCGGCCTTCTCCACCAATTCCTTCCTGCGGCCGCAAATGGCGATACGAGCCCCTTCTCGCGCGAACGAAAGGGCCATGACAAGGCCAATTCCACTGTTCCCCCCCGTGATAATCGCAACCTTCTCTTTCAGCTTCATCCCATCCTCCTGGTTAGTCTGTCTCACGCACCGGAGGCACCCGGCTTCTTCTCATAGGTGCCAAAGTAGGCCTCTTTGGTATGTTCGTCTTTAAGCAACGCTTCGCCCGTTCCGGACAAGACAATGCGGCCGTTTTCTATGACAAACCCCTGGTGGCTGATTTTCAAGGAATGGACAACATTTTGCTCAACAAGGAGGATCGTTGTCCCCTGCATGTTGATCTCTTTTATGATTGAAAATATATCGGTTACCACGATGGGGGCAAGTCCGAGTGAAGGTTCGTCCAGCATGAGAAGCTTTGGTTTAGCCATCAAACCGCGCGCCATCGCAAGCATCTGCTGTTCTCCTCCGGAGAGCGTCCGCGCGAGTTGGCCGCGCCGTTCCCGGAGACGCGGGAACAGATCGTACACATGGTTCAGGCTTGCATGCCGATCTCTTCTGGCCTCAGAGAGATAGGACCCTACTTTCAGGTTATCCTCGACCGTGAGGCTGGAGAAGAGCTGCCTGCCCTCAGGGACAAGCACGATTCCCAGAGCCACTATGTCGTGGGGCATACGGTTTTCGATAGCGTTCCCGCGAAACGAAATAGAACCGGAAGTCGGCTTGGCCAGGCCGGTAATCGCGCGAAGAAGCGTGGTCTTGCCTGCTCCGTTTGCGCCAAGCAGGGACGCGATACTCCCCTCTTCTATGGTCAGGTCGATGCCTCTCAGCACGGGCAGCTGGCCATGATGGACAATGACTTTATTAAGCGCTAGCACCTGTTTTCCCTCGCTTGATTTTGCCCGTAATCAGCTCAAGAAGTATTCTTCCCCGAGATAAGCTTCCACAACCTTTCGATCCTTGACCACACCCTGAGTATCGCCTTCATAAATTTTTTCGCCGTGATTGAGGACCAATACTTCATCAGAGAGAGATAAGATCGCGTGCATGATATGCTCGATCAAGAGAACGGTAACTCCGTCATTCCGTATGCGGCGAATGAGCGCAATAAATTCCTCTACTTCAGAGGGATTGAGACCTGCCATCACCTCGTCCAGCAAGAGAAGCCTCGGACGGATTGCAAGGGCCCGGCCAAGCTCCAGCCGCTTCAGGTCTTCGAGGGTCAGCTTTCGGGCCGGCCACTCTGCTTTGTCCGCCATTCCGATGTAGTCGAGAATCCTCATGGCCTCTTCCCGGGCCTTTCTCAGGTGAGTATGCACGTTCAAGGCCCCCACGAGGACGTTTTCGAGAGCCGTGAGGTTGCTGAAGGGTTTGACTACCTGAAATGTTCTCGCCACGCCCGCGTGCGCGATCTTTTCCGGTGGTTGACCTGTGATGGACTGGTTATTGAATCGGATTTCTCCCTCCCAGGGCGCCATAAAACCGGAAATGACATTAAAGAGCGTTGTCTTTCCTGCCCCATTTGGACCGATGATCGATTTAATCTGTCCCTGAGAAAGCGTAAGGGTCACACCCTTCAGGGCCACGAGACCTCCGAACATCTTGGTCACATTCTCAACGCGCAGCAATGTTCTTTTCCCTCTTCAGTTCCTTGCGTTTCAAGTAATAGCCGACAATCCCGTTGGGCATGAATCGCACGACCAGGACGAGTACCAACCCATACGTGATCATGTGGAGACCCGTTAAGCCGTGTACATGAAAAGTGGTTTTGATGACCTCCGTCAGCCAGCGCGTAGATTCGCCCAGGGGTGTCATGACCAGAGAGCCAAGGACCGGGCCGAGAAGAGTCCCCCACCCGCCGATGATGGGACCCATGACAATCTCCACTGAGAAATGGACGCCCATGACCAGATCCGGTCTGATATAGAGGCGGTATTGCGCGTAAAAAGTGCCGCCGAGGGCGATAAAGAAGCCGGAAATGGCCATCGCAATGATCTGATAGCGAATGGCCGAGACTCCCAGTGACCTTGCGGCATCTTCGTTCTCTTTGATGGCTTTCAGAAAGTAACCGAGTTTCGAATGCTCGATCAGGTACGAAACCCAAAGAATGCCGCCGGTCATTGCCAGAATGACGAGGTAATAAGGCCACTTTGGCCCGAACTGGTACAAAGCTGCGCCCCCGGGTCCTTTCACTGCCTGGATAAAGATTCCTATCGTCGACCCCAGCCAGTTCACGTGCTCAAAAATAAGCCGGATGATCTCGGTCGCAGCCATGGTGATCAGGCAGAAGTAAACACCCCGGACTTTGAACCTGAAGCTGAGGTAGCCGATAAGCGCACCGACGAGCGATGCGAGCAAAGCCCCTGCGATCATCCCGATCCAGGGCGTGAGCCCCAGATGGATGAACAGGAGCGTCGACGCATACGCCCCGATGCCCACGAACGTGCCATGTCCCAGGGAGAGCAGGCCCGTGTAGCCGCCGACGATGTTCCAGCAACTTCCTAGATAGGCGAACCAGAAGGCAATGATCAACATCTCCAGAAGGTAGTCGCCACCGTAAAGGGGAATGGTCAAGAAGAAGACTGCTACGAGTATGTAGACTAAAGCGAGAAGACGGGGCTTAATCACCTTCCCTCCCGAAAAGCCCCTGGGGTCTTAACAAAAGGATGACGACGAGCAGGCAAAAACTGACCACTTGTTTCATCGAACCGGAAAGCATAACCGCCCCCAGTTCCTCAACGATGCCTATCACGAACCCTCCGATAAGCGTGCCGTGGTACGTCCCGACGCCTCCGGCGATGACGATGACAAAGCTGGTGAGCGTAAAGAGCATGCCCACGTCCTGCGACGTCGGAATGAATGTACTGAAACAGGCGCCTGCCGCCCCGGTCGTGGCAGCGCCGATTGCAAAGGCGACACAGTAAATCTTCTTCGTATCGATCCCCATCAGTGTGGCTGCCTCTCTATTATCCGATGCAGCCCGAATGGCACGGCCCGTCTCGCTCCATTGAAGGAATGAGAAAAATATGCCAGTGACGATGAGAGACGCCCCGAAGGCGAGAAGCTTCGATACATCGACGGTCAAGTCGCCGATCGCCAGGGAACTCAGTTTATACGACGTGTCGATTGTGTGGAGATCCGGACCGAAGGCCATGAGGATCAGGTTCTGGATGATGAGACCCAGACCGAGGGTCGTCAAAAACGACATCTCCTCCGGCGCCTCCATAATAGGATTGAGAATGTACCGCTGAAGGATGAATCCGACAAGAAAGAGAAACGCGGCCGCGGGGAGTAGTGACAGATAAGGATCAGCCCCCAGGAGAGTGAACAACCAGTAACTGGTGTACATCCCCACAACCATGAGTGTGCCATGGGCAAAATTGATGATCTTGAGGACGCCAAAAATAAGGGAGAGACCGAGAGCCATGAGCCCGTAGGTCGCGCCCAGAAGGACGCCATTGATGAGAGCCTGGGCATAAAGCATCCGTTCCCCCGGATCACCGCCGGAGAGTAAGCCGGCGTGCAAGATGTCGCTTAAAAGAAGTCAGGGCGTCCGTTTATGTCCCTGTCTATCCCCTATCCTTCCATGGTGTAGCAGGGTAGACGACTTTTGCCGTTGCGGCGTAGGACGGGTAAACAATTTTGCCCTTCCCCTGCTGTATCTGCATCAACCCCGCACCGGCACCCTTGTTGTCTCCCTTTTCATCAAACTCGATAACTTTGCCGATTCCAGTTTTTTGGGTAAGGTGCGTTTCTCGTAGTGCCTTCCTGAGGGCATCTTTGTCGGTGCTCTTTGCCCGCTCGAGGGCGTCGGCAATGACAAGGATGGTATCATACGGGTAGGCGCCATTCATGATGAACGGCTTCTT
The DNA here is from genome assembly GCA_963821605.1 of uncultured delta proteobacterium. Classification (GTDB taxonomy): domain Bacteria; phylum Desulfobacterota; class Syntrophorhabdia; order Syntrophorhabdales; family WCHB1-27; genus JADGQN01. The sequence goes on along the minus strand of CAWGEZ010000036.1, from coordinate 16,189 downwards.
ATATTTCGCCTGATATTCTTCTGCCACCTTTTTCGCAAAAGGCTGGACTTCGTCATGCCACGGAGTCACGTTGAAGCTGTACTCTGAAAGTTTTTCTTTTTGGAATCCCGGATCAGCGAATCCCGGAGAGACCATGCCGAAGATACCATCTACATCGAAACGCTGTTTGTACATCTCCTGGACAAGCATGATGGCGTCGCGCTGCCGGGCCACCACAAAAATGGCGTCAGGCTTGAGCGATTTCACTTCCCCCACCTCGCTGGCAAGGCTCATGGCATTTTCAGGATAGGTGATCGTCTTGACGACGTCCCACTTCAGCCCCTTTTTCGGGATCATGGGCAGGAGCAAATCGGTCACAGACTTGCCCTGGAATTCCGATATGTGTACCATGACGACCTTCTTGATCGGTCTCGCCTTCGTGATCTCTGCAATCCCATCAAGGCCCGTGTCCAGGAGCCGTGTTGTGGTCGGGAAAATTCGGAAAGTATATTCGAAGCCCTGTTGGGTGATCTGGTCTGCCGTCGAAACGTCGATGACAAAGGGCATCTTCTGTCGGTCTGCCACTTTGCTGACCGCCATAGTAACCCCGCTTAGAAAGGCTCCCACGAGACATACAATATCCTGACGGATCAGCTGTTCCGCTTTCATGGCGCCCACTTCGTTCTTGCTCTCAGAGTCGGCGACCTTGAGCGCCAGCTTCGCTCCTCCCATCGATTTGATTCCGCCCGCCTTGTTGATGTGGTCGATAGCGAGCTCCAATCCCCACGTGGCCATCTGTCCTGCCTCAGCCGCGGTCCCTGTCAGCGGTTCAACGGCGCCGATAAGGATCTCCTTTGGTGCAGCTCTGAGAATCGTCGGGAACTGGCTCGCAGCCACGCCCGCCACCAATCCACCTGTCCCTTTTAGAAACTCACGCCTCGAAATACCTTTATGTTTCATCGGTGCCCCCTTTTTTTGTCATTATGATTCCGATGTCCGAATTGGTTTCATTATTGTAAACTGTGCGCCGGTTGTCAAGGAAAAGTTGAGTCGTGTGAACCGTGCAAAGTAATTTATGAGGGACTCTACCATAAGCCGCGCTAAGGGGCGCTGACGTGATCTCATAGCGGTCAGTCTGAAAGTCACTCTTCGTGACATTGTCGGTGGTGTCAGGATCGAGGATAAAGATGAAGGCAAAGGACAATAGGGGTGATAAGGCAAGGCTCAGGTCGTACGTAACACAGGCAGGATTAGGGGATCTAGCCCTTGACCGTCATCCAGAACTGAACGACGTCCTTTTTGACGTCCCCGGTTGAGGTGAGCTTTGCTTCTTTCGCCTTTTCTTTCCATGTGGTCTCAGGTCTTGTCTGGACAAAGAATACGCTTTCAGGCAAGGACAAGTCTTTGTCGATTACCCATTCTATGTCCTGCGGCTCGCCGTAATGCTGCTCAATCAGCTTGCCTCCCTTCGCCAGTTCAATCACCTCCTGGTCAGTCAGGCACGGAATGTTTTGTCTCTCCGGAGGGATGTCAGCCACCACAACTTTTCCAGATGAATCCACGATGTACTCGATGCCCTTGAGACGATATAGTCCGCCTACTTATCTCCATGACGACCTTGTCTATCATCCACTCGTCCGGCGTGACTGAGCCACTGACCACGCTTTCGCCCAGTCCCCAGTTACCACCTATCATAATCTTGGTCCTGTCCGCGGTAGCCGGGTTTAACGTAACCATCACGCCGGCTGCCTTGGCATTAACCATCTGAAGCACGGCCACACCGATGGGGTCATACTCAACGGCGTATGCGCCTCTGGCTCGAGCGACTAACGAACGCTGGTTGAATGTGCTTCCCCAGACGCGGATAATATTGCGTAAGACCTCATCTTCGCCCCTGACATGGAGGAATGTCTCATACTGGCCCGGGTGGCTGGCTGGTCCTGCGGACCGGGTGGCTACAGGGCACTCCTTGATTCCTGTTCTGCGACAAAGCTCGGCGTAGTATGGCAGTATCACATCGGCCATCTCTGAAGGCATGGGTTTTGACTCCACGATCCCACGGAGCACGTCGGAAGCCTGCTGCCATTTGGGAAGCTCTGCAGGATCATGCGGATCCGCCTTGAATGAGCTCAAGTACTTCTTGATCTCTTCAAGGGCATCGGTGCTTTTCAGAAACGTGTCGTAGGCATCGAGACTCAGTGCAAAGCCCAGGGGAACATGAAAACCTGCTCTCGTCATCTCGCCAAGGTTCGCGCACTTTTTACCAACCACGTTATTGTGGTCTTTGGTTACCTCATCGAGCCAGTAAATCCAAGTTTCTGTAACAGGAGCTGTCATTGTTTATTCTCCAAACTTTGTTGCTGAGCTTTACGCCTCTGCACGCCTCCCTGCAGCGGACACAGGGTGGGCTGGCCCGGCTGGGCCGCACACCCTGTGTGTCGAACGTGTCTATTTTGCTCTCTCAAGTATGGTTACCACGCCGGTATCGCCATCAACCTTAAGCTTGTCGCCAGTCTTGATGATCGCGGTGCCGTTCCCGACGCCCACAACTGCGGGCATTTTATACTCCCTGGCCACGATGGCAGCATGACAGAACGTGCCGCCGATGTCTGTCACGCAACCGGCTATCACGTTAAATGCAGGTGCCCAGCTCGCGGCCGTCATTCTACCAACCAGGACCTCGCCTGCCTTGAGCTTGGCAATGTCCTCAAGCTCCATGCACACTCGGGCAGTCCCCTCGACGATCCCTGAGGACCCGGCAAAGCCTCTCAACTCTGTGACATCCTCGGGCTTGATATCCGCAGCCTGCAACCACATATTGATCTTCTCTGTCGTAACGCCCCACAGAACGATCGAGTTCGGTTCGGTGACCACGTCCGGTGCGGGCCCAAGGGCCGGCGGTGGGCTCCACTCTTTGAACTTGTTGTAAATCTCCTTTCGGCGGGCAATCTTCGGCGGAATCTCATACGAAGCGATCGCAGGCACGCCTGTGCACCATGACGCCAGTGCATCATAGAGGATAGGATAAATCTCGAACCGGTTCAGATAGAAGATATCCTCTTGGTCTTTCAGGATGCCGCGGCCCACGAACATCTGTCCCAGCTCCTTGGCCCTCCTGTAGAATAGAGCGTGGAACCAATTCTCGATATAGAACTGGTGGCTTTCCGGGAAGATCGAAACCATTTTCGCGAGCCCCAGTCGCTGGTCGAAGATATCCCTATCTTTGTCGTTGGTGATCAGGCTGCGGTACTCGGCAGCTACTCGCTTGCTTTCCTTCTCTACTTCCTCAACGGGACGGTCTATACGTTCCCCTTTTGCAAGCATCTTGGTATAGTTCTTGATGTGGGCAAGCGGCACGTCAAGGTTGTCGTTCCAAGCAACATCCATGTGGTGCCAGCCGCCGCCGATGCTCATTTCGAACCAGGGTTCGCGCACTGCCTCGACCTCGTCCAGCCATTTCTTGCCGGTTGGGGTCTGCTGCAACTTTGCAGCCATGTCCGTCCATTTGTCATAGGTCTGGATCACAGGTGCGACACCCAGGTCTACTGCCGATTTGGCGAGCTTCTGCAACTCTGCGGGCGGCCTGAACATCTCGCCTGAGAAACCTGTCAGCATCTGACCTATAGCCTTGTCCGTGATGCCGGGGAACAGGTCCCTCATGGTGTAAATGAAGTTCACATAGCCACCGTATGCAAGGCCGTCCATTTCCATGTGGAGCTGCCATGCGCGTTGCGCGAGCTCGATGATACGATCGTAGTTCCTCAGGATTTCGTCACCCTCGAAATACCCCTTATGTTCGAAAACATAGGAGTCGTCCGATACCCATGGGAGGGCAGCCGGGAAATGGATCGCCTTCATCTCATCGATGACAGCCATCATCTTGGTCATCCAGAGCTTGTACAACTCTTCGTAACGTTCGTAGTAATGGCCGGTCCGCGCCATGACGTACGGGACCCTTTTCTCTTCCTCTTCTTTGGGCGGAAAGGTCCCGGCCAGGTAAATATAGCCATTTAAGATCTTGTGGTCGATACCGTTCGAATTGGGTATGACGAACACCTTGCTCACGAACCCGGAGAGCGTCAGGTGCCACATATCATCCCAGATGAGGTCAAGGGGATGCATCGCGAACGGGTAATGCACGCCATCGTAAAACCAGAACTGGCTGCTCTCGTATTTTTCTCGTTCGGTCTTGCCTTTTCCAAACACATAGTAATAGGGGTACATCTCCTCCCAGCCTTCAGTGCCAGGAATGGGCGGCACCTCGTGGGGATCCATGAAGCGTCTTTCTTTTGCCATAGTGCTCCTCCTCGTGCGAGTTGACTAAAATATGAGTTTTCCCAGCGGCAGCTTTGGTGCACCAAATGACGCCGCTGCTGCTGCTAACGCCATCAAACCAATGAATCCCGGATCAGCCCACTGTGGTTCTCTTTCTTCGCTCATAATCCCCCTTTTGCTCTGACCCTTGATCGAAAACCCTCTCTTCTCACCTCCTTCCCCATGCTGGATCAATGCTTGCCGCCAGGTCAACGGCCGCGAGGCTGTTTGCTGTAACAGCGTGGGAAGTGTTGCCCATAAGAGCGGTTGTAGCATTGGATTGTTTTTTTGTCAAGACAAATGCCCCCGGTTGTCTTTGCACTATTATGTATTAAGAAGTATACAATTGTTGGGCTTAAGCCAAATGGCTTTTACAATGGTCTAAATATACTGTGATGATATGAGTACACGTTAAGGGAATTGTTAAGGGGCGAGCGGCTTTCTCAACCCTCATCCAGGCCGCCCGGAAAGATTTCTCGTGACTGCAAGAGCTATCTGGCCCGATGCACTGAGGCAAGAACAGTGAGCCCGCGAAATCGGGATCATGGTATATGCTATAATGAGTCTCACAGAAGTTTGTTTTTGAGCGAGGGGCTATGAAAAGACAATTCAGGGTGCTACTGTTCTTATCCTTATTGGGTTCAATCTTCTTATTATTACAAACTACGGCCTGTGACTGCTCAGCTCAATCTGATAGCGCCCCTGTCCCTGTGCAGGCATCCGGCAAGGTAATTTTCGGCCCTTTTGAATTTGTCTCTCCTCAAGGTTACTGGTATTTCCCACGCACGTATCCGGAGAAAGGTTTGACAGCGGGCGGAACCTTCGTAGTGACGTTCTTTCAAACAAAAGACGATATACCGACAAAGCGGGATAAGTCTGAGTTTCCCAAGCATGTGTTCTTAAATTTTTATGTTTATTCAAGTAAGTTTGATGACGTCCAGTCATATTACGACGCGGTCTTAAGTGCGCGCAGATCACGGGGTATTTCCAATGACGAATTTTCGTACAAAGACCTTCCTGAAAAGACGAAGGCGCTATTTAACAATATGCCTGATTGGAGCTGCAGAGAGGAAACCATTAAGCAGCTTCACCCTCTGTTCGCTATCAATTGTGTCACCTTAGGTGAAGCCGGCGTTATTCAGATGTCCACGCACGGTGAAGAAGAAAAGGCGGTGCTGGCTAAAGCATCACTGTTAAGAGACACGATGCTCTCGCTAAAAATAAACAGGCGGGAATAGCGAGAGGGCTGAGGCCTCTTCATACCTCTACGTGACCTGTCCGACTGGTCGGCCGATCATCGACCACTCACCCCTCATCACTTCCATTTCTTCATCGCATTACAGACCTTTCCGTCGCCAAACCTATATACGGTCCTTAGTTGCACGGTGTAAGATGATCAGCAGAAGATAGGAAAGGCGGTTACAATTCCTGACAAGGAGAATTGATATGGCGCTCATCGACATGGAAGCTATCAAGAAGGATTACTTTCTGGGGTGAAACCGTCGTCCATGCCCTGCAAGGGATCGACCTCCACATCGACAACGGAGAGTTCGTCGCCATATGGGGGACCGTCCGGTTCCGGCAAGACCACGCTTCTTAACCTTATCGGCGCCATTGACGAACCATCGGCAGGGAGTCTCGCGATCGCCGGCCGCGATGTCCACTCGCTCTCGGATAATCAAAGAAGCGAGCTTCGCAATGAGACGATTGGTTTCATCTTTCAGGGTTTTAACCTGATCCCGGTGCTCTCTGCACTCGAGAACGTGATGCTGCCGCTCCAGCTTAAGGCGCATCTTCCGGAGCAGCTAAAGCTAAGGCCTTGAGCCGCCTGGAGGAGGTCGGCCTCAGCCAATTTGATCGATCACCGTCCGTTCAAGATGTCCGGAGGACAACAACAGAGGGTATCGATTGCAAGGGCCTTGGTGAACCGTCCATCTCTGGTAATAGCCGATGAGCCCACCGCCAATCTCGATTCGGAGACCGCGCGCATGATCATCAGCCTCATGCGGGAACTGAATGAAAGAGAGGACATCACCTTCATCTTTTCGACCCACGATCAACGATTGCTCGATCGGGTAAAACGCCTGGTCCGTCTCGAAGATGGACGGATCGTCGACGGAGGTGTGCAGCCATGATGAAATGGATGAAGCTTGCGATCCGCAACATCCTCAGAAATAAGCGTCGCTCCTTTGTCACGCTGCTCGCCATCGGCGTCGGCTTTTCAGCGGTCAGCCTCTTTCGCGGTTATGTCAGCAACATTTACTCCGGGTTGAGGGAATCAGCCGTTCGAGGAGAAGGCCTCGGTCATCTCACCATCTATAAAGCCGGCTGGCTCGAAAAGGGAAAACTTGATCCTGAGCGATACATGTTTTCAAAAGCGGAAGTCGAACGAATCACAAAACTGGTCACCGCAGAAGCAGGATGTTGTTCTCGCCACACCTCAGATCCAGGTGACCGGCATCGTTTCGAACGGGCGTTACCTCCACCATATTCATAGCGCAGGGGGTTGTCCCCCAGGATGATAGAACCATCAAGGGTGCCTGGGCAGTCCTTCAGACCTGATCAAAGGAGAGCCTTGCATGAGCGCAAGTCATTCGGAGTTGAGATGGCCCAGGATCTGGCCGGGTATCTGTCCCTGTTCCGCGGGCAAGGACGGTGTGGTCATGAGCCCTAACCCTGGCCGGCCAGATGAATGCGATGGACATTCAGGTGATCGGGCGTCTATGATTCAGGTTCCGATGCCACGAACGACAAGTACATGCGTTCTCACTTTCGACTTTCGCCCAATCCCTTGTCGACACGAAGAAGGCCGACAGAAGGTCGTGGTGCTCCTCGGAGGACTACCGCAAAGACCGAGAAGATGCGCACCCTGCTTTTTGCCAAGCTCTCCAGCGCCGGCATCGCCTGCGAGATCAAGACCTGGAATGAGCTATCCTTGTTCTATTCGAAGGTGCGAAGGCATGATCGATATGATCTTTCTCTTCATGTTCTCCATCGTCCTGGTCATCGTTGTCATGAGCACCGTCAACACCATGAGCATGGCGGTCCTCGAGAGGACCCGGGAGATCGGGACATTGAGGGCCTTAGGGCTTAAGCGAAGGGGCGTCTCGATGCTCTTTGCCATGGAAGGTGGCATGCTGGGTCTGCTCGGCAGCCTCATTGGCGTCGTGCTGCACACCTGCGTGTGGGCCATCATTCGGGCCATGGACCCGACCTACACGCCGCCGGGTATTTCCACTCCGGTGCCGTTGATCGTAGGCTTCGTGCCGCAAACCCTGGTCCTGCTTGCGATCTGTCTGATCATCCTTTCCCTGATTGCCGCGATCATACCGGCGAGACGTGCGGCACGAGCAGAACATCGTAAACGCCCTGGGGCACGTGTGAAAGGGCGGCAGAGCTCTCCCCGAAACGTCATACCGGCGAGAACCGGTATGCAGACGTCCTCCCGGCGAATCCCGGATCAGGTCCGAGCCTGGCGCCGGGGACCGGCAAAGCACTGGACCCCGGCGTTCGCCGGGGTGACGACGAAGAGATAGACCTTGCAGGAGGTGCGATAGAGATGAATCACAGATGGGGAAGAAGGTGCGTGACTGCGCTGGGCGTGTTGCTCGTCTTTTTCGTGGGCCTTGTCATCCCTTCGCATACGGCATGACCCCTGAGGAGGTGCTCAGCAAGTCCGACGAAGCCCGCGGTAACGCAGAGCGGTGATAGAGTGGCAGATCGCCATTGAATCCGTAGAAGGCGGGCCGTGCAGCAACAGAGGACCATCAAGGTCACGCGCTCGCGATTTCAATTCCCTGGCCGGAGTTTCTCGCCCCGCCCAATGTGAAGGGACAGAAGACTGCTCATGGTCGACCGCAACATGTGGTTTGCAAAACCCGGCCTTTCGAAACCCGTCCCCATTCTCCCCGAGACAGAAGCTGATGGGCGGCGCTGCCAATGGCGACATAGCATCGACGAACTACGCCGGAGATTACAAGATCGTCCAGACCTCCGAGGACGCGGTGAACAACGAGCCCTGCTATCTCTTCGATCTTGAACGCAGTCGATAACAGGGCCACGTATGACCGGATCAAGTACTGGATATCTAAAGAGCGTCTCAGTCGGGCTCAAAGCCGAGTTCTATACCGTCTCAGGAAAGATGTTCAAGACCGCCACGTTTGAATACAGGCAACAGCATCACCATCGACGGCAGCCCCGGGAATTCATCTCCAAAATGGTCATCACGAGCGCCATAGTAAAAGAAGATGTCACAACCATGAACTATCGCAAGGTATCGATTAAGAAGGTCCCTGATTCTATCTTCAACCTGAACCTGTTGACGAAGTAGTAGGTATGCGACCGGGGCTCTCAACGCTGAAGCGCCTTTTTGCAGCGCCATTATAGCGGTGGCCGGCTTGATGGGGCCGTGCGCCTCAAGCGGCAGCGGCCGATGAAGGTACGCACGCAAGCCCCGGCGTGATGGAGACAATATGGGCAGAGCGCTTTTCCATGGATTTTCGGGCTTTGACCTACGGTGTAGACCAGAAGCCCGCCAACTCCAGTCAGAACCCTTCAAACAACTTCCTACAGATGGCACAGTACATAACGGTCCTCGAATTGCGGCCGGACATGCGCCTCAATCTGGAGCCTCTGGAACTCAGCGCTAAGCCGAGAGTGAGACTTGACTATAGCTTCTGGCGGGAAGGTGTCCGCAAAGGAGAGTCGCGGGGGGATGATGAGTGGTTTGTCAATGAATGGCTGGCACGATTGAAAGCCCGCGAAAATCTATTTCTTTCTTATGGCCGCGAAAACCTGCAGTGGGGGCCCTCGTTTCTTTTCTCCCCTTCTAATCCTTTCTTTCAGGATAATGGCCGGCGTAATCCTTACCTGGAGGTGCCGGGCATGGACTTCGGCCGGTTGGTCTGGATCCCGCAAAGCTCCTGGACAGTCTCTTTCATCGCCAATACGAATGAAGGGCTGAACAAGACCTCTGGCCCCGGCCTGTTCCTCGCCTCTTCACTTCCGCCCCCGTTTGAAAAGACCTACGCGATAAAGATAGATTACACGGGCAGGCAGAATTACGCCTCGGCGATCCTTTCCCACAGGGAGGGCTTCAACGATTCATTCGGTTTCTTTGGGGGATGGACCATTTCAGATGCTGTCCTGCTCTATGCCGAAGGGGTCGCGACTCAAGGCAGTGAGGCTTTATATCCCAAGAAGAATAATTCGCCATTGGGCGCCTCCATGCAGCAGTTTTATCTGGACAGTACAGCTATCAGACCGGTCGTCTTGATCGGAGGCTCCTATACCTTTGAAGGAAAGGGAACCTTGACGATGGAGTACGCTTATTACAGCCCGGGTTACAGCGACGCCCAGGCGGAGAGGCTACTACGCTCTGCGGCGCAAGGCAGGGCAGGCCTTTCAGACAGGACTGACTCAGAGCCCTGCGAGTCCCTTGTTCGGACTCGGGCAAAGCACCCTCAGCCAGACGGCCGATACGGGGCTGCGACTCCTGAGAAGGAATTATGCACTATTCCAATATATCCAGAACAATATCAAAAACGTAGTTGATCTTACCGTGCGCTGGACCCAGAATCTGGATGATGGATCCGGTCAATTCACGGCGGTTCTGGGATACTCTCTGGGTAAGCATTTTGAGCTGTTTACCGTGGGCACTGCAACGGCAGGCAGTAAGAATACCGAGTTCGGGAGCATAATCGATTATCAATGCATGATCGGAGTGAAGTATACTTATTGAAATATCAGTTCCGGGTTACGAGAAATAGAACTGTTACGAATTGCAGGTTACAAGCAGTTACACGTTAGAGGTCCAAAGGCTATAAATTGTAACGGGGTTGCCTGTAACCTGCAGACTAGTATTTACGTAATACATAGCACGCGCAACACATCTTTTTGGAGTTTGCATAGCATGGAGCACCTACAAGATCATATCAAGCACTATCTTAAACCCCGGCACGTTCTTGGTGATCTGTTCTACACGATCATCTTGAGCGTTTTCATCGCTATTTTCCTGACGTTGACCGGCATTGCGTCGTCCTTTGTCATGGCTTTAATCATGTCTCAATCTTTCGGCATCTCGATCTGTTTGATGATTACCCTCTTACTCTGGCTATTCAAACCGGAGAAGGCCTTATCTCTCGCGTTGATAGTCATCGCAGGCATTGCCGGTGGGACCTTGATAGGCCTGCACCTGGGGTCTTTTGTCCTTCGGCAGTTCTTTTCCGTGGTCGTAGAGGGACCGGAAAAGAGCCTTCTTCAGGCGATCATTCTCTGCCTCGCCTTTGGTAGTGTTATCAGCTATTTTTTCTACACCAGATCACGATTGAGCGTGAGCAGGGAAGTGATCCAACAGGAAAGGATCAAGCGTCTTTCGAGCGACAAAGAAGCCCTCGAAGCAAAGCTGAGACTGCTCCAGGCACAGATCGAACCACATTTTCTTTTCAATACCCTTTCCAATGTCCTGAGCCTGATAGACAGAGATCCCGTTAAGGGTAAGTCCATGTTAACGGATTTGATCCATTATCTGCGTACCTCTCTATCGAGGACGCTTCCTGACACAACGACACTGGATCAGGAGATAGACATTATCAGAGCCTATCTCAATATTCAAAAGGTCAGGATGGGCGAAAGGCTCCATTTCACCATTGAGGTCCCTGATACTGCCCGGCTCCATCCCTTCCCTCCCATGCTGCTTCAGCCGCTGGTAGAGAATGCCGTAAAACACGGGCTTGAGCCTCAAATGGATGGAGGAGAGATCATCATAAAAGCCGTGGAAGAGGACAGTCTGTTGAGGATCGAGGTTATGGATACAGGTCCCGGATTCTCTTCTTTTAAAAAAACGGGCGTAGGCATCGCAAACGTGCGAGAACGCATTCAATTGCTGTACGGAGAGAAAGGGCGTTTAATAGTGGAGGAGAACAAACCGCATGGACTAAGGGCGGCCATCGAGGTGCCGAAGCATGGTGTATAGAGCCATCATTGCCGATGATGAGGAAGAACTGCGCACCTACCTCAAATCCTCTCTGGCAGAGATCTGGCCCGAGCTCATAATCTGCGGCGAGGCCAGGAATGGCAAAGAAGCCGTTGAACTGGTGGAATCAATGCGGCCGCAGATCGCCTTCCTCGATATCAGAATGCCCGGCCTGTCGGGCATGGAGGTGGCAAAAAGAATCGCCGGCCTCTGCCGTATCGTATTCGTAACTGCGTTTGACCAGTATGCGATCGAAGCCTTTGAGAGAGAGGCTGTTGATTATCTCCTGAAACCTGTATCAAAAGAGAGGCTTAGTCAGACCGTTCAGCGGCTCAAGAACCAATTGAACGCCTCAGCCCAACCACCCGCGGCATTGGCTGAGGTTCTGGAGCAGGTCCTTTCCAGACTGCCGGGGAAAGTGGGGCCCGAATACCTGCGCTGGATAAAGACGCAACAGAAAGATAGTATCCGCCTCATACCCGTGGAGGAGGTCGACTACTTCCAGGCCGAAGACAAATACACGCTCGTCATGACCAAACAAGGGGAGTCGCTCATAAGAAAGACGATCAAAGAATTGGGCGAGGAGCTTGATCCGGCTCAGTTTTGGCAAATACATCGGGGAATTATTGTGAACGTAGCAAAGATTGATAAAGTGAGCCGTTCTCTCACAGGACGAGGAGTGGTCAAACTCAAGGAAAGGCCGGAGCTTCTCACCGTGAGCCGCAGTTACCTACACCTGTTCAACCAAATGTAATGTGCAAATGTGACCCACACTTGTTCCTGCTTCTCACCTGCGGAACTAAAACAGGTTCACCAGAAAGCCAGAGTCCGTGAGTGCTGTTCCTGGAGAGAACATCGCGGAAGGTCTGGGGACCCGTAAGTGGAGATGAGCGGTGCCGCACTGCGGCACGATGCGTCGGACTCCGAGGCATGATGTGGATAAAACTATATGTGTTTGCGAGCTGCCAACTGAATACTCAGCACAGGAGAAGTTCGCACTAAAAAAGCATCGAGCGAGTCGGAACGTCCAACGGCTCAGACATGGAGCGCCAGTGAGCGGAAGGAATAGTGCGAGCGGACGGCTCCCGTACAACTGGCTAAGACGCTTGGTGGCACTCTCGTCCTTGACATCCCCAGCAAACGCGGGTAACATCATGGAGCGCTACCGGAAAGAGCCGGTTAAGGGGAGACGAGATATGCATTCTGATTTTGGGTACGGCGATGGTGGACCGATCCAGGGCAAAGTGCCGGGTGCGGAGACGGGCATCGAGGTGCGGAAAACCATCTGTGCCATCTGTGATCCTCTATCCCACTGCGGCATCGATGCGTACATAAAGGATGGAACGGTCGTCAAGGTAGAGGGGACCAAAGAGAACCCCCATAGCGAAGGAACACTCTGCTCCAAGGGTAATGCCAGCAGGCAGTTTATCTATCATAAGGATCGGATCCGCACGCCGCTCATCAGAAAAGGCGACAGAGCATCAGGACACTTCATACCTATTTCATGGAAAGAGGCGCTTGACGTCATCGCGAGCCGCTTCCTGAAAATAAAAGAAGAATCGGGGCCCGAATCTGTGGTCTTCTTCGCGGGCTACCCCAAATGGATGAGGCCTTTCCTGAAGCGTCTTGCCCACAGCTTTGGCTCACCCAACTATTGCACGGAGTCGAGCACGTGCTTCAGGGCGAGCTTTATGGCATGTGCTTTGACATACGGAGCTATGGGCCCGGCAGACATTACCCGATCAAAATGCCTTCTTGTCTGGAGCACCAACCCCTTCTATTCGAACACTACGCTCGCGCGGGGCATCCTCAATGCGCGCGAAAGAGGGCTCAAGATCATCGACGTGGGGCCTTTGATCACACCATTCACGGCCCATGCAGACATACACCTGCGCATCCGGCCGGGCACATCAGGTGCACTCGCGCTCAGCATGGCCAATGTGATCATTGAGGAAGGGCTCTATGATCACGAGTTCGTGCAAAACTATTCACTCGGTTTCGAGGAGTACCGCGCATATGCGGCACAGTTTCCGCCGAGCGTGGCCGAGGAGATTACAGGCGTGCCTGCAGCCAGGATCATTGAGGCTGCGCGACTCTACGCCACGACAAAGCCGGCCAGCATGATGAACAGCGCGAGCCCCACGACCCACCACACGAATGGACTGCAGAACCACCGCGCCATCGTGATGCTTGTCGGTCTCACAGGTAACTATGACGTTGCCGGGGGGAACCCGGTGGTGCCTCCCGCTTACCTCTACCAGCAAAGCCCCGGTATGGTCACACGAGAGCCGGAGTTTGAACACCCCAGACCGTGGGAGGAAATGGCGCCACGCATCGGACAGGATGTGCATCCCGCGTGGTGCAGGTGCGTCCCGGAAGCCCAGGCCATGTATCTCCCTTTCCAAATCCAGAGTGGCAAGCCCTACCCCGTCCGTGCCATGCTTGGTTTTGGCCTCAACTACCGGATGTGGCCGGGACAGGATTTTATGGAGCAGAGCCTCAAGAAGCTTGACTTCCTCGTGGATGTAGACTTCTTCATGACGGACACGGCCAGACTCGCTGACCTGATTCTTCCCGCATGCACCTCCTTTGAGAGGAGCGAGCTGAAGTTCTATCCACAGCAGTATGTGATCTGGACGGAGCCCGTGATCAGGCCTTTGTGGGAATCGCGGTCTGACGCAGATATTATCTTCGACCTGGCAGAACGCATGGTACCGGATGATGCGCTCATGCAGAAAGGCTACGAAGCATGCATCGACTGGATGCTGGAGCCCACAAAGCTGACAGTGGAGGAACTGAAGAAGCACCCGGGAGGATTAGCGGTCAAGAACCTCAAGGCGCCTCCCTTTCAAAAATACAAGAAGAACGGTTTCGCTACGCCTTCAAAGAAGATGGAGTTTACCTCAACGATATTGGCGGAGACAGGGTATGATCCCCTTCCTATTTACAATGAGCCGAAGCTGAGCCCGCAATCAACCCCTGAAGTGGCAAAGGCGTTTCCACTCATCCTCACGACAGGAGCACGCCTTCCGATGTATGTTCACTCAAGGACCTTCCGCCTCGACTGGACGCGGACCCTGCGCCCTGATCCCATGGTAGACATGAACCCGCAAGATGCGCAGGCGAGAGGCATCGCTCAGGATGACTGGGTCAGCCTCGCGACACCGCGAAACTCCATGAAGGTAAAGGCGAACCTCACGGAAATGGTCCCTCCCGGTGTGGTCAACATGTACCACGATTATCCTGAGGCAAGTGTCAACCTGCTCGTCGAGCCCGATTACCGTGACCCGATCTCCGGGTTTCCGGGCTTCAAGTCGCTTTTGTGCGAAGTGAAAAAAGTTCAGGAGGCAAACGCGTGAACACTCCACAACTCGGATTTTCATTCGATCTCTCCCGCTGCAGCGGTTGCATGGCCTGCATGTCTGCCTGCTTTGACCAGAACGATATGCCCGGCAACGGCTCCACCTTCAGGCACGTGAGCAGAATAGAAACCGGGGCCTATCCTTCGGTCACTATCAGATATGTATCCCTGGCCTGCATGCACTGCGGGGATGCCCCCTGTATATCGGTCTGTCCGACCCGCGCGCTTTCGAAGAGGACGGAATATGGCATCGTCGTGGTAAACCGGGAGTACTGCATCGGGTGCCATGCCTGTGCTACGGCCTGTCCTTTCGGCGCGCCCCAGTTTCCCGAGGGGAGCTTCATGCGGAAGTGCGATTTCTGCGTGGCCAGGGTCACGGAGGGTCTGGAGCCCGCGTGCGTGCGCACCTGCCCGACCAGGGCGTTAGGCTTCGGCCCGATTGAGAAGCTGACCGAGGAGAAGGCAAAGGCAGCTTCCGCCAAGATCATAGTGTCGTTTAATCCGAATCTCGTTGCAGCGCTTTCCCAACCGGCGCTGAAGTAAAAAGAAGCATCCTTTCTTTTGGCTCCTACTGACGTGGCGCGCGTCTATTACCGAACTACGGTGTACGCAAAAAAGGACTCCGTACGCAATTAGCTTGACAGAAAAACCTGCACAGAATAAGATTGCTTAGTTCTTAAGAAAGCTTGCTGCTGCTTCATATGCTATTTTTGGCGGAAGATTTTCCTGAATTGGATTGATCAGAAATCATTCAAAATGGGGGTGTCAGCATGACAGATGAGAAGAAAGCGACAAAGCAGTCGGGCCTGACGCGAAGAGAATTCATTCAGAAGACGACCATTGCAGGAGCGGCCCTGGGTGTGCCCATGCTCGGCCGACGTGCCTTTGCCGCCAAGAAACGGGATTTCATATTGATAGGAAGAGTCAACCCGAACTCGGGTCCTCTTTCCTCCTTCGGCGAGACAACTCCGTGGGTTGATGACCGCGTCATTGCCGAGATCAACAAGGACGGCGGCATTTTCATCAAAGAGGCAGGAAAGAAGTTGCCTGTCCGGATCAAGGTGTTGGACTCGGAGAGTGACCCTACCAAGGCAGGCGATGTGGCATCCAAACTGATCCTCCAGGACGAGATCGATCTCATGATCACCCTCCACACGCCGGATACGGTAAACCCGGTCGATGCCATGTGCGAGCGGTATCAGGTTCCGTGCATCTCTTCGAATGCGCCCGTCGAGTCCTGGCTCACGGGCGGCCCTTACAAATGGAGCTTCCATTTTTTCTTCTCCGTACCACAGATCGTGGATACCTTCGTCTCCATGTGGGACAGCGTTGCCGATAAGACGAATAAGGTCGTGGGCGGGCTGTGGCCAAACGATCCCGACGGCAAGACCTATGCTGAGATGTTCACGAAGCGCCTGAATGAGAAAGGCTACAAAGTGGTGGATGCGGGCAGGTTCCCCAATAAGACACCCGACTATACGCCTTCATCGCCTCGGGAAGAAAGAGAAAAGTCGAGATACGACCAGCATTCAGCCTCCGCTGATTTTGCCGCAGCTTGGCGC
>CAWGEZ010000035.1:0-26584 GCA_963821605.1 uncultured delta proteobacterium | reverse complement strand
ACCATGCAGGTTGCAGCCATGAACGTTGAGAATAGCCAGCTCAGTGTAACGCGTCCGGAGAGTGGTGTACTGGTCATCCACCTCACGGGCGACTGGCGCACCGGGCACGACCTGCCCAGTGCCGATGGGGTGCGTAAGGAACTTGAATCCGGATCCGGCTTGCGCACGGTGAGCTTCGATGCGTCCGGGCTGAGCGGTTGGGACTCCAACCTCTTGACCTTCATGCTCAAGGTCAAGCAGTGGTGCGCAGAGAAGAAGATCGAGTGCAAGAGCGAAGGCCTCCCCGAAGGGGCACAGCGTCTGCTCAAGCTCGCTGCAGCGGTCCCTGAGCGGCAGGGCGCCAAGAAGGCATCCCGCAGAGAGCCCTTCTTCTCCAGGGTAGGGCAACAGACCTTGCAGTTTGTGGCCGCTACCAGCGAGATACTCGCCTTCCTCGGCGGCGCCTGCGTTGCCTTTGCGAGACTGTTCACCGGTCGCGCCTCCTTCCGCCGGTCCGACCTTATGCTCTTCCTCCAGGAGTCGGGTGTCCAGGCCCTTGGCATTGTCTCTCTCATCTGTCTGCTGGTAGGTTTGATCTTTGCATTCGTGGGTGCCATACAGCTTCGGGCCTTCGGTGCCCAGATCTATGTGGCTGACCTCGTGGGCATCGCCATGGTCAGAGTGATGGGCGCCGTCATGACGGGTATCATCATGGCCGGCCGCACCGGTGCTTCCTATGCGGCCCAGCTCGGCACCATGCAGGTGAATGAAGAGATCGACGCCCTGCAGACCCTCGGGATCTCCCCCATGGAGTTCCTGGTGCTGCCGCGCATGCTCGCCCTGATCGTGATGATGCCCCTGCTGTGCGTCTACGCGGATATCATGGGCATCCTGGGGGGGTTGATCGTGGGAGTCACCATGCTCGACCTCAGCCCGACCACCTATCTCAACGAAACCAGGGCAACCTTTCAGCTTACCAACCTGTGGATCGGGCTCTTCTACAGCGCCGTCTTCGGCGTGATCATCGCCCTTGCGGGCTGCCTCCGGGGCATACAATGCGGCAGGAGCGCTTCCGCAGTCGGCGAAGCCACCACTTCTGCGGTAGTGACCAGCATCGTCACTATCGTCGTGGCCACGGCCATCATTACCGTGATCCTTAGTGTGCTGGGGATATAGGAGGAACGAGGGATCGAGTGAACAGTGATTCGGTGATCAGTAAGAGCGGGTGAAAAAGACAGTGATCAGTGATCGTGGCAGACGGTAGGACGTGAGCAGTGATCGGTGATCGGAGAACAGTGATCAGTCGAGTAGACGAGGGGCAAGCGATCGGTAATCCGTGTTTTACTGATTACCGATGACCGAGTCTTTTCACTGATGACTGATAACTGATGACTCATAACCGTAGCCGGGAGAGCTATGAGCGACAAGGAACCGCAAATCGTGGTAAAAGGCGTGGACATGGGGTATGGCAGCTTCATCCTCATGAAGAATCTCAATTTTACGGTCAACCGCGGTGATATCTTTATCATCATGGGGGGATCAGGCTGCGGCAAGAGCACCCTGCTGAAACTCCTCGTGGGGTTGAAGGAACCCCTGCGGGGCCAGATCCTGTATGATGACGTCAGCTTCTGGGATGCAGACCCGGCGGAGCAGGAGCGTCTCATGCGGCGGTTCGGCATCCTCTACCAGAGCGGTGCCCTCTGGAGTTCCATGACCCTGGCGGAGAACGTG
Source organism: uncultured delta proteobacterium (assembly GCA_963821605.1). Taxonomy (GTDB): domain Bacteria; phylum Desulfobacterota; class Syntrophorhabdia; order Syntrophorhabdales; family WCHB1-27; genus JADGQN01. The sequence goes on along the minus strand of CAWGEZ010000035.1, from coordinate 24,874 downwards.
GCCCTGCCCCTGGAGCAGTATACCGACCTCTCCCGGGCCCAGATCCGGGACATGGTCTCCTTGAAGCTTGCCCTGGTGGGTCTTGCCGGGTTCGAGGATTTCTATCCTTCCGAGATCTCCGGCGGCATGCGCAAAAGAGCGGGTCTTGCCCGGGCCATGGCCATGGACCCGGACATCCTCTTTTTCGACGAGCCTTCCGCAGGCCTTGATCCGGTGAGCGCCCGCCTGCTCGATGATCTGATCCTGGAACTGCGGGCGAGTCTCGGCACCACCTTCGTGGTGGTGACCCATGAACTGGCGAGTATCTTTGCCATCGGGAACAACTCGGTCTACCTGGATGTGGAGACGAGGACCATGACCGCCAGCGGCGATCCCAAGAAGTTGCTCGCGGAGTCGACGAACCCAAACGTCCGTAACTTCCTCACCCGGGGTGAAGCGGGTGCACAGGCAGAAGCAAGAGTAGAATAAACCAAGAAGGGGAATACACATGAGCAAGCCAGCAAATAAGACAGTTATCGGCATCTTCGTCGTGGTCGCCCTGGTCCTCGTGGTGGGAGCAGTTCTCATACTCGGGTCGGGCAAGTTCTTCAAGAACTACCCGAAATTTGTGATGTACTTCCAGGGATCGGTGAAGGGACTCGCCGTGGGCGCACCCGTGAACTTTCGCGGTGTGAAGATCGGTACGGTCACCGATATCAAGATGCTCCTTAATCCGAAGGACCTCTCTATGATCATCCCCGTCTACATTGAACTTTTCCCGGATGCAATCCAGACGGTGGAGGGCGGCCCCAGCTTGGAAGCTCTCACGAAAGCCACAGGGGATGCTCATGCCGGATATGATTAAGCGCGGCTTGCGGGCACAGCTCGAGATGCAGAGCATCGTAACGGGCCTGCTTTTGGTTTCCCTCGACTTCTATCCGGACAAGCCGGCCGTGCTCGTGGGTGCCGACAAGAAAACCATGGAGATCCCCACGATCCCGACACCGCTGCAGGAACTGGCAAAAAGGATCGAGAACATCCCGATAGAGGAGATATTTACCAAGTTGAATAACGCGATGACGGGGATAGAAAAGATTGTCAACTCCCCGGAAACGGTCGAGATGCTGAGGTCGGCGAAGCAAGGTGTGAGTGAGACACGTATGCTCATCCAGGATATCGATAAGCAGGTCAAGCCGATAGGAGACAAAATGGCGGATGTCGCGGGGCACGTCCATGAACTGGCCCAGCGGTTAGAAGCCGAAATCGGGCCGCTGACAGCGAGCATCACCAAGACCTCTGACGAGGCCGGCGCAACCTTGAAGAAGGCCCAGGGTACCCTGGACACCATCGACTACCTGGCCGGGGAAGATTCTGTCGTCTCCTATCGTCTCGGGAAAACGCTCGAGGAACTGGGCGCTGCAGCCCGGTCCATGCGGCTTCTAGCCGATACTCTGCAACAGCAACCCGAGTCGGTCATCTTCGGGAAGAAAAATATGGGGGGGAAGTGAGATGAAAAGATCCTTTGTTAAAGCTGGACTCGGTATATGCCTGCTGCTTCTGGTCGGGTGCGCCAGCAGCCCAACCGCGCGACATTACGTCTTGAGCCCCCTTACGGGCGAGGAGCAAGGTTCCTGAGGAGTCCTGCATCAATATCGGTATAGGGCCCATAAAGCTGCCGGAATACGTGAACCGGCCGCAGATCGTTACCCGTACCTCTCCGAACGAGCTCAGCCTCTCCTCTTTCGACCTGTGGGCAGAGCCGCTTACGGACAGTGTTCCCCGCATGCTTGCGGAAAACCTTTCGCGGCTCATCTGTACCAAGGAAGTCGTGCTCTTCCCGTGGAGGCCATCGCTAACGCCCGAATACCGGGTAGAGGTAGAACTGCTGCAGCTGGATGGGACGCTCGGCAGCACGGTCTCCCTTGAGGCCTGGTGGAGCGTCGCTTACGGTGGAGATAAGAAAGCACGGTTAACCAGAAAGACAACCTACAGCGAGCCTGCGGCAGGCAAGGGTTACGATACCCTGGTCCAGGCCCACAGCCGGGCGCTCGCGGCCCTCAGCCGGGACATTGCCGGTGCGCTCAAGGAACTGAAGAAGTGAGTGGACCCGTAGGGGCCACCCTTCTGCATACCTCGCGCCGCCGTGGGACTACTATTCAGCTCGCCGGCATGACGACTACTCGAGCCCCTTTGATAGTTTCAGCATGATTCCAATAAAACTAAGGAGGTATAAGATGAAGGTACGGATCTGTTGTATGTTTCTCTGTATAGGTGTGCTTTTGGTTGGTCTTAGCGGATGCGGCTGCTTCATGCAGGCGCAGAAGGGTGAGGCTCCGCCCCCACCGCCTCCGGAGCAGCAGAAGGTCGTGGCACCGGAACCGAAACCGGAAGTGGTAGTCCCACCGCCACCGCCGCCTCCTCCTCCACCACCTCCCGCGCCGGCTGCTGTTCTCCAGGACATCAATTTTGATTTTGACAGATATGCGATCAGACCCGCTGACGCAGAGATCCTGAAAAAGAACCTCGACTGGTTCAAGGCGAACCCCGGCCAGAAGGTCAGAATCGAGGGCAACTGCGACGAGCGGGGTACCGTGGAGTATAACCTCGCCCTCGGCCAGAAACGTGCCGATGCAGCAAAGAACTACCTTATCGGTCTGGGCGTCGATGCAAAGGGCACTCGATACGATCAGCTACGGCAAAGAGCGGCCTGTCTGCACGGAGCACAACGAGGGATGCTGGGCCCAGAACAGAAGAGATCACTTCGAGCCGATGCAGAAATGACGGCAAGTGCGAGGGCTATGCTGGCGACCAGGTATGGTTGAATAGCAGGGTGCCCTCAAGGCAAGAGAAGATTATGCAAGAAAGCCCAGCTTTAAAAATGGTTGGGCTTCTTGCGTCTTGCCGTCCACCATTGTGATCGCGAGCGGCTCCGCTCGCTTGCCGGGTCTGGGTCGGCAGCACTTCTTAGAAAGGGCTCGCCGCATCACACGGGTATGAAAGAGAGGTTACGATGAAGATACCAAGAATGTCGTATATCATTTTGGTCTGGTGGCTTATCCTGTCCGTGGCGGCCCCCACCTGCCGTGCCTGGAAGCACCAGCAAACAGGCGCTGCACCACTATTCAAGCCGGAACAACTGGAGCAGATTGTCGCGCCGATCGCGCTCTACCCGGATGATCTCCTGGCGCAAATCTTTATGGCCTCAACGTACCCCTTGGAGATAGTCCAGGCGGCGCGCTGGGTAAAGGCAAATCCGAGTCTCAAGGGGGACCAATTAACCAAAGCCCTGGAGCAGCAGAGCTGGGACCCGAGCGTCAAGTCACTCGTCAACTTCCCCGATGTCCTGGCCATGATGAACGATAAGCTGGACTGGACACAGGAACTGGGAGATGCTGTTCTTGCCCAGCAGAAAGACCTGATGGCTGCTGTGCAGAGATTGAGGCAGAAGGCGCAGGCTGCGGGGAACCTCAAGACCACCAACGAGCAGAAGGTCATTGTGGAACAGCAGACCCAGACTATTGTGATACAGCCCGCAAATCCCCAGGTGGTCTATGTGCCGACGTACAATCCGACGGTAGTCTATGGTGTGTGGGCCTACCCCGCCTATCCGCCGCCTCCTGTCTACGCCTATCCGTACGGAGCAATGGCATTCTCCTTTGCGGCCGGAGTCGCCGTCGGCGCGGCCTGGGGCTACGCCGGGGGCAGCTGTGACTGGGGTCACGGCGATGTCAATATGAATGTTTACAAGAACGCAAACATCAATAACAACATCAACCGCAGCAAGTACCAGAACAAAGTGACGGGCGGCCAGGGGGGGCAGGGTCAGTGGAAGCATAACCCGGAGTCTCGTAAAGGCGTTGCGTACCGGGATCAGGGAACCGCCAATAAGTTCGGCCAGCAGCCGCGTGTCTCAAATGATATGAGACAGCGACTACGGAGGCCGTGACGGCGCAGGTGGAGGAAGAGGCCAGGGTGCAGGTGGAGGAAGAGACCAAGGCATAGGTGGAGGAAGAGACCAAGGCGCAGGCGGAGGAAGGGGCCAGGGCGCAGGTGGAGGAAGAGACCAAGGCATAGGTGGTCCTCAGGCCTCACAACAGCCTCGGAGCCCCGGGGCGATCGCGGTGGAGCAGGTGGTTCTCGCGGGCAGGCCGTACAGCAGCCGAGTGGTCCGGACCGTGGTGGAGCAGGCGGTTCTCGCGGGCAGGCTGCCCAGCAGCGCGGCGGCAACAGCGCATTCAGCGGTTCTGACCGCGGCGGCGAAGCCAGACAGGCCAGTAATCGTGGAAACCAGAGCCTTGTCATCTGGGCGGGGCGGCGGTGGCGGTGAGCGGTCTCGCGGCGTGGCCGCGGTGGCGGCGGTGGCGGTGGACGTCCGGTGGCGGCGGTCGGCGGCGGAGGAGGTGGACGCAGATGAACAGCACATCGCAACGATACCATTCGCCAATGGAGGGAAAGCCGATGTCGCTACACATAGCCATAAACGCACGAAAAGAAGCGCGCAGGTTCGCTGCGGTGATCATCATCTTTGCGATGTCATCTGTGTCTTTGCGGTCGGTCAGGCATACGCAGCCGCGCCTGCGCAGAAGACCTTCAAGTCTCCGGACGACGCAGTCAATGCCTTGATAGATGCGCTGAAGAAAAATGACACCCACGCATTGCTGGCCATCTTTGGGCCGGGAAGCAAGGGCCTGGTCTCGTCCGGTGACGAAGTCGCGGACAAGACAGCGAGCGAGCAGTTCGTCGGTCACTACGAGGAAAAAAACAGGTTGGAGCAAGTGAATAAAGAGAAGGTCATCCTTCATATCGGGAACGATGACTGGCCGTTCCCAATCCCTATCGTAAAGACGGGCAAGAACTGGCGCTTTGACACCAAGGCCGGAAAACAAGAGATCCTCGCGCAGACGGATCGGCAGGAACGAGCTGAGCGCCATCCAGACGTGCCTTGTCTACGTGGATGCCCAGCATGAATATGCCCGTCAAGGACCGCGATAAGAACGGTCTCCTTGAGTATGCACAAAAATTCAGGAGCGAACCGGGCAAGAAGGACGGTCTTTACTGGGAGACCGGCGAAGGTGAGGAAGAAAGCCCGTTGGGACCGCTTGTTGCTGAGGCTGTAAAAGAGGGCTACGGCAGGAAGCAAACCCCGAAGCAAATCACTGATCAACCGATTCCCTACCACGGATACTATTACCGAATACTGAAAGCCCAGGGAAAGAATGCTCCCGGCGGTGCATACGATTATGTTGTCGATGGTAAGATGATAGGCGGGTTTGCTTTGGTGGCCTATCCGGCGCAGTATGGCAATTCCGGCATCATGACCTTCATTGTCAACCAGGACGGCGCAGTGTACCAGAAGAATCTCGGGAAGAACACGGCAAAGATCGCGCAGGCAATGGAGAGCTTTGATCCGGACAAGACCTGGGAGAAGACCCAATAAAGGTGCAGCCAGGCACAAGCTCCAGCCGAGGGGGAAAGAAGGGAATGTTCGGCGGGGTAAGCTCTGCAGGGACGACTGAATGCTGCCGGGACAAGATCTAGACAATCTTTGAGATGACGCGAAAGAACCCAACCTTTTTTAAGATTGGGTTTTTTCGCGTCATAGGACTATGGTCCAATAGACAGTGTTCGCGGCAACACCCGGGGCATGAAGTGGCACGGGCCGGTTGATGCGATGTGCTGCTCCACTTCGCCAGGCGCTGGATTAACATTTGGGAACAAAATAGATTAAAAGGAGAAAACAGATGAGCGTAGCAAAAGGAAGCATCTACATGATTACGGTATTGGCGTTGGTCTTGTCCCTGTCCGGGCTGCCGGCATTGGCCCAGGATAAGCCTGCGGACAACATGCAGATCGTTCGCGACAAGGTAAAGGCGGATAGGAAATTATTTGTGGCAGAGGGTATGGGCCTCACAGAATCGGAAGCAAAGGCATTCTGGCCAATCTATGACAGGTACCAGAACGAAATGATCAAACTTAATGGCCGTACCGTAACGATGATCAAGGATTATGCTAAAAACTACCAGACCATGACGAATGAGGTCGCGAAGAAGTTGACCGATGAGTTCCTCGCCATTCAGGCAGAGCAGCAAAAACTGAGACTATCCTATCTGCCTCAATTCCGTAAAGCGCTGCCCGATAAAAAAGTTGCGCGCTACTACCAGATCGAGAACAAGATCAGTGCAGCGGTCGGCTACGAGCTCGCTACCGAGATTCCCCTCATGAAGTAAGAGACGCTTGGAAATGCGACTATTTCTGCAAGGAGATACCAGGCAGACAGGGCGAAAAATGTACGGATGCGGGAAACTGCCCGCTGAGGGTGAGTGATGGAACAAGAGGTACCCTTGACCCGGGCTCGCTTGACGACGCCGCGTGCTGCCGCTATCGCCGGCATCGTGTTTTCGACTCTGCTCATCATCAGTCTGGTGCTCATCCGGATTTCCGTCCCCGCCGATCCGCAGGATGCAGGGACGTGGCTTGCCGCATAGCTGGAAAACCGTCAGTCTCGCGCTGCACCTGCTGCCGTTCGCAGGCATCGCCTTCCTGTGGTTCATCGGTGTGCTGCGCGACCGGATTGGGGCCATACGAAGACCGCTTTTTTGCCACCGTGTTCCTCGGCAGTGGGCTCCTGTTTCTTGCCATGCTGTTCGCCTCTGCGGCGGTGGCGGGAGGTATCATGATGGTCTACGGAGCCACGCCCGGCAAGCTGATGGAATCCGGCATCTACACGTTCGGCCGCACCGTAACGTACCAGATCATGAACGTCTATGCGATGAAGATGGCGGGGGTATTCATGATCTCAACCTGCACGCTCTCGATCCGCACCGGGATCTTCCCGCGTTGGATGGCGTTCCTCGGCTACGCCCTGGCGCTGTTGCTCCTCCTGAGCATCGGGTATCTTTCCTGGACTCCGCTGGTCTTCCCGCTGTGGGTGCTCCTGATCAGCGTCCATATACTCTTCGCGAATCTTAAACCTAAGCCAGCGCCGGTTCTCTGAGCGGCGAAACATATTTCCAAGATGAACTGTGGTAATATCATTGTCAGACTAATTCAAGGAAAGGAGCGAAACGATGAGTAAGGACAAGGCAAAAGAAAAAGGAAACAACGAAACATCCGGCAACAAAATGAAAAACAAGGATTATGAGAAGAAACTCGCCAAGCTGCATGTGGAGTTGGTCAAACTGCAGGAGTGGGTCAAAGCGAAAGGACTCAAGGTTCTTATCGTCTTCGAAGGGCGGGACGGTGCAGGAAAAGGGGGAGTGATCAAGGCAATCACCGAGCGCGTGAGCCCGCGTGTATTTCGCGTGGTGGCGTTGACGGCGCCGACTGAGCGGGAGAAGAGCCAAATGTATGTTCAACGTTACATGGCGCATTTCCCGGCTGCCGGCGAAGTGGTCATCTTCGACCGCAGCTGGTACAACCGCGCGGGTGTCGAGCGGGTGATGGGATTCTGTACTGAGGAGCAGTCGAAGAAATTCCTTAAGATGGTGCCGCTCGTCGAGAAGGCGATGGTCGAGTCCGGGATCATTCTGCTCAAGTACTGGCTCGAGGTCAGTCCTGAGGAGCAGACCCGCCGCCTTGAAGGGCGGATCAATGATGGGCGCAAGATCTGGAAGCTCTCCCCCATGGATATTGAGTCCTACAATCGCTGGTACGATTACTCGCGGGCGCGCGACGACATGTTCGCGGCGACCGACACTCCCTGGGCCCCGTGGTTTGTTGCAAAATCCGACGATAAAAAGCGCGCGCGATTGAACATCATCTCGCACCTTCTCAGCAAGATTCCGTATAAAAAAGCGCCGCGCGAAAAAGTGAAACTGCCGAAGCGGCAAAAAGACAAAAAATACCAGGAGCCAAAATATTCTTACAAGTACGTTCCTGAGGTTGGTTAAAGAAGTCTTGGGAAGAGCAATGAAAACATTGACAGCACCTCATTCTGACCACAGAATATACAGACTCGGGTGCGGTTCTATGCGTCAAACCGAAGACGCGCCTCGAAGGGGAAAGCCGAAGTAGCAGACATGCACTGTTGCCGCGAATCGCACGTGCTCACGGTGCGGCTGAAGTGGCCCGCGCGCGAGAAAGGAAAAAGATGAAAACCGTTGGCTATCTGTTATCAGGCGTTCTGCTGCTCTCGCTTTTCGGTTGCACGGGGCTCGGCCCGGGAACCGTGTCCCGGGACCGGTTCGATTACACGGAGGCCATTTCCGATTCCTGGAAGCGTCAGATGCTCTTTAACCTGGTCAAAATACGCTACGGGGATGCCCCGGTTTTCCTGGACGTCTCCTCGGTGATAAGCCAGTACCAGATTGCGGGGCAGGTCAATCTGGGCGCAACAATGACCCAGCAGCCTTCGAGCAGCTCTCAGACCCTGGGCGCGACCGGAACGTATGTGGACCGCCCGACCATCACGTTCACCCCCATCCTGGGAGATAAATTTGCCCGCAGCCTGATGTCCCCCATTCCTCCCGCCGCCATCCTGAGCCTTATGCAGGGCGGCTATCCCGTGGACCTGGTATTCCGCGCGCTGGTTCATGAGATTAACGGGATTCGGAATCGCTTTGGAGGGGACGCGAGGGCTCACTCCGCTGATCCTGAGTTTTATGCTCTGATCCAGAAAATGCGGAGGATCCAAATGGCAGGGGGCATCGGGATGAGGTTCACAAAGATAGACAAAGAAGCAGCGGCCCTGATAGTCATCCGGGGGAAACGGGATCCGGAGCTTGAAGCCCTCTCTACAGAGGTCCGCAACATGTTGGGTTTAGACCCGAATGCCACTGATATCCTTGTGGTGTACGGGGCCATCCCTAAAGATGATAAAGAGATTGCTCTTCTGACCCGGTCGATCCTGGAAATCCTCGTCGATATATCTACGGACATTGAAGTCCCCGCCGCCGATGTGCAGGAAAAGCGGGTTGCCCCCACGTTCGAGGAAACGGCTGCCGGCGAGAATATCCGCCCTTTGGTGCGGATTCACAGCTCATCGGAAAAACCCCGCGATGCCTTTGTTTCGATACCCTACAGGAACTCCTATTTCTGGATCGACGACAAGGACCTGATGTCCAAAAAAATCTTCTCCTTCTTGATGTTTGTCTTCACCCTGGTGGAGACCGGAGATAAAGGAACCGCTCCCATTGTGACGATTCCTACGGGATAGGGCCTATCGCCAGCCCCTATTCTCAGGGTTCGTTTATGTACTGAGGGCCTCGTACCATTTTCCCCCTACCGAGTAAAATCTGGTAGGGGGATTTTTTTGGTCAAAGGATCCTACCGCTCGATGAACGTGCTTGCGCCTTACCGATATCCAATGTTACCCTAAGTAATAGATCGCGGTACTGTCGAGGCATTGTCACCAGGGGCACTGAAATAAACGCCATGTCGATAAGAAGCTTGAAAAGCCGTTTCTTCCTGGCAGTGGCAATAATTCTGTCAGTTTTTGCGTCGACGGCATTAGCGGAAAAGTGGAGCAGGCAGTATATCCAGAGTCTTCCGGATACTGCCTTTGCGGTAATCGAAGTTACGAAAGATGAAAAAAAAATTCGGCATCTTCCTCATCACAACCAAGACGAAGAAATTGATATTACGCACTTGAAGAGCGCATTAAGCAGAGTTTATCAGGTCAAGTGGGTAGACCCTGCAAACTTTGCCAAAGCAAGAGAACACTTGGAGCAGCATTACCGGGATTACAAACACGGAATGGCCAAAGGCCCTGGAAACTGACCCCTTTCACTCGGGTGCAATTGTACTATGCCGATTTGTATTCAAGCGGAGAGCGAGGCGCTCAAGCCGTAAGGAACGCAGGCGTACATCTAGTACGTCGGAGTGAGGCAGGGCGCAACACCCACTTGCGTGGGTACCCGGAAGCTATACCCTTGAAGACAAATCGGCATTAGATGCGTTTCCATTTGTAGTACTTCTCATCCGCCATATCGAGCATTGCCGTATCGCCGGAGCTGTCGCCATAAGCATAGATATAGCCAAAGCTCTTCACGTCGTATCGCTCCTCAATCCTCCTGACCTTTTCTTTTCCTGAGCAGTTCCTGGTGAGGAACCTGCCGGTTACCCGACCGTCTTTCGTTTCCAGTTTCGTGGCTATAAGGTCCACCTCGCACGTGGTACACCACTCGGCCAACCATAGGTCGATGGAAGCTGAAACAACGACAACCTTGTCCCCCTTCAGTTTATGCCAGCCGATTCTTTCTAACGCAATCTCTCTGACGATGCGGGGAAGCCGTTCTCTTGAATAGTTTGAGGCAAGGGCTTCCAAGCTGCGGGCATCCCAGCCCCCGAAGAAGTAAGTCGACACAAGCTCCTTGGCCCTCCAGTTGCGAATAAGGCCCAGCGCGTATGCCAAAAGCATCGGGCTCAAAAGGATGGCGCCGGTAATGACTTTTCTGCGACCAACCGCGTAGGCAATAAAGTCGCCGAAGCTATCTTTGAAGGTAATTGTGCCGTCGAAATCAAAGAGTGCGAGTGCCATGTGGGCGTAACTTTTTCCAAAGATCACAGACAAGGCAGGCGGTAAGCGCTGTTGCCCCAAGCTTCTTCCAGCGCACGTGCAGCATTCCGCCTAAGGACTGACCCGCGAAAAAAGCTCCGATCAGCATGGGAAAGGTAATAAGCTCCCAGCCCAATCCGCCCAACATGCGCAAAGAGATTGCCAGGAGGACCGGCAGGTGAACCGCGACAAACCACTGCAGGGAAAATCTGCTGACGTGGGCGCGCCAATATCCGAACGGAAGATTCAATACAAAAACGGTGGCTGACACTATCCCAAGATGCATAGTGCACCTATTTTACCATGTTTCTCCGGATTGGGAAAGGGCGGCGGAACAATCCCCTTACTACCAAAAGAATTTCCTTGCATTACAGCGCGTGTATAGTAAAATTTCTGTATCCTAGGTTGAATTACCAGTTTAGCGGGAAAGGGGTTTTTATCGGGGCGGCTGCGTCTATTCCGGGCCAGGCGCCGAGGAACATTGCGCAATGCTGGAAAAAATAAGATCAGAACGACGTTGGCAGTGGGCCGCGTACGGGAAGCATCCTGCGGCAAAAGATTACTTTAAGGTTGGCCATGAGTTCCCGTTGCTGAACAGCTTTTCGGGCTGGATAGAAAATGGGTACCAGGTGCTGGCCTCCAAGGACAATTCTGCCAAGGCGCGCCGTTCATGGCGCTTTTGGGCCAAAGAGGCCAGGAGAGATAACCTTGTTTGCGGAGTCGTACGAGACAGCAATGACAGCCTCGGCCGGCCTTATCCCTCTGCTCGTCATAGGAACCGGTCCGCTCAAGGGTTGGGTCAGCCAATGGGATCTGGTGCCACTCGCATGCGAGAGCGTGTGGGAGCAGATGGAATATCTTTCCGCGAAAACGTTCAATGATCTGAGAGAATTGGATGAAGGGGTGCAGAACATCGTTCCGCCCGCCATCGAATGGTTGGAACTGGCCAGGAAAAGGGAGGGCTTCGACGAACTCGGACCTCTCGAGATCAGCCAACTGGAAGAAGGAATCTCCGGCCTTTCGGAAAGAATGGACTGCTTTATTCTCCTGGATCAGATGCCACCCCGCGACATTTTGAGCTGATCGGCTTATACCATTCTTTCGTGAGGGCGCGCATAGAGGCTGCGCCGAGCGCCATTTTCATGGGGGGCACGGCACAGAAGCCGTATATCGCCTTTTTCAGAAGACCTCTGGCACCATCTGATTTCATTCATTTGTGGTCTATCACCTCGGAATAATAGACACGCATACACCCCAAATTACGTGGTCACTTTCAAATTTGCTACCTCTGATGTAAAATTAACAAGAGTTATCCAGCCTAACCTGAAAGCTAAAGCAAGGAGGCAGACCATGGCGTTCGATGCATTTTTGAAGATTGACGGTATACCGGGAGAAAGCACAGACGACAAGCACAAAGACTGGATCGAGGTACTTTCCTACGGCGTGGGGATCCAACAGCCGCCTCCGCCACAGCCAGCAGCGCCGGTGGGGCAACTGCTGAACGCGCGCATTTCCAGGACTTCACTATCACTAAGGCGCTCGACAAAGCGTCCCCTAAACTGGCCCTCGCCTGCGCTGACGGAATGCACATAAAACATGTCACCCTGGAGCTCTGCCGAGCAGGCGGTGACAAGATGAAATACATGGAATATAAGCTCACCAACTGCATCATCAGTTCCTATCATGACGGCGGATCCTCCGGAGGTGCCGAAACCTTACCGGTTGAAGCCGTAGCCTTCAACTACGGAAAGATCGAGTGGATCTACACCCAGCAGAAACGGGCCGATGGCTCAGGCGGCGGCCAGGTCGTAGCAGGCTGGGATCTCCAGACGAATAAGAAGGTGTAGACAGCGCAATAACACTCGTCGAAAAAAACGGCGAACCACTCTGCCTACGTTGGGGCGGGCTTACAGGTGGTACAGACCAAAACAGTTTTCTGTAAACCCGTCCCCGATCCGATTTTTTGGCCGATTGCGGCGAAGCGTAGATCGCTGCTGATCGGCTTGTTGAATGAGGGAGACTCGCTATGATGTTCACAAAGCCCACAGTGAACGAAACCTTCACAATCACTTCTGTTCCCGAATGGCCTAGCATCAAGTTCGAAACCGATGAGACCGGGGCTCACACCTGGCACTGGACATCCCTGGGACAGGTTCACAAAGTCCGGTAGTGAAACGACCACCGTCAATGAATGGGAAGCCAAAGCCTGGTCGTCAACTGCGGCGGAACACTCACGGTTCGCGCCGAGGCCAACAAGACGATGGCTACCGTTACCGTCAAAATCAGCGGCACAAACCCAAGTCCCTCCGAAGTTACCGGGTATCTGCGCCGTGAAGCCCAACAGTGCCGGCTTTGATAAGATTATCGAACACGAGTCTAAATTCAAGCACTTCAACATGCGCAATGAGCCGATCAAGTCGTTCGACAACGGCTACGGCATGTGCCAGCTCACCAATCCGGCCCCTACCTTCGACCAGGTCTGGAACTGGAAGATGAACGTCGAAGCCGCCCTCAACCTGTTCGAACAGAAACGGGCAAACGCTATCGTTTATCTCAGCCAGAACAACCGCACCTACACGAACGGGCGTTGAAGATGCTGTCTGTCGCTGGAATGGAGGCGCGTACCACGTGTGGGATGCAAAGGCCGGCAAATGGGTTCGGCCGTTCAATATCCTTTGTGACTCCAAGACGGGCAACATCGGCTGGAACAGGACGATGCCGAAAACAAAGGCAAGACCGAAGACGAACTTCGCAAACGGGACAGCGAAGTTACTCAAAGCCCCCCGGCGCCCACTGGAAGTATTACGGTGTCTGTTATGCGGATAGCATACTCGGTTACGCACTGCTGCTCTGCGATCTTTGCTGGTGCGCCCACCCACGCCGACGATTCCGTTTTGCTCTCATCGGCGGTTCGATACATTATTCCACTGAAAATTCCAAGACACGTCTTGACATCAGGACCCCGAAGAGGATGCGCTATGCCCTTTCGGTTGCACGGGACTCCACTGTCTCCCCAAAGGCGAAGCCGACCGGGATTAAGGTTGTCGGCGAGATTAAAGGCTCTGTTATTATACTCATCGATACTTATCCCTCCCTTCCGGGTGGTATGTCTTACTGCCAGGCCGGAGAAGAACGGTTCCTGCGCATATTTCAATATCGAGAAAGCCGCCCAAGAGGCGTTCCGGGTAAAGTCCGAGAGCTGCCGTGACAACCTCGAACTGGCGTCGCCCGGCGTTGAATGGGTGCCGGAATCGTCGACGCTCCGTATCAACTGGCTCCTGGGTCCTGCAGGAAAAGGGACGCCGGAGGAACGCACTATTCTGATCGGGCCGGACGGAAGGCCGGTTTAACGCGGGACATTGCCGCGAGTCATGTGAAATTACAACGATCATCCACATCATCCCATAGAGTCACACAAGATAAAGCGTATCTTAGCCAGCAAACATGAAAGAAAAGCAGGAGAACATTCAGGCATCTATCCTCGACAGACTAATCGACCGGGAACCGCAGCTTTCCCGTCAGTCGGTCCAGTGTCGCCTGCTCAATTTCAGCCAGATCAAGGCGCCGTGGTCAGAGACCTGGAGAACCTTCTCAACACCAAGAGCCTGATAAGCCGTCCCGCGGCTAAAAGAGCAATACTCAACTCCTGTCCGTACGCCTGATCCAAGAGCTTGACGCCAGAGGCAGTTGATTGCGGCGGAAAGCGGCGAGCTTTCCGTCAACCCTTCTCCGATAGAGCCGTTCGCGCTGCTGGAAGAAATTGTCGGACAATACAGCGGTAATGCGCGGGGACGCTTCATCAGGATCTCTCCCGCATCGAAGAATATCACCTTTACGAGCGACCGCGTGCTTTTGAGGCGCGTCATTGGCAATCTCCTGAAAAACGCTCTGGAGGCCGCGAGGAGGGAGAAACCGTTACCCTGGGTGCGGTCAGGCCGGAACGGAGTCGAATTCTGGGTGCATAACCCCGGAACAATGGAGCGCGACGTCCAGCTCCAGATGTTCCAGCGTTCCTTCTCTACCAAGGGAGCGGGAAGGGGCCTCGGGACCTATAGCGTGAGACTGCTCACGCAACGATACCTCAAGGGAACTGTATCCTTTACCAGTTCGCTCGAAGAAGGAACAACCTTCAGAGTCACTTACCCATACGATTTGTAGCAACCACGCAATCACAGCTCGGCTTCCAGAGACTGTTTCAAGAAACGGACTTTGACCGCTTCGATGCAAGTCTTCACTTGATTAAAATCGCGCTCTCGCTCGAATGATACGACAATATCGATTTACTTCCGAGCTTGGATGCCGTGAGAGGATCGAAGATCATATGAAACCAAAGACTGCTTTGATTATCCTTTCAGCGTCAAGTCTACTGCTTCTGTTCCTGGAGTGTTTCTGGCGGCAGCTTCTGAGGGCGCCCCTGCCTGGGCAGCGCTCAGCCTCAGCAAAAGATTCAACAAAAGGAGGTCAAATCGTTGAAACTCATCCCATGGACCGGCAAGCCCGGCAGCGGCTGGAAAGCCTACGATAAGGCCATCTCGGAGCAAAAGTATGAGCGGGCCTACGAGATCGCCGAAGGCAATCTGAACGCCGCACGCTCATCTCAAAACAGCGAGGCATGGGTCCGTGCGCTGATCCGCTGCGTGCAGACGCGGATGGCCCTGCACGGCTACGAGACAGCCGTGAGATTCCTGAAGGAAGAGCCCTGGCCTGAAGACCTGCTGGCACAGACCACGCTTCACCTCTATTACGCACAGGCGCTCCTGACCTATGCCCATGAGTACTCCTGGGAAATACGCGGCCGCGAGAAGGTCGACTCAAAGGGTGCGGTCGACCTGAAGGCGTGGACCGTTGAGCAGATTTTTGCCGAAGCGCGCCGTTCCTACGACGTGCGTACTTCTCCCATCGAGACCAACTGGGAGAGCAGCCGATGGCAATACTCTCCGAATATATCCAGTTGAACGACTACCCCAGGACGATCCGCCCTACGCTGCGCGATGCAGTCACCTATCTTTATGCGGAGGCGCTTGCGGACACGCTCGGCTGGGCGCCCGGGCAGTCGGACGAAGTCTATGCCCTTGACCTGCAGGCCTTGTTGGCGGAGCTGCCTTCCCTTCAGGTCGACCATCCCGTGGTCAAATACTGCGAGGTGCTCGGTGATCTGGAATCGTGGCATGCGGGGCGAAAGGAGATCGAAGCGTCCTTCGAGGCCCGTCTGGAGCGACTCCGGAAGCTCAAGACCAACTTCTCCGAGAAGGCCGACCGGGAACGCATCAGGGCAGACCTCGAAGCGCGACTGCCAAAGGTGCGGAGCTATCCCTGGTGGTCTGTCGGGATGGCCACTCTTGCCGAGTTTGTCAAAGAGGAAGATGCGCCCGACAACCTCGTTCGCGCCCGGAAGATTGCCCGGGACGGACAGACTGCTTATCCCGACTCGATCGGAGGAAAACGCTGTCTCTATATCATAAAGTCGATCGAAGCCCCATCCTTCAAGATCGAGGCCATGGCGCAGGATAATCTGAAGAGGGCCTCCATCGGCATCGTCTATGGGAACCTGACCGAGCTCTATTTCCGTGCGTATGCCCGCGACCTCGGAAGCAAAGTTCGGGACGCGGACGATTTCAATGTGGCGATCAATTCCCGCGAAGTGGAGCAGATGATGAGCCAGCAGAAACCTTACGCAGAATGGACGGTCCGCCTGCCGGAAACCATCGATTTCAAGAGCCACCGGATGTTCGTGGTGCCTCCGATGGATCAGCCCGGCTTGTACGTGGTGGTTGCTTCCGCGAGGAGAAACTTCTCGAAGGATGACAATCAGATGCAGGCTGTTCCTATCAACCTCGGCGACCTGGTCCTCGTCACCCGGACGGAAGGGACCGAGGTCCATGTCACAGCCCTGCAAGGGTCCACGGGCAAGGCCCTTCCCGGCGTGAACGTGACCCTGTACCGCCATGACTACCAGCAACACCACCAGGCCATCGATTCGAAAATAACGGATGGCGAAGGAAAGACGACCTTTATAGCGGGGACAGGGATCCCTTACTTTGTACTCGGCCGCTGGAACGAGTGGGCTGCCATAGATTACAGGGGCTTCTATGTCTATGCGCCGCAGTCAACGGAAGTCATACAATCCGTTATCTATACGGATCGAAGCATCTACCGGCCGAACCAGAAACTCTTCTTCAAGGTCGTGCTCTACCAGGGTCAGTCCGGCCTGGCAAACTACCGGCTGCTGCCCAACACCTCGCCACGGTCTCGCTCCGGGACCCGAACGGGCAGGCGGTGGAACAGAAAACTGTGGTTACAAACGGCTACGGCACGGCATCCGGCGAGTTCATTGATTCCCGCCGGACGCCTGCTGGGCCACTGGCAGGTCGTGTGCTCTCACAACGGTGCAACAGCGGTCCAGGTGGAGGAATACAAACGGCCCACGTTCGAGACAAAGCTGCTCGACCCCGACGCGGAATTCCGTCTGAACAGGCCTGCAACGATCAAGGGTGACGCCCGCTACTACTTCGGTCTGCCCGTCACCAATGGCAAGGTCAAATGGCGCGTGACGAGGACCCCGGTCTATCCATGGTGGTGGGGCTACTATGGCTGGGGGAGCGAGACAAAGGGGCAGACCATTGCGACAGGAAGCGCGCCCCTCGGCGAGGACGGCCGCTTCTCGTTTACCTTTACCCCAACGCGGATGAACGTCTGGAACTATCCTCAAAGGGCATCACCTATCGCTACGCGGTCAATGCTGACGTGACGGACGAGGGCGGTGAGACCCGCTCAGCCTCACGGGCCTTCAGGCTGGGATTCGTGGCGGTCGAGGCCAGCGTGAAAACGGACAACGCCTTCTTCCTGGAACAGAAACCGGATAAACTATCTCATCGTACGGGCCAATCTCGACGGGAACCCTGCTCCCGGTGCAGGGACCTACCAATTGCTCAAAGTCGTCCCCCCGGACAAGACGTTATTGCCCGTGGACCAGCCTTTGCCGCCTGCTCCGAAAGGCTCGGCAGAGCCGCTCCTCAAGACCCGGGAGATACCCAGCGACCGCGCTGGGATGTGCAGTATACCAGCCGGACGCCATCATGCGCGAGTGGCCGGACGGCCTCTGAAGTGAGCCGGGGCACCCTTACGCACAACGACAGGGGAGAGGCTGAGCTAGACCCTTCCCTGCGCTGCCTGCAGGCCTTTACCGGCTCAAGTACGAGACGAAAGACGCTTTCGGCGCCGCATACGAGATGTCAAAGGAGATCCTGGTCGCGGGGCCAACATTGCGGCTGCCGCTTCCGCTGCTCTTCCTCGCGCAGAAGACGTCGGTCCCGGTGGGTGGAGTGGCCCGGTTCCTGGCTATTTCCGGGTTTGGAGGCGCAGGACCTCATGCTCGCGCGGTTCAAGAACGCGAAGAAGACCGACGGCCGGACCGTGCAGGCAGGCAATGAGAGCCCCTTGATAGAGATCCCCGTCACTGAAAACGACCGCGGAGGCTTCCTCTTTTCGGCAGCTACCCTGCGCGATCATCAATACGTAGAGTTTGCCCGCACGGTATTTGTGCCCTGGGATAACAAGGAATTGAAGGTTGAGTTCTCCACCTTCCGCGACAGGCTCCAGCCGGGACAGAAAGAGCGATGGGCTGTAAAGATTTCGTCCCCGGATCAGGCGCGCGTGCCGGCAGCGGCCGCTGAGATCCTGACCTACATGTACGACCGCAGCCTGGACGCCTTTGTGGCTCCATCATCCGCCGTCCCTCATGAGCATATGGCCCAGTTTCTTGCAGAGGCCGTTCTGCAGGGTCTCCCTGTCGCTTGCGGGCGCTGTCTGGGTCCCGACCAATGGCTTCGCTAAGCTGCCTACTTACCCTGCGCTGCAGCCGGACAGGCTGAAACTATTTGACCGGTATGGCGTGGGCGGGCCGGGCGGCCGTGGCCGCGTGATGTACAAGGCTGCCATGCCCATGGCGGCCGGCAGGGCGAGCGAGGCGGATGGCGTTGCTATGAAAGGGGAGGCTACTCCGCCAGGCCAGGCGCCCGCTCCTGCTCCGCTGAAGGAAAAGAGGAGAATCAAGGGGTGACTCCCGCGGCCGAGCCACAGGCCCCGGTTCAGCTTCGTTCCGACTTCTCGGAGACCGCGTTCTGGTTCCCGCATCTGATAACAGCCGACGACGGCTCCGTCATCTTTCGAATTCACCGTGCCCGACTCGGTCACCTCCTGGAACGTCTGGGCGCACGCGCTGACGAAGGATCTCAGGTCAGGCTCGGTCCAGAAAGAGACGCAGGAGCGTCAAGGACCTGATGGTACGCCCCTATCTGCCCCGGTTCTTACGCGAAGGCGACAGGGCAGACTTGAAGGTAGTGGTCAATAACGCCTCGGATAAAGAGATCAAAGGCATGTTGACCTTCGATATCATCGATCCGGAAACGAACAAGAGCCTCCTCGACTCTTTCGGTGTCACGGGCGAGGCCGCAAGCGCCGCGGAGCTTCACCGTTGCGGCCGGCTCAGGGACAAACCTGACCTTCCCTGTCACGACGCCCGCAAAGATAGGCATGATAGCCTTCAAAGTGATCGCGCAGTCAGGGGATTTGAGCGACGGGGAGCTGCGTCCCATCCCGGTGCTGCCGGGCCGCATGCACCTCATGCAGTCCCGCTTCGTCGCCCTGAAGGATAAGTCGAAGCGGACCATGACCTTCGAGGACCTGCGCAAGGACGACGACCCCACGCGTCTCAATGAGCAGCTCGTGGTCACGCTCGATGCGCAGCTCTTTTACTCGGTCCTGTCCGCGCTTCCCTACCTGGTCAACTACCCCTACGAGTGCACGGAGCAGACACTCAACCGCTTCCTCTCCACGGGCATTCTCTCCTCTCTGTACAGCCAGTACCCGGCAATTCAGAAGATGGCGGAGCAGTTCTCCAGGCCAGATAGACAGCGGGACACGCAGTACGAAAAGTGGGATCAGCCCGACCCCAACCGGAAAATGGCGCTGGAAGAGACGCCCTGGCTGCAGCAGGCCGCAGGCGGCGCGCTCGGGAAGGACGATCTGATCAATGTGCTTGACCCCGCGATTGCCAAGGCTCAACGTCAGGAGTCCCTGACCAAGCTCCAGAAAGCGCAGACTTCGAGCGGAGGATTTCCCTGGTTCCCTGGCGGCCCGCCCTCTCCGTACATGACCACCTACCTGCTCTTCGGTTTCTCAAAGGGGCTCGAGTTCGGCGTAGATGTCCCGAAGGACATGGTCCAGAAGGCCTGGCAATACCTGCACCGGTACTATGTTGACGATATCGTCAAACAAATGCGTGAGCGCGACTCTAACTGGGAGCTGGTCACGTTCGTCAATTACGCGCTTTCGAGCTACCCGGATGTCTCGTGGACAAGCGGCGCCTTCACCGACGGCGAACGTAAAGAGATGCTCGATTTCAGCTTCAAGCACTGGAAGGAGCATCAGGCCCTATCTGAAAGGATTTCTTGCCCTCACGCTCAAACGCATGGGGCGCGCGAAGGACGCAACGCTCGTCTGGGAAAGCGTGATGGATTCGGCAAAGACGGCTGAAGATCAAGGCACGTTCTGGGCGCCGGAGGACCGCGCCTGGCTCTGGTACAACGACACCATAGAGACGCACGCCTTTGCGCTCCGGACCACCATGGAGCTGACGCCGCAGGAGCCGAAGCTGGACGGGCTCGTGCTCTGGCTTCTTATCAACAAGAAGCTGAACCACTGGAAGTCGACGAAGGCCACGGCCGAAGTCATATACTCGCTCGCCCGGATATCTCAAGGCCACAAAGCAACTGGGGGTCAAAGAGGCTGCAACGGTCATCGGTCGGCAACCAGAAGACCGAGTTCACGTTCGACCCCGACCAGTACACGGGAAAGAAGAACCAGATCGTCATTCCGGGCGAGAAGATCGACCCGAAGACAACTTCTACGGTCACGGTGGAGAAAGAAACGCCCGGATTCATGCTCGCCTCTGCAACCTGGCACTTCTCCACCGAGAGGATGCCGGAAGAGGCGCGCGGTGATTACCTTAGCTGTCTCTCGCTCTTTTTTCAAGCGGGTCCACACGGGCAAGGAGTTCATTCTTGAACCGCTGAAAGAAGGGGCGTCGCTTGCAGGTGGGAGACGAGGTGGAGATCCAGATTTCTCTCCGGTCGAAGCACACGATGGAATATGTGCATCTGCGCGATCCGCGTGGGGCCGGGCTTCGAGCCGGAATCGGCGCAGTCGCGCCACGGTGGGACCTCGGCATCTACTGGTACGAGGAGATTCGCGACAGCGGGACCAACTTCTTTTTCGAACACCTGCCGCAGGGCGAGTATACCTTCAAATACCGCATCAGGGCGACGACCGCCGGCACGTTCAAGGTCGCGCCGGCAACCGTACAGCCCATGTATGCGCCGGAGTTTGCGGCGTACTCGTCCGGAGCCGTACTTGCCATTGGCGGAGAGGGTAAGTGAGGTATCGGACGCCCACGAATCACTCCTTGCAGGATGCTGCGCTACAGGATGCTACGCTATAAGTCCGACACCTTCGGCGAGTGCACAATCTTCTAGGGAGACAGAGCTAATGCCGTACGACGAGGATCTTGAAAAGCGGATTGAAAAGATTGTGGCGCGCTGGCCAAACACCTTAACTAAGAAGATGTTTGGAGGCATATGCCATTTAATGAACGGGAAGATG
Organism: uncultured delta proteobacterium; assembly: GCA_963821605.1. Taxonomy (GTDB): domain Bacteria; phylum Desulfobacterota; class Syntrophorhabdia; order Syntrophorhabdales; family WCHB1-27; genus JADGQN01. Next base: position 3,741 of record CAWGEZ010000035.1, on the reverse strand, counting down.
TTGGGCGGCGTCTATCATACCTACCTGATCCTTCGTCTGGGCGAGGAAGGTTCGTGGGAGGCGCTGAAGCAGCCGTTCGCCAGGCCATTCGATATTACGGGCAAACCAATGAAGGGCTGGGTCATGATCGAGGGCAAAGGAGTTTCAACCGACAAGGAGTTGGAGGCCTGGCTGAAGAAAGCGCGGAAGTTCGTGGAGACCCTGCCGGCGAAGTAGAAAGCAGGCAATTCTTTATGAGGACAGCCGTTGTGAAGATGAGCAAGGAGGTACTCATGAGTTACCCTGTGTGGGCTTGCGTCGGCATAGCGCTGATCATAACCGAGCTCGTAACATCTGGGAACTGGCCCGGTGTTAAACCTGGATGAAACAAATGCTCCGAATTTCATGCTCTGTCTTGCAATAACATTGACCGGCACAGCTGTGGTTGCCGAACGTGACAAAGCCATGGTTCGAGAAAAGCCTAAAGTCGTTGTTGATGGAGTCGAAGAATCGTGGATCCTTCGATGGTCGAGCACGTCCAAACCCTACATGCGCCGAAGATGAGGACTGGATGACCTGCCCATGCATGGGCTTCGCCTTCGGGGAGTGGGGAGATCTGGAGCTCGTGCGAATAAAGGGCCTGCCACTAAGGACGATCTCCACGCGTGTATCTGTTTGCGACAAATCCCTGAGAACGCAAGCTTCGTGCCCCTGTTCAGCGGCGATGGCATAAGTGCGTTTCCTCGTGCATGATTCAACTGGTCCGGCCGTTGCCCGAATGGCTCGCCGTCAAGGCCACGAGGTGTTTTCAGTATAGACGTTGCCCGGGGACATGATGATGAGGGAATTCTCGAGAACGGGCAATAACGTCGGTCAAGGTTATTCATTGGCCGTGTGGCGATCACGGATATGACGGTGTGGAGGAGTATGAATTGAGAGCGGACAAGGGCAATATCTACGCAGTAAGACGGCAATACGAGTGTGGTGAAAACGGCCAGCGAGGGCGACTCGTCAAGCAAGAGAACTTCTAGGGCGATGTGAGCAGCCATTATGGGCCAGGGTTTTCGGGACAAAAGTTGCCAGTGCCAATCAAGCATGGCGTGGCCTTCATACTGCGCACGCTATTAAGTGTGGCGGCCTTGGCAATGTCGACAAGAATATGACCGGGAGAAAACAGATAGGAAAGGCGCTGAAGCGAAGTGAGAAGGTAGCCCTGCGGCTGGCCGAAGAGGCGGTCGTCATCGCCGAGATCGGGCGCATCATCAGCTCGAGCTTGGATATCGAAGAGGTATACGAGCGCTTTGCCGAAGAGGTGCGCAAGCTGATTCCTTTTGACCGGATTCTGCTCAACCTTGTTAACCCACAGGAAGGCACCCTCACCACAGCTTATACGGCGGGGATGGAAGTGGCGGGAAGAAGTAAAGGGGTTGTCTTCCCTATCGCGGGATCCGTCACCGAGCAGATGATACGCACAGGGGCGCCGATACTCTTTCAACCGGAGTCCATTGAGGAGGTGCAGCATCGATTCCTCGGCCTGGTTCTCTCTTTTCAAGCGGGGCTGCGTTCGAGACTCTCCGTGCCTTTGATCGCCCGGGGCGAGGTGATCGGGAGTTTGACCCTGTGGTCGAAGCAGGTGAAGGCCTATGGGGAGCGTGACATCAGGCTGGCGCAGAGCGTCGCCAACCAAATTGCCGGTGCCATCGCCAATGCCCAGCTCTTCCGTGAGCGCAAACGAGCGGAGGAGGCGCTCAGGGAGAGCGAAGAGAGCTACAGAAGCCTTGTCGAAACGTCGCCAGACGCGATTTTCCTCCACGACGGGGAACTATTTATCTACTTGAATCCTGCCGCGGTCCGGCTCTTTGATGTCGGGAGCGCGGAAGAAATGTATGGTAAGAAGGTATTTGACTTCGTCCATCCAGACTACAGGGAGGCAATACGGAACCGGACACACTTGATCATGACAACGGGCATGCGCCTTCCCTTAATGGAGATAAAGATCCTGCGCCGCAATGGCTTGAGCGTTGACGTCGAGGCGACCGCAGGGCTTTCGTACTACCGGGGGAAACGAGTGGTCCAGGTGACCCAGAGAGACGTCACCGAGCGCAAACGCACCGAAGAGGAAAGGATACGACTCGCCTCCGCCGTAGAAGAGACGGCCGACGGCATAGCAATTGTCGCCCTTGATAATACGGTGCTGTATGTGAACCCGGCCTGGTGCCGCATTACGGGCTACGGCCGGGAAGAAGTAGTCGGTCACAGTATCGATATGATACGCAAAAGCCTCGGTCAGGATACCAGTGCGTCCATCGATAGGACACTTGCAAAAGGGAAAATCTGGTCAGGCCGGGTAAAACGAGTGAGAAAGGACGGGACACTTTATGACGTCGGGTTGCGAATATCTCCGGTGATGAATGCGGAAGGCAAGGTTGTCAGTATAATCGCGATAAGTCGTGACATTACCGAAGAGCTGAAAATGGAGGAACAACTTCGCCAGGCACGGAAGATGGAGGCGATCGGTACCCTTGCCGGCGGCATCGCTCACGATTTCAACAATATCCTTGCGGCCATGATCGGCAACGCAGACCTGGCCATGAAGCGGGTCTCTGAAGCCAAGGCCCTTCGTAACCTGAAACGCATATTCCAGGCGGGTGTTCGTGGCCGGGACCTCGTACAGCAGATTCTTACCTTCAGCCGCAAAGCGGAACCCGTACGGAAGCCTCTTCGCCTTGCCCCGCTCGTTCGCGACACGTTTTCCCTCCTCAGGTCTTCCCTTCCTGCCACCATCCAGATGGCGTTGAACATCAAGACTGAATCAGATGTGCTGACGGCTGACCCCGTCCAAATCCAGCAGGTGTTGATGAACCTCGGCATTAATGCGGCAGACGCCATGCACGCTGAACAGGGAGGCGAACTGACGATAGAGCTGGCCGCTGAGCTGCTTCAGGAAGGGGAACCATTCCCTCACCAGGACCTGAAACCGGGAAGGTATCTGGTGCTGAGCGTGAGCGATACCGGTCACGGCATGACCGATGAGGTAAAGGAGAGGTTGTTCGAGCCCTTCTTTACCACGAAGGAACCTGGCAAGGGCACCGGTCTTGGCCTTTCCGTAGTCTATGGCATCGTGAAGAGTCACCAGGGCGCCATAACCGTATCGAGCAAACCGGGAAGGGGATCGATCTTTACCATCTACCTGCCCCAGACCGGACGTGAACTCGTGCATCCTGAGGACGAAGATGGGCCCGTCCCGACCGGCAACGAACGGATTCTGTTCGTGGACGACGAAGAATCGCTCGTCGAGACGGCTGACGAGCTGCTCAGTTCTCTCGGCTATGCGGTCAAGAGTTTGGCCAATCCCGTGGAGGCTTTGCAGCTCTTTTCTCGCGATCCCTGGCTGTTCGACCTTATCATTGTGGACCAGACTATGCCGAGGATCACCGGAGTCCGCTTGGCGGAGAAGGTCCGAGCCCTACGTTCCAACATCCCGATTATCCTCTGTACCGGCTACAGCGACACGATCTCTAAGGAGAAAGCAGAAGCTCTTGGGATTGCTGAGCTCATGATGAAGCCCGCCTCGAAGCACGAGATGGCTGTGATGATACGGCGGGTGCTCGATATGAAAAGCCAACGTTAGGTTCCGCATCGTGATACCGGGAAGTATAGCAGCGCAGCAGTACCATGGCACGCCGTGACCCCATGGGGAACAAGCAGTCATCGGCCCTCTGTTTTTTGACGCTTTTAGTGGTAAGTCTCAGGGTCTGGATG
>CAWGEZ010000034.1:0-39160 GCA_963821605.1 uncultured delta proteobacterium | reverse complement strand
ACAGGCCCTTCTCGCATCACCATAGTACCCGCAAGGACAAGGATTCATGGCCGCAACAAGCATGAACCTTGCCGGAAACGCGATGGCATGCGTCACCCTGGAGATCACGACGCTCCCATCCTCGAGAGGCTGGCGCAGCGCATCGAGCACATTCCGCTTGAACTCCGGGAACTCATCCAGAAAGAGTACACCGTTGTGGGCAAGGCTGATTTCTCCGGGCTTCGGGACATGCCCCCCACCGATCAATCCCGCATCGGAAATGGTATGGTGCGGCGCACGAAACGGTTTCTCCGTTATCAGGTAAACGTCCTTGTTGGTGAGACCTGCTGTACTGTGGACTTTTGTCGTCTCAATTGCCTCATCATAGGTCAAGGGCGGGAGTATGGATGGCAGCCTCCTGGCAAGCATGGTCTTGCCCGACCCGGGCGGGCCGATCATGAGCACGTTGTGCGCGCCGCTTGCCGCGATTTCAAGAGCCCTCTTTGCCTGGGCCTGACCTCTTATGTCAGAGAAATTGAGCCCGTCCGAAAGGCCGCCGACATTCGAGCCTGCGCCACCTGATTCGAACTGTGCCAGGTCGCCGTCACCCCTCAGGAAGCGCACAAGATCAAGAAGATGGCCGGCTCCCTGCACGCGGACACCCCTGACTATCGCCGCCTCCGACCCGTTTTCAACGGGCACGACGATGCTCCCGAAACCTTCTCTCCTGGCGAGCAACGCCACCGAGAGCGCGCCTCTGATAGGCTTGATTGTCCCATCAAGCGATAGTTCGCCGATCACCAGAAAGCCATCTAAAGATGCCTGCTTAATAGCCCCTGTTGCAACAAGTATCCCCAGGGCGATCGGAAGATCGAAAGATGAGCCCTCTTTCCGGACATCCGCGGGGGCGAGATTGACCGTGATCCTGTCGTTCGGGAACTCGAAGCCCGCATTTTTGATTGCGGCCCTCACCCGCTCTTTACTCTCTTTCACAGACGTTTCCGGAAGACCCACGATGCCGAAGGAAGGCAGTCCTGCGGATATATCAACCTCCACATCGACTTTGATGGCATCGATTCCGTAAAGCGTGGTAGCGCTGACCCGGCTGATCATTTATGACCCCTGCCCTAGGTTCCCGATCCAAGTAGTTTTGCTATCTTCCTTGCCTCCTGGTCACGATTGATATCGCAGACGAGGACCCCCTCCTTTGAAGCCACCACGATGAGATGAGACACGCCTATGGTCCCGACGGCAATGCCATCGCCGTATACCACGCAGTCTTCGGTGTCAATGCAGACGGGTTCTCCTTTCGTATAATTTCCGTTTCGATCTACCTCAAGAATCCTGAGAAGAGAACCCCAGGTGCCCACATCATCCCATCCAAAGCCTGCTTTCACCATAACCACATTATCGGCCTTTTCCATCAAACCGTAATCAATGGAAATGGATTCGAAGCTCTTGAAAATCGCACTGATCTTTTCGTCCTCGTTTGCGAGGATGGCCTCATCTATTTCCATGAGTCCTCTGTAAAGTGGCGGCATATGTCTCTCGATCCCTTGCAGAACCGTCCCTGCTTTCCACGCAAAAATTCCGCTGTTCCAGTAGTACCGCCCGTCAGCAAGGTATTCGACCGCCTTCGGCGCATCGGGCTTCTCTACAAAGCGATTCACACGGTAACAGGACAAACCATACTCCGCCTTCATCTCCTCGAAGGCGTGTATGTAACCGTATCCGGTTTCCGGACGTGTCGGCTTAATACCCACCGTAACGAGATGCTCGCCGCTCCTCGCGCATTCAACAGCCTGGAAGACCGTTTTTACAAATGCATCCTCATCCGGTATGTAGTGGTCCGCGGGCATCACGATCATCAAGGCCTCGGGGTCAAGCGTGCGCAGGGCCATGGCGGTAAAGCCGATGCAAGGCGCCGTGTCGCGGCCTGCCGGCTCAACGATGAAGTGCTCTTCGGGGAGCTGCTTAAGCTGCTTTCTTGCTATCTCCAGCTGATCCTCCCCGAGGACAACGAAGGTCCTCTCCTCGGGCACAAGGTGGCGCACCCGGTCAACCGCCATTTGAATCATCGTCTTATCGCCTATAAGATTCAAATAGGGCTTAGGGGTCGTACTCGTACTGAGCGGCCAGAAGCGCTCGCCCTTCCCGCCAGCCATAATAACGCAAAACACGTGTTCCATAGACACCTCTGCAGCACTTTATAGGTTCAATGCCCCGACAATCTTCATTCCGGAAAGAAACGTCCCGAGCCCATGCGCCGCATCCAGCGCTTCAATTTCTTCCCGTATCCGATCGCTATGTTCCAATATGTTCAAGGATTTTCGGCAGCGCGTCCGATGCGTTCTCCTTGAAGAAGAAGTCTGATATGGAAGAAGTAAAGGGTGTATCGTCCATGTTGATCTCGACAATCTTCGCTCCGCTCTGGTGAGCAAGGTAGGGAACGTCTGCCGCCGGATAGACAACGCCCGACGTACCCATGATCAGCATCACCTTGCACTGCCTCGCTTCCTGATTGGCTCGCACCATATCAAGCATGGGGATGGGCTCACCGAAGAAAACCACGTCGGGTTTCAGCGGTGACAGGCAACGCTCGCATATGGGGTACGGGAGCATGCGGGCTTCGGCCTCAGTAAAGTCGATCTTTGTCGAACAACCGAGACAGACGAGCCGCCTGTGGTTACCGTGGTATTCGATAACGGTGCTGTTACCCGCAGTCTGATGGAGTCCGTCTACGTTTTGGGTAATTATCGCCTTGAGAAATCCCTTTTTTTCGAGATCGCTGAGCGCCACATGGGCGGGAGAAGGTTGTGCCGCAAAGATCACGCCGGCCATTTCCCTCAACATGTTCCATACTTTCTCAGGGTTGCGGCGAAACGCATCTATGTGAGCATACTCCATGGGATCATACTTTTCCCAGAGTCCCTGGCCGCCGCGAAACGTGGGGATGCCGCTGTCAACTGATATACCTGATCCGGTGAAAGCCACAACGTACTCTCTTTCTCTAATCAGATCTGCAACGACGCGATAGTCGTCCATGTGGCTTCCTCTTTATGTCTCGGGCTCTTCCTCATCCGCAGGATAAGTAGATTGCCTGCGAGCCTTCATCACATCCCTGGCCGCAGGAAGCCTGCCCAATCCGTCAGCTTTTCTGACTGCCCTCTTGATGGCTTCCGTTACTACAAATTCGCTCAGGATGCCCACCCTGTTAACATCCGCCTCCACACTACCCGTGGAGAGCGCGAAGACGAGATCTCCGTCAAAGGTCGTATGCACAGGGTTAACGGTCTTGATGAGCCCCCCTTGAGCGATCTGCGCTACTTTCGTCATCTCCCTCTTGTGGAATGATCCGTTCGTCGCTACTACGGCGAGCGTCGTATTTTCCATGCCGAACTGTTTTTTTACGTAGCCTCGCTTTAAGGATTCAACGGTGCTGGCGAACTCGAGACTCTCCTCTGTTTTCCGCGCGCCCGCAATAATCTTGCCTGTAAGGTTATCAACAATATCACCAAACGCGTTCACTACAACAAGAGCTCCCACAATAAGCCCATCGGGCATAGCAATACTCGCTGTCCCGACCCCTCCCTTCATTGCACACTGGAGACCAAAGAGTTTGCCAACCGTGGCACCAACACCGCAACCCACACTCCCCTCGGCCACCTCGGTGGATGCATTTAAACAGGCCTCATAGCCGGCCTCAATAGTCGGCCGCGCCTTGTGATCGCCGAAAGCGAGGTCAAATATGACTGCGGTGGGGACAATAGGCACCTTCACCACGCCTACATCAAACCCCACCCCTTTTTCTTCCAGAAACTTCATGACACCGCTCGCCGCGTCAAGACCGAAGCTTGAGCCACCGCAAAGCAGTATTGCGTGAACCTCTTCCACGACATGATTTATACTGAGGGCATCAATCTGACGCGTGCCTGAAGCGCCTCCCCTGATATCTATGCCGCATACCCCACCCTTTTCGCAGAGTACGACTGTGCAGCCGGTGCAGCCGGTATAGTCGGAAGCATGGCCGACAAAAATCCCCTGCACGTCTGTGATCGCGTTCAGCATTCTAAAAGAAAAGTATCAGAAGAGGCTGCCAATGTCAACGCAAACGGGGCAGCAGACCGGGGCACGGGTCACGGGTTACGGGTTGCGGGTGACCAAGCAAGGAGCTGTATGCTTGATGTTGAGTGGTCCTTACTTTCCTTTCTTCCTTGAGCCTTGATCCTTGATCCTTTGGCCTTGAGCCTTTGGCCTTGAGCCTTTAGCCTTGAGCCTTGATAGCGCTGCATCCTGTAAGGAGCCTGCCTTTGCGGTGTTGTGCGCTATCAGTCTCGATTTCTGCTCAACCTCATCTCTCATGGTTTCCTTGAGCTGTTCCATCCTTCTTCTGATTTGCGGGTACTTGATGGAGAGTATTTCGCAGGCAAGGATACTGGCGTTGCGCGAGGCGTTAACACCCACCGTGGCAACCGGTACCCCCTTCGGCATCTGAACTATGGAAAGCAGCGCATCCAGGCCATTAAGGGCTTCCCCTTTGAGAGGGATACCTATCACCGGTAAGGTGGTATGAGAGGCCACAACACCGGGCAAGTGGGCAGCAAGACCTGCAGCCGCAATAATCACCTCTACGCCCTGTCCCCGAGCTTTCTGTGCAAGGGCCACTGTCTTTTCAGGGTGACGATGTGCAGAAGAGATATCCAGTGCATACGGAATCCCCATAGTCTTCAAGAAGCTCAGCCCATCCTCCATGGTAGGAAGGTCGCTATCGCTGCCAAGGATGATCAGAATCTTTGCGGTCGCCATATGGTCTCCTTTCCACACTCGTGGAAATCTATACCATGACCGCGCTACCGCATCAATACTTAATTGGCCCCCCGATATCTTTGACGCCCTACCCATCAACCGTCTCCTGTTGCCGCTCTTGACGGGAACGGGTTGCAGGGGTTATAATAAGAGTTAAGTACCCGGCAGGAGGTCTGGAGATGCCGATTTACGAATACGAGTGCAGCAAGTGTGGCAAGGCCTTTGAGGTCTTTCAAAGAATAACGGAGGATCCACTCACAAAGTGCAAATTCTGCGGGGGAGCAGGTTAACAGGCTCATCTCGCAATGCTCTTTCCAGCTAAAAGGGTCAGGATGGTACGTAACCGATTATAAGCACGGCGGGGCAACGTCCGCAGGGAACGGCAGCAAAGCGAATGACGGCAAGGAAGAAAAGACAGAGGTAAAAACAGAGCCGTCGAAAAGCGAGACGCCCAAGACTGAGACGTCCAAGACTGAGACGTCGAAAAGCGAGTCGTCCAAGACTGAGAAATCCAAGACTGAGACATCCGGAGGTACCACTTGAAACTAGGTGATAAGGTGAAGTTCGCCTTCGCAAAAAAGGAAATGGAAGGCATCGTTCAGAAGATCTTTGCAAAATCGGTTTACATCAAGGCGGACTTCCCGAAAGAAAAAGGGAAGACCGTCATAAGAAAGATCAAAGACGTTAAGGAATAGCCTCACTTCACATGTTACGTGTTATGTGTCCTGGTTACCAGCGTCCGCGCTCAACACATAGCACTTAACAGCCTGTTCCACAAACATCGCAACGCGGTATCGTTGGTTTTCCATCACTTCACAGGGATCTTGGAGAAAGTGAATTTTTGCCCATCCAGCCTCATCGCCACGAAAGCCAGGTAGTTCTTGTCATCCTGCTCAGGATAGTCAGCCCTGTAGAATCCATAGGGCGCTCTTCGGCTTTCTTTTCTTTCCAGGGAAGCTCTCACTATCATTTCGGCATTGTCTATGACCGACCTCACTTCCAGGCAGCGCCCAAGTTCGTGGGGAGTGTCTGCTCTGAAGGATATTTTCTGCTTCAGCTCCTGCAAGCGTTCCACACCCCGTCTCAACATCAGCTCGGATCTCACGCTGCCCGCGTAATAATCCACGATGTTCTGCAGAGCTAATTCAGCTTCCTGCCAATCGACTCCCCGGCTGTTCCGCAGTGTCTGCGAACAGAACTGCTTGAACGACTGCAATCTTTCGTTGCTTATCGGGACAAAGGATTTCTGTTTCTGCGCCGCTTTCGCTGCCATCTCACCGGCCCTCCAGCCCATGGTGAATGCGCCGGGCGAACACATCCACGGCACCCCGCCGACATCGTCTCCCGCGGCAAAAAGTCCCTTGACTCTTGTCTCCAAATTCTTGTTCACGAGAAGTCCGGAGGCTGCCGTTCCGGCCAGCTCCCGGCTGTTAGGGAGCCATTCCAGCTTATCCTTTCTGAAGTCGAACTTTTCCTGCTTCTTCAAGTAGTCCAGGAAGTAAGAGCCCTTTCCCTCATTACTGATAGACCATTTAATATAGTTGATCTCTTGCTCAGTGCCTCCGGTGAGGTCCAGATAGAAGGGGCCTTCTCCCTTATCGTGCAACTGAGGCCACAACAACGGCGAAACCCGTGCCTCTTCGAACTTGCGTCGACTCTCGGAAGGATCTACTTTCTTGCTGCGCAGCTTATCCCAATCATGGAAATAGGTCCTGGGTATAATCGCTTCTCCTCTCGGGCCGACCACAGAACCCGCGGGCTGGACCGTGTTTCGCGGAGAGCCCAGATTCAATTCGAAGTTGCCGATGGAATAGCCGGGCGGCGTAAAGAATTCCATATTGATGATGGGAACCCCGGCTCGAAGCGCCATCGCCCTGCCATCACCCGTCTCGTTGACAGGCACCCTATGGTTACCCCATACGCCGGTAACCGTTCTCGACAACCTGTTGACTCTGCCCGTACTCACCACAACCGCTTTCGCCCTGAACAGATAAATCTTCCCGCTACGCGTGTCCACCCCCACTGCACCGGCTATCCGGCCATCGGCCTTCAGAAGATCGACTACCATGATGCGGTTGATGATGGTGACGCCCCTTCTCCTGGCCTCCCGCGTGAGCTTGATCTTTATGTCGACACCATCGAAGTTCCACGTGGTCGGTACGCTGTGAAACTGCGTCACCATTCTGAATTTGCCGGGCCATTTGCTATCCTTGTATCTGAAATTGACGCCGAACTTTTCCAGGTCGAGCACCCGGTCATAGGCCTCGCTGGCTACCAGATAAAGAAGCTCCTTGTCTACGAGTCCGCGCGCTATTATCTGCGTGTGATCTTCCATGAGATCCTCGATGGTCCACCCCATCGGCTCATGGACAGCAGGGAAATAACCCCACACATGGTCTATCCCCGTACCGGCACAACCGCTGCTCAGGGTATTGGCCTTTTCCGCAATGGTGACCTTCACGCCGGACTCCGCGGCCTTTATTGCCGCCATACATCCGGCCAATCCTCCGCCTATCACCAGCACGTCCGTTTCAATCGCAACGACTCCAGTTCCTGGATTGTCCGTGTCCGCTTCTTTGCATTGACACCCTTTTTCATGACTTGCTCCTCCCCTTGCCTCTCAGTATCGATACTCTCATGGGCAATGGCGGAACGATGGTTATCGCACCCTTGTCACGACAGGGACATTGAAGCCAGCAAGCGCCGTCATAAGCACACTGATCAGGATATACCACTTTCGGCGGCTTGCCTTTTTCCGGATTCCTTTGCATGATGTCCATCAGGCAAACCTCCACACATTTGTTGCATCCCGTGCACGCCTTCTCGTTAAAGACTATAGGTCTGAACATCCCTTCCTCCCATCAATGTTGTTTTCGATTCAAGCTATTGCCAGCCAGAATTTGTATTTCGATTCTTTCTTACCTGTATGTTATAGCATAACCTCGTTAAACATTCCGCATCAGGACATTGGAGTCAACTGCCGCGGACAGCTTCAGCGCCATACACGTGAAGGCGAATCGGTATCAATTTCTCACTTGACATCGGGACGTGGTACTCTATATAACTTTCGCAGGGGACGTAAATGGGGAGTATTCATCTGACTGCCACGTGGGCCATTCTCGTAACCGGTTTTTGAAAGTTGGAGTCTGGTACTGTGTCAGTAACCGCTGTTCCGCTGCACCAGTCCCAATGCGATAAGTCGGCGAGTCATAGAGAGTGTGTACATGTCCTGCGCTGCCCTGTCAGAGCCGGCAGGAAGAGCGCACGGGTCGTAACCATCGCAGGAATAACAGAGGAGAAAGAAGATGGCCGATTGGTTTGAAGCCTTGGAGAAGATGGGCCTTGCAGCAGTTACATGGCCCTACCCCGTGCGATACGGCGTGGAGAATGAAGTCGACTGTGACGTGGTCAGTGCTGGGCGGTGGTCCGGCAGGCTGCATGGCTGCCATAAGCGCCGCTAAGAGCCGGTGCAAGGGTCATCCTTGTTGATAAGGGGCATCCCAAGAGAAGCGGCGGAGGCGGCGTCGACCACTGGCTGAACACGCCTAATCCGGCTTCCACGATCACGGCCGAGGAATGCGTGGACTGGGAGCTCGAGTCGTACAACGGTTACTGTAATGCCCTTTCCCGTTATATCGCGGCGAGGGAGGGGTATGATACGCTCCTGGAGATAGAGCAGATGGGCGCCAAGATCAGGGACACCGGGGATGAATTCAAGGGCGCTCCCTTCAGGGATGAGAAGACGAAGTTCCTCTTTGCTTATGACTACGAGAACAAGTTCGTGTTCCGGGTCTGGGGCACAACATTTAAACCTGCCATGTACAATGAGTGCAAGAAACTGGGTGTCAGGATCTACACCAAGGTGATGGTCACGAGCCTGCTCACCGCCCCCGGTGGAGAAGGCACGAAGGTCATCGGCGCCACAGGCATCGATGCGCGCACCGGTGAATTCTACGTATTCAGGGCAAGGGCCACCATAGATTGCATGGGCTTCAACCAGGGGAGCTGGCTCTTTTCATCAGAGTTGACGGGGTTACCCTACTTTCATCCGAACGTCGTAAGCGATGGCCCGGCCGTGACCTGGAAGGCGGGCGCTCGATTTACCATGATGGAAAAATCTTCGGCTACAACGCCGCCCGGCTATTCCTTCCCTTACTACGGGACGGGCAACCCGAAGAATACGTGGTTCCCTTGCAGCATGGTTGACGCCAACGGCAAAGAGATACCATGGGTCGATTATCAAGGAAGGCCCCTAAAGGACGTATCGGAACGGACACGGCCCGCGCCGGGGCAGAAATTTATTGCTGAACGGGCTCCGGCCCCGAAGTACCGGTGCCCTCGGATTATCGACGATCTGGCGGAACGCATACGTAAAGGTGAGTTTGCCCTGCCCCTCTACGCTGACCTGCCCAGCATGCCCGAGTACGAACGAAAGGCCATCTGGGGCCTTATGGTCGGTCAGGAGGGACGGTCATACGTGCCGGTTCTCAAGAGCTACACTGAAGCTGGATTCGATCCGACAAAGGACCTGCTCCAGAGCTATATGCTGCTCGGTGGGGAACCGCATTCGGGTCAGCAACAGGATGTCACCCTTCCCTATCTGCGCACCTACGGTCCCTTTGCCAGCCCCGGCGGTCTCGTGACCGACTGGAACCTGAAAACCAGCCTTGAAGGCCTGTACGCCGCGGGAAGTGCGCTCTACGCAGCAAACTACTATCATCACGCGGCAGCTACCGGGAGATACGCCGGGAGAAAAGCGGCGGAATACGCGCTGAAGGCAGACAACTCCGCGGTCGATCGGAAGCGGATAGAGGAGGAGAAGGCCCGTGTCTACGCTCCTCTCAAGCGAAAGAACGGGATGGATTGGAAGGAACTGCGGGCAGGCCTCTGCAGGGTGATGCAGAACTACTGCAGCGAGCCGAAAAATGAGGAACTGCTCCATCTGGGCAAGCTCTGGTTGAAGGATATCGAGGAAAACATTTTTCCGGAAGTCAGCGCACCGAACCCGCACATGCTGATGCGCGTCCTGGAGAGCTTCAATATCCTTTACTGCGACGAGCCGATCATTGAGGCGTCTCTTGCGCGCAAGGCGAGCAGCAAGTCGTTGGGCTTTGTCAGGCAGGATTATCCCGATGTCGATCCCGCCCGAGTGGCACAAGTTCATCACCGTCGAGCAGAAGGACGGCCAGGTGCGCGTTGGAGAGCTTCCCATCGGCTTCTGGGGTCCTTTGAGCGACAACTACGAGAAGCACAACAAAGATTACAAAGGGTTTCTTAAAGAGTAACGGAAGATGATCAAGGAGGTATCGTGAAGGAGATTGAAGAGAAGGCCTACGCTGTCCCTAACATGCCCGGTCCCGGCAGGCCTGTGCTGTTCAACCCTGCTATCTGTAACGGATGCAACAGGTGCGTAGACATCTGCCCGATGGAGGTCTTCATACCAAACCCCCAGAAGGGCAAACCGCCCATAATACTCTACCCGGAGGAATGCTGGTACGGCGGCTGCTGCGTGGAGGAATGCCCCAGACAAGGCGCTATCACGTTCAACAGTCCGTTGATGCAACGGGTGCGCTGGAAGAGAAAGGATACAGGGGAACATTTCCGGACATGAACCTGATCTCTGAAAGGAGGGTAATGCTATGAGAAGGAAACGGAAATCGACAACGGTTTTGTCACGCTCTCGCTGACGGTATGTCTCGTGGTTCTTGCCTCGTCCGCCTTCGCTGCTGAACCCAGGTACGGGGGCACCCTGCGGATCGGCGTTCGAGTGGCGCAGGAGAGCGCCATTGATGCGCGGTATCTGCTGACGCTCACCTCGACACCCAGCCAGGACATGATCTACGATCGTCTCTTCAACTGGGGACCGAAGGGTTTCGAAAGTATGGTGCCGGCGCTGGCAACAAGCTATCAGACCAAGGACAACAAGGTCTGGACCATCAAGCTCAGACAGGGCGTCAAGTTCCACAACGGAAGAGAGATGACCGCCAACGATGTCAAGGCAAACTTCGACTGGCGCATCACAACGCCCAAGGGATGGAAGCCCGTAAAGCACAAGGAGATGATCAAGGGCCTGAAGAAGGTGGACGTCGTCGACAAGTACACGGTGAGGGTCACGCTCGACAGGCCGTTCTCTTCCCTGATTCGGGTGCTCGGCTGGTCGATGAGAGGCATCATCCCTCCGGAAGAGGTTGAGAAATGGGGAGACAACTTTGCCTTCCATCCCTGCGGTACAGGACCTTTCAAGGTGGTGGAGGTAAAGCCGAATGAGAAAATTGTCATGGAGCGATTTGACGGCTACTGGGGCCCGAAACCTTACATCGACCGCGTGGAGTGGATATACTATCGCTCAGACGAAGCGCGGCTTGTCGCCCTGGAAAAAGGGGAAGATCGATATGGCCCAGCTCTATGATGAGGCCAAGCCCACCCTGAAGAACAACCCCAAGCTCACCTATCAGGAGACCTATGACCCATCCGTCCTCCACAAGTATTACTTCAACGTGCGACGCTGGCCCATGAACGATGTCCGGTTCAGGAAGGCGGTCTGGATGGGCGTCGACTGGAAAAACATTGCCATCAATTCCTGGGCCTTCAAATCGGGAAATCCGGCGAGAACCTTGCTTGAGTACACCAAATACTTCAACCCGGATGCTGTGAAGCTGGTTCCGCCGTATAATCCTGAAGAGGCAAAGAAACTGATTCAGGCAGTGGAAAAGGATGCAGGAAAAAAGATCCCTCCGATCTTCTGGGTCGATGCGGCCATGGCCCCGAATCAGAATCTCTCGTGAAATGGCTAAAGTCACAACTCGCCCAGATCGGCGTGCCGGTCAATCTTCAGATCCTTTCCCTCGCACTCTGGGCCGACAAAGTCGTCAGGGATCCCAAGATGGAATGGGATATGGGCGGGTATGGCCTGGCCTTTGCGCTCGACCCCTCCATAGGCTTCGCCATGTTTGAAACCAATTCAGGTACTGCGCCGGACGGAAAGTCTCTGGGGGGCTATTCCAATCCTGAGTTTGATCAGTGGATCAGGAAGTCAGAGGCAGCCAAGAATGAAGAGGAACGAACGAAGTGCTTTCAGGAGGCCGAAAAGGTGCTTCTGAAGGATGCCGCTGCCATTCCGTGCTTTCCGATGCGCATGGTATTCGGCTGGAACAAGAAGGTACAGGGTGTCCAGTTTACCGATACCCTGGCGATAAACGTGACCAACTAGCTGGGCGAACATGTGGCTGGAACAATAGACTAGAGCGACAAGTTCTTAATGTTCCTACGTTCTTCGTGCTTGGTTCACAGACGAAACAGACAGAGGATAGACGATTAAATAGACCGGATAGCAAGATGACCAGATACATTCTCGGAAGAGTGATCCAGATGGTGCCGGTGCTGTTCGGCGTGCTTCTCCTGGTCTTCAGCATAACGAACATCATCCCCGGTGACCCGGTGCTGCTCATGCTCGACGTGAAATACACGGAGAAGGAATATAAGGAGATGCAGGAGTATCTCGGCCTCGATAAGCCGCTCTACGCTGCAGTTTTACAATCATGTGAAAGGGGTCCTGCAGGGGAATCTCGGGAAGTCGATTCGCACACGGGAGCCGGTGGCGAAAAAGATACTCGAGAGGTTCCCTGCAACCTTCGTTCTTGCGCTCGCCTGCTATGTTCATTCGTCGCGGTCGTGTCGATTCCTATCGGGGTGATTGCGGCACTGAAACAGAACAGCAAGATTGATTATATCTGCATGATAGGGGCAGAGATCGGCATTTCCATGCCTATTTTCTGGCTGGGGATCATGGTGATCCTGCTCTTCAGCCTCTACCTGGGCTGGCTACCGGCGGGCGGCCGCGGAGAACCACCCGACCTCATCCATCTCATCATGCCGGCCTTTTGCCTTGCGACACCGTACATGGCGATGACCGCAAGACTGACCCGTTCCTGCATGCTCGAAGTCCTGCGTGAGAATTATATCGTAGCAGCCCGCTCACGCGGTTTTCCGGAAGACAGATCGTTCTGCGCCATGCCCTCAGGAATGCCATGATTCCGGTCGTCACCAACCTGGGGCTCCAGCTCTCCAGGCTGCTGGGTGGAGCATTGGTGATCGAGGTGGTCTTCCGGTGGCCGGGCATGGGAGCGCTCGCCTACGATGCCATTATGGAGAGGGATTATCCTGTGGTCATGGGCGTGGTGCTGATCGTGGCAGTCATTTTCATTGTGGTCAACCTGTCGTGGATCTCTCTTACACCTTTTTTGATCCGCGCATACGGTACGACACGAGGAAGGCGATGAACGGAAGAAGGCAACCTTGATGGAACTATATAGACGGTTCAAGAAACATCGCATGGCACTGGTCGGCGTGATCGTGTTGGCCGTCCTGGTCTTCGTGGGAATTTTTGCGCCGTTTCTTGCTCCGAGAGATCCTTACCAGATGGAGTTCGGAAGCGCCCTATCAGCCCCGTCTTTGGCGCACCCCATGGGCACCGACCATCTTGGCCGTGACCTCCTGAGCAGGGTGATTTATGGAACACGGGTCTCTCTTCTGGTCGGGCTCGGATCCGTAATTATAGCGGCCCTTGTGGGCGGTCTGGCCGGCCTCTTTGCCGGCTACTTCGGCCGTTTCACCGACGTCGTCATCATGCGCATCCTTGACGTGGTTTGGGCCTTTCCTCCGGCGCTTCTCGCCCTGGCCCTGGTCGCCGTCTGGGGCCCGAGTCTCACTACGGTGATTTTTTCTATCGGTGTGGTCTCTATCCCGCAGTATGCCAGAATTGTGAGGGCATCCGTTCTTTCGGTCAAGGAGAAGGACTATATCCTGGCGGCAAGGGCATCCGGGATCGGTCGTTCAAGCATCATGTTCACCCATGTCCTGCCCAATGTACTGGCTCCCTTGATCGTGGTCGCGACGCTCGGTATTGCGACGTCCATCATGATCGAGGCAATCCTGAGCTTTCTGGGATTAGGGATGCAGCCTCCTGCTTCCTCGTGGGGGCTGATGATCAGCGAAGGACAGAAGTACCTGCGCACCTTCCCTTACTACTCCCTGTTTCCGGGTCTCATGATCATGATCACCGTGTTTGCGTTCAACGCGTTTGGTGACGGGCTTCGGGACGCGTGGGACCCGAAGCTGAAGACCCAGTGAGACAAGGTAAGGTCAAGGCCAAGGCTTGTGGCAAGGCCAGGGAGAGTTAAAAACAGCAATTTGGAATAGGAAAGTCTGAGTTGGCGGACAGCAACATTCTCGAGATCATTGATCTAAAAACTCACTTCTTCACCGACGAAGGAGTCGTGAAGGCGGTGGACGGCGTAAACCTCACGATAGGTAATGGGGAAAGCGTGGGGCTGGTCGGAGAGTCGGGGTCGGGCAAGAGCATGACTGCTTTTTCCATCCTGCGGCTCGTCCCGGACCCGCCGGGCAAGATAGTCTCCGGACAGATTCTGCTGAGAGGGCAGGACCTTCTCAAGCTCTCTGAGAAAGAAATGCGGGGCGTCCGGGGCAAGAAGATTTCGATGATATTTCAGGAACCTTCCACATCAATGAACCCTTCCTTTACCATCGGCAGTCAGATCGAGGAAGTGATACGATTCCACCAGGAAGGACGGCAAAGCGACGTGAGGGATAAAGCGCTCGACATTCTCCAGGCCGTCAAAATTCCTGATCCCAGGACGCATACTTTCCCAGTATCCGCACGAACTCTCCGGCGGGATGCTGCAGCGCGTGATGATTGCGATCGCGCTCTCGTGTGAGCCTGATCTCCTCATCTGCGATGAGCCGACCACTGCGCTGGATGTCTCGACCCAGGCCCAGATCATTACCCTCTTAAATGAGCTGAGAAGCCAGAGAAAGACCTCGTTCCTTTTCATTACCCACGATCTTGGAGTGTTGTCCTGGATCTGTACCTATGCGGCAGTCATGTATGCGGGCAAGATCGTTGAGTACTCGGATATCCGAAGGTTGATCCGCAACTCCAAGACACCCTTACACCCGCGCCCTCATCGGAGCCAGCCCAAGGCTCGACTGCGATCGCGATGCGCTCAGTTCTATCCCCGGCGCAGTGCCGAACCTCATCGATCCACCCACAGGCTGCAGCTTCCACCCGAGGTGCGACCGGGCAGAGACCATCTGCAGCAAGGAGATCCCTTCCTTGAAAGAGGAAGAGCGAGGCCACTGGGTGGCCTGTTTTGCCGAACGTAACGGAGATGGAGCTGAGAGCGAATGAACAGTGCGTATCCTTTGCTCTCAGTCTCTGGATCTCAAGAAGCATTTTTACATCAAGAAAGGTTTTGGAGACGTTCAAGTCCTCAAAGCCGTTGACGGTGTCAGCTTTCAGCTGAGTCCGGGCGAGGTCCTCGGTGTTGTGGGGGAGAGCGGGTGTGGAAAGACCACGCTGGGCAGAACCGTTCTGAGACTGTATGACCCGACGTCAGGCGTGATCTTTTTCGATGGGAAGGATGTCTGCCACCTACCTGATGCGGCGTTACGGAAAATGCGTGGTCGCATGCAGATCATCTTTCAGGACCCGTATTCCTCCCTGAATCCACGCATCACCGTTGGCGAAGATGCTGAATCAGATCCTGCATTCTCATGAGGTGATGCGACTCTCGCGAGCGAGAAAAAAGATGTGCCGACACCTTGGAGAAAGTCGGCCTTGAGCCTGCTCACCTGAAGCGATTCCCGCATGAATTCTCCGGCGGCCAGAGACAGCGGATCGCCATCGCGCAGGGCACTCATCCTTTACCCGAGCCTTATCGTGGCTGATGAGCCCTCCAGCGCCCTCGACATGTCGATCCAGGCCCAGATACTGAACCTTATGAAGTCGCTTCAGAAAGAAATGAATATCGCCTATCTGTTCATCACCCACAACCTCTCCGCTGCCCGATTTCTGTGCGACCGGATTGCCGTCATGTACCTGGGGAAAGTTGTGGAGCTGGCGAGTCGCACGCAGCTCTTTGAACATCCATGCCATCCGTATACAAAGGCCCTGCTTCCCCTTTGCCCCATACCCGACCCGGACAGCCGCGTTGAGCAGGTGCCGCTCAAAGGGGAGGTTCCATCGCCGGTGAACCCACCGGACGGCTGCCGCTTTCATCCCCGCTGCCCTGAAGCAAAGGAGATCTGCAGCCATCGCGGACCCGAGCTTGTCGAGATCGAGCCGGGCCACGAGGTGGCATGCCATCTGTTCACGTAAGAATCCGTCCACTCAGCTGAACGCCGAGCAGCTGAGTGACGCAGTTAGCTTCGCATGACAACCCGGTCAGTCTTGGAAAGTCTTAGGCTTTCAACATCGAGACAGAGATTAAACCACTGGTCAATCAGAAGCAGTGACGCAACCGTTCCGTAGAGCGAGCATTGCGGGAAGCCTCTCGGGCACCCGGCTTAAGCGGAGGCGAGCGTGCGCTTAGCACGGGCGGCTCACTCCGAGGCTATTGACCAGGTACTGCTTTAGGCGGGCGTACCCGTGACCTGCCAGAGTACCATGGCGTAGGGCATGAGTCTCTGCTCATTGGACGCCTGCAAGCGAGGTGGAGCCTTTACGTGGGTCAGAGGCGGAGCGTCCGAGCGAGCGGAGGGAACGGCGGAGCCCGGACCGGTGTCCTAAACTCGGAAGCTCCAGCAAAGAGTCCGCAGGGCATGCTTTAGTCTGTCTAATTTGTCCGTAAAATGCTACAATAGCGGCTGATGCTTGCAGCTTCCATGATTTCGTCGCACGCTCATCTCCTAAGCAGATGACTCGAAGCCGAAAACCGGGCACAAAGCATTTTACAAAATCTGAACGAGAGGAACAGTAGCCATGGAAACGATGAGATTTCAAGATCTGGCACTTTCAAAAGAGGTGCAGAAAGCAATTGACCATATGGAGTTTGAGGAGACGACGCCGATCCAGGCACAGGCGATCCCTCCCATTCTCGCGGGCAAAGATATTATAGGACAGGCTCAGACCGGTACCGGCAAGACCATAGCATTCGGCATCCCGATCATCGAAGCAATCCGACCACGGAGCAAGCATGTCCAGGCAATTATTCTCTGCCCGACAAGAGAACTGGCAGTCCAGGTCTCTGAAGAGCTCAAGCGGATCTCCAGATACAAGAAGGATATAAACATACTGCCCGTCTACGGCGGCCAGCCCATAGACCGGCAGATACGGGCACTTCAGGGCGGGGTCCATGTCGTCATCGGCACACCGGGACGCACCATAGACCACATCAACCGCGGCACTCTGA
This sequence comes from uncultured delta proteobacterium, assembly GCA_963821605.1. Lineage (GTDB taxonomy): Bacteria > Desulfobacterota > Syntrophorhabdia > Syntrophorhabdales > WCHB1-27 > JADGQN01. The sequence goes on along the minus strand of CAWGEZ010000034.1, from coordinate 22,166 downwards.
AGCTCGACAGTGTCCGCATCCTCGTGTTAGACGAAGCCGATGAAATGCTCAATATGGGATTCATCGAAGATGTCGAAACCATCCTTCAGACGATCCCGTCGGCAACGACAGACATTGCTCTTCTCCGCCACCATGCCCAAACCGATACTCAATCTGACGAGCAGATACATGAAAGAGCCCCAGCTCATAAAGGTTGTGCACAAAGAGTTGACCGTTCCTGCCGTGCAACAATTCTACTTCGAGGTGAGGGAAGGCACGAAGCCGGACGTGCTGAGCCGGCTGATCGACATGTACAACCTGAAACTCTCTCTTGTCTTCTGCAACACGAAGAAAAAGGTGGATGAGGTCGTGATGGAACTCCAGGCCCGCGGTTACCAGACCGAAGGTCTGCATGGCGACATGACACAGTCCCAGCGCGACCGTGTCATGGACAAGTTCCGGAGGGCCGCGCATTGAGATCCTGGTGGCAACCGATGTGGCGGCACGGGGCATCGATGTCGAGGGCATAGAGGCTGTCTTCAACTACGACCTGCCCCGCGACGAAGAATATTACGTCCACAGAATCGGGCGGACTGCCCGTGCGGGCAGAGCAGGCTACGCCTTCACCTTCGTGGTCGGGAGAGAGATTCACGGACTGCGCGACATACAGACGTTTGCGAACATTAAGATTGCCCGCCAGCCAATCCCTTCGCTTGCCGAGGTGGAGGAAACCAGGGCAGTAACCCTGCTGGAGAACATTAAAGAGCGCGTTGAAGAGGGGGACCTTGAGAAGTACACGAACCTCGTAGAGAGACTGGTGACAGAGGACTACTCGGCCCTGGACATAGCAGCCGCGTTGCTCAAGATGCTACTGGTGGCGGATGGAAAAGAGCAGGCCGCCGCATCCGGGGAATTCGGTGAATCCCAGTCCATCGGGGGCTTGGTGAGGCTTCATCTCAACGTAGGTCGCCAGCACAAGGTGGGCCCGAAGGATATAGTCGGAGCGATCAGCGGCGAGACGGGCTTGCCGGGAAAATTGATAGGAAAGATCGATATCCATGATCGCTATACCTTTGTCGAGGTTCCCAAGGAGTATGCACACGATGTGCTCTCGATGATGAAGAACAGGTACATAAAGGGGAATAAGATCAGTGTTGAGCCTGCAGGGAAGATAGGGCAGTAAGGGTCACGGGGCAGGTCAAGGGTGCGCACGTTAGGCGTCAGGCGTGGCCGTAGCCTCAGGCGTAGGGCGTAAGGATTCAGGACCGTAACGTGATGCCTGGCTTTACCGGCGCTGGAAAATACGGTATAGTATTCCGCTCTATAGAACATCGTAAGAAACTCAGCCGACGAAAAGGAGGGCTGACGCGTTGACGGTTGACGGATATACGGATAAAGGCTACCGGCTAATACTATGAAACAGATACGAAACTTCAGCATCATCGCTCATATCGATCACGGCAAGTCAACGCTTGCCGACCGCCTGATCCAGTATGCCCACCTGGTGGACGACCGGCAGTTCCGCGACCAGATACTCGACAACATGGATATCGAACGGGAACGAGGCATCACGATCAAAAGTCAAACAGTGGCCCTGCCCTACACGGGCAAGGATGGCCAGGAGTATGAACTCAACCTGATAGACACACCCGGCCACGTCGACTTCTCCTATGAAGTCTCTCGTGCTTTAGCCTCATGCGAAGGCGTGCTCCTTCTCGTTGATGCATCTCAGGGCGTGGAGGCACAGACCCTCGCGAACCTGTATGCCGCCATGGAGCACGACCTTGTCGTAATCCCGGTAATCAACAAGATCGATCTTCCGTCCGCTGACATCGACGGAGTAAAAAATGAAATAGAGCATGAATTGGGACTCGATCCCGAACTCTCCATCCTCGCATCCGCAAAAGAAGGGATAGGCATAGAAGAGATTCTCCAGGCCATCGTGGAGCGCATACCTCCTCCGAAGGGAAGCGTCGAGAAACCTCTTTCGGCCTTGATATTTGACGCACACTACGACCAGTTTCGCGGCACCATCGTGAGCTGCAGGGTCTTCGACGGGTCAGTGCGGCCGGGCGATATTATCCGGCTCATGTCCACGGGCGGCACATACAAGGTAGAAGAAGTCGGGATCTTCCTCCTGTCGAGAGAGCCGCGAGAGGAGATCACAGCGGGCATGGTCGGCTACATCATCGCAGGCATAAAAACCGTGAGCGATACGCGCGTCGGCGACACCATCACGCTTGACCGCGATCCGGTTCCTGAGCCCCTTCCCGGGTTCAAGGACGTAAAGCCGGTCGTCTTCTCTTCCATCTACCCTATCGCGGCCGACGACTATCTGTCGCTCGCGGAAGCCCTGGAGAAGTACAAGCTGAACGATGCTGCCCTGATTTATACGAAGGATTCATCGGCGGCGCTGGGACAAGGATTCCGGTGCGGCTTTCTGGGCCTGCTTCACCTTGAGATCGTCCAGGAGCGGCTTGAGCGTGAATTCGACCAGTCGATCATTCTCACCGCACCCAGCGTGCAATACCGCGTTACCCTCAAGAGCGGCAAAACGGTGGTGGTAGACAACCCCCAGTACTATCCAGATCCGATCGATATCCAGATGGCTGAAGAGCCGTTCATCCGTGCCTCCATCTTAATCCCCGAGCGGTACGTTGGAGCCGTGATGAAGCTCTGCATGGACCGGCGCGGCGTCAATTCGCGCATGAGCTACCCGGCCCCGGGCCGCATTGAGATCATCTTTGACATGCCCCTCGCCGAGGTGGTCTTTGACTTTTACGATCGCCTCAAGAGCGTCACGCAGGGATACGGCTCCTTCGATTACGAGATTATCGATTACAGGGAGGCTGACCTCGCCAAGGTCGACATCCTGGTCAACGGTGAGCGGGTAGACGCGCTCTCGTTCATGGTGCACCGCGACCGTGCAAGGGAACGGGCGCTGAGAGTGTGCGACAGGCTGAGAGATGAGATACCACGGCAGCAGTTCAAGATAGCGATACAGGGCGCTATCGGCGGCAAGATCATCGCCAGGTCAACCATTTCCGCATTCCGGAAGGACGTGACAGCCAAGTGCTACGGCGGAGACATCACGCGTAAGCGGAAACTCCTCGAGAAGCAGAAAAAGGGCAAGAAGCGCATGCGCCTCGTCGGCGCCGTGGAGATACCGCAAAGCGCCTTCATGGCCGCCCTGAAAGTGGACGATGAATGAAAACCTTCTTATCTCACGCCCGTTCCCTTCGGTCACTAGAGGCCGCAGAGACGCAGAGGAAAGACGCAGAGATGAGCGACTAGAGTATTCGAGAGCGTTGCGCGCTGTTCAGAATTCTCAGAGAGAATCCTCGCCTCGCATCCCGCTTCGCGGGAAATTTTACATAGCATTGCCCTTCCGGCGATAGCGTAGCATCCTGTAAGGATAGCGCAGCATCCCGTAGGGAAGCCGGACGGAGTTTGCCGGGAATGGTCCTCTCAACCATTCCCGGCAAAAGATATCATTCTAAGTCTTTCCTCTGCGTCTCTGCGGCCTCGAACGAGGCACGCGGCAGCGTGGCGAGTGGGCGTGAGATAATGTTTGGTATTTGTCGAAAAGGATATGATGAATTCAGCACTGCCTGATTACGAACTGCCCGGGCTTTATGTTCACGTTCCTTTCTGCCGGGGGAAGTGCCCTTACTGCGACTTCTACTCTACCCCTGCCCTCTCGCTTGTCAAGGCCTGGCTTGAGAGCCTCAAGAAAGAGGCGCTGTCTTACATGGACAGATTCCCTGCCTTTGACTCGCTTTACCTCGGTGGCGGTACCCCTACGATCCTTTCCGATGATATGTTCAAAGAGCTCATCGATTTCCTTCGGGGCCATTTCAGGTTCACTGATGACGCGGAGATCACCGTCGAGGCAAACCCCGAGGACCTGACCCGGGGAAAGCTTGCGGCCCTGCAGGCTTGCGGCGTCAACCGGCTGAGCATCGGAGCCCAGTCATTCAACGACGAAGAGCTTGCAACGTTGAAGAGGCGCCATTCAGCGCGTGATGCGGAAGTAGCTATAGAGAATGCCCGCTCCGCAGGTTTCAGTAACATCGGCATCGACCTCATCTGCCTTGTTCCCGGCCAGACGGAAGAGAGCTGGATGAGCTCATTGCGACGAGCGCTCAGCTTTGAGCCGGCTCACCTGTCCTGCTACCAGATGACGTTCGAGGAGAAAACGCCTTTCGGCCGGATGAAGGCCGAAGGCAGAATAGACGCGGCTGATGAAGAGACGGAGAGATATTTCTTCTTGCTCACTTCCCGTTTCCTTCAAGAGCATGGCTTCATCCATTACGAGATCTCCAACTTCGCCCGCGACGAGGCTTCGCGCTCACGCCACAACGGCAAGTATTGGCGCCATGTCCCGTATCTGGGGCTCGGTCCTGCAGCCCATTCGTTCGACGGCGCCACCCGTTGGTGGAACCTTCGTTCAGTAAAAGCAGTACTGCCGCGCACTCGACAAAGGTTCACGGCCCATTGAAGGATCCGAGATGCTCACAACCGAGCAGCTCCGGCTGGAAAGGCTCTGCCTGGGTATGAGAACGCGGGACGGTATATCCCTCGCCGATGCTTCCACCGGCCTCGCCTCCCGAAGACGCTCTTTTCTCCTCTCGCTCAATCCGGTCTCGTCACGCTGGAGAACGGCCGCATCTTACCCACTCTCGAAGGCTTCCTCGTTGCCGATCGCCTGCCGCTCATGTTCCCGGACCGTTGAAATGGTGGACGAAAGACACGTTCTCAAGATCGTCGGCGACCTCGGGCTCAAACCAAACCAGGTAAAGGCCACAGCGGCCCTTCTTGATGAAGGGGCGACGATACCCTTCATCGCAAGATACAGAAAAGAAGCCACGGGATCACTCGACGAAGTGGCGGTTGCCGGCATCCGCGACACGCTCGAAAGGCTGAGGGACCTGGACAAACGGCGGGAGAGCATCCTCAAGACCCTTGAGGAGAGCGGCAAGCTGACCGATGAGCTGAAAGAGAAGATCCTTGCCGCCGAGACCCTGGCGATCCTCGAAGATGTATACCTCCCCTACAGGCCCAAGCGCAGGACGAGGGCTGCGATAGCGAAGGAAAAAGGTCTGGAGCCGCTTGCTGAGAGAATTTTTTCACAGGACGGAGTCGATCCTGCGGCTGAAGCAGCGCCATTCGTGAATGAGGAAAAAGGTGTTGGTTCCGTGGAAGAGGCGCTTGCAGGCGCCCGCGACATCATCGCCGAATGGGTAAACGAGGACGAGAAGGCGCGGACTGCGATGCGCTCTTTTTTTGCCTCAAAGGCAACGTTTCGCTCGAAAGTCGTTCCGGGCAAAGAAGAGGAAGGGGCAAAATTCAGGGATTATTTCGACTGGGAAGAACCGGTGACAAAAGCGCCTTCTCACAGGGTTCTGGCGTTACGCCGGGGCGAGCATGAGGAGGTCTCTGAGTTTGCGCGTCGTTCCTCTGGAGGATGAAGCTATCGCCCTGCTCGAAGCCCTGTTTGTGAAAGGTGACGGGCAAGCTTCTCAGCAGGTGAGGCTGGCCGTGCACGATGCATATAAGCGGCTTCTTTCCCTTTCCATGGAGACGGAGATACGCCTGGAGACGAAGAAGCGGGCCGACGAGGAAGCGATCAGGGTTTTCAATGAAAACCTGCGGCAGCTTCTTCTTGCACCGCCCCTCGGCCAGAAAAATGTCATGGCCATTGATCCGGGATTCCGAACGGGATGTAAAGTAGTCTGCCTGAACGGCCAGGGAAAACTCCTCCACACCGAGACCATCTATCCCCACCAGGTATCAGAGGAAAAGGCGAAGGCTGCCGGAGAAACTATCGTTGGTCTTTGCCGCGAATTCGACATAGAGGCCATTGCCATCGGCAACGGCACCGCAGGAAGGGAAACTGAGGCGTTCATCAGGAAGCTCGCCCTGCCCCGCGAGATACAGGTGGTGATGGTGAATGAAAGCGGGGCATCCATCTATTCCGCTTCAGAAGTCGCCCGCGAAGAATTCCCCGACCAGGATGTGACCGTGCGCGGGGCCGTGTCGATCGGCAGGCGTCTCATCGACCCGCTGGCAGAGCTGGTCAAGATCGATCCGAAATCGATAGGCGTAGGACAGTACCAGCACGACGTCGACCAAAGGATGCTCAAGCGAAGCCTCGACGACGCGGTCGAGAGCTGCGTCAACAGGGTCGGCGTAGAAGTGAACACGGCGAGTAAAGAGCTCCTCACCTACGTTTCCGGCCTTGGCCCACAGCTCGCCGGGAACATCGTGAAGTACAGGAATGAACATGGTCCGTTCAAGAAAAGGGCGGAATTCAGGGAAGTGTCGAAGCTCGGCCCGAAGGCGTTTGAGCAGGCAGCCGGTTTCCTGAGGATCAGAGACGGTGAAAACGCCCTCGACCGAACTGCCGTGCACCCGGAGAGCTACCATGTTGTGCAGGCCATGGCAGCCGACCTGCAGTGCTTCGGTCGATGATCTCATCCGCGACGAAGCGCGACGTTCGCGGATCGATTTGAATAGATACATTACGGACAAGATCGGGTTGCCGACGTTGAAAGACATCCTCTCGGAGTTAGAGAAACCGGGTCGAGACCCGCGCGAGACCTTCGAAGCGATCAGCTTCACGGAAGGCGTGGAAAAGATCGAAGACGTCAGGCCCGGGTATGCAGCTGCCCGGCGTGGTGACCAACGTGACAGCATTCGGTGCATTTGTCGATATCGGCGTGCACCAGGACGGGCTTGTTCACATCAGCGAACTTTCAGACCGCTACGTGAAGAACGCGGCCGACGTGGTCAAGGTACATCAGAAGGTGATGGTAACCGTCCTGAACGTGGATACGAAGCGGAAGAGAATCTCCCTCTCCATGAAAAAGGCTCGAGGAAATAGCGGCCCGGTTGGCACTCCCCCATCAGCGCCTTCGGCCTGTTGATTTCTCCGCCAAAGTAATGAGAGAACGAAGGGCTTCATTGACCTCTTCCTCAGTGGAAAAGACCTTTGCCACGTCGGGGCTTAGAAGTACAAGGTTCGTGCCTTTGCTGTAGTATTCAAGGTACTTGCCGCGGACCCCCACGCCAAGGTCCTCTCGCTTATACTGGGGACGGAGTTCATCGGATACTTTAGCCTTCCTCATAGATCACCCTTTCTTTGCGGTCCATCAGACGCGCATTTATGATTCTTGTTCGATCTCTACGTCGTGTATGCGAGACAACCATAAGTCGCTTCTGAAGTGATAAGCCAAAGGTCAAATGTCTTTCTTCGTCTTCAGAGTGATCCGGGTCCTGAAATGTTACGGCCAGGGCATCTCCGAAGACGGTCGCAGCCTCCTGAAAAGTGACCCCATGTTTCTTCAAATTCTTTGCAGCTTTCCTGGGGTCCCATTCAAATCTCACGGTGGCTTTCCTACTGTCTATTATACCAGAACTAGCGTGCTATGGTAGTAAATCATCTAAGGCCGAACACGATGGTCACCTGCGCAGCGGATATCTTCCGCGTCAGGTGCACCTACTCGTTAGCCGTTTTCTTGGCTTCTACCACCGTCCCGTTTACAAACTTATGAATGATGCTTGACACATATGTTTGATAGGGCAGACCCTCTCTTACTGCCTTTCTCTGGAGCTCAAGGAGGTCCCTTTCGGAAATGCGTATGTTGAGCCTCTTGTCCTTCCTCAGGGTGTTCCGTGCGTACTCAACCAGCTCTTTCTTTCTTTTGGGCAAGTCCGAAACTGGAATCCACTCGCCTTTCTCGAAGCTCTCAAGAATTTCTTTTTCTTCTTTTGACAGTCTTGCTTTCATGATCTTCTCCAAGGTATTTCTCAGTTGCCTTTCTGCTTGGGATAATTCTTTTGTGGAGTTAATCGTTATCTGGTCTTCAGTTGATACCTACAATGCAGCATATCAGCAACCCGCTCCAGTTTCTTATCGAGTGTCCAGATGGGAAGTCCGGTCAAAATGCAAGAAGCAAGGAGATGAACGTCTATGTAACCTAACCCTTTCCCCATGAGAGCATGGCTTTCTATGAATGTCAGTGCCTCTTGATGTTCCACTGCAATGGCCATCGGCAGAGCTTCCAGAAGCGTAAGTATGGTAGTTCTGTTCTTGAGATTTCCGCATGCAAGTTCGCCTACGATGAACGGATGGCACGCAACCTCCCCGTCGTTCAGAAGGGCTACGAGCCCGGCATGCGCCTGTCGCAAATGAGAAACCCAGACAGATGTATCAATAAGAACCATCCTATAGACCGCCTCTCCTGGGTATCGGCTTTAACTGCTTCTCCGTCCCTCCGAGCTTCGCAAGCCTCTTTCCACTTTCTCTTGCGATCAGGGCCTCCAGGCCGAGTTTGACCAAGGTGGTTTTTTCTTTAATCCCTGTCATCTTGGATGCCTTGTCGATAAGCCCGTCGTCAATGTTCAGCGTCGTCCTCATGGTGTCACCTCACTGAATGATATGCATAAGTATGCCAATATGATACATATATGTCAAGTAGTCTTCAGATAACGAGTCTGTAGAAAAATCCCTGACTGCGATTAGGCGGGAGTCATCTTATCCTTCTCAAATATAACATCGTTGATTGTGGCGCATTCTGTGAGGTCACTATTTCCTACATCCCACCCAAAAAGCTATTCGGGGACTTTTTCTACAGGCTCAACACAGAGTTCACCGGGAGGCCCGCTTTTTGGCCGATCCGGTGGAACGCCTTGTTGGGCTGCTCTTTGGAACCAACTTGACCTGCAAATCACAGCCAACGGCTCGTGCATACTTTTTGAGTGTAGTGATTGACGGGGCGTGCTTACCTGCAGATTCCAGCCGCGACACAGCGCTCTTAGTGGTACCCATCCGTTCAGCAACACCCTCTTGAGTCAGACCTGACCTTGCACGTGCCGAAAGCATTTCGCGTACGAGGAGATACTCCTCTTCAAGGTTATCGTATGCTTCACTAAAGCCTTTACGCTTTCGGGCTTTAATGAGGAAAACCTCATGATCATGAGGCACAGGATCATATTTAATGTCGGCCATCTTTAACCTCCTTCATCCTTTTACGGGCCAGCTTTAATTCCCGCTCAGGCGTTTCTTCTGTTTTTTTCACAAAAGCATGGAGCATTACGATATGTTTTTGCTCCATGAAGCAATAAAAGACTCTTCCGATGCCTTCGGCACTCCGAGGTCTCAATTCAAAAAGCCCATCTCCCAGGGGCCGTGAATGGGGCATACGTAAATATGGCCCAAACTCTATCGAGTAATTCTACAGTTCGCGCATAATCGGCCAGAATGCCGGAGGGCCAACTCTCGATTTCTTCTTTTACGCGGGAATGAAAGTACTCGATAGAGTATTTCACAGACATAAGTTAGCATAATTGCTAACTGCCGTCAATATGTTTGCGGAGCCCAACAATTAACTATACCCACGTAACTGGACGTATATTGGATATTACACACTATTCTTGTGTAGTATCCAATATACGTCCAAGCCGCTTTTAGAGACGTCCGCGCCGTGTATGCGACCACGCACAGGACCTCTTTCACAATTATAGCAGCAACCGCTGCGCTGTCAATTTTTGCGTACTGACATGAGGGAAGACCGCCGGGGGCGAGAGGTTATGGTAAGTGGTGTCTTGACCGAGGCGGATTTCGATGCATAACGAGGCGCGGTGCCTGGGCAACAGGGTAACGTAGTTATGTGCGTCTTTTCTTCCTCTTCTGTGGCTTTACACCATGCTTTAAGAAGCCACCCGGTGAAACCACCTTGACTCCTTGACAGAGTTGGGAAGGAAAATGGGCGCCATTGTCTGTCACCAGATAGTTTGCACCACCAGAAATAGCGATCTCAAGAAACGGCTCATCGTCATGGTCAGGTAACGACGCGGATAGCGGGACGGACGCCACCACCAAACAATGGTGTTCAATGTAATCGAGGATGGCGGCAACCTTGTCCTGGTCAAATTTAAATTTGGGCCGTCCCAATACCTCCTGGTACTCGGACAAGACCCGGGCATCAACGCACAAGGTCACCTTACCCGCCGAGACCATACGGACGATGTCACCACACGGACCGAACGGAGATAAGAGGCCTGCCACAAGGACATTCGTATCAAGGGCGATCTTCATCGCTTGCGCTTTTCCCTTACCGCCCGTATTTCAGTGTCGATTTCCTCCATACTAACACCGTCGGTACCCTGCTCCACCGACCGACGTTGAAGGCTCATCACCGCCTCGGCAGCACGAGCCTGACGGATGGCGGAGAGGGATTCCTCCAGGTTCGATTCGTTGACCGCCGATAAGATGGCAATGGGCCGACCGTTGTTGGTCACAACGACCTCTCGTTCTCTAGGAAGCTTCTTCCAGACCTCGGCAGATTTCCCTCGCAAGTCACGTACGCTTATGAATTTCATAACTTACCTCCAATCGTGCTTTAATAGTGTACACGATTGTCACTCAAAGTCAAGTCACTTTTCTTTACACATGACAATTAACTGTCACGCGCAGGACCTCTTTCACAATTGTAGCGGCACCGCTGAGCTCTCAATTTCTAGGTACTGACATGAGGGAAGACCGCTGGGGGCATAAGCGGCTAAGGTAGGCCGTCACCCCGGTGATAGCGATAGCGCAGCATCCTGTAAGGAATACCGGTATCCAGAGTATTTGAACTCACTGGATTCCGGCTTGGCCGAGGCGGATTTCGATGCATAACGAGGCGCGCCGAGGCCTGGGCTGCGCAGGCGTACCTTGGGGTACGTCGAAGTAGACCGGGCCGAAGGGCAACAAAGTTAGGTGCGAAAGGCGCCCGGCCCGCCCGGCCTTTTACTACCACTGCCGAAGCTCGATTATTAGCCCATCCGGGTCCTTGATCTCGCCTCGCTTCGACGGCCCCAGGCTTACCGGGGGCGTCGATATTTCCACTCCCTTGCCTTTCAGGTATTCCACTGCCTTGTCCATATCTTCCACTTCGATTGCCATCATCCGGTAGCCCACCTGCGGTACGGCTGACGGGGGTGCCGGGTTCTTCACCCCTACCAGCTCCAGGACCGTGCCGCCCAGTTCCAGAAAGCAGACTTCTTCCAACGGAGGACTATCCACCTTCTTGCGCATTTTCACAGTGAAACCGAAAATTTCGGTATAAAAACGAATGGTTCTGTCCATGTTGCTCGGCGTAATCTCTACGTGATCAATCCTCTTAAACATGAACTCCTCCTTTTGTTTCTGCGAAGGCTCTGGTTTCGCCTTTCCCGCAGTATAAACATTATCGGGCGGCCTGTAAAGGGATGCTGTCTGCAAGGCATCCAGGATCCATACGGCACCGCTGCTGCGGCTTCTCGATTCGGCAGGTAAGTCCTCAAGCTCCCTCCGGAGCTGGCTCCGCGACACAACAGCCTCGTTAACGTAAAAAAGGGAGGGGCCTTTTCTTTATCTAAAGCCCTCCTTATGCTTGCTTCCTTTCGTAATCGTCAACCTTAAAGGTTGTCTTAGAGTGAGGACTTGTAGGCGGACTCAATACCCGACGGCTTATCTGCTTGTTCCTGAAACAGAGTTTTCCCCGATGAAGCCATCCGTACCATGTTTCAGGCGACAATCTTCGCCATCATCGCGTTTGAACAACTACATCAGCCATTGAGCTTAAGCCAAGATCGTACGCTTTTTAATACCAACGAGTGATTGACAAGGCGGGCGTTCGTGCTACTCTTGAAATGTAGTGTGAGCCGGGGCGGTCAGTTTCGCTCGCGTCCCGCAGACACCATAGAACCCTATACCAACGTATGGGGGCATCTTATGAAAAGAGCTTTGGCAGTAGTAATGGGGTATAATTCTTGTCCTGGCCGCAGTGAGTGCCGCTCAAGCCGTCGGCGATACCCAATACTCCCCTGGTGGATTATCCCGGCGGTTCGGGGATCCTGCATCCGTGCGGGTGGCTAGAGCTATTTGTACGGCATCTGGACAAGAACCGGGGGCCATGTCAGTGCTCACGTGGCAGCAAAGGAGTCTTCCTTTCTCAATGATGCTGACACCCTTGTCCCTCTGCAGAACATCGCCTGAGATGCACCGATCAGCGACACCTCTTCTTTGGGGAGGATGATAACATGGTACAAGACCGGTTTTGGAAAGCAGCAACGGGTTGTTTGTTTATTCTCCTTTTTTCAATCAGTCCTGGGCAGGGGACAGGCTATGCCTCAATCAGCTACCAGTTCGTGACCGCCTGGGGTTATGCCGGGAGTGGGCTGTTCAACCATCCGCGCGGTGTGGCCGTCGACTCCTCGGGTTACGTGTACGTGGCCGACACCGACCATCACCGCATCCTGAAGGTCAGCTCAACGGGCACCTTAGTGGCCGCCTGGGGTTCGCAGGGGAGTGCGAATGGGGAGTTCAACAATCCGTACGGTGTGGCCGTCGACTCCTCGGGTTACGTGTACGTGGCCGACACTTACAACCACCGCATCCAGAAGCTCAGCTCAACAGGCACCTTGTGACCGCCTGGGGTACGGGGCTGGGTGGGGCGTTCAACTTTCCGTTGGGTGTGGCCGTCGACTCCTCGGGCTACGTGTACGTGGCCGACACCGGCCATCACCGCGTCGCGAAGTTCACCTCAACGGGCACCTTTGTGACCGAATGGTACGGTTTCAGCGCTCCGTCCGGTGTGGCCGTCGACTCCTCGGGTTACGTGTACGTGACGGACATGTATTGGAACAGCGTCCAGAAGTTCACCTCAACGGGCACCCTAGTGACCGCCTGGGGTTCGGTCGGGACTGGGGATGGGCAGTTCGGCTCTCCGCACGGTGTGGCCGTCGACTCCTCGGGTTACGTGTATGTGGCCGACCTCACTAACCGCGTCCAGAAGTTCACCTCAACGGGCACCTTTGTGACCGCCTGGGGTTCGGCCGGGAGTGCGAATGGGGAGTTCTTGGGCTTGGGTCCATACGGTGTGGCCGTCGACTCCTCGGGCTACGTCTACGTGGCCGACAGCGACAACCAGCGCATCCAGAAGTTCAGCTCAACGGGCACCTTTGTGACGGCCTGGGGTTCGGCCGGGAGTGGGGATGGGCAGTTCTCCTCTCCGTTCGGTGTGGCCGTTGACTCCTCGGGCTACGTGTACGTGGCCGAAATGGGTTACGGCTACAACCGCCGCATCCAGAAGTTTACCTCAACAGGCACCTTTGTGACCGCCTGGGGTTCGGCCGGGAGTGGGAATGGGCAGTTCTCCTCTCCGCACGGTGTGGCCGTCGACTCCTCGGGTTACGTGTACGTGGCCGACTCCGGCAACAACCGCATCCAGAAGTTCACCTCAACGGGCACCTTTGTGACCGCCTGGGGTTCGGCGGGGAGCGGGAATGGGCAGTTCTCTTACCCGTCCGCCGTGGCCGTTGACGCCTCGGGTAATGTGTACGTGGCCGACACCCAAACCACGCGGCATCCAGAAGTTCACCTCAACGGGCACCTTTGTGACCGCCTGGGGCACGGATGTGAACGGGCAGTTCGCCAGTCCCTACGGTGTGGCCGTCGACTCCTCGGGTAACGTGTACGTGGCCGACCCAAAACAACCGCATCCCTAAGTTCAGCTCAACCGGCGCCTTTGTGACCGCCTGGGGTATCACTGGGGACTGCGAATGGGCAGTTCATCTACCCGTGGGGCGTGGCCGTCGACTCCTCGGGCTCCGTGTACGTCGCCGACACCGGCAACAACCGAATCCAGGTCCAGTTCGGCTACCCCGACATCCTCTTCTGGCAGCACCAGCCGACGGGGTCGCTCAGCGCGTGGCTGATGAACGGGACAAGCCTGGCCGTACTCGCGCCGGTCACGCCGGGCGTGGTGAGTGACACCAACTGGAAGATCGTGGGTACAGGTGACTTCAACGGTGACGGCAACCCCGACATCCTCTGGCAGCACCAAACAACGGGATCGCTCAGTGCATGGCTGATGAACGGGACAAGCCTGGCCGTACTCGCCACGGTCACGCCGGGTATCGTGAGTGACACCAACTGGAAGATCGTAGGTGTTGCCGATTTCAATAACGACGGCCACCCCGACATCCTCTGGCAGCACCAAACAACGGGATCGCTCAGTGCATGGCTGATGAACGGGACAAGCCTGGCCGTACTCGCCACGGTCACGCCGGGTATCGTGAGTGACACCAACTGGAAGATGATGGGTGTATGGTAGGACTTTGAGCCAGCGTCTTGGATTTGTAAGGTTCAGGAGGAAGTTGGAGAAACAAGGAACTCCAGGGTTTCAATGAGCAAGGCAGGGCCAGGAAAAGGAAAGGTCCTGCCTTCTTGTTGGCTGTGCATTTCAAGTCGTAATCATCGGCATAATGTCATCACATAAATTGCGGACTTGTACCCATTAGAGGGCACCCATTAGAGGGCACCCATTAAGAGGGCACCTGTCAAGAGAATATTTTCCTCCGAACAAGAACGTACTTCTTCTTGCAGGTATGAACCCATGTGCCGAATCCGTCCGTCCTGGCCTCTTCGTCCCTTTGTCTTTTCTCTTTTTATGGTTAGCGGTCCCTTCCGCTCCACGCACCCATCGGGATATCCGATCTAGTCGGTTCCAGAAAATTGATCAGTACCCTGCCAGTCTAACCGGTCTCTCAGGACCCATGGTTGTGAGCCACTGATGTTTTAGCTCATGGCAGGGGCGGATGAGACGCCGAACGGTCGAGCCGGCTGTCATCGTTCAAACACGATAATACGTCAGTACATCGAGTCTCCTTCTTAGTATTACGGGAGACTTTTTCCCCCGTGCTATTCTGTCACAGCATCCTGCGTCTTATTTCAAATCCTGGCCCCATCTATGTATCCCGGAGGGATCTCTCCTTGTCATCTGGGGAGAGGTTGCCGAATTAGGTGACTTGGTTATAAGCCAACAACTCATCCTGGTTCACCTCTCCCCTTGGTACCTTTACCGGAACAGACGCGCGGGATCGTAGTCCACCTGATCCCGCATGACGTAGTAGGACGCCCGGGTCAGCTTATGGCTCAATGCCTTTATGGCGACGATCCGGTTCGTTTTGGCCATCTTCTTCTCATAGTAGGCTCCGTACCGTCTCGTGGAATCTCCGGGCAAATTGTGCAGCCTCGACGTAAGCCCACGAGAGATACTTGTTCCCGTTCTTCCGGTTCCCGTAGCCGATGACCTTGCCGGCCGAGGTCCGGATGCTCTTGACACAACGGCAGTATGAGGAGTAATCCCCCACGGTGGGGAAACGGTGGATATTCCCCACTTCGAGCATGATCGTGAGGGTAAGGATTTGCCGATGCCAGGTACCGTGATGAGCCTGGCGAACTCCTTCTTGATTTTCAGTTTCTTGAGGATCATCGTTTCGATCCCCGAGATCTCCTCTTCCAGATGGCGGATGAGACCGAGACTCGCCAGGACCGCGGTCTGCATCTCTTTGTCGGGGAAGAACCGCTTGACCTCGGGAGCTTCCAGTCTTTTCACGTCTCGCTCTTCATCCTCAAGCCCAGATTGCGGGCGAGGATGTTCTTGACGCTCAGGATGTGGGAGTGTCCGGTGACGGACGAGCTGGAGCCTTTTCCGGAGGAGGTCCCTCGTCGGCCGCTCCTCTTTGGGATAGATGTAGCCGGTGGGAAGGATCCCTAACCGGAAGAGGTTCGCAAGCCAGAAGGCGCTCCGCTTATCGTCGATCTGCTTCAACCCCTCGTACTGTTTGATGGCGGACACATTGGCCAGATGAACACGGTAACCCTGGTCCATGAGCCCGTCCACGAGCCAGTACCAGTTAAACGTTGACTCCACGACGACACCTTCGATATCCTTCTTGAAGGGATCGAGACCGGCAAGGATCAACGGGAGCTCGTTTCTGAACCGCTGCTTGTGGAGCACCTTGTTCTCCTCGTCGACCACACCGACGTACGTGTTTGTTGCATGTAAGTCCATTCCGACGTAAAGATTTCATGGGGCACCTCCATGGGAAAATTTGGTGGCCTTTTCACCATAGCACAACTTTATGTTGGCTGTGGCGAGGTGCCCCCCCTCTAGATGATTATCAGGTGAGCAAGGGGATTCTAGTCAACAGTCAACTTACTTTTTGTCCGGAGCGCGGGCGAAGATCGCCTCGGGCACCGTATTACATGGGGGGGAGAAGGACCCTTCTGCATGAACGCCGCGTTTGCCATCCTGTACTTGACAAACACCACCATCGGAGCCACGATAGAGAGGAATCCCAATTGGTGGACAGATGGTGGATTTTATGAACCGCTTCAAATATCTGATCTATGCAAATAAAGAGCTAACAAGGATATATAACCAGCTTAACTTCTTATTAGTTATAAGAGGCAGCATAGCTCACACACAATCTTTTGGGGATTACTGATATGCCCATAGGGGGGTTGACAATCCAGGTGCTTAGTCGGATTTCGAAAGTAAAAGGGAGGTATCTATGATTGGCTCAAAAAGCGTAAGGATTTCGTTGAGCGTGCTCTTGCTCGCTCTTCTTGCAGCGGTGAACCCATGGGCCGCTGGAGCCGACGAAACTGATACCCTGCTTACTCAGGCGAAGCAGGTGTTCGGCCCTCTTCCGTCCGCGATCCCCTCTCAACGCAACCCGATCACTCCCGAGAAGGTCGCGTTGGGAAAGATGCTCTTCTATGAGACGAGGATTTCCGTGGACGGAACGGTAAGCTGCGCGCGATGCCATCCGATGGGCCTGTACGCAGCCGATGGGCTGAGAAAATCGATCGGGAACAACAGCAAGCTCAACCCGAGGAACGCCCCGACCATTCTCAATGCAGCCGGCCAGATCTCGGCTCACTGGACAGGAAACAGGCTGGACGTGGAAGATCAGGCCAAACAGGCGATCACAGGGCCACCGTCGTACGGTATGCCATCGTACGAAGCAGCCGAGAAGAAGCTGAAGGAGATAAAGGGATACCCGCCTCTATTTCAAAAGGCATTTCCTCAGGAGAAGGAGCCGGTAACCGCGGAGAATTTCGCAAAGGCTGTTGGAGCTTTCGAAAGGACGCTCGTCACGCCCTCCCGGTTTGATGCATTCTTGAAAGGTAACAAGACAGCACTGACCGAACCGGAAAAAAGGGGGCTTCAGACGTTCATGCAGGCGGGGTGCGCCGGATGTCATTCGGGCCCCTATGCCGGCGGGCAGATGTATCAGAAGTTCGGCCTCTTCGAACCCTACGGGAAATATACGAAGAGCTCTGATATCGATGAAGGACGGTACACAGTCACCAAGAATGAAACCGATAAGTATCTGTTCAAGACTCCCATTCTCAGAAACGTCGACAAGACAGCGCCCTATTTCCACGACGGTTCCGTGGACCGCCTGTATGATGCCGTCTGGATCATGGGCAAGGTTCAGCTGGCTAAGGACCTGACGAAAGCGCAGGTCGAAGATATCCTGATCTTCCTGACCACGTTGACCGGAAACATCCCTGAGACTGCCTTGCAGATTCCACTGCTGCCTGCGTCAGAGTGAGCTGACGATGCTCGCGGCCCAGGACTCTTTGTCGGCGCGGCACGAGGCATGGTAGCCCCGGGTGCGATATCCATAGGAGGTAGACGCAATGAATAACAACCTCATCACGGGCAAGGTGAAGCTGCCACCTTTGGGTCAAGTGGGTATGGTGGTAAGAGACATCGATAGAGTCGTAGAATTTTATTCGTCAACATTCGGCATTGGCCCCTGGGTAGTAAGGGAGGGCGATTCTGAAGCAAGAGCGGGTAATGAGACGTATAGATACAAGACCAAGGCTGCTTTTGCTCACCTGGGTCCTGTCATACTTGAATTGTTCCAGCTTACAGAGGGCAGATCACCGGTTCATTCAGAGTTTCTGGAAAAAGGAAGAGAGGGCGTGCACCATCTCGGTTTTTATATCAGCAAAGCAGAAAAGGATCAGATCATAGCGGATCTGGCTACGATCGGCATAACAGTCGCTCAATCTGCCGAGATTAGAGGTCGCGGCAGCAACGCCTTCCTCGATACCGAAAGAATAGGCGGCCTGTTTTTCGAGCTCATTGCCGCCACGCCGATGTCGATACCGGACGCGCCGAAGCCCTCAGGAAAAGTAACGCTTCCGCCTGCACTTCAGGTTGGGGTGGTCGTTAAGGACCTGGATACAGTTGTAGGGTTTTACTCGTCAACGTTTGGCATTGGCCCCTGGCAAACAAGAGAGGGCGGGGGTGAGACAAAGGTTGGCGACCAGATTTACTCATTCAAGAACAAAGTTACATTCGCCCGGTTGGGTCCTGTTATGCTCGAATTATTCCAGGTCACTGGAGGCAGGTCGCCTGTTCACTCAGTCTTCCTCGATAAAGGGAGAGAGGGCGTTCACCACCTGGGCTTCTACATGAGCGAAGATGAAAAAGCGCGGATGACGGCAGATCTGGTCAGGGGTGGTATCGCGTTTCTCCAGGGCCGCGAAACTGAGCATGGCAGTTATGCGTTCTTCGATACGGAAACAATAGGCGGCATGTTCTTCGAGTTGATCGGACGCTATACGTAAAGGAAAGAAGACTTAGAAGCTTGATCTCACCACAGAGGCACAGAGGACACAGAGGAAAGCCACAGTCTTTGACCGGATATGGAGAGACGGCCGGATACGGAAAATCCCTCTCTCCGTCAGTCTCCTCTCTGTGACCTCTGTGCCTCTAGCGATAGCGAAGCATCCTGTAAGGAAGCGGGTGGTGAGATAAGCCTTTAAGTTTTCATACAGATCGTGATGGAGGCATGCATGGAATATCGCAGGCTTGGGAAATCGGGACTGAAAGTCTCTGAGCTTGGCCTGGGTGCCAACAACTTCGGGTGGTGGGCCGATGAGCAGACGTCAATCGCAGTGATCAACCACGCGCTCGATCTGGGCATCAACTATATCGATACTGCCGATATGTACGATCGCGGCCATTCCGAGGAGTTTGTCGGCAAAGCGCTGAAAGGTAAACGTGACCAGGTCATCATCGCCACAAAGTTTGCGCATCCGATGGGCGACGGGCCCAATGATAAGGGTGGTTCGCGCTATTATATCATGAAAGCCGTCGAGGCGAGTCTGCGACGCCTTCAGACTGATTACATTGACGTCTATCAGATGCATGTGCCGGATAGAGAAACCCCCGTCGAGGAGACGCTGCGTGCTTTGAATGATCTGGTTCAATCGGGTAAGGTGCGCTACATCGGCTGTTCGAATTTTGCCGCGTGGCAGCTCTGCGAAGCACTCTGGACATCGAAGGTCAACAATCTCCATGCTTTCATGACCGTCCAGGTGCGGTACAACATACTTGAGCGCAGCATCGAAACCGAGCTGGTGCCCTGCTGCCGCGAGTACGACATCGGGGTAATACCATGGGGACCGTTGGCAGGAGGATTTCTCACAGGAAAATACCAACAAGGGGCAAAGGCGCCCGCTGACGCGCGCTTGGCCAATCCGGTCGCCATTTACAGTCACATTTTTACGGACGAGAATTGGAAGAGGCTCGCCGCACTGAAAGCCTTTGCAGCAGGGCGCGGCCACACGATAACAGAATTGGCCATAGCATGGCTTCTCGCCAAACCATGGATAAATTCAGTCATAGCAGGGGCACGCACCATAGAGCAGCTGTCGGCCAATCTGCCGGCCGTGCAATGGAAGCTGACGGATGATGAGATTGCGGAAGTCGATGCAAGGGTCGCCTAACGGATGACGGTTGACAGGTTACGATTGGCGATTCTCACAGCTTACTGTTTGATTGTCGTACCTTCGAATGCAAATCGGTATAATGGGTCCCGGACTGCCCGTATCGTCCGGCTATGGCGCACGGGTCACAACACCCACGATCTTCCAGTTGGTGTCACTCACGACACCCGGGTTGACCGTGGCGAGGCTGGCCAGGCTTGTCCCGTTCATCAGCCACGCACTGAGTGTGCCCGTCGCGTGGTGCTGCCAGAGGATGTCGGGTTTGCCGTCACCGTTGAAGTCATCTATACCCACGATCTTCCAGTTGGTGTCACTCACAACACCCGGCGTGACCGTGGCGAGGCTGGCCAGGCTTGTTCCGTTCATCAGCCACGCACTGAGCGCTCCCGTTGCCTGGTGCTGCCAGAGGATGTCGGGTTTGCCGTCGCCATTGAAATCGCCCGTACCCACGATCTTCCAGTTGGTGTCACTCACAACACCCGGCGTGACCGTGGCGAGGCTGGCCAGGCTTGTTCCGTTCATCAGCCAGACACTGAGCGATCCCGTTGTCTGGTGCTGCCAGAGGATGTCGGGTTTGCCGTCACCGTTGAAGTCATCTATACCCACGATCTTCCAGTTGGTGTCACTCACAACACCCGGTGTGACCGTGGCGAGGCTGGTCAGACTTGTTCCGTTCATAAGCCAGACACTGAGCGATCCCGTTGTCTGGTTCTGCCAGAGGACGTCGGGTTGGCCGTCGTTATTGAAATCGCCCATACCCACGATCTTCCAGTTGGAGTCACTCACAACACCCGGCGTGACCGTAGCGAGGCTGGTCAGGCTTGTTCCGTTCATAAGCCACGCACTGAGCGTTCCCGTTGTCTGGTGCTGCCAGAGGATGTTGAGCGCAGATGCCGGGGGCGTTGTTACGGTAATCACAACCGTGTCGTTCAGGCTCGTAGAGACATTGTTTGCAGCGTCCTTAGCCCACGCGTAGAGGGTTTTTGTGCCGGCCGAGGTGAAGGTATAGGTCGTCGGAGCGGAGGCGCTCCAGCCCGAAGCTGAGGATGAGGGGACTGTGCTTGCTTCGGTGAGCAGATAACCCGTTACGGCCGTGTTATCCGTTGCCGTGAAGGTCGTGATGGAGACCGTGAGCGATGTAGCAGTCGAAGGAATAACGAAGTTGGTGACGGTCGGCGGGGTGGTGTCGCCCGAAAGAGCTGCGGGAGAATAGGCAATCGTATAGTCACCGAAATTCACCACGCTATTCACTTCGGTGTAGGCGATCCTGAAATACCCGGCTTCGCCCCAGTACGGTCCCCAGCTGTTCTTCACGATGAAATATTGTCCGGGATCATCATAGCCGACAAGGAGTATTGCATGTCCGCCCTGCATAGCCACCGGAGACGTACGAGTAAATGCCGCTGCCGTAATTGAAAAAATCGGCATAGACGTCCATGGTTGTTACGAGGGGACCATAGGTGTTCAGGCCATTCTTCAGTCCATCAACCGTCGTGGACGCGAGGTAACTCCAGCTATTTATCCTCGAGGCAGATGCTTGCCAGTTGCAGCAGGCGGTCGAGCAGGTCCCATCGGTGGCGGTGTACGGGTAGCACGTCTCCGCCGGCAGACCGGTGTTCTTGATAAAATCAGAAGCACGGTTGATATAGCCGCCGTCGCAAGTGCCCGCATCATTCCCACCGGAAGTGCCGCACGAGACCATTACCTGCTCGGACTTATCGAGCCCCGTGGCGGGCACCCCTGACCTGAGCAGGGCAGATTCAAGAGCAGCGGTTGTCGCAAACGCCCAGCAGCTTCCACAATTTCCCTGGTTTCTTACCGGTGTTACAAAGTTGCCACCGTTGTTCCTCCAGTCGAGGCTGGCGGGCACTCCTGTGGGTGGCGGGTCCTCTTGTGTGGAGAGGACGGGCCTTCCCTCAGTATGGGTTGGCTTGATAAGCCCCAGACGCATCCTCTTTTCTTCCGGAGACAATCGCGAGACCGATGTCTCACCCGAGATCCACCGGGCGCCCCGCGCTGCGATTGCCGTCTGAATTTCTTCCGGCTGAGCGGCAAAGGAAAACGGGCCGCTCATAAGGATCAGAAAAATGGAGATCAACGCCGACATTAGAACCTTCATCGACTTCTTTCTCACGCTTCTTACCACCCCGGATCACGACTCGGCGAAATAGCCCGTTATGATTATCGCTCAAATCTATGCAGAAGCCAATAGGAAAAAAGTATGCTTTTTCAAACAAAGTTGCGGATCGACCCTATGCGGTTAGGTCAGATGGTGGCTGAGCAGCATCTTTGATAGAATTCCTACGTGCCCGAAAAAAGAAGGGAACCGACTGCCTATTAAGGGCAATCGGTTCCCAATCAATCTTTCCACTTGAGCACGGCGACGCTTTGCGTCACCGTATACTCTCATTCATCAGTCATCATGGTGGTGCCTGGTATCGCGCGTATCATCTGTATCGCCTGTACCTGTACTACCCGTACCGGTGCCGCCCGTACCTGTACCGCCTGCACCTGTACCTGTACCTGTGCCTCCCGACGTTGCCACGGTTGGCGGCGT
>CAWGEZ010000033.1:0-77752 GCA_963821605.1 uncultured delta proteobacterium | reverse complement strand
CAACACGATGGCCACGCGGTAAATCCCGAAGGGGATGAAGGTGTGATGCTTGATAAAGCCAAGCAAAAATTTGACGCCTGCCAGGGCAGCGATGAAGGATACGACGAATCCCACCACCAGGAATCCCATCTGCTCGACGGAGAAGCTGCCGGCGTTCTTGTACAGATCAAGACAGGTCGCCGCCAGCATGGTGGGCACTGCGAGCAAAAAGGAAAACTCCACGATCGTTTTGCGCTTAAGCCCGAGAATCAGGCCGCCGACTATGGTCGCCGCCGACCTTGACACCCCGGGTATCATGGCGATGGATTGAAAAAGGCCGATCAGGAGCGCGGTCGGGTACGGAATGGAGGCGAGGTCATCGATACGCTCTTCCCTGTGCCGGTGAATGATCTCAAAGATTATCAGGAATATGCCCCCCAGGAACAAGGACCAGAGCACGACGTGGGTGCTCGCGAGAAGGTACTGCTTAATAATCTTATAGAAGAGGAGCCCCAGCACGGCGGTGGGCAGGAAAGCCGCTATTACCCGCTTTGCGATTTCCATATCAACGAACAGGGACCGCCAGTAGAGCACCACGACCGATAGAATCGCCCCCAGCTGTATGGCGATCTCAAAGGTCTTCAGAAACTCCGTCTGTCCCAGGCCCAGGACCTGCGCCGTCAGGATCAGGTGTCCGGTCGATGATATGGGCAGAAACTCGGTAATGCCTTCCACTATTCCGAAGATTATCGCGTGCACAAAATCCATGGCCAATATTTGTTCATTTTGTGCCTTCCTTGTCAATCTTTTTCCGATGGATTGGCGCTCGGAGCCTTGACACAGGGCCGCTCGCTCCTTGCTTCAGGCGTAGAATTCAGGTATACTGTTAAGGCGCACGAGATACAGACCCCGAATTCTCAGCACCAAATCCTAAACATCGAACAGGTAAAGTCGAATCATTTAGGGTTTTGAAGCAACGCTCAGGATTTCGGTAGAGCCGGCAAGCGCGTTTGCTAATAAACAGCCGGCTTGAGGAGTGACGGAGAGATGTACATTTCAGTGGTCGGTACTGCCGGGGCAGGTAAGACGACGCTTTTTGCGGCACTCGCCGGTGGGAGCGGCAATGGCACGGGTAGTGGATCAGCACTGGTTACGATCGATGTGCCCGACGAACGGCTCGACGCATCTGACAAAAATCTTCAACCCGAAAAAAACAGTATACTCCCGCATCGAGGTCGCCGATACCGTAGCGATCCGTGAAGGAGAAGTCAAGAACGAAACAGTAGATGCCAAATCGCTCCAGCAGATGCGCAAAAGTGACGCAATCCTGTTAGTGCTGCGTCACTTCGAGAACGGACATGCCGCTGACCCCATCAACGACTTTCTGACGGTATATAATGAATTCATCCTCTCCGATATGGCTCAGATAGAATTACGGCTGGAACGCATCCGGAAACAGGCCGGAAACAAGACCCAAGCAACCTTCGACCAGGAAAAGGTGCTTCTTGAACAGTGTCTCGCACACCTCGAAGCCGAACAGCCTCTCAACACTCTGCCGCTTGCGACAGAGGAAGATAAAAGGCTGAGGGGCTTTCAGTTTCTTTCCCGCAAGCCGATGATGATCGTCATTAATTGCGCAGAGGAGTCCTTGCGCGACACGACGATCGCTGCCCGTATCAAGGAGCGCCTACCGGAGCATGTCCCTGTGATCACTGCATGCGCTCAGCTCGAAGCCGAACTCGCCTCGATGGCGCCTGACGAACAGGCCCAATTCATGACCGGATACGACATAGAAGAGGCTGTTCGCGGCAGAATTATCCGACTCGCCCGCGACACTCTGGGCCTCATCTCCTTTTTGACCGTAGGAGACGATGAATGCCGGGCATGGCCCATCAGAAACGGCATGACGGCACAGGACGCCGCCGGTACCATTCATACCGATTTCTATCAGAAGTTTATCCGCGCCGAAACGGTTGCCTATGACGACTTTATGAGCCTCGGTGGCTTCCCCGGTTGCAAGAAGGCGGGCGTCTGGCGACTCGAAGGCAAGACCTATGCCGTCCGAGACGGGGATATACTTTGCATCCGCGCGGGTAATTGATACCAAGTTGCCTTCATTCATCTACTTGGAGTCGCGTCGCCCCCAAGCCACTAAGCTTGCATTACTGGACAATCGAGGGACCCGCTCTAAAGTTGCCGCTCCTGTTATAGAAGCCCGTTCCTGTTTCCTGCCACTGCTCGATATCGCTCTCGTACTGGTAGACTTGCTCATCTATCATCTTTTCCAGCGCCGGCAGGTCCATAGGCTGCTGTCTCATCCAGATCTCGATCTGCCTTGCGCCCTTCGGTGAAGAAATGGAGCGCAAGACCTGCGCGTATTGCTGCAGTGCTTCCAGGCCTTCTTTTTCCTTTCCCTCTTTCAGAAGAATGAGCGACTTGTAACCAATGGTGCGCACGTACGAATAATCTGTCCCATCCAGTCGTTCAGCCTCCATTACGTACCGCTCCGCGCCCGCCAGGTCACCCATCTTGTAGCTTGCGGTTGCGGCAAAAGCATAGGCCGAAGGCCACTTTTGCGCCTCAGCCGCCTTCACAAAGTCAATCCTCGCGGCTGCATACTCCTGCTCCCGCAAGAGCCGTTTCCCATGAAACATGTTCCCGGCATATATGTTCCACGATGTTGATGATGCGCAGGAAAGCGAAAGCAAAGCTATAATCACAGGTAAGCACCACTACAAACTTTCTTCATGACATCTCCTCCTCTCTACCCAATTCTTGTTGTGCCGCTCTCCTTATCATGTAAGCAGCCGTTTGAGGCGTGTCAAGCCGGCGTGAGCGTACGCGCTTTACTGGCCTTTATTTGATTAGTGGCTCAGCAGCGGGGATTACGAATGAGTCGCCTTTCTTTTCAGGATCAGCGAACCAGCCGCACCGAGCAACGAGACAAGAGCTGAAAGGATAAAGCAACCCGCGAAGGTGCCTGTCGTGTCCTTCATCCAACCCGCGATAGCCGGGCCCAAGGACTGACCGATGCCAAAAATAACAGTAACAAACCCGAGAGCGGCGGGCGCAAGCTTCCCTCCCATCGAATCTCCAACTGCCGCGGCCATGATTGCAGGCATGGACGATAGGGCAATTCCAAAAATGATCGAGGAAACGTAATAAGCAGCGGGGTTTCTCCAGGAGGCGAGGATAAAATACGAGACAGCAAGCGCAAGATACGCCAGAACGGAACCATACCTTCTGCCCAGCACGTCCGATATCCACCCCCATATCACACCGCTGGAGATGCTGGCCAAACCCATGACCGCGAATATCTCCCCCGCCTTTTTGGGTGTTAATCCCCCTTCGCTGGTCAGGTAAGCGATAAAGAAGGTAAGGTAAATGATATACGAAAAACCAAACATGAAGTAAACAGCTCCGAGTTTCCATATCTCTTTCTCGCGGACCACATCCCCCCAGGCCGAGAAGAAGGTGAAATCCGAACGGCTCTTGCGTTCCTCCTTGCCCCCGTAAATGGAGGTACCCTTTTCGCCCGGGTTATCCCGCAAAAAAAAGTAGCAGACGAAGGAGAGGACGAAGACAAGGGTGCCCAGTAGAAACCAGGCATACCGCCATCCGTCGGACCCGAATTTACTCATGAAATAGGGGAGTACCAGCCCGACGATAGAGAGACCTATTCCCGTACCAACGGTCAGAATACCTGCTGCAAGTCCTCTCTTCCCGGCGGCGAACCAGGCTGCGGTCAATGCCATCATCGGCACCACAGCCCCGCCGTTACCCATCCCTGTGACCAGCCTCGTCAAGAACGCATGCGTAAACGAACGGGAGAGCCCGGTAAGGAAAAGGCTGACGCCCATGACCAGCAGAGACACAAAGATGGTCCTCCGTGTCCCAAAGCGGACCGCGAGAAATCCCCCGACAACCGCCAGGCAGAGATAGCCTATGAAATTGGCAGTTCCGATGAGACCGACCTGGGTGTAAGAAAGAAGAGAGTCCCTCTTTCATCGGGGGCAGTATCACTGAATAAGACATCCTCCCGAAGCCCTGGGTCAGCAAAAGCACGAGGGTGCCCGTAAGCGCGATGATCCAGGCGTAGTGCATCATTCTCCTCTAGAAGTTCTTATTGATTCTGATGCAATTGTGGCTACTTTGCAACTGAAAAAACGGTTGAAGGAAAGATGCTGGAACCGCCCGCTCTGGCAAACCGGGTTCCAGACCATATGGATTCGTTAGCTTCAGAAAAGCCTAAATTAAACGCGCTCAGACCGCAGCCCAGTCGATACTGGCTTTCTCAGACGGCAGCGGTACGATGAAGATTGGTTTTCGGGACCTCTCCAGCACTGAACGGGCAACGCTCCCGAGAAACGCCTGCCTCAGCAGCCCTTTTCCGTGGGTCCCGAGGACAATCACATCACAGTCTTCTCCGTCCGCTGTGTTGAGGATCTCTTCCACCGGATAGCCCGCCTTGACTATAACACCGGATACCAGGTTTGCGCACGGCGGGCCGATCTGCGCTTCCACCTTTTGACAGAATTCCTCCAGGCGCTTCTTGATCTCGGCAATATCTTCCTCTTTCTCCTGCTCTTTCGCCCTTTCCAAGACCCGCTCTGCATTCGAGAAACCTGCTTCCATATATACCGAAGGAGGAATCGTCCCTATACAGTGCAGGATCACGATTTTTGCGTCATGTTTTCGTGCCATATCCGCCGCAAAATAGAACGCATACGATGAGTTCTTCGTGAGATCGGTAGCGTAAAGAATCTTTTGGATTTTGGGGATCATCGCTCGCCTCCATTTTTTTCTTGATCTCTATCTACCCGGCGCAAGGCTTCCACCGGAACAGCTCAGTTTTGCCTTTGTTGTATAAGATGAGCACAAAACGGTCGAATGTCAATTTGGAGATCCACAAATTTGCAAAAACCCGGGAACTTTTTTCCTGGCTCTGCTGTCAAACAGAGCAGAAACAAAAAACTTGAGGAGGTAACGTTATGGTACGAAAGATGTTTCTGGCTCTATTGTTTCTGGTATTGGCCATCCCTGTGTCGGCTTGCGCTCATGCGGGAAAGGCGAATGTAGTGGACGTGCGCGTCGTGTCAGACCATGGAGGAGAGTTCACAAAGTACAGGACCTACCCGCGCGTCCGTGAAGACGGCACCTATTTCTATGTCGAAGCAGCGAAGGGGGAGAGGTACGCGGTTCAGGTCACCAACAGATCAGACAGGCGTATCGGCGTGGTAATCGCAGTCGATGGAAGAAACATCATTGACGGCAAGAAATCAGTCTTGCAGCGGAGTGAGCGTATGTATATTCTCGGCCCTTACGAAACAAACAGCTTCGAAGGCTGGCGAACAGGCATGGACAAAACGAACAGATTTTACTTCACCGAGCAATCTGACTCTTATTCAGAAAAGGTATTTTCCGATGCCTCGGCGATGGGCACTATTGCACTCGCCGTGTACAAGGAAAAGCTTCCTGAACCGATTCCTTATTCCGGCAGACCCTCCCGAATGAACGAGGCGCCCGCCGGTGCGGCGCCTTCTGCTTCTCTGGAGAGCCGTTCTTACGATAGGGTCGAAAAGAAGAGCGAACAAGCGGGTACCGGATTCGGCGAGACAACTTACTCTCCTGTCCGCATTGTCGACTTCGAGCCTGAGCGCGCCGCTGTCGAAAAGATCGTTCTGAAATACGAATGGCGGTCAGAGCTCTGTCGCAAAGGTGTCATTGGTTGCGAGCCGAAGAACAGGTTCTGGCCTGATGCACAGGATTTCGCCCCGATCCCGAGAGATTTCAGGGGATGACCAGACCTGTTTTATGGTAAGGTACGCTTATACCCATCACGTCGCCTTCCGGAGGCTCGGCATGAAGATCGATGTTTTCAACCACATATTTCCAAAAGCCTATTTTGACAAGATGCTCAGCATCTCACCAAAGGGCAAAGATATTCTCAAGCGGATGCGGGAAATCCCGGCGGTGGTGGATCTTAATGAACGGTTCAGGATCATGGATAGTTTTGAGGGTTATGTCCAGGTAATCTGTCTTGGAGCCCCGCCCATCGAGGCATTTGGCCCGCCGCCCGTCTCAACGGAGATGGCGAGACTGGCGAACGACGGCATGGCTGAACTGGTGAGCAAGTATCCGGAGCGTTTTCCAGGTTTCGTTGCTTTCCCTTCCCATGAATGATCCCGAAGGGCTCCTTGCGGAGGCCGGGAGGGCAGTACGCGAGCTTGGTGCTGTTGGCGTACAGGTGCCGACGAATGTTTTGGGCCGGCCCCTTGACAGGCCGGAGACCATGCCACTCTTCGACCTCATGGCCGAATTGGACCGTCCCGTCTGGCTTCACCCAAATCGTGGGGCCGATTTTGCCGATTACAAAAGCGAGACAAAGAGCCGCTATGAGATCTGGCAGGTGTTGGGCTGGCCTTACGAATCGAGCGTGGCCATGGCGCATCTCGTCTTTTCCGGCCTCTTTGACCGCCACCCTGATATCAAGATCATCACCCATCACATGGGCGCTATGATCCCCTACTTTGAGGGGCGTGTAGGCCCCGGCTGGGACCAATTGGGTTCAAGAACGTCGGACGAGGATTATTCGCTTCTCCTGAAAAAACTGAAGAAGCGGCCCGTAGACTACTTCCGCATGTTCTATGCTGATACGGCCCTGGGCGGAGCCCGGGATGCTACCCTGCTCGGTCTCAAATTTTTTGGAGCCGAGAGAACGCTCTTCGCAACCGATGCACCATTCGACCCTGAAAAAGGGTCGGCTTTCATCCGGTGGGGCATCGAGGTGCTAGAGAGTCTGGCAATCACTCCCGCGGAGCGCCAAGCGATCTACGATGGCAACGCCCGAAGACTGCTAAAACTCAAGTAATACCGATTTGCCTTCAAGCGTATACCTTCGTTGTCGCTGCGTCCTTACAGGATGCTGCGCTATCGCTTTCCTCGACGTACATCGAGTACGCCTGCGTCGTCTCCTCACCTGCCGCCTCGGTCTCCATCTTGAATGCAAATCGGTATAAGAGTGCGGCCAGATCTCCCCTTTGCTCCGCGTGAGTCGAGTCGCACTCACAATCACAAGGCAATGCGAGTTCGCCTTTAGTTAGCTATCGCCGGTCCGGGCGGTAGTTCTCCTGCGCCATCAAAGAAGACAACCTTCGGAATGGGTCCGCAGACCGCCTGATGCTGATGTTCAAAGCTGACCTGAAAAACGTCCGCGATCTCCTCACCCAGATCGACCTGCGCCACGAGCTTTTCGTCAACGTAAAGTGCAGCCATGCCTGTTGCCGGTTCGGCCGATAGCGTGAAGTTGTGCCATTGGCCGAGCCAGGGGGCTAGGCTCACGTGCGAAAAACGTCGCCGCCCTGGGGCCAGAGCCCAAATCACCAGCGATGAAAAAGGCCTGTCCGCTCGTCACGCCATGTATTTGAGGAAGCCCGTAGCGGCCAACTTTTGCCACACCGAAAGCGATGTACTTGTCAGGACTTCCATTCACGGAAAGCCGCTGCCAAGCTCCCATATTAGTGGTTTCCAGATCCACATCATCAAGCCAGTCCCGGGGCAACAGAAGATCGTACCGGGACGTCAAGGTGGAGCCCGTCACGCTCTGTCCGACCGGGCGGTCAAGAGTATTAGGCCTACCGTATTGCCAAGTCGTTCCAAACCCACTATACTAACTCACCGTCACATTGATTGATTGGAGGAGATTGGATGAATGGAGCTGAACTCCTTGTAAAGACTGCCATCGCATCCGGGATTGAGGTCTGTTTCGTCAATCCGGGCACCACAGAAATGCCGCTGGTGAGGGCACTCGATGCAGTGCCGGGGGTCAGGACTATCCTTGGGCTTTTCGAGGGCGTGTGTACAGGAGCTGCGGACGGCTATGGGCGCATTCTGGACAAGCCTGCCATGACCCTGTTTCACCAGGGCCCGGGACTGGCAAACGGGATCGCCAACCTTCACAATGCGCAACAGGCGC
The DNA here is from genome assembly GCA_963821605.1 of uncultured delta proteobacterium. Lineage (GTDB taxonomy): Bacteria > Desulfobacterota > Syntrophorhabdia > Syntrophorhabdales > WCHB1-27 > JADGQN01. Next base: position 69,798 of record CAWGEZ010000033.1, on the reverse strand, counting down.
GGACACCCCGTGCTCAACGTCATCGGCGATCATGCCACCTGGCACCGTGCGGAAAACCCTTCCTTTCACCTGGATATCGAGGCCCTGGCTGCCACCGTATCGGGATGGTACCGCAAAACCGGGTCGCCCGAAACAGTCTCCCGCGACGTGGCGGAAGCTGTAGCAGCGGCTTTGCGCGGACAAATAGCAACGCTCATCGTGCCGCAAGACTATCAAGTGGCCGAGTCGAATGAGAACGTGGCGGGCCTGACCCGCTTCTCGCTGGAGACGGTTGATCAGACGCATCATCGAGAGGGCGAGCGCGCTGTTAAGAAGAACACTCCACGACGGCTCTCATGCTCGGAGGGAAGGCCCTGGGCAAGAGCGGCCTCGCCGCTGCGGCCCGCATCAAAGCAACCACGGGCTGCGACCTTTTCACGGAGATATTTCCCACATGTTGGGAGCGTGGCGCAGGTTTGCCCGTTGTGCAGCGTACTGCCCACCTCCCCGGCCAGCAAAACATGCTCAAGTACCGGGGCGTGGTGCTCGCAGGTATGAACGAACCAGTGACATTTTCCGGTCTGGCAGGGCTTCGACAGCAGAATTCTCAAGAAAGAGCAGCGAAAAGGTCTCCCTTGCTGCCCCGGGACAGGACGTCGTGGAGGCGCTGGAGCGGCTGGCTGAGGCCCTTGGTGCACCCGGCAATTCTCATCTGCCGGCCGGGTTGATCGCTGAATTGCAGCCGCCTGACGTGCCCGAGGGCAGACTGACCGTCGATAAGGCCTGCCGGACAGTGGCAGCCCTTCAGCCTGAAGGCGCGATTATCGTGGATGAAGGGATCACCTCTACCTGGGCCTACTATCCGATGACCCCAAGAGTGGCACCGCACACCCTTCTTACTGCGGCGGGAGTCACAATCGGGTGGGGAATGCCCTGCGCGGTGGGGGCAGCTGTTGCATCTCCCGATCGGCCGGTAATCAACCTGCAGGCGGACGGCAGCGCCATGTTCACGGTACAGGCACTCTGGACTCAAGCGCGGGAGGGCCTCAACGTGACGACCCTCATCTTTGCCAACCGGAGATACAACGCTCTACGCAATCAACTCGCCCGGGACGGCGTCACATCACCCGGCTCCGCTGCAAGAAGAGTCATCGAGCTGGATCGTCCATCCATCGACTGGGTAAACGTCTCCCGGGGGCTCGGGGTGCCGGCCGTCTCTGTCACCGGGGCTGAAGAGTCTGGCGCGGGAACTGCGCATTGCGCTCGCAGAACCGGGCCCGCACCTTATTGAGATGGTTTTGCATCCGGAGGGGTAAAGTCACACACCAGCTGTCCGATAACTCCCATAGGGGTGCGTTTGCGCACGCACGCCAACCATCCATGGCGGACAACCAACAGATGGTATTATCAGTTGGAGGAATCCGCCCGTCTCCCCTGGTGAGAGGACCGCTTTCGCTGGAGGAGCTGGGAGTTCTCATTCGGAAAGGCACTATCCGGAGCGACACACTTGTCCGATTCGGCCTTGACACGCGCTGGTATGCCGCTTCTAACTTTCTGCTCCTGAAGCAATTCCTGGAGCCCACCCCATCCTATACGGGATCCCCTTCAAGGAGACTGCCGCTAATCGGGCTCGCCGCACTCATCCTTTTTCTCACAACTATCTACTTTTTTCCGGGACGGGATGCTGTGCCGAGGCATTATGTCCTGCCATTGCCTGAGCGGGCAATGGTATCTCCGGCCCAGGGGTCGCGTCTTTCCGTAGCAGGAATCATCCAATGCACAAACAGAGCCCGGGCGGAAAATGGAGGGCTTCCGCCACTCTCCGAGAACAGTCTCCTCGATGCTATAGCCTCTGAACGCGCTGCCGACATGATTCAGAAGCAGTATTTCGCGCATCTATTCACCATCCGGCGAGGGGGCTACCGACGTAGCGCAGCGGGCAGGCTACCATTACAAGCACCTGGGCGAGAACATAGCCCTGGGCTCCTTTCAGACTGATGAAAAGATCGTATTGGCATGGATGCAAAGTCCCGGTCACCGACAGAACATCCTGTCTGACGGATGTTCCGAGATAGGTGTGGCTGCAAAAAGAGGCCGGATGAAGGGCGAGGACGTTTGGATTGCCGTCCAGATATTCGGCCAGCAGTCACCCTCTGTTGCGGCCGATTCCGGGGCCCGGCCGACTGTGACCTACGCGTCGGCGAATTCAAGTGATCACCGACGAAGAGAGTGTCAACCGCCTGATGAATCGTTATTGGGCAATATCACGAAAGCGAAGACAGACTTGGATGATCTCACCGGGCAGGCTTCTTCCCTTCATAAAGAGATCTCCGCCGATAGATCAAGCGGAGCCTCCGGCATCAACGCAAGAGAACTTAACCAAAAAGTTGCGAAATACAACGAACTCATCAACGAGATCAGCGCCAGGAGGCAGGCAGCCCTCCGTCTGATCTCAGATTATAACCAGTCCGTCCAGAGCTACAATACCTGCATAGCTAACTGAATAAGTCACGTTACCCCCTCAGGTGTATACCTCCGGGTACTCGCATCGTGGGTATCGCCCGTGCCTCAAATCCGAATATCGAATATCTAAATCCTAAACAAATCTAAATATCAAATTTCCAAACTGGAGACTTTGCCGATTCCGGTTTGGATCTCGGTCACCGAGGCCGCCCAACATCGCGATCGGAAGGTATCGCCGTTGCATCCGTCCTTGAGTGGCGTCTGGGCCAAAGAAGGAAGATCACATTTTAGAATAGAGCCGATTTGTCCGATAATTATATTTTAGGAGGAGAGAGCATGGCAAAAGTAGACCTTGATGGCAGCGCATTTCTCGAAAAACTCGATGAGAAGCATATCCTCCCTTCGCTCTCCCCGGTTGTCACGGCGCTCATCGAACTTGCGGCGGATGATGAGAGTTCTCTCGGCCAGATGGCCGATCTGATAACGAAGGACCCTTCACTGACTGCGAGGATTCTAAAACTCGCAAACAGCGCGTTTTTCCAATCTCGCTATCCGGCCGGCACCGCGCTTCAGGCAATCGCCAGGATCGGCGTAAACCAGACCCGGCTCTTTGCGCTCTCTGTCTCTCTTAAGGACGCCTTTCCCTTAAAGCGGGGAGGCCCCCTCGACTATGGACGGTTCTGGCGCCTCTGCCTTTATCAGGGTCTTCTTTCGCGGTGGCTTGCGCAGACGATGAAAGTCAGTGACCCTGAAGAAGCCTTCACGGCCGGGCTCACGCTGGAGATCGGACTTCTCGTTCTGGTCCGTGCGTGCGCCGATGATGCAACACTCTACCTCGATTATCCGCTGCCATCCTTATTGGCCAAAGAAAAGGAGTTGTACGGCATACACCACCGGCAGATTGGAGAGGCCCTCCTCAGGTCCTGGAGGTTTCCAGAGCAGATCGTGGCCTGCCAGCAGTCGTTTGCGTTCAAGGAAAACCTGGCTGGATTGTCCGAACTGGCACGGATCTGCGCAATAGCTGGAGAACTGTCAGCCTTTATCTGTGAGCCGCGAACCGACCTTGATGAACTGTTCTTCAATGTCGAGGCCTTCTTCGGCTTAAACAAAAGTATCGCCATTGAAGCGGTCGGGGCGGTCCTTGAGCAGGTCTACGAGATTGCGGAACCCTTCGACGTGGATGTCGACAGCACTCAGGATGTGCTTGAGGTGATGGAAAAGGCCAATAAGGCGCTTACCAGGCTCGCGGGCAGGGTGCTGGAGTGTGCGTCCACCGAGAGCCCTTCCTCGCCACATGCGCCACTACCCCGCCCGACCCAGACCACCGATGCGGGTGGAGGCTCGCTGGAAGGTGCTGCGCATCAAATTCGCAACCGCCTGACCTATGTAGGGAGATTCGCAAGAAGACTCGCAAAGACAATCGACCCTGCATCGCGTGAAGGAACCTATGTCCGGGTGATCATGTCTGAGACGGAAAGGCTCGAGCAGACGCTGCACGGGATGGGATGAACCTCTCGAGCTTGATAAGTAACTCTTTCGCCCCGTCAGCTTCGTCGGTAGGACCGCAGGAATATTTTTCTCACCTATTCTTTTCGTTAATTGCGGACTGTAAGTAAATAGCAAGGCAGGGATTTTGCAGAGGGATGCACGAGGTGGCAGACCGTGCTGAGTTCAACTATTTGGCTGGAAGTAAGACCAGTTCCATGGTGCCGTGCGCGCTGCCTTTAGCAGGGTAATGCTGGGTTACGAGCAGATCGTAGCCTGTCGCGGAAACACGGACGTGAATGTGCGGGGGACGATTGCTATACGCCGGAGGGGAGTTACTCTGGAACGTGTAAGCACCCGAGCTATCCGAGATGAGTGTGGCGCGGTGCTCGTCATCATACCGTCCATCCGGCCCGGCCAGCCAGAACTCAATGCGTGCGCCGGCAATTGGCGAACACTGCGACGATCGTACAACACCACTTAAGACGTATCCTTCGCCCACTTTTGACCTCTCCGGCGCATTCGGTTCGTAAAACGGACCGAGCGCGTCCGGCCGCGTGGGCTCACACGTTGCCGCCAGGAGTGATGGCAGCGGTACGGCCACCGTGAGAACAAGGAATAACAAACATCGGAGAACCATGCTCATATTTGAAGTGTTATATCTGTCGGACTGGATGTCAAGGCCTGATCGATGGGCCTTCCGCTCACCCGCTCATTCCTAAATAACGATGGTCAAGAAGACCACGTCACGCTAGTCAGCAGCGTCCTCATGGTCCGCCTTTGACTGGCTACGGGATAGTATGGACAATTTGCAAGGTTATAGTAAATTTGGCCTGTGGCTCACCAAACAGTGAGACGGTTCAGAGCACTAAGCTCGCCAAATATTGCTCTCGCAGACAGTGTGGGCTTGCTTGGGCGGCGAGTAAAAGGTTTCACCACCCGTGAGAGAGCTTCACGGGTACCCGGAGGCGCTCAAGCCGGGAGGAACGGAGGCGTACCTTGTGGTACGTAGGAATGACACGGGGCGCAGGCAACGAAGGAGATGAGCCTTTGACGAAGCCGCCCCCCGCGAAGGAAGGGTGAAACCGCTCCAGGTTACCTATAATAATCCTGGAGCGGTTTCACCCTTAACCCACCTTTCGTCATCGTCTCTATGGCATTGACCACGGCTTCGGCGCCGGAAAGTGTTGTCGTATACGGGATCTTATACTGCACCGCCCCCGACCTGATCAGCACCTCATCCATCTTCGGATTTCTTCCGCTGGGGGTATTGATGATGAATTGAATCTCTCCGTTCTTGATCATATCGACCACGTTCGGCCGTCCTTCAGAAACCTTATAGACAAACTGCGTGTCGATGCCGCTATTGATAAGTATCTTTGACGTGCCGCGCGTCGCAAAAACCTTGAACCCGAGGTCGGAAAGCTTTTTGGCAATAAAGACAACGTGGCGCTTGTCCTGGTTCTTTACGCTGATAAAAACGCTGCCTTTAAAGGGCAGGTTCTGATTGGCCCCGAGCTGCGCCTTCCAGAAAGCCGCCCCGAAATTGGTATCGATGCCCATGACTTCGCCTGTCGATTTCATCTCCGGTCCAAGGATCGTGTCCACGCCGTAGAACCGGTTAAAGGGAAAGACCGCTTCTTTGACCGCGATGTGATCGATCGCTATCTCCCGCTCTATGCCCAGTTCCTTCAACGTCTTGCCCACCATCAGCTTTGCCGCCACCTTGGCCCACTGGACGCCCGTGGCCTTGCTCACAAAGGGCACAGTCCTCGACGCCCTGGGATTCACTTCCAGCACATAGACGATATCATTCTTCACAGCATACTGGATATTCATCAACCCGACAACGTGAAGCTCACGCAGCAAGCTTGCACGTCTCCCTATTAATCTTCTCTATGATGTCGTCGTTCAAGGAGTAAGGCGGCAGGGCACAGGCGCTGTCGCCGGAGTGGATACCGGCTTCTTCAATATGTTCCATGATGCCGGCCACCACACACCGCTCTCCGTCCGCCACCGCATCCACGTCGATCTCTATCGCATCCTCAAGGAACTTATCGATCAGGATGGGATGGTCAGGCGATGCCTCATGGGCCTTTTCGGTGAAGGATTCCAGATCGCTCTCCGCGTAGACGATCTCCATGGCACGCCCGCCAAGCACATAGGATGGCCGCACGACTATCGGGTAACCGATGATGTTCGCGACCTCCTTTGCCTCGGCAACCGACGTAGCCGTCCCATTCTCCGGCTGGGTCAGGTTCAGTTTTTTCAGAATGGCCTTGAACTTTTCCCTGTCCTCTGCGATGTCTATCATCTCAGGTGCGGTGCCGATGATGGGCACGCCGGCTTTCTTCAGGGCTACGGCAAGATTCAACGGCGTTTGTCCGCCGAACTGGACAATCACGCCCATCGGCTTTTCCCGCTCCGCGATGTCGAGCACATTCTCCAGGGTCAATGGCTCGAAGTAGAGCTTGTCAGACGTGTCATAGTCGGTGCTGACCGTTTCCGGGTTGCTGTTGACCATGATCGTCTCGTAGCCCAGGTCTTTGAGAGCGAAGGCCGCATGCACGCAGCAGTAATCGAACTCGATCCCCTGCCCTATCCTGTTGGGCCCGCCGCCGAGGATCATCACCTTCTCTTTGTCGCTCTTCCTGGTTTCATCCTCGATCTCGTAGGTGGAATAGTAGTACGGGGTATAGGCTTCAAACTCGGCGGCGCACGTGTCGACCAGCTTGAATACGCTGGAGATGCCCCGCTTCAGACGCCACTGTCTGACCTCCAGCTCATTCATGCCTATGATCTCGCCTATCTGCCTGTCGGAGAATCCGTACCGCTTGGCGCGCTTCATCAATTCTTCGGAGAAGCTGTCCCTCGCCTGCGAGAAGATGGGTAGATCGCTCTTGTACTGTTCCAGCTCATGTTCGAATTCAACGATCTCTTCTATGTTCTTCAGAAACCATGGGTCTATCTTTGAAAGCTCGTAGATCTCATCCAGAGGTATGCCGTTCCGGAAAGCGTGGCGCACGTAAAAGATCCTGTCCTTGTTGGGGATGGTCAGTTTCTGCTTTATCAGTTCCACGTCGTTCGGGCCGAACTGCTTGCCGTCGGTGATCCCATAGCAGCCGACTTCCAGGGAACGAAGTCCTTTCTGCAAGGCCTCTTTGAAAGTCCTGCCTATGGCCATGGCCTCGCCCACCGATTTCATCGAGATCGTAAGCGTCTCGTCGGCGCCCTTGAACTTCTCAAAGGTGAAGCGGGGGACCTTCACCACGCAGTAATCTATCGTCGGTTCAAAACATGCAGGCGTCTTCTTCGTTATATCATTCGGTATCTCATCAAGCGTGTAGCCAACGGCAAGCTTGGCCGCGATCTTGGCTATGGGGAATCCGGTCGCCTTTGACGCCAGCGCGGAACTTCGCGACACCCTCGGGTTCATCTCGATCACGACCATCTTTCCGTTGTTCTGATCGACGGCGAACTGGATATTGGATCCGCCCGTCTCCACGCCGATCTCACGGATGATCTTGATGGCAGCATCCCTCATCACCTGATACTCTTTGTCGGTGAGGGTCTGTGCCGGCGCCACCGTGATGCTGTCTCCCGTATGAACGCCCATCGGATCGAGGTTCTCTATGGAACAGATGATGACAACGTTATCTTTCTTGTCGCGCATCACCTCAAGCTCATACTCTTTCCAGCCGATGACCGACTCTTCGATCAGGATCTCGCTGATCATGCTGCTCTCAAGGCCGCGCAGGGCAAGCACTTCGAACTCTTCTATGTTGTAAGCCACGGAACCGCCCGTGCCGCCCAACGTGTAGCTCGGCCTGATGATGATGGGGAAGCCGATCTCTTTAACGACCTTGCGCGCCTCCTCCATGGTGCGGGCGAAGCCGGACTTGGGCACTTCCAGCCCGATGCGTTCCATGGCAGCCTTGAACTCTTCCCTGTCCTCAGCCTTCCTGATTGCCTTGTAGTCCGCGCCGATCAGCTCGACGTTGTACTTCTCGAGAATGCCTCGCTCCGCGAGGATAGTCGCGAGATTGAGCCCGGTCTGTCCGCCGAGCGTCGGCAGGAGCGCATCCGGCCTTTCAACCTTGATGATCTCTTCGAGCACTTCCGGAATCAGGGGTTCCACGTAGGTCCTGTCTGCCATGTCCGGGTCGGTCATGATGGTTGCAGGATTGCTGTTGACGAGGATCACGCGGTAGCCCTCTTCCCGCAATGCCTTGCAGGCCTGGCTTCCCGAGTAGTCGAACTCGCAGGCCTGACCTATCACGATGGGACCGGAACCGATGAGGAAGATGCTTTTCAGGTCTTTCCGCTTAGGCATGGCGCTCCTTCTTGAATGCGTCCATCATCTCCCTGAATTTCGCGAACAGACCCCAGGAGTCATGCGGGCCCGGCGACGCTTCCGGGTGGAACTGCACGGAGAAAATGGGGTAGATCTCATGCTCTATACCTTCAAGCGTGTCGTCATTGAGATTGAGGTGCGTGCCTTTAACCTTCTCCTTCTTTATGGAATCAAGGTTCACGGCAAAACCGTGATTCTCCGATGCGATCGCAACCTTCCCTGTGGCCAACTCTTTGATGGGCTGATTCGCGCCCCTGTGGCCGAACTTCAGCTTGTACGTGTCGCCGCCGTATGCGAGGCCGAGCAGTTGCTGTCCGAGACAGATGCCGAAGATCGGCGCCTTGCCGAAGAGCTTGCGTATCTCTTCAACAACATCGGGCACGCCCTGCGGATCACCAGGGCCGTTGGAAAGAAGCACCCCATCCGGCTTCATGGCCAGGATCTCTTTTGCCTTGGTCCGGGCCGGCACCACAACCACGCGACAGCCTGTCTTCCGGAGCATCCTGAGAATATTGATCTTGACGCCGAAGTCCATAACGACACAGGTGAAATCACCATGCGCCTCAAATTCGTACGGCGCATCGCACGTCACCTCTTTTACCAGGTCGATGCCGACGATCCCTGCCGACTCCTTTGCTTTCTGCACCAGGGACTTCGGGTCGAGGTCACGCGTGGAGATGATGGCCTTCATGGCCCCTTTTTCGCGTATGTGTTTGGTCAACGCCCTGGTGTCGACCTCTTCGATACCGACGATGTTATACCGTCTCAGATAGTCGATCAGGCTCTCTTTCGCCCGCCAGTTGCTGGTGATCTTGCTGAACTCCCTGACGATGAAGCCTTCGACCTTCGGCCCCTTCGACTCCACATCCTCTTCGTTAACGCCGTAATTACCGATCAGCGGGTAGGTCATGGTAACGATCTGTCCTTTGTACGAAGGATCGGTCATGATCTCCTGATAGCCCGTCATGCTCGTGTTGAAGACGCATCTCGCCCTCTTTCTCGCCGTCGGCGCCCAAGCTCTGACCCTCGAAGAAGGTCCCGTCTTCCAAAGCAATCATCGCTTTCATTAGTAGTTCCCCATATTCATATCAACGGTTAATGATATCAAGCTGCATTCAAAAATAGAGCGAGGCGACCAGGAGGATAGCGACGGAGGCGTACTATTAGTACGTCGGAGTCGTGCCGACGCAGCATCCTGTAAGGACGCAGGCAACGAAGCTATATGAATGAAGGCAGCTTGATATACTTCATCGTTTCCCCCTACAGGCCTTCACGCAGATGCCGCAGATGTGATGGCCGAGACCGCGCTCATTCTTGAAGCGCTTGAGCATGGCAAAACATCCCTTGTGATCGAAAAGCTCCCTCTCAGCCTTGATGGCTTCAGCCGGACAGGCCTGCATGCACGCAGTACACGACCCACAGCCCGTCTCCAGGGGCTCTCCTGTCTCAAGCGGCATATCGGTCAGGACCGTGTTGTAGCGAACCTGAGCGCCGAACACCGGGATGAACGAGAAGATTATTCCTTCCTATCCATCCGATGCCTGCGATCTCTCCCATCCTCTTGTGCGAAATATGCGCCTTCTGGTTCTGCCAGTCAACCATCTGGGATGCGGCAAACGGCAAGGCCTTAAAACCTTTCCGCTTCGATCTCCCTTGCAAGCAAATAGGCGATCATATCGAGCCGGTAATTGATCTGCCTGTAATGATGCTGATAAAAGAGCGTTGGTCCATTGCTGATCGTCTCAAGCACATTCTTTGAGATAACAAGTCCGAAACAGATCGCACACGTGTACTGGTCAAGGATAGGCTCATCAAACCCCAGGAGCTCTTTTCCGTAGCGCGATAAGTCAGCAGCACCGGCTGCATCAACATCGTGATGGGCAAGCAGCCTCATGACGTCAGTCGATGTCTCTATCACGTTCCCCTGCATGCGCATTGTCCCATCATTTCCGTCGTTCTTCTCATCTGGTTCGGGTTTTCTGTCCGTTTCCTGCTCCGACCTTAACCTCAACCTTAACCTGCTGTAGCTGGTTTTCTCTTCACCTGTTTTTGCTGTTCGAGCGCCCTCCGATGAGCTTTCGCCCTCAGAGGAGCCCTCTCTTCTTGAAATGAATCAGAAGGGCACTCACCGCGGCAGGGGTAACCCCGGAAATCCTTGACGCCTGGCCGAAGGAGACGGGTTTGATCTTTGACAGTTTCTCTATGACCTCTCTGGAAAGACCCGCAATCTCTCCATACGAAATGTCAGGCGGTATCTTTCTCTCCTCCAGCTTGCTCACTCTGGAGATCATCTCCATCTGTCTGTCGGTGTAGCCCCGGTATTTTACATCCAACTCCACCTGATAAGCAACAACATCCTGTATACCGTCCAGCCCCTCAACCAGTCGACGTAATGTAGCCACGGTAATGCCGGGTCTCTTGAGCAGTTCTTCCAGGGTCGTGGGGTTCTTTATCCCTTCCAATCCCAGCTCTTTGAGCTGTTCATTGGTAGCCGCCGTGGGAAAGAGTCTCCTTTCCCTGAGCGTTTGGCTGAGACGCTCCATTGCTGCCCGCTTTTCAACCACGTGTTCGTACCGTTCCCTCGATACGAGGCCTATCCTGTAACCCTTCTCCGTGAGCCTCAGGTCAGCATTATCCTCTCGCAGCAGGAGCCTGTACTCTGCCCGGGACGTGAACATACGGTAAGGCTCATCCACGCCCTTGGTGACGAGATCGTCGATCATTACTCCGATGTACGCCTCGTCGCGACGCAGCACGAACTCGCCGTTGCCGCTGCGCCTTCAAGGCCGCATTGATGCCGGCCATGAGGCCCTGGGCCGCCGCCTCCTCATACCCGGTCGTTCCGTTTATCTGCCCGGCGCAAAAGAGATAGCCCACCTGTTTCGTTTCGAGCGTGGGAAAAAGCTGCGTCGGATAGACAAAATCATACTCGATAGCGTAGCCCGGCCGTGTGATCTCCACCCGCTCCAGGCCCTCGATGCTCCTGAGCATCGCAAGCTGCACATCGAGCGGCAGGCTGGTCGAAAGCCCATTAGGATAATACTCCACGGTATCGAGCCCTTCGGGCTCAAGAAAGATCTGGTGACGGCTTCCTTTCCGCAAATCGCACGACCTTATCTTCTATCGATGGGCAATACCTGACACCGGTGCCCTTGATCTTGCCGCTGTACAGAGGGGACCGGCCGAGCCCGGACCGTATGATCTCATGGGTAGTCTCGTTTGTGTAGGTCATGAAACAGGGGACCAGCTGCTGAGTGAGTCTGGTTGTCAAGAATGAAAAGGGCTTGGGTGGGTCATCGCTGGCCTGGGCCTGCATTCTTGAGAAATCGATGGTACGGCCGTTCAGCCGCGGGCACGTGCCCGTCTTCAACCTTCCCAGTTCGAAGCCCAGCTTCCGCAGGCACTCGGAGAGCCCCACTGACGCGAAATCGCCCATCCTTCCGGCCTCGAACTGCTCGAGCCCGACATGAATAAGGCCCCGCAGAAAGGTGCCCGTCGTGAGCACGACTGTTTTCCCGTAAAACCTTTCTCCCCACCCCGTCTCAACACCAACCGCCCTGCCCTCTTCCACGAGAATCTTCTCTACCGTGGCTTGACGCAGAAGCAGGCCGTCCGTCCCCTCCAGCACCTTCTTCATTCTCTGGCTGTATCTGATCTTGTCAGCCTGGGCTCTGCTCGCCCTGACCGCCGGACCCTTTGTCATATTGAGCGTTCTGAACTGGATACCGGTGGCGTCGATGTTCCGGGCCATCTCCCCGTCCAGCGCATCGATCTCTTTGACGAGATGGCCTTTGCCCAGACCTCCCACGGCCGGATTGCATGACATGTAGGCAACATGATCGAGGTTCATGGTGAGAAGGAGCGTACTGGCCCGAAGCCTGGCCGCGGCGAGCGCAGCTTCACAGCCGGCATGACCCTGCCCCTACAACGATTACATCAAACGTATCCATGGAGTTACTCCGAAATTCTATAGTCTATCAGATTTTTTTACTTGACGCCTTCCAACGGTTCCGTAATAATGGTAGAGAACGCGCATCATAAATCCCGTTCTTGGGGGAGGGGAAACATGAATGCAGTCGTCGTTCTTATCTTAGGCTTTATTGTGTTCTTCTTCGGCTACCGGTTCTACGCAAAGTATATCGACACGAAAATCATCAAGGCCGACCCAAAAAGGGCCACACCAGCCAAGATGTACATGGATGGTGTGGAATTCATGCCCACGAGCAAAAACATCCTCTTCGGGTACCAGTTCAAATCGATCGCAGGCGCTGCGCCCATTATCGGACCGATTATTGCCATCCAGTGGGGCTGGCTTCCTGCGCTCATATGGATCCTGGGGGGTGCCCTGTTCATAGGCTGGGTGCACGACTACACGAGCGCCATGGTGGCCATGCGCAACGAAGGCGCCTCCTTCGGGGGCTTGAGCCACCGCCTGATCTCCCCGAGGGCACGCGTCATCCTGCTCTCTTTCATCTATTTCTATCTCCTGCTCATCGCGGGTGCCTTCGGAAACGTTGTCGTAAGCACGGTTATCGGTCTTAAGGCAGCTCCCATGGCATGGCTGCTCCTCACTATCGGGGGCGTGCTCGCCGGACAGATGATCTATCGCTGGCGCAAGGACATCCTCCTCACAACCGCCGTCTGCGTGATCATTGCCCTGCTCGGCATATTTCTCGGGACTCAGCTTCCGTCTGACAAGGTGCTCGGGGCGAGCCTCGCAAACAGCAGGATACTCTGGACTATCGCTGCCTGTGTCTTCTGTTATTTCGCCGCGGTACTGCCCATCTGGAGGTTCGCACTCCCTATAAACTACGTTGCGTCGTACATCGTATTCCTTGGTCTGTTCTTTGGTGTCATCGGCGTTTTTATACTCCATCCCGATTTTACCTTGCCTGCCTACACGTCCTTCTCCATCAAGATCGGTCCCATCTGGCCTATCATGTTCGTCACGATCGCCTGCGGGGCCATCTCGGGCTGGCACAGCATCGTATCGAGCTCCGGGACCGCGCGCCAACTGGAGAACGAGCTTGATGCCCGTCCCGTGGGAGGCGGCGTCATGTTTGTCGAGATGATGCTCGCCCTCTTTGCCCTGATCATCGCGGGAACAATTTATGCCTCATCCGCCGAGTACGGAGCAGCAGCCGCAAAGGGCCCGGGGGTCATCTTTGCGGCCGGCGTGTCGAAATTTCTCGGTGCACTCGGGCTCCCGGCCAAACTGGGCAATTCGTACGGCAGCGTCATGATGATCGTTCTGGCTGTCACGATCATGCAGCTGGTCATCAGGTTTATGAGGGTGGCAACGTCAGAGCTTCTGAGTGATGTGAGCCCCGTTTTCAGGAATGCCCATATCGGCACATTCATAGCATGCATCCTGGCAGCAATACTCATCATGACAGGATGGTGGCAGTACCTCTGGGTACTCTTCGGCGGCGCAAACCAGCTGATGGCATCCCTCGCCTTGATGCTCGTGACAGCATGGCTCATGTCTGAGGGTAAACCTATAGCGTGGACCTTTTATCCTATGATCTTCATGTTTATTACGACGATAGCTGCGCTGATTTACACATCCTGGAGCCTGCTCGAGCAAGGTTTTCAGCGGAGCCGTGAAAGGAGAGGCCCTCGTAGGAAACACCCTGATGGGGCTCGTCGGGTTCTTCCTCGTCATCGCGGCCATAGCGCTCGGCATAGAAGGCGCTAAAGCTTTTAATCGCTACAGAGGCATAAGAACACAGATAAGGCAAGCAGCCGCGGAGGCGGCGGCAAAGGCTTAACAACTGGCGGTTTCTCTGGTTCGTACGACGAGAGACGCAACGATCTTGATGGAGAGTTGAGGTACAAACTATATTTTTGTAAGGAGAATGAGTAGTATGTCGAAAGACGAAGAAGGAAAGAAAAAGAAGGGCGGTATTTTCCAGGCAGCAAAAGAGTTCGTTTACGGCGTTGCAGCGCATGATTCCGCGCGCTTCGCCCTGAAGTCCAGGGCCAGCATGGAGCATCTCTTCATCCTGATCACGATGGGAGACATGCTTGGCGTGCCTATACTGCCGCCGTATTATTCCCTACGGTTGCTGCCGTATGTGGTGCCCCAGATCTCCACGTGGAAGCGGAGGATGTTGCGGGAGAAGGATCTGACCGACGCCCTGGCGTAGGAGGTCATGAGCAATCAAGTCCATCTGCGGCGTTGCGGCTGCGCCCGCGTCCTCCGACGTACAGTCAAGTACGCCTCCGGTCGACCAAGGCTCGCGCGCCTTGCATCTGGGGCTTCCTGCTCATGATCCTCGTCAGATGGCCTTGATCGCGCACCTGGAGCTTTTTACTTGCCAACCGGGGATTTATATGACTAGCGGCGGGCTCCTCAACGCGATAAAGGAGTTCCTCTTCGGCTTTGCGGTGCACGATCATGTCGTTTTTGCGGCAAAGACAAGAGCCGGTCTGGGCGATCTTTTAACCGTTGTCATGTTTGGTGACATGCTGGGCCTGCCCATCGTCAGACCTTACTACGGCCTGAGACTCTTGCCTCACATGCTTCCTCGCCTCCACGGCTGGAAGCGAAGAATGTTGATGGAGAGGGATTTAGTAGACGCCCTGGATTGACGCGCACGACGCAGGGCCGCAGAGTGTTATGTGTTATGTGTTGCGTGTTGAGCTCGAGCTACTTAACACTGGTAACACTGATCACTAATCACTGTTTTTAAGGGGGTGTACCATTTCACTGACTAAGATTTTTGACCAGTATCCTGACAGGCACTACATCATGTTCGGCGGCAAGGGTGGGCTTGGCAAA
This sequence comes from uncultured delta proteobacterium, assembly GCA_963821605.1. Taxonomy (GTDB): domain Bacteria; phylum Desulfobacterota; class Syntrophorhabdia; order Syntrophorhabdales; family WCHB1-27; genus JADGQN01. The sequence goes on along the minus strand of CAWGEZ010000033.1, from coordinate 54,733 downwards.
ACGACTTTCTCAGCGGCGACTGCGTATTACCTCGCAAAACAGGGGAAACGGGTACTCGTTTTCTCCGTTGATCCGCAGGCATCACTGAGCGACATCTTTCAGCAGAACATCTTTGGAAAAGGGCCCACTGAGATCATGCCGAACCTCTACGCTCAGGAGATCGATGCAGACCGGCGGGTGAAGGAGTATCAGCAAGAGATACGACAGAAAATTCTCGACATGTACGGCATGGATCAGATCCCTGAAGAGATAGAGAGTTATATCCAGGCCGCTGCTGCAGAGCCTGCCATGGAGGAGAGCGCTATCTTCGACGAGGTGGTCGATATCGTCGTGAAAGGCGGCTACGACTATTACATTTACGACCTTGTCCCTCTTGGTCACGCCCTGTACTACCTGAGCATGGCGTCCGTCTATGATGCGTGGATTGACAAGATCACGGGCCTCCGGCAGCAGATGAGGGAGTATGATCAGGTGGCGGCGGTCATGCGGCGCGACAAGGAACTCGACGAGGATGCGATCCTGAATGAACTCCTCTACATCAAGGAACGCATCAACAAGTCTTCGGGTATCCTTACGGACAAGCAGAAGACAGCATTCTTCTTCGTTGTGACACCCGAGGAGATGATCATAAATGACACGCTCAAGGCAGCGGGGCTCTTTGCAAAGTTCGATGTGCCGCTCAGCGGCTACATCGTGAACCGCGTTCTCCCGGCCGATCTCAAGGGCCAGAACATCCCTGAATACCTGAAGAACCGCCTGGAAATGCAGGATAAGTACCTCAAGGTGATTGATGACACGTTTAAGGGGCAGATCCTGGCCTGGGTACCTGAAATGGAGCGGGACGTCACCGGTCTTGCCATGATCGAGAAACTGGCCGAACAGATGTTTGAGGACCATTGAGACTATAAAGGAGTCTGACGATGCAGCAGGTAACCAGGAGTATGATCCAGTACATGAAGGAGCACCCCAAGCTCAAGTACATCTTCTTTGGCGGTAAGGGTGGTGTTGGAAAGACCGTTATGGCAGGGGCAGCGGCCTTATGGTCAGCCAAGCAGGGGAGAAAAACTCTGCTCGCCTCCACGAACCCCGTCCACAGCCTTTCGAACCTCATGGAGCAGGATGTCTTTGGAAAACCGGCCGTGGTCTGCGACGAGAAGATGTGCTACGCCTTTGAAATCGATACAAGAGATACGATCGAGCGGTCCAAACAGGAGATCCGCGAAAAGATCAACTGGTTTCTCAAGTTCGCCGATATCACGACGAAGGCGGATGAGTTCGTCGAGTCCGCCACCATGAACCCGGCCTTCGAAGAATCGGCTATGTTCGAGAACATGACCGACCTCATGTTCAAGGATGAATACGATTTCTACGTATTTGACACAGCCCCCACGGCAAACGCAAGGCGACTCCTTGGCATGTCGAAAGTTTACTCCCTCTGGGTGGAAAAAATGCTCAAGAGCCGGGAAGAGGCGAAGTCTCTCAGAGAGATGCTCTCTTTTACGAAGAAAAAGGAAGCAGACCCCCTCATGGAGTACCTGCTCGGTTTCAAGGAGCGCATGGCAAAGGCGCAGAGCCTGCTTACTGACGATGCCCTGACCGCCTTCTTTTTCGTGACCCTGCCCGAAAGCCTGCCCATCGCCGTTATTACCCGCTTCATCAACTGGTTTTATGAATTTGGAATCCCGGTAGGCGGAGTGGTAGTCAACGGCATTATTCAGAAGGAGCAGGTTAGCAAGGACGCGGCTGAGTTCGTGCGGAACCGCGTCAAGATGCAGGATGACCATATGCAGGAGATATGGGAGATCTTCGGTGATCAAGGTGCGCGCTCTGGTGCCCCTCTTCGAGACCGAGGTAAAGGGCGGCGCAATGCTCAACCGGCTGGTCGGGCAATTGTTCCCGACGTGAGTCGGCAGTCGTCGCCAAGCACAGTACATTATCTCACGCCCAGTCGCTATGCTCCTTCGAGGCCGCAGAGAGCGACTTGAGGAGATGACTCGCAGAATGTGAGCATTTCTTCGTGCCTGATGCAGAATTCTCGCATCAGGCAACTCATCGCTCTTCATGCTCCGCTTCCTTACAGGATGCTGCGCTATCGCGGATCTTGCTACGCTAACCCATTCCGGCGCAGCACGGACGCGATGCCCGGAATGTCTCTCGAGCATTCCGCGTAAGCACATGCTGGTCCTCACGTACTTCTCACCTCGCCTTTCCTCTGCGCCCTCTGCGGCCTCTAGCGATAGCGGAGCATCCTGTAAGGAGTGGAACGAGCGGGCGTGAGATAAGTCTTGCTCCTTCTCGCACTGAGAAGATATTCAAATTTGCTGCTCGCCGTGTTACAATTTCGAAAACAAACCGGAGGTGATTCATGGAAGAGGTTGCCATTGGAACGGTCGAAAAATACTTTGGCAAGATCGGTGTTGCCGCAATCAGGATCACCGGTGGGGAGATGAAAGTGGGTGACAAGATCCACATAAAAGGTCACTCCACGGATTTTGAGCAATCGGTCGACTCCATGCAGGTCGAGCACGAAAGTGTGCAGAAGGCTGGTCCGGGCACCGACGTCGGCATCAGGGTAAAGGAGAAGGTGCACGAGAAAGATACGGTCTTTCTCGTGAAAGCATGAAAAGGGCCGTTACTACGCTCCCGCTCCATTACGGAAAGGCGCCGCGGTGGCTCTTCGATAAGATGAAGCGGCTCTCTGGCGCGGTCCTATCTATGATCCTCCTCGAATTCGGTCCCAGGGAGGTCTTGAGGAGATTATCCGATCCTGTCTGGTTCCAGGCATTTGGCTGCGTAGTCGGCTTCGATTGGCACTCGAGTGGACTGACTACCACGCTTTGCGGTGCGCTCAAGGATGGGCTTGCTTACACCGCTTCCGATTTTCCATTGGCTATTTGCGGTGGAAAGGCAGCGACGTCTCGCCGGACACCTGAGGAACTGGCCGACTACGGCAGAGCGTGGGACATGGACGTCACTTCCTTCATAGCTCTCAGCCGACTTTGCGCAAAGATCGACAACAGCCTGGTACAGGATGGCTACAACATCTACCACCACACCTTCATTCTCTCGAAAGACGGGGACTGGGCGATCATCCAGCAAGGCATGAGTGAGGAAACCCGCACGGCGCGACGTTACCAGTGGTTCTCACGGGAGAACCTTGATCTAACCTGCGAACCGCATACCGGCGTGACCTGCGACCAGCAAAAGGATACGCTTAACCTTGTGGCCAGGGAAAGCGCTCCGGTGCACGCTGCAACGGTGGACTTTACAAGGCAGGACCCTGATTGGATGTCGAAAACCTGGAAAGAGATAGCCCTCGCAATGCCGGAACGACACTACATAACCGCGCAGGACGTAGATGCCAGGAGGCTTGACCGCGTGTTCAAGACCTTGCATGAAGCGCATCCTGAGACTTTCAAAGACCTTGTCCAGGTCCATGGTGTCGGGCCAAGGACGATAGCGGCTCTAAGTCTGGTATCGGAACTCGTTTACAATGCCCCGCCGAGTTTCAAGGATCCGGCCCGTTTCAGCTTCGCCCACGGAGGCAAGGACGGCCACCCCTTCCCGGTGCAGCGAAAGACGTACGAAGAATCGATTGCCTTCCTCCAAACCTGCCTCGACAAGGCACGGATAAACGACCGCGACAAGATAGAAGCATTTAAGCGACTCAACCGCTATCATACGCCAACTTCCAATATCTAAATCCGAAATCCTAAACAAATCCAAATGTCAAAGGGATTAAAGAGCAGGCAGGGTTTGGCCTCTCCTGGATTTTAGCCATTCGATATCGTCTAGGATTTCACTCGGCTTCGGATTTGCATTTCGGAGGACCTTGCAAACAAAAAGAGAAAGATAGATACTATTTACGGAGAGCTGCACCAAGGGGGGTGCTATGGAAAAACAAGAATATCTAGACACGTTCCAGCGAATTCTTGACTGGATGAGCGTTACGGTGGATGACATGAGGCGGTGCCTCATTACAGACGACAGGAATTGCCTCAAAAAGGCTCAGAATGAATTTAAAGAGATGCTCGTTGCCTCGCTCCCTCTTATCAACAGGGTAAGAGTCCAGGAGGAGAAGGATGAACTGGAAAAACGGCTCCTCATGCTCGTACCCTCGCTGCAGGGGATTGCTCAAGCCATGGAAACTATGCTGGCAAGAACCAAGACCAAATGCGAGTCAGCCATTCTTTTCACAGATAAAGGTATGGGCGAGCTCACACAAGTAATTTCCGCCGTCAAGCAACTCGCGCGTGATACCAAGGATGTCTTCGCCACAGGGAACCCTAATCTCAAGAACCACGCAAGATCAGAAATGGAAAAGATAACCCGGATGGCCGATGACTTCGCCCTTGAGCACCAGCAAAGGCTCATCATTGGCCAGTGCACGCCTCAGGCGTCTTATCTTTATGTCGACATGATGGATGGCCTCAAGAGAATTGTCAGGGAGCTCGCCTACCTGTCCGAGAAAGGATAGCGTTGGACGTTTCGCTTGAACTTCTCCGGACAAGAATCAAGAATCTTGGTGTCATAGCAAAGCTTTCCGCCCCGACCTTCTCCGGCAGGATCTATCTTGTAGGAGGAGCGATACGAGAACTGGCTCTGGAACAGGCCCCGAACGATTATGATCTTGCCCTGGAACGGGCCGAGGACGTGGCAGAAGTGGAAGCGCTTTTTCAGGCGAAAAGCTTCCTCCTCGGAAAAAAGCCGGTACAGACGTACCGGATTGTTGGCGCAAGCGAGGTCTTCGATCTCACGCTTCTTCACGGCGGCATCGTCGACGACCTGGCACGGCGAGACTTCACGATGAATGCCATCGGGTACGATACCGTCTCAGAAGAGATTTTCGATCCGTTCGGAGGGCTCGAGGATATAGACCGAAAACTCATCAGGTATCCCAGAAAAGAGTCCCTCAAGGAAGACCCGCTCAGAATGTTGAAAGCAGTACGTCACCTCTCAACGCTCCCCGGTTTCTCGCTCGATCATGATCTGCTTTTGGCCATAAGCGAGCAGAAAGAGCTGATACGCCTGACGGCGCCGGAGAGAATAAAATATGAACTCGACCTGATCATGCTCTCCCGGAACCCTTATAGGGGCATAGCCGCCCTGCGCAACACGGGGTTGCTTTTCACGCTTTTTCCTGAGCTGAGCGCACTGGAGCAGATGGACCGGGAAAAAGCATTCGACCTGGAAACGCTGGGACACACCATAGAGGGCTTCGCTTACATGGAGAGAGCGAGGGCGCTCTACACCTTTGAAGAACAGGATGTACACAACGCCGCGTACGGGCTGCTTTTCCACGATCTCGGCAAGGCCTATACCTTTTCATATGACGAGACTAAGAACCGTGTCCACTTCTTCTATCATGAAAAGCACTCCAAAGACCTGGCCGTCGCGATCATGGAGAGACTCCGGTTCAGCTCACACGAGATCAAGATCATATCCACACTGATCGAGCACCACATGAGGGTTTTCCTCATAAGCCACGAAGGCGCGACGGACAAGGCCATCAGGCGCCTCGTCTATAAAATGGGGGACCTCACGCCTGCGCTACTCCTCCTCACCCTTCTGGATATGTACGGAAGCTCTAACGGAGAGGAAAATGAAACAACCACGCGCGTCAGGCAGCGGTGTACGGAGGCGCTCTCTGCGTACGACGAGTGGCGCAAGGAGCCGATGCCCCGCCTTGTGAACGGATACGATCTGCTGGCGATGGGATTTCCCGAAGGGCCGCGAGTCGGAAAGATCCTCGATGCCATCCGCGAAAAACAGATATCAGGCGAGATCACACAGAAGAGTGCTGCCCTGGAATATGCGCGGCAGCAACTAGAGACAGTAATACAGGTAAGAACTAAACGAAGGTAGAGGTTAAGGTCAAGAGTTCGTTCAATGGTTCCTTTGGTTAATTGGTTTCATTTGTTGACAGGCAAATCCCGCAACGCAACTCCCGACACAAACCAATCAAACCAATAGAACGAATGAAACAGGTTACCTGTCCTTCTGCCTAAGCCCTACCTCTACCTTTGCTCTTGTTTTTACCTTTACCTTCTTTCAGTCTTCCTGAGTCCTGACCTCAACCTTCTTTATCTCTTACCTTGTTACTCAGGGCTGATAGAAATCGGCTCTGAAGCGCGGGCCCGGGTTCCGTCCCGCTCTAACTCCAGATAACCCGTCTTCGCTGCCCGATGGGATAGTCACGCGGATCGTTCTTCCGCCGCCGTTCACCCTTTTCGGCAGCGGCATCCCGTTCAAGTATACCGTGATCGATTCGGCAGAGAAAGGAACCTGAATCTCCACCTGATCGCCCCATCGAACCTGCTCCGGGCCTGAAGGTGAACGTGAATGACTCTCCTGCGTTTTTCTCCTGCCTGGCCACCCCCGCAGCGCAGGGCTTGGCCGCGGGCGTCTCATCGAGGTGCAGATAGATACCCACCAGAAGAGCCGCAGCGCCGAACGCAAGGAGGGCCGCTTGGGCCCGTCTCGAGAGCGGAATCTTCCTCCCAATCTTACTCACGATGAGTACGGAGAAGACGAGCATTGCAATAGCAATAATAATCGTTGATAAAGGAATCTGGCTCACGGGCACACGTACTATACTGCAGGGCCTTCGCTTTCAACGGAACCCGGACGAGATGGTACCGGGCCGGACGTCACTCGCAAGAAACGTCATGCGCAAATTTCGAGTTGAACCGTCTGAACCACGTCTCACGTTGAGAAATCAGACTTTTGGCTTGCGCCCTGCTGTGTAAACCTGTATAATTGGCTGAGAGGGCCATGAACGATATGAGCAATGTTGCCATTCTGTGGGATCTTGAGAATGTGAACCCGGGGTCTGACTCCCTCTTCCTGGAGGGCTTGATTGAGTACGCTGAGGCTAAAGGCAGGATAGTGGCTGCTCGCGCTTACGGCAACTGGGCCAATCCGGGTTTCTCGAAACTCGCGCCATCCCTGACCAGGAGATATTTTTATCTTGTGCACGTGCCCAAAGGACGCAAGAACAGCTCCGACATGGTGTTGGTCTCCGACGCCATGGAGGTCATGCGTATCCACGAACATATAGATACCTTCATCCTCGTAACAGGTGATAGCGATTTTCGTTTTCTCGTGCTCGCCCTGCGGCGTGCAGGCAAGATGGTGCACATCGTCTGCAATACCCAGAACGCCTCTGAAGATCTCCTCGCGCTGGCTGACAGCTATGTAGACTACCGGGGACTTGTCCCGGGAGGTGACGATGAAGAATCGCCTCAGAAAACGGTCCCTGCGGCGGAAGACAAGGCCGCTCAGCAACGGAGCATCGTAACCCCGACGACCAAGGAAGACTGGTTCCAGCTGCTTGCAGAAGCCGCAGACCTCATGCTGAAGAAGAAGGTTAGCCCCGGCCTCGGCTCGGTCAAGATCAGAATGAAGATGTTAAACCCGAACTTCAATGAGAAGAAGCTCAATTTCTCCCACTGGAGTGACTTTGTCACGGCTGCCGTGAAAGCCGGTTTTGTCACCATCGAAGGCAAAGGGGCCGAAGCGCTCGTCTATCCTGCGCCGGACGCGCTGAGACGGGAAGGTCCGCAACAGAAAGCCTTTGCTAGCTCTTCTGGACGTCCTCAAGGACCTGGACAAGGGAAGTACACCCAGCTACCATTCCTATCGCACGGTAAACTCAAGGCTGATCGAAAGAAAAGTGCAGTTCAGCGCCCTGGGATTTGCGCAGTTCAAAGAGTTCATACAGGCTGCTGAATCTCGGGGATTGGTAGAATCGAAAGTCGAAGGTCTCAAGCACGCGGTCAAAAGGGTGGAGACCTAACACCAGTTCGCCTTCATTCATAGACCCGTGTTTAGACACGGGTGCCCCTTCGTCGCTGTGTCCTTACAGGATGCTTCCTTACAGGATGCTTCGCTAGCGCTATCGGCACGACTCCGGCGTACATAGTACGCCTCCGTCCTACAGGATGCTGCGCTATCGCTGTCCTCCTGGTCGCCTCGCTCTATTTTTGCAGGCGAACTGGTGTTACGAGTCACGACTCTTGTTCCGGTTGACGCCTTGGACTTCCGGCCCGTGGGTAATGCCCGGGGAGACCCACTCAACGGCGCGCACATCTGGCATCACGGAAGCTACCGTGAGAGAATTGTCTTGACATGAAATCGGCCTAATTTATAGAATAGACTACATTTTCGTGGCACCTGGCACCTGTCCGGAGCACTTGGTCCCTTTTATGGTGTAAGAGTCTTCGGGCGCCCTGCTGCCTCGCCGGATCAAGAAGGAGGAATGATGGATGCTTTATATGATGTCTTAAAATTCATCAGTAAGATCCTGAATTTCATTGCGGGCATAACCCTCACCTTAATGATGTTCCTGACCGTGGCCGATGTCTCGTTACGAGCAGCCGGTCACCCGATCATCGGCACCTATGAAATCGTGGCCCTCTCCCTGGCAGTCGTCATCGGCTTCGGCATCCCCAAGGTCTCTCTGGACAAAGGACACGTCTACATGGAATTCCTGCTGGAGAAGCTGGGCCCGAGAGGCAAGGACGTGATGAACACCTTTACACGCATACTGGTCCTCATCCTCTTCTTTTTCATCGGCTACAACCTGTTCAACGTTGGCGCTGAGTTTCACGCCTCAGGGGAGGTCTCACCCACGATCAAGTTACCCTTCTACCCTGTCGCGTACGGGGTGGCAGTTTGCTGCTTCCTTGAGTGCTTCGTCTTCATCTTCGAAATCGTGAATATCTGGAGGGGCCAACATGAATGAGGTCACCGTAGGCATTATTGGCCTTGCCGTGCTGCTCCTTATTTTCTCAACAGGTATCGAGCTCGGCTTTGGCATGGCGCTGGTAGGTTTTGTGGGGTTTGCTTACCTTAACGGCTGGAGTTCGGCCATGAACCTCATCTCAAGAGACGTCTTTGACGTTATAACCAACTACGGATACACGGTCTTCCCGCTTTTCATTCTGATGGGCCAGATCGGCTTCAATGCAGGCATAGCAGTGAGGCTCTATAACGCCGCGGACAAATTCGTCGGCCATATCCCGGGAGGCCTGGCTATGGCCACGGTCATAGGTGCAACGGGCTTCAAGGCCATCTGCGGCTCGTCAGCCGCCACAGCCGCTACCTTTGCCAGCGTCGCTATCCCGGAGATGGACCGCTTCGGTTACAGCAAGACGCTTTCAACGGGAATCGTCGCGACCGTGGGTAGCCTCGGCTGCATCATACCACCGAGCGTTACGCTTATTATCATGGGCATACTCACCGAACAGTCCATAGGACAGCTCTTCCTCGCCGGGCTGATACCGGGACTCCTCATTGCCGCGTTGTTCATCGGTATCATTTACGGATGGGCGAAGATCAATCCGGCCATTGCCCCCAGGGGTGTTCGGTCAACGTGGAAGGAGCGAGGGCGATCCCTTCCCGAGGTGTTCTGGGTCCTCCTTGTCTTCTTGCTGGTCGTCGGTGGCATCATGCAGGGCTATTTCACTCCCACAGAGGCCGGCGCCGTCGGCACGTTCGCCGTTCTCCTGCTGACGATCGTAAAAAGGGACATGACCTTCAAGAAGTATGTCTCGTCAGTCTCGGAAGGCTTACGCACGGCCGGGATGCTTCTCATGCTCATTGCGGGCTCCGCCATATTCGGCCATTTCCTAGCCGTGTCCAATATCCCCCAGAAAGCAGCGGACTGGATCGTGGCCTTGCCGCTCAACCGCTACCTCATCATGATACTCATCTGCATCGTCTTCGAAATAGGCGGCTCGTTCATCGATGACCTTGCATTCATGATTCTTGCTACCCCTATCTTTTACCCGGCAGCCCTCAAGCTCGGCTTCCATCCGCTCTGGTTCGGGATAGTGATCTGCGTTGTCGTCATGATCGGCGTTGTCATTCCGCCGGTCGCAATCTGCGTCTTCGTGGTGAAAAACATAACCAAGGTACCTATAGGCCAGATTTACAGGGGCGTGGCTCCGTTCCTGATCTCGCTCATATTTGTCTGGGGCCTGCTCTTTCTCATCCCGCAAATGGTGCTCTGGCTTCCTTCGGTCTTTTTCAAGTGAGAGGAGAGTGCGGAAAGGGGAGATAGTGGTGTATAATGATCAGTGGTCAGTGAGTGGTGAGCGGCGAGCAATGATGACTGGTTCACAAATGCAGGCGGACCAGAGGCAGGTGCTGTGTAAGAAGCAAAGACGTATCAAAATAAAGTGAAGGGGGTATCAAGATGGGACGAAAAGTAGCATTGTTCGTGGTGGCCGTTTCTCTTCTTTTCATCAACGTATTCCTTTACGTACGCAGCCGAGCCGATCAAGCTCAAATTTGCGAACTTCTTTCCGCCCACGCACAAAAACGCCATAATCTTTGATCAATTCTCTCAAGACATCAACAAGAAATCGAACGGCAAAGTGGAGATATCCTATTATGCCGGTGGGACACTGCTGACAGCACCCAAGATCGCCGCCGGCGTGGCAACGGGGATTGCCGACATCGGGCTCTCTCACTGCGCTTACTCAAGAGGGCGCTTCCCGGTCATGGAGGCCATGGAGTTGCCGCTCGGCTTTCCGAGCCCTGGATCGGCACCTATGTATCCAACGACTTTTATGACAAGTTCAAACCGAAGGAATGGAATCGAGTTTCATCCCCTCATCTTCAGCACCAGTCCCCGCAAACGTTATCCAGACGCTCAGTAAACCGGTGAAAACGCTGGAGGAGCTCAAAGGTCTGAAGATCAGGGGAACCGGCAGGGTCGGGGACATCGTAAAAGCGCTTGGCGCGACTCCCATGCCCATCGAGATGGTCGATCTCTACGAGTCCCTGAGAAGGGGCGTTATCGACGGCAACATGGGACCATTGGAACAGCTTAAAGGCTTCAAGATCGGCGAACTGATCAAGTACGTCACGGAGTCATGGAAGGTGGGAAGTGTCTTTGGTTTCTATGTAACAATGAATAAGCGCAAATGGGATAGCCTCCCACCGACATGAAGAAACTCTTCGATGATACATCCAAGGAGTATCTGGAAAAATGGGCAGCGGACTGGAATGACATAGACATCGAAGGCAGAGAATTCCTCAAGAGCCAGGGTGGACAGATCGTGCCTATCAGCGACGCTGAAGCTGCCAAATGGTAAAAGCTGCAGAGCCGGTGATCGGCGATTACAAGAAGGACCTCGTCTCCAAGGGCTATAAGGAGAAAGAGGTCGATACCTGGATAGCCTTTATAAAGGAGCGTATCGACTACTGGAAGGCCAGGAAAAGGCGCAGAAGATACCGACGGCATATCAGTACTAGAATGAACCGGCCCACGCCCCATCCTGGTGCGGATGGGGCGTGCCATTTCCACGCGCGAGATGTTTTGCTGCTTACTCGCGTGACGTGACACGTGTTCCATGCAAAATCCCTCAAAAAAACAGACCAGGAGAAGAACTGCAATGATGCCGGTTGAGCAACCGAAGAACGCTCCAAAATCTGCTGCGGAGGCCATCGAACAGGTCGTCATGGCCAACAGGATACTCGCGAACGAAGGTGTTCTCGACGCCCTGGGACACGTAAGCCTGAGAAGCCCGGAGAACGCCAACGCCTTTTTTCAAGCACGCTCCATCTCCCCTTTTGAGGTGACCGGAGATGACATCCTCGAGATCGACCTCGATGGAAATGTACTGACAAAGACAACCATGAGGCCATACGGAGAGCGCATCATCCATGGCGCGATCCTCAAGGCGCGTCCCGATATGAACGCTGTTTTTCATGGGCACCCTGCTGCGGTGATACCCTTTTCGGTTACCAATATTCCCCTTCGTCCCGTCACGCACGTCGGCAGTTTCCTGTATCAGGGCGTTCCGGTCTACGATGATTACGAGCCGGACGGAGGAATGCTGATCTCCACGAGCCAGGAAGGGGAGCGCATCGCAAAGCACCTGGGCCAATACAGAGTGCATCTCTTGCGCGGTCACGGCTGCGACGTTGTCGGAGAGAGTCTTCGGCATGTGGTGGCTTCTGCCATCTACTTGCGGGATAATGCTGCCATCCAGCTCCAGGCACTCCAATTGGACAAACAGGTGAAATATCTTTCTCCCGACGAGGCCAAGCGCGCCATGGAGGTTGCGCTTTTCAACGCCCTGCCCCTGGACCGCATGTGGAGCTACTGGGTGGCCAGGGTGAAAAAGAACATGCCGGATATGCGATGAAAGACCGCGCTGGAAGAGTGAAGATCGCCTTCGGCTAGGACGATCGCGGCTAGGGCGCTGACGTGGAAATTAATCCATGGAGTGGTGGAGATTTCGACGCTCCTAGGCACGCCAGAGCGAACGGGCTTCCTAGCGATAGCGAAGCATCCTGTAAGGAAGCGGTCTTCCTCTTCCTTGAATACTGAGGAGGCACCTATGATCGCTTGGAACGACTTGAGGGAATGGCTCAAGGAAGTAGAAAAGATCGGTGAGCTGGCACGGATCACCGAAGAAGTTGATTGGGACGAGGAGCTTTCGGCCCTCACCTATTTGACCGGCAAGAAGATCGGCGGGCCGGCCCTGCTCTTCGAAACCATAAAGGATTACAAGAAAGGAAACCGGGTACTGAGTAACATCCTCGGCAGTAGCTTGAACAGGATCGCCCTTGCCCTGGGCTTGCCCCTCAATCTTCCTGCCCTTGAGATGATAAGGATGACCAAGGACATTTACAAGAAGAGGATCCCCCCTCGTGAGATCAGCGATAAAGAGGCACCCATCAATGAAAACACTATAACCGGGGAAGACATCGATGTGACCATGTTTCCTGCGCCCAAAATGTGGCATCACGACGGCGGAAGGTACATCGGGACCGGGGACGCAATTATCACCAGAGATCCCGACAGCGGTCTTCTCAACCTGGGGACCTACCGGCAGATGATCATGAACAAGAGGCAGGTGGGCTTTTATGTCTCTCCGGGTAAGGATGCCTTGCTCCATCGCGAACGGTGCTGGAGCAGAGGAAAGCCTTGCGAGGTGGCGGCTGTTTACGGAACCGATCCTTTGCTCTTCATCTGCGGGGCGATGGGCTTTCCGAAAAACATCTCTGAATATGACGCCATAGGCGGGATCATGGGCAGACCCTATGAAGTGGTAAAGGGGAAGACCGTCGATCTTCTCATACCCGCCCATGCCGAGATCGTCATAGAAGGGATAGCCTATCCGGACGATTTGCAGACGGAAGGCCCCTTCGGTGAGTTCCAGGGTTACTACGGACGCCCGGGAGGCCCGACACCGGCCATCGATGTCACCTGCATACGGTACCGGAACGAACCGATCCTTACCGCTGCGCTCATGGCCGATCATCCCTCCTGTGAGCAGAACCTCTTCTTCGGTATAGCACGCTCGGCCAAGATCTGGGATGATCTGGAGATCATCGGCGTGCCGGCCATTCGGGGTGTCTATTCAGTTCCTGCGGCCGCCGGCGGCTTTGGCATGGTCGTCGTCTCCATCGAGCAGCGGTACCCGGGACATGCAGCTCAGGCGGCCGCACTCGCGGCGCAGTGTTCAGGCGCTGCCTATTATACAAAGTGGATCGTCGTTGTCGATGACGATGTGGACCCGACCGATATTGAGCAGGTGATCTGGGCCATGTCGACCCGCTGCGACCCGGCGAGCGACATCGACATCCTGAGACACACCTGGTCCACCTACCTCGATCCTACAAAGAATCCGCCTGAGGAGCGGCCCTACGGCTCCAAAACGATCATCAACGCCTGCAAGGAGCACAAGTTCCTCAAGACCTTCTCCAAGCGCACCCGCTTGACGAAACCCACCTACGAGAAGGTCCAGAAAAAGTGGAAGAGCTACGGGTTACCCTTTGATATCCCGGCCATAGACGTGTTCGAGCCGGATCTGTGATCGGGAGGAATGCGATGAATGGGTTTCTGCGCACCGTTTTCAGAATAACCCAATGCATGAACGTGGTCGCAGGCATCGCTCTGACATTCATTATACTGATCACCGTCTGCGATGTGGTGCTAAGAGCACTCGGGATGCCGATACTGGGCGTTTACGAAATTGTAGCTATGGCGGGTGGTGTCGTCATCGGCTTCGTCACACCGTTTACCTCGTGGGTCAGGGGCCATATCTTTATGGATTTTGTCATAGAGAGGCTCTCCCGCCGCGCTAAGTGCGCTTTTGACATCGCAACCAGGTGTGTGGGTATAGCCCTCTTTCTGATGATAAGCTGGAACGTGTTCAAGATAGGCAGAAATCTATACAGTGTTGACGAAGTTTCCCTCACGCTCCAGTTACCGCTTTACCCTATCGCTTATGGCGTGGGATTCTGCTTCTTCGTCCTCTCGGTGGTGCTCTTCTGCGACATCTTGAAAGTCGTGGAAGGCAACTTCGGAGGCGGCCATGAATGAAGTCATCGCCGGATGCATCGGTTTGGCCGCAGTGCTCATCTTGTTTCTTACGGGCATTGAACTCGCCTTTTCCATGATACTGGTTGGTTTTCTGGGGTTCGCCTACCTCGTCTCGTTTGAGGCAGCCATGCACCTGGTCGCAAAAGACCTGTACGAAGTCTTTGCCTCGTACGGCTACACGGTCTTCCCCATCTTTATCCTGATGGGACAGATTGCATTCAACTCGGGCATCGCCAAGAGACTCTACGATTCTGCGTACACGTTCATCGGCCACATACCGGGAGGCTTGGCCATGGCGACGGTCGGAGGGGCAACCGCGTTCAAAGCACTCTGCGGGTCGGCTGCAGCCACAGCAGCCACGTTTGCCAGCGTGGCCATCCCCGAAATGGATCGCTACAATTACAGCAAGAAACTCTCCACGGGCATCGTGGCCACAGTCGGAACCCTCGGCTGTATGATCCCCCCAAGCGTCTTTCTAATCATTTTCGGCATCATCACCGAACAATCGATCGGCAAACTTTTCCTTGCCGGCATTATCCCCGGGCTCTTTATTGCCGCCACGTTCCTGGCAACCATCTACGTGTGGGCAAGAAGGAATCCGGCCCTTGCGCCGGCGGGAGAGCGATCTACCTGGAAGGAACGATTCCTGAGCCTGCCAGAGGTAGTAATCGTGCTCGCCATATTCGTTCTCATGATCGTCGGGCTGATGAAGGGCTTTTTCACCCCAACGGAGGCTGGAAGCGTCGGTACCGCCGCTGTGGCCCTGCTCGTCGTTCTGCGCAGACAGCTCAAGTTTAAGGGATACGTCAAAGCCATGAGCGACTCCATGCGCACCGCGTGCATGATGCTCATGCTGATTGGCGGATCGGCCATCCTGGGCCATTTCATTGCCATAACCAACATACCTCAGATCATGGCCGACTGGGTGGTCGCTCTGCCCCTCAACCGGAACCTTATCCTGGTCATCATATGCCTGATCTACATTTTGGGCGGCTCTTTCATCGATGATCTGG
This sequence comes from uncultured delta proteobacterium, assembly GCA_963821605.1. GTDB lineage: Bacteria > Desulfobacterota > Syntrophorhabdia > Syntrophorhabdales > WCHB1-27 > JADGQN01. The sequence continues at coordinate 39,373 of CAWGEZ010000033.1, read as the reverse complement.
CTTTCATGATCCTTGCAACGCCAATCTTCTTCCCCGCAGTGCTTAAGCTTGGCTTCGACCCCATATGGTTTGGCATAATGATCGGCGTGACGCAAATGATCGGGGTCGTCATTCCGCCAGTTGCAATCAACGTCTTCATCGTCACCAATATCACCAAGACGCCGATGAGCGTGATCTACAGCGGTGTTTACCCGTTCCTGGCCGGCATCATTCTGTTCGGGGCGCTACTTTTTCTCTTTCCGCAGCTCGCGCTCTTTCTTCCTAACTATTTTATGCCGTGACGAAGACAGCCGTCAGCGTATGCGGAACCTATACGACCATGATCCGTTCTCGCGCGGGGTACCCACGGAGTGGGTCGTGCTAACTATAAGTTGGTTTTATGCACCTCAAATAACGAAGGGGGGACTTTGATGAAAAAGATCAGTCTGCTTTTGGCAATCTCACTGGTACTAGGCATCGCTCTCTTACCGGCGACACGGGTATTCGCGCAGGCACCTGTAAAGCTCAAGTTCAGCAACTTTTTCCCGGCGACTCATCAGTACGCTATTCTGGGCCAGCAGTTCTGCGACGAGATTAAGAAGCGTACGAATGGGAAGGTCGAGATCGCCTATTATCCCAGCGGGATACTTACCACGGCGCCCAAAATGTTTGAGGGTGTCGTAAACGGGGTGTCTGACCTTGGTCTTTCTCACTGCGAGTACACCAGGGGCCGGTTTCCCGTGACCGAAACACTCAGCCTTCCCATGGGCTATCCGAGCGGTTACGTGGCTGGCCAGACAGCAAACGATTTTTACAACCAGTTTCACGCGAAAGAGTGGGACGCGGCCCATGTGCTCCTCTTTTACTCCACCGGCCCGCAGATCATATCGACCGTGAAGAAGCCCGTTAAAACCCTCGAAGACTTGAAGGGCCTGAAAATCAGGGCTACGGGAAGACCGGCAGACATTTTGAAAGCCGTTGGCGGAACGCCGGTGGGAGTGGAAATGGCCGACATGTATGACGGCCTGCAGAGGGGCGTCGTGGATGGCGTCCTCTCATCCATGGAGGTACAGAAAGGCTGGAAAGTGGGAGAGATCATCAGGTATGCAACGCTTTCATACAAAGTCGGGACGGTTTATACGTTCTACATCGTCATGAACAAGAACAAATGGAACGCCCTGCCGGAAGACACGAAGAAAATATTCACCGATGTTGCCGCGCAGTGGAAGGACAAGTATGGCGTTGCGTCCAACGACATCGATATCGAAGGCCGGGAATACCTGCTAAAGAATGGCGGGCAACTCATACCGCTATCGGATGAGGAGTCGAAGAGGTGGGTGAGCGCGGCTCAACCGGTCGTCGAAAAACATATCAAAGAGTTGGAGGCAAAGGGACACAAAAGGGCAGATCTCGAAGGCTACGTAAAATTCATCAGTGAGCGTATTCCGGTCTGGACGAAAAAGGAGAAGGAGCTGAAGATAGCATCGCCGTACTGATAAATGCAGGTAAGAGATAATACAGGTTAAGGTTAAGGAAAACAAATAGGCTCTATCTTTATTCTTATCTGTAAGAGTTGGGATTTGACCTATCGGACTGTGCAAGGTCATCTCCTAACTTCTTCCTGAAACATGTATATCGCGATAGTTGCAATTCATGCATGAGTAGAACTGGCAATGTTGCATTACTCTCGGTGCAGGGTCTAATCGGCTCGGGTCTCTAGCTGTCCTTGAAAAGAAATCTTGAAAGGTCCCCGCTTCTCGCTTGACAATGAATGGCCTGATACATAGGTTTCGCATGGAACAGGTGTAACATCCATAAAGGCCATTGAATCCAAATCAGGAGGGGGTAGCATATGAAAAGAGTACTATCAGTGGTTCTGGCAGTGATGCTCATGGTCGCCTTTGCGCAGGTTGCGGCAGCGCAGGAGCACGCGGCTACAGTAAGCAAGGAGACGAAGGCAGCGCCGAAGGAGGCCGCAGGTAGGCCGGGAGCGGTTGTGGCAGGGACGGCCACAGTAACAGCCACCATAGACGCGATTGACGCTGCGACGCGCAAAGTGACCCTCAAATACCCTGATGGCACAATGCAGACCATCACCTGCGGGCCGGAGGTAAGGAACTTCGACCAGATGAAGGTAGGGGACCTGGTAAAGACTACCTACGCTCAGTCGGTAGCCATCTGGGTGAGAAAGGCGACTGAGAAACCTGCTGCTGCAGAGGTACAGACGGTCAAAGTAGCGCCGAAGGGAGACATGCCTCATGCCACACTGACAAAGACGACCGAGATAACGGCCACGGTGGAAGGCATTGATTACAAGAAGCGGACGGTTACCCTTAAAGGGCCTGAGGGCAACGTCAATACGTACCCGGTGGATAAGCGTGTGAAGAGATTGAACGAAGTGAAGGTGGGTGACGAAGTGGTGTTACGTGTGACTGAGGCTTTCGCGATTAAGGTGGAAAGACCCTAGAGAAGAAGCTTTTCGACACACAGGAGTGACTCCGCAGTTTGCGGTGGCACGTCTGGCAAGGGTAGAGTCAGAAGCGGCTCTGCCCTTGCGCGGATTTCAGTGGTAATTTTTTACTCAAAAAACTTTCTTCGCCAGTTTCTTCGTAGGTGACTTCGATAGATCACGTCGTCTCATTTAGTGCTTCCTGAAATCCACACACGGATCAATCCAGAAAATACGCATGATTTTACACCGCAATATTGGTCAGAGCCCTGCTGACGGACAACCTTGACGTCGTGTAGAAGCTGCTATACAATACCCGTAAGTGACAAGATATCTTATCGTCATATCATCTTCAGCAAGGGGGCATGATGATGACCGTATGTAAAGGAAACAAAAGCTTAGTACTGGCAGTGACAGTCTTTCTGTCGGTTCTGATTCTGGGGGGCTGCACAACTATCAAATATTCCTATGACATGAAGACTAGCTTCTCGGAACCAAAGAGTTATACGTGGGCACCGTCACTGGGCATGTATGTGAAAGACCCCCTGCTTGAAGCAAATGTTCAGGTTCTTGCGGATCAAATTCTGGCGCAGAAAGGTTTGACCAGGATGTCCGAGAAGTCTGGTCTGATGGTATCGATGAACTACGAATTCGAGAGCGGCTTTTACCAGGACAACTATCAGCTTCGGATGCTGACCTTGAACATCTACCAAATCAAACGTGATATGCCTTCTCCTTCCGACACGCCCAAAATGTCCATGCAGAAGGAAAACAATGTTGAGAAAAGAGAGTTGGTATGGCGGGGCACAGCATTTGGTACCATCAGCACAGATGGGGCGTCGGGTGACCTAAGCAAGGCCGTACAAGGAATTCTTTCGAAATTCCCGCCAAAGTGAGGTGCGTCGCGTTTATGTCTCACAGGGAGACGACGCCTGTTCCTCTCAAAGCAAGCGTCTTTTCTTCACGCATAGTCGTGGGATCAACCGCCTGTACCTTACCTTCCAAATGATTCTTTGCAGATGGAGACGACCATAAAAGGCTGAGCTTGAAATGGCTCTGCCTTTTTCGCAAGAATTTCACTCTGACCTTTCCCCGAAAAAGTGGACACATAGTTAAGTTTCATTGAGGAGCCTTTCATACTGTTCTGGGCTCCTGTACCCTAATGCCGAATGCCGCCTCTGACGATTATAGAACACTTCTACGTATTCGAAAATACTGAGCCGCGCCTCCAGCCTCGTACGGTACCGCTCGCCATGGACCAGCTCTGTCTTGAGCGTGCCGAAGAAGGACTCTAGGTAAGCGTTGTCATAGCAGTTGCCGCTTCTGCTCATGTGTCTTATATTGATACATGGACAAGAAGAGGAGACCAACAAACCGGCTGAAATCGTTTCGCTCTCGTGCACTGCTATTTCCAATTCTCATGTCCCACGAGCCTCGGTTCCTATCCGAACCGCAAGGTGGAGACACCTCGATGGAAAATGTACCCATTCGGATCAGGGTATGACTGATCGAACACCCCGTGTCGTAATCGTTGGCGGAGGCTTTGGCGGCCTGGCCGCCGCTAAGGCTCTCAGGAAGACGCCTGCTCAGATTATCTTGATCGACCACGCAAACCACCACCTGTTTCAGGCGTTGCTCTATCAGGTAGCCACCGGGGTCCTCACGCCAGGGCAGATTGCCTCGCCGATTCGCGGGATTCTTCGGAATCAGAAGAACACTACAGTGATCATGGGTGACGTCACAGGAGTGGACCAAGATCGAAAGTGCGTCTTCGCCAGCAACGCGGACCGCGAGGGCGTGCCGATCGCGTACGATTATTTGATTCTTGCCACAGGGGCGGGTCACAGCTACTTCGGGCACAACGAATTCGAGAGGTACGCTCCGGGACTGACAACCCTCGCGGATGCCGTGGCGATCCGGAACAAGATCATGGGAGCATTCGAGCGGGCGGAAGCCGAAGAAGATCCGGACCGCCACCGGGACCTGCTGACCTTTGTACTGGTCGGCGCGGGTCCCACCGGCGTGGAAATGGCGAGCGCACTTGCGTGGCTCGTCCGGACCACCCTGCAATCCGAATTTCGGAGGATTCGTTCCACGTCGGCGCGCATTATTCTGGTGGATATGGCCAGTCGCGTGTTGGGCACGTTTTCGGAAAAGCTCTCCATGGCCGCAAAGCAAAGGCTCGAGGAACTGGGCGTGGAGGTGCGGTTGGGAAAGGGGGTGGACCTGATCGATGAAGAGGGCGTCATCATAGCAGGGGAACGTATTTCAAGCAGGGCAGTGATCTGGACGGCAGGGGTGACGGCCTCACCTGCTGGCAAGTGGTTGAACGCGGAGACGGACCGCGCCGGCCGGGTGAGAGTACAAAAAGACCTGTCAGTGCCCGGCCATCCTGAGATCTTTGTAGTAGGCGATACCGCGTCACTCGATCGCGACGGCAAACCGCTGCCCGGCGTGGCGCAGGTGGCGATTCAGCAGGGACACTACGCGGGAAAGCTGCTTCACGCTCGTATCACCGGGTCTGTCAACACCGGCTCCCTTTCACTACTTTGACAAAGGTAATATGGCGGTGGTCGGCAAGGGCTTCGCCGTCCTGGAGAGCGGCAGGATTCGACTTGCCGGCTTCCTGGCGTGGGTCGTATGGGTGGCCGTGCATTTCCTGTCTCTCGCCGAGTCGTACCTGAAGGTAAGTGTGTTCCTCCAATGGGCGTGGACCTATGCGACGACACGGCGGGGTTCGCAGCTTATCGTTGATCACTGCAAGACAGAACGAGAAGGTACCGATAGACAGCCACAGGAATCACGGCTTCAGCCATGACTCCTTGTCCACAAGAGAATCCGAATTATATTAGGTAATGTGGACTGACAAAACCCATTTGTACAGCAGGAGGTCATTATGGCAGCGAGAATAGCAATTAACGGGTTCGGAAGAATTGGAAGGCTCGTTCTGGCCGCAATGGCGGAAGAGGGCCTTGTGGGAAGAGAGATCGACGTTGTCGCCGTCGTGGATGTGAGCACCGATGCGAAATATTTTGCCTACCAGTTAAAGTATGATTCCGTCCACGGTCGTTTTCCGAAAAGCCTGTCTACGGAGAAGAGCAGCCCATCGGTGGGAGAGGACGACATTCTCATAGTAGACGGACACAAGATCAAATGCGTGGCTGCCGCCAAGACACCCGATCTTCTCCCGTGGAGAGACCTGGGCGTTGAATATGTGATCGAATCCACCGGTCTGTATACGGCCGCGGAGAAGGCTGCGCTACATCTCAATGCCGGGGCCCGGAAAGTAATCATCACAGCACCCGCAAAAGGGGATGTGAAGACATTCGTCATGGGCGTTAATGAAGGGGAATATGATCCGGGAAAACACCATATCGTCTCCAACGCTTCCTGTACGACGAACGGTCTCGCCCCCATCGTCCATGTGATCCTCAAAGAAGGCATCGGCATCGAGAGGGGAGGCATGACAACTATCCACTCCTACACGGCCACACAGAAGATAGTGGACGGCCCTTCGAGAAAGACCTGGAGGGAAGGCAGGGCAGCGGCCGTGAACATCATTCCGTCCAGTACCGGCGCGGCCAAGGCCCTCCATGAGGTGATTCCGGAGATGAAGGGCAAGCTCATAGGGATGGCGTTCCGGGTCCCCGTTGCCGATGTTTCCGTCATTGATTTCACCTTCCGGTCCACGAGGACGAGCACCATCGAGGAGATAGACGCCTTGATGAAAAAGGCCTCGGAGTCCTATCTGAAGGGGATACTGGAATACACGGACGAAGAGATCGTATCCACAGACCTGATTCATTCGAAAAGCTCCTCCATCTATGACTCCATCACGACCCTTCGGAACAATTTCCAAGGCGAGCAGAACGCCTTCAAGATCATCACCTGGTATGATAACGAATGGGGGTATTCAAACAGGGTAGTTGATCTTCTCCGGTATATGGTGTCCAAGCAGGGTTGAGGGAGAGGTATGAAAGGTATCGAAGTAAAGAACTTTGATTCACCGAACAACGTAAGAACCTTTGACAAGGGAAAGGTCAACTGATTAATGTTAACGGAGGAATCGTCGGACGCGGAACGGCGGGGACCATGCGGAGGGTGCTGGACTGCCTTCGTCGACGAAGCTGATTATGAAACGGAGGCTATCGAGCTAGCGAAGAGGGAACTGCTGTCGGGGGGGATAACTTCTCAAACGGCCTATGAAGAAATCCTTGCAAGGGCCCGAAGAGGAAACCGCACAAACTCAAGAAGAAACTGCTGAAGCACTTACCACTCGAAATGCTGCGCCTCTTGAAACAAGCGATAAGATCCTTTTTTTCATACTCGGAATGTTTCCAATCCCGCTCGTACTAGCAATAGCTTCAATTTACATCATATCGCAAAGAAACAAACGGGAACAGAAAAGACAAGTCAGTCCTTCATGTGGCTTTTCTTTGGGCTCTGCGTTGCGGTCGGAGCCATGATGCTATATTTGTTGTTTTTTCGATGGGCACCATCGATTGTCTCGCCATGAGCAGGTATTTCAAAACACTCGACACGAGCGAAGGACAAGTTCACATCCTCACGACTCAATGGATGGTTTTTGTTCCCATGCCACACACGAGCGTCACACCGCACAGTGCGACTGACCTGAAGCGTCTGGGTACGTTTATCAAGTGGACTACCAATGACCCTGCGACGCTCGCCACGCTGCACGACGCCATCGTTCGTTTAGTCGAGGACGTCGGTATTTCCCGCTTGGCTGAGATTGCGAATAGTGCGAAGGTGACAGAGCGAGTTGCGAAGACCTTCGGTGGAAGCTGGCACGATATAGTTAAGCAGGCAGCGCAAGAGGGTATCGCTTTCCCGGTGCCAGATGACGTCCTAAGATATATCAAGGGATTCATGTGATGATTTTGAAGTCCTTGCCTAACAAGTGCGCTGCAGCAGCAGCCACTTCAGGGGGTTGAACAATCTACATAGCAGGTGAAAGCGACCATTTTTGTCCTGTAAAGATTTTCCAGAATCCGTGATGCTGAATTTCGTTTGTTACTGTAATCGTGATTTTTGAAACTACTGCATTCAATACACACGCTTCAGAGGGAAATGGTTAGGCTAATGGTGCCTTTTCTGACATCGTGCAAGATCGTCACCATTGATTAGACAAATCGCGAAAGTCTTTGATAGAACGTTCAGCGCCTCAAGATGCGCATCAACGATTCCTGAAGAGAGGAGAGCATTTGCCTGGCTTGCCACATAGACCCTGACCGGCTGCCAATGGACCGCATCCTACGTGACGATACTTGGTTGTAGCGATTCGCGGTCTTCTGGTATCGATGTTCATGCCAGCCTCGGTGAACTGTTCTCAGCGTTCCCAACCCATGCGTCACGTCCCGGCCTCAAGTGGCAACTGACCGGAAAAAATGTTCTGGTTCTACATTCCTTACGAATCCAACGTACCCGTCGTTCGACCATTGACCGATCGTGGCACAATCCAAGCCGCATTGGAGGTCGTGGGTGAGGGCGGCATCGGCATTCGGAAATCAGTTCTGTGAATATCCTGCCGACATTCCGCGCAACCCCGGCCCTGAAGACAGGAACGCTACGGGGTTCGTCGAGACCAGTGTCCGGGGCAACCAGCGCAGAGTCGCCCGAGGGTCGCTCGTCGCCTATGACCGTGAGGTCATCGCCGTCGCCAAAAACGAGCAGACGGCCGGATTCACGGAAAGGTTTTCCCCGTCTGAGGATCAGCCAAGGAGGCCTTTAAGTTCTGGGTAGAGAGAATCAGGAAATTCATGGACGAGTCGCGGACCGGGAATGAATAGGATAAACGGAAGAAACCAATGGCTCGCTGGCCACAGCATCCGGTCATCTATAAAATCAATACGTGGGTTTAATGATAACCGGTGGCAGAACTACACACCTATTACCAGCGTCGTTGTCCCGGATGGTAAGGAGGGTTACCCGTGCCGAAATTCTCGCAGACCCATAATTTGTCGATACCGCCTTGGCTGATTCCGCTGCTGTATGTGGGAGTGACCGTCGTATGCGCATTAGTTTTGCCGCGACTTGAGCATCAATTCCTCGGAGCCTTCACTCACAGTATATCGGTCGCTTCGGCCCAGGCAGCCCTGTCCGCCATCGCCTCGGGCATGTTGGCGCTGACCGGCATCGTGTTCGCCATCGCCTTCGTCATGGTGCAATTCAGCGCCGTGGCTTATTCTCCTCGCCTGGTCATTTGGCTGAGCCGCGACCCGATGCTATTTCACGCTATGGGCCTTTTCATCGCCACCTTTCTTTATTCGATCGCGACCCTTTGCTGGATCGATCGCGACGGAAGCGGCAAGGTACCCCTGTTCTCGGTCATGCTGGTCGTGGTCTTGCTGATTGTTAGCATGATCGCTTTTGCCCGGCTGGTGCAGCGGCTAAAAGATCTTCAGATCACCAACGTGTTGCATTTGATCGGTCAGAGAGGACGCGAGGTCATTCGGGCGATGTTCCCGCGACTGGATGCGGCAGGAGGCGCAGCGCCGGAGTCGTGGAGAAAAGCGGCCGAGGAGGCTCGCCAGCGCCCGATCACTCAGACGCTGCGCTACTCGGGCGATCCCTCGACCGTCGCGCGCTTCCAGGTCGACGCTCTGGTCCGGCAGGCTGAGGAAGCTGACGCAGTGATCGTGATGGAGTGCGCCGTCGGCGACACCCTGGCCGATGGTGCCCTGCTGTTGCGCGTCCACGGCGGCAGGCAACCGCTGGCCGAGACCCAGCTCCTGAAGGCGATTCGGCTAGCCCGGGAACGCAGCTTCGAGCAGGATCCCAAATATCCCCTGCGCCTGTTGGTGGACATCGCCATCCGGGCGCTCTCCCCGGCCATCAACGATCCGACCACAGCGGTTCAAACTATCGACCAGATCGAGGACTTGCTGGTCCGACTTGGCCGGCGGGCGCTCGACGCCGGCTGCGTTACGGATGAACGGGGCGTCTGCCGTCTCGTCTTCCCGACGCCCACCTGGGAGGATTACCTCACGCTGGCGTTCGATGAGATTCGCCAATATGGCGCCGGGTCGGTTCAGGTGATGCGCCGGCTGCGCTCTGCCCTTCTGAGTTTGGCGGATTCGGTGACAGAGGCCGAGCACAAGACGGTGGTGCAGCGGTATCTCCAACATTTGGACCTGGTGGTGGAGCGCTCGATTCTCGACGCCTTGGATCAGACGATGGCCCTGCGGGAAGACCGGCAAGGCCTTGGGCTGTCACGCCGGTAGACCGAGCAGTAGGGAGACCGTTACCGAATGCCGAGTAATCAGGGGGGTGATGGACTGGGTGGAGTGTTGCGGGCTGTGCCAGGAGTCTAATCAGGCTTGGACATGTGAGGAAGGTCGCCCGACTATAGACGGCGTGTGGAGCAGTGACTTAGTGTCGGGGCTAGAATGTAAGTGGGCATTATTTTTGACCATCCACCCTATGGCAGAGGCCGGGAGCCGCGAGGCCCCGGGCGGCGCCGCTATGCCGCATTCCCCTCTGCCATCTTTTTTATGGAGATATGATATGAAGACTGTTCTGATCGTACCCAATTCACCGGCACGTAGGCACCCCGTAGAATCGAGCTTAGGGGTGGATGTGGGCAGTTGGCCTTGAGTCTTCGCGGGTGACTTTCTCGACCGTTACTTCCTAAAGTCACGATTCCCTGAATCTATCCTTCTATAGAGGCTTTCAAACGGAATCCTCATAAATGTCGCAAGCTAATTTCTTGGCAGGTCACTGATCAGCGTGATATAATTATTCTGCTAGTGTGCGATTGGGGCCCCTGTGGTTGCGTGACCTTTGACAAGAGGGTAATCCATACCCATGATACTCATGGTTACCAAAACGCCCGAGAGCACAAATAAGTTTCAGAGGAGGCACGATATGAACCATGTAGTGAAAAGTGCACTTTTGTTTCTGTTTGCGGTACTGGTCCTGACTCCCGGTGTTGTACGCGCTCAACAGTCTGCCATAGAGGTTGACAACGCCCCGACGGTTGTCGGGGTTTTAGTGGGAGCCGCGCCCGATTATTTGGGTTCCAAAGAGTACAAGGGTATCGCCGCTCCATTCCTCAAGTACACGCTGCCCGGGACTTACCAGTACCTCCTGTTGCGGGGCACCGAACTTTCCATCAATCTCATCAACCATCCCTCGTTCCGCTTTGGACCGGTGCTCAATTATCGCCCTGAGCGATCGAGCGTGCAGAATTCCAGGGTTGACCGGATGGAGACGATCGATGGCGCGATTGAAGGCGGTGCTTTTGTAGGGTTCGAGTGCATCGACAAGAGCAACCCGCGGCGGCGTTTCCTCACCACGCTGACATGGACCGCGGACATGAGCGGTGTGTACAATGGCTGGCTCGTCACGGGACTGGTAAGGGGATGGCAACCTATCGCCAAGGAATGGGACATCGGCTTGACCCTCAGCGGTACGTACGGTGACAGTGCGTACACGGAAAAATACTTCGGCGTAGACAGCATCGATGCGATCCGCGCCCCCTTTCCCGCGCTATAATGCCAGCGCGGGGTTCAGGGATGTTTCCGTCACGCCGGCAATCGTTTACCACGTGAACCAGAACTGGCACATCGCAGGCGGTGTCCGCTACATGCGGCTTCTGGGAGATGCGGCCGACAGCCCAATAGTGGATACCGTGGGTTCAAAGGATCAGTTTATATTTGGCGCAGGCGTGCTGTATAGCTGGGGGAAGTAGGAGCCTGTCGCTGATCCCGGTTATCAGCGCTCAATAAACCTCGCTTTCGTCGTGAGCACGACAATGCCGAGAGCGTCGGGCCTTTATCTATACGTTTATCTTACGTACCAGGGAAAACCGGCGCGCTTCAATTCATAAACGACCTTTGGTCTATGTCCATGCCTGCGTTTTCTTCACTTAAGTGACAGAAATCCTCATCCCTTTCAAGGATTGTGATGCGACAAACCGCACCTTGCGTGATGGACGTCCCATCGAGTCCGCAGTCGAAGACACACCCGGCGTGCTGCAGGGCCCGTATCTTAAAAGAGGCAGCCTGGTCTTTGAACAATGCCATAGTTGGTTTTCTGTCTGAACATATTCGAGGGAGGTTATCATGAGTGATTGGATAACAAGTTTTAACACGTTTACGGTGTCTTATCTGATACCGGTCGGCTGGAAAGTTATTGGTGCAGTTGTTCTCTGGATTGTCGGCAGTTGGGCGATTAAAATCATCAGAAATCTGTTGGTAAGAGGAATGGGGGCTCAGAAATTGGACCCTACTCTCATAAAATATTTTGAAGCCACAATCGGCGTTGTATTACGGATGGTTCTTGTCATCGCAATACTTGCCGTATTCGGCATCGAGACAACATCTTTTGTTGCCTTCATCGCCGCCGCAGGTGTCGCCATCGGCATGGCGTGGGGGGGCCTCCTGGCCAACTTTGCGGCTGGAGCATTTTTGATAATTCTGAGGCCATTTAAGGTTGGCGATATGATTACCGGAGCTGGCGTTACCGGTGATGTTAAAGAAATAGGCCTTTTTGCAACAACTGTAGACACCGTGGACAACCTGCGTGTTATCGTAGGAAACAACAAGCTCCTCAGTGAGAATATCATCAACTATACAACCAATCCTTTCCGTCGTGTGGATCTGAAAGCACAGCTTGCCCACGGGGTAGACCCTTTTGAGGCAGCGGCAAAACTGAGAGAACGGCTGAAACAGATTCCCAATGTGATTCCCGACCCGCCGCCGCACGTTGAGATCGTGGAGTTTACCATGGCGGGGCCAGTTCTTTCTGTCAATCCCTTCTGCCACAACAATAACTATTGGCAGGTCTTTTTTGATACAAACAAGGCGATCGCGGAGGTTGGCGCGGCGGCAGGGTATCCTCCGCCATGGATTCCAGAGGGCCGGCCCTCCTAACGCCTCTTTCAGTGATTCACTGATCACTGCTTTTCATCTCTCGACAGTCTCTCCTCGAAACTCGTATAGGACCTAAGTCCTATTGACGTACCATGGCCTCGGTCCTATCATTGGTATTAACGACCGGCTCGGAATGTCATTTTTTACCTTGTAGTTAGCAACACTACTAAATTTTAGAAGGAGGACTGTAAGATGAAAGCAAAGTCATTGGTTTGTCTGCTCGTCGTGGCACTCGTTGCATTGTTCTTGTCAGGTTGCAGCTGTTTCCAACAGGCGATGAAGGGAGAAACGCCTCCGCCTCCAGTGGCGAAAGTAGAGCCTCCACCACCGCCACCGCCGCCACCGCCACCGCCGCCTCCACCGCCACCGCCACCGCCACCTCCGCCTCCGCCGCCTCCGCAGAGCTAAAATCATGGTGTTTGAGGAAGTAGCCCTGTTTGATTTTGACAAGGCAAATCTGAAGCCTCAGGGAAAGGAGCAGCTCAAGAAGTATTACGATGAGGTACAAGCTGCGTTGAGCAGTGCCGACAAGATAAAGATCACCGGCCATACCGACAGCATCGGCTCTGAGAAGTACAACCAGAAGCTGTCGGTGAGACGTGCAGAAGCGGTTCGCGATTACCTTGTCAGCCTTGGAGCCGACGCCAACAAAATGGAGGTCAGCGGAGCGGGCGAGGCTAACCCGGTCGCTGACAACAAGACCAGGGAAGGCCGGGCGAAGAACCGCCGCGTCGAGGTTGAAGTCACTGGTTTAGAAAAACGCTAAGTCCCTACCCCGAAACCGGTGGGAATTGAGCGCCAGGTATAGCGTAAGTTCTGCTAGGGTGACCAAGAAAGGGGCGTAGCAGAGTAGAAGGATTATGCGTTGTGCGAAGGGGCCCCGTGTTTCGACGATCCTCTGCCATGTGTCGTTTCGCCGTTTCGCTGGCCGTTGTCATCGCCGTGTCCTTGCCATCCGGGGACGGACCTGCTCGCAAAGAGCAAGTCGCGCACCCCGGTCACTTCGGCCGTCAAGGGCCTGGAGATGTCCCCGGAGGAACTCCGGGTCCGCGTGCGCGCCCTGATCCGTCCGATGCTGGGGATCATCGAGGAAAGCGCCGACCGGATCATCGCGAACACGTCGGACCCTGCGGTGCGACGGGGAGGCCTGACCTTGAAGATCGAGATGACGACGACGATCCTCGCCGCGATGCTCCGGAGCGACCCCGTGCTGGCCCTCGCCGACGCGTGGGGGTGCGTGCTCCAGGCCCAGGACGGGCTCGCGCGACCGGACCTGCAGGCCAAGTACGGCCAATCTGCTGACAGAGCCTCCGAAGCCCTCGCGCTGGTCGACAGACAGTTCCGCGACTTCGTCGCCAGCGTGCAGGCTGGCCCCTTCGCTGAGAAGTTCGCGTCCGCCGTGCGACGGTGGGCGGACGGCCATCCCATCGAAGGGGCGCTCTACCGCAGGCCGTCCATAGATAGCGCGGTGGCGGAGTTGCTCGCATCGTCCGGAGCCGACGGAGTCTTCGCGGCGCTCGGCAATCTCGACGAGACAACGGCGGACGTAATGACCCGGATGGACCTTTACACCATGTACCTGCCGCGGCTCGCGCGCTGGGAAGCCGAGCTGGCTGCGGACGACCTGACACGTGGGGTCGACGCGCGGACGTTGAGCGCCGAGTTCGAGCGGTTCACGAGGGCCATGGACCGGATCGCGACCGTGGCCGAGACTGCGCCCGATTTGGTGGCGCGCGAGCGAGCGGCTGTGTTCGATGCTATTCGAGGCGAACGCCTCACGTTGTTGGACGCTGTTCGAGCGGAGCGCCTCGCGTTGTTGGACAGGTTACAGAAAGAACGCATCGCGACCCTTCTTGAGGTCGAGGCGATGGCCCAGCGTCTCGCGGATCGCTCGGGCCCAGCGCTGCGCGATGCGGTGCGGGCCGACTTGAAGGAACTCGTGGAAAACATCGAGGAGATGCGCAAGCGACTGATGGTGGAGGCCGGTGAGACCCTGGATGGGGTCGTGGACCATGCCTTCTTCCGGCTGGTAGAGCTGCTGCTCATCTGCGCAGGGTTGGTTGCGCTGGGCCTCGTGCTCCGCGGCCTTCTCCTCCGTCGGCGAGGACGGGGGCGAGACGTGCTACGATAGGCAAGTCAATCGAAGGGTAGTTGATAACGTGACAATGTCCTGCCGCGGCCGATGGTGGGAGGGTGACAGAGATAAGAAGTTCGAGGCCGAAGGCAATGATGACCTAACAATCGGCTGCACCTGATCGCAGATAAAGCTGGCTCTGGGTGAGCCACACGTTATCGCTTTCCGGTGGCAAGCTGCACCTTTTCCACACCTTCGGCAAATAACCGAACCTCAACCTGTTTTCAGGGGTGGCCCAGCTCCTTCGAGATCGATGTCGAGGCCGTTGTGAGTTCCTTGATCGCGCGCCGGGTGATCTTTTCGTTTACCTGGAATTCCGGCATACTCGCGCCGAGGGCGGCAACAACATTCCCCGAAAAATCCCTGATGGGAACGCCAACACCCATGACCCCGTCGATCACTTCTTCTCGCTCGACGTAGTAACCCGCCTTCCTTGTCTGGTCGAACTTCCTCATCAGTTCCTCGGCGTCAACTACGGTCTTATCGGTGATCTTGGTCGGCGGGTATAACTGCAGCAACTTCTTCTGCTGGTCATGCGACATATAGGCAACAAGCGTCATGCCCAGCATCCCGTAATAGGGAGGTCTTTTCAGACCGATGTACGAGGAAACCCTGATAATGCTCTCCGATTCCCTCTTGTCAATATACAGCAGGTGTTCGTCTTTCATAATGCCCAAGAGTATCGTCGCTTTCAAGCCTTGGGACAGCGCATCGAGATACGGTGAAGCAACTTTCCGGATGGAGAGAGAGGAATAGACAATACCGCCCAGTTCCATGAGCTTCAGTCCCAGGCTGTATGTCTCTTCTAATTCGTTGTATTTGAAAATCCCATGTTTCTCGAGGGTTTTCAAAATGCGAAATGCGGTTGTCTTGGAAAGGCCCGCTTTCTTCGCAATCTGATCGAGCGTAAACGATCCCTCGTTGTACGTGTAAAGGTTGAGTATCTTAACGACCTTCTCAAGGACTTTTACGCTGTATTTTGACTCATCCATAGATAGGGGTTCGCGTTGTCTTCCACCCGCTGCGTGGGTACCGGGGCCAGCCAACACCCCTGCGCGGTACCAGGACGCCGGAACCTGGCCCACCCACGGCCCTTTTCATGGGACCTCGCGGTAGTCGACGCGCCGTGGCGGCTAGATAGACTTCAGTTCCCGAAGAAGACCGCGGGGTCCCGGTATGTCCGCGGAAATCTATTGCCGCTCAAGCTCTCTTGCTTTCCACGCAGGCGTAACAAACTTCAGCAGAAACACAAACGTCAGTATAATGTCGGCATTCGTCTTGATGCCCGGCATATCAGCCGCTAATTCCTTGAGTCTCTTCGCGCTCTTCTCTATAGCTGCTATCTCTTTCCTGATCTCTTCCATCACTATTTACCTCTCAGATCTTTGAATCGCCTTGCCTTAAGATCGTACCTTGGCAACGTCCCTTCGGGTTCGAGAGTCACGTTCATCGTCAGGTTCGTTTTCACCTTCGCCCTCTCTTTGACCCTTCCTTTGATCTCCTCAGCCTTATCCTTGCCGATATTCGGTTGAAGCTCGGTCCGAAGGGTCAGCTCATCCATGATCCCTTTCCTTGTAACAACGATTTCGAATTCAACGACTTCGGGGAACTCCTCCCTGATGAATTGCTCAACCGTTTTCGGAGAGAAAAGCACTCCCCTTATCTTCCGGAGATCATCGGCCCTTCCCACAACCTCCATTATTTTCCTGGAGGTCCGGCCGCATGCACAACCTGCCTTTCCCCTTAACGACCATGTCGTTGGTATTGAACCGTACCATCGGGAAAGAGTGCCTGCCGAGAGGTGTGATCACCACAACCCCGATCTCACCCTCTGCCACTTCTTTCGACAGCGTCTCCCTGTCAAGAATTTCAATCAGGAAGAAAGGCTCAATGATATGGAGCCCCTTCTGCTCCTCGCACATACCTGCCCAGCCGCAGATCTCGGTCCCTCCGATATGATCATAAACGTGAGCGCCATAAGTCTCTTCCAGCCTCTTTCGCGTAGCCTCAGGCAGCGGCTCTCCTGCACATATCATGCGCTCGATGCCCATCGTCTTGGGGTCGATCCCCATTTTCATGGCCTCTTCAGCTATGTTGAGGCCGTAAGTAGGGGTACATCCCATGGCGTTTGCCTTTATCTCGATGATCTTGTTCACCCTCCCCTTGGTGTCGAGCGCTCCTCCAGGGACAACCTCGCAGCCGACCTTCTCGCACGCGTAATGGCATTCCCAGAAAGCGACGTACACATTGTAACCGACAGGGAGAAAAACCCTATGGTGCGGCCTGAAACCGGCCATCCACAAGATATGGCACCACGCCTCGACCCTCCACTGCCAGCTTTCATAACTCTCCGGCACGTAGACGGGCTTTCCCGTTGTGCCGCTCGTCTGCCTGAAGGCAGAGACCTCGGTAATGTCAACGCCAAGGAGAGCACCGTAAGGAAAGTTCTTTGGCTCCTTTTCCTGCTGCGCCCGTAACTCGTCCTTGTACGTGAAGGGAATCTTCCGGACATCCTCCATCGTCTTGATGTCCCCAACGTTTATGTCTTTAAGCTTCTCCCTGTACATGGCCGAATGCGTCTTGGCGTACGCAAGATACTCCTTGAAGTAAGAAAACTCGATCGCGTCAAGCTGCTCTTGTGGCAGCGTCTCAGTGTAAGGATTCCAGTATTTCATAACTAGCCTCCACGTTTCATATTGTAAAACCTCGTTCCTAAAGTAACAAACCGCACGGAATTTGTCAACGAAATTCGCGCCCAAATTCACGAGGAGAAAATAATACCAGGTTGAGGTTGAGTTAAGGTTCCTGCCCGGACGCTACGCTCGCTAGAGCGACTCTTCGATCTGTTCTCTCCAGGCCACGATTGCGGCAAGGGCGTTCCTAACAACGGCTTCCTTGCGCTTCTTGTTGTAATTCGCAAGAAGCCGAAATTGACATTCATGGGCTGGAAATCTTTCCGCGGCGTGGTGACGTAAGCGAGTAAGGCACCGACAGTGGTCTCCGGTGGCGGCGGCGCGAAAGGCTTGCCTTTTATGAAGCAGAGCGCAGAGATGGCTGCGACGAGGCCCATGGCAGTGGATTCGACATAACCTTCCACACCCGTGATCTGCCCCGCAAAAAAAACCGAAGGATTGCTCTTCAGCTGAAGACCCGCTGTCAGCACCGTCTGGCCCATTGATGAAGCTGTTTCGATGGATGCTGCCGTACCGGTGAAAGACCGCTTCCTTGAGAGCGGGTATCAGCCGCAAGACCCTCTCCTGTTCAGGATAGGTAAGCTTCGTCTGAAACCCGACGAGATTATACATGCGCCCCGCCAGATCCTCGCGTCTGAGCTGGACGATGGCGTAAGGCTGCTCCTTTGTGCGTCGGGTCTACGATACCCACCGGCTTCATCGGCCCGTAAGCGAGGGTCTGTCTTCCACGCTCTGCCATAACCTCTACGGGAAGGCATCCTTCAAAGTACTGCGTATCTTCGAATGCTCTCAAGTCCACGCGCCGCGCCGCAAGAAGCTCATCGTAGAATCTGTTGTATTCGGCTTCGGTGAGCGGACAGTTCAGGTAATCATCGGCATCATCCATGTATCGTGAGCCGAAAAAAGCGTGCTCCATATTGATTGACGCGCCATCAACAATCGGCGATATCGCATCAAAAAAATGGAGATTTTCCTGCTCCTGTGAGCGCCTTGATGCTCCCCGACAGGGCCTCACTCGTCAGCGGGCCCGTGGCGATGATGTTCACACCATCCGAAATCTCGTCTACCTCTTCCCTTACGACCCGGACGCGTTTCTCGGACAGAATCGCGTCGCTGACTCGGCGCCGAGAATTGGGTCCTGTCGACCACCAGCGCCTTGCCTCCGGGGATCGCCGTCCTGTCCGCTGCCCTCATGATGAGAGAATCGAGAAGGCGAAGTTCCTCCTTCAGAAGCCCGTGGGCGTTTGTCAGTTCCTTTGACTTAAGGGAGTTGCTGCAGACGAGTTCAGCAAAGTCGCCTGTCTTATGGGCAGGCGTGGTGCGGTGCGGTCTCATCTCGTAGAGGCTTACATCTATGCCTCTTTTCGCCAACTGATAGGCGGCTTCCGCCCCGGCAAGACCAGCGCCTATGACGTTGACTTCCAACCGCAGTCCTTCCGTAGACAGAATGTCCTTCCCCTGGAGCCGAACACGACCGGAGCCCCGCAGCTCGGGCACTCGCCCTCTTTTGGCGTTGAGCTCGTGGTAAACGTGCACTCAGGATACCGGCTGCACCCATAGAACTTCCTCTTCTTCTTCGAGACGCCGCTCCACGAGCTCACCGGTGCAACCGTCAAGAGGACACTGAAATCCAAGAGAAACAGGTCTTCGTGAATTTGCACGTCGGGATAGTTGCTCACGCGATAAACCTGCCGAACCTCCCTGTCTTTTCGACAAGGTTACCGCCGCATGTCGGACAGACCCCGTGGAACGATTTCTTCCAACACCGTGATCTTGCCGTCCTTGTCAACTTCCACGTTCTTCTTATTCTTGCATTCCGGGCGGCCGCTGCACACAAGGTACTCGCCGTTTCTACCCCATCGAAGCACCATCGGTTTCCCGCACGCGTCGCAGATAATGTCGGTCGGCCGCTCCTCTTTTTTCAGATTCTTCATCTTCTGCTTTGCCGCAGACATCTCTTCCTTAAATACTGCATAGAATTCGTTCAGCTCAGCGACCCAATCCTTTTCCTTTTCCTCGATCTGATCAAGCCCTTCTTCCATCTTTGCGGTGAAGTCATAATCGATAATCCTCGGGAACGAATCGGTGAGGAGACCATTGACCGTCCTCCCCAATGGGGTGACCATGAGTCTTCCCCGGTCTCTTCGCACGTATTCTCTCTCCTGAATCGTGCCCACTGTCGCGGCATACGTGGAAGGTCTGCCTATGCCCTTCGCCTCCAGCGTTTTGATTAGCGATGCCTCATTGTAGTAGGGAGGGGGATTCGTGAAGTGCTGATGGCCCTTCAGATCAATGAGGCTTGCCGACTCACCCTCACGCATGGGCGGGAGGCTCTTGCTCTCCTCGTCCTCCGACTTCTCTTCTTCGTAAAGCTTCGTAAAGCCGTCAAACAGCACGGTGGAGCCCCTGGCCACGAAAACGTAATCTCCGCCCGTCACATCCACGACCTTGAGCTGGAGCCTGAGTCGCGCCATCTGAGATGCTACAAATCGCTTCCATATCAAAGAGTAGAGTGAGAAAAGATCCTTTTCCAGGTATGGCTTCACTCTTTCCGGGTCGAGCATCACATCGGTCGGCCGGATACCTTCGTGGGCATCCTGGGCAGCCCGGCTATTTTTGAAGAAATTCGGTTTCTCAGGTACATACCCGGGTCCGAACTGCTCCCCAATAAGCGTTCGCACGGCTTTCAAGGCCTCATCGGCTACCCGCACCGAATCGGTCCTCATGTACGTGATCAGACCCGTTGTCGTGCCCTCGCCGAGGTCAACGCCCTCATACAACTTCTGCGCGATGAGCATGGTCTTCGATGGTGAGAACCGGAGCTTTCCGGAGGCGTCCTGCTGCAGGCTGCTTGTCTTGAAAACAGGCTGCGGCATGATCGCACGCTCTTTTTCTTCAATCCTGGTGAGCGCATAGGACTTGCCGGTCGCTTCGGCCTTCAGCTTATCAGCCTCGTGCTTGGATGGTATCTTTACTTTTGCGTCAGCAATCTTCTCCAGTTTTGCGTCAAAGGTATCCCCTGACGGAAGTTTGAACGTACCCTCTATCGTCCAGTATTCCTCTTTAACAAATGCATCAATCTCGTCCTGGCGCTCGCAGACGAGCTTCAGTGCCACGGACTGCACTCTTCCGGCGGAAAGGCCGTACTTCACCCTCTCCCACAACAGGGGGCTGATCTGGTAGCCCACGAGACGATCAAGTATGCGCCGGGTTTTTTGAGCGTCATATTTTGATTCATCCAATTCCTGAGGAGATTTTAAGGCTTCGACCACCGCCTTCTTCGTGATCTCATTGAAGAGCACTCTCTTGACCGGTTTCTTTTTGCCTATCACCTCAGCCACGTGAAACGCAATCGCCTCACCTTCCCTGTCAGGGTCTGAGCCGATATATATCCTGTCAGCCTCTGCGCCTGCTTTCTTGAGCGCGTCGACGACCTTCGACTTGCCCTTGATCAGCCCGAAGTGAGGTTTGAAGTCGTCATCTACGTCCACTCCCATCTTGCTCTTCGGCAAATCTTTGATGTGGCCGAAGGTAGCTTTAATGGTAAAGTCCTTTCCCAGAAACTTTGAAAGTGTCTTCACCTTTGTCGGTGACTCAACGATTAATAGTGATTTCTTCGCCATACGCCTATCACACCTTCCTTAAATAAAACCCGCCCGGCAGCGGCCGGATCAGGTCCTTCATTTCTAGCCGGGTCATCAGGACAAGAAGATGCCGGATCTCCTTCCCGCTTTTCGCCGCGAGCTCATCCACATGAATTCTATTGAGCCCCATCAGCGAATAAATATAATCTTCCTCTTCATCTATAGCAAGTTTCTCTTCTCTTTTCACGTGCAGCCCCGGAAAGCAGGACGCGATGATGTCTTCCATACCCTCTACCAGTCTCGCTCCCTGTTTGATGAGGTTGTTCGCCCCTTTATACTCTTCATCGAATACCCTGCCCGGCACTGCCAGCACCTCTCTGCCATATTCCAGGGCAAGCCGCGCCGTAATAAGAGAGCCGCTCCTTGAGGACGCCTCGATCACCAGCACACCTCTGGAAAGACCTGCGATTATACGGTTCCGCGCGGGAAAATGGTGTGCCAAGGGGCGGGTCCCCGGTGCGTATTCCGTGAGAAGGAGCCCGTCCGCTGCCACCTTTTCATAGAGATGCTTATTTTCGGCGGGATAACAGATGTCGATGCCGCATCCGAAAACCGCCACCGTCTTCCCTCTCCCCTTGAGAGCACCTCTGTGTGCGGACGAATCCACACCTCTCGCAAAACCGCTAACGACAGTGACACCAAGGGATGAAAGGGTTTCGGCGATGCGTTCCGCGAGGTTCAAGCCCTCGAAGGTGGCCTTCCTCGAACCAACAATGGCCATCGTCTGATCGTGCAGGGAGAGCGAACCCTTGAGATAAAGGGCCAGCGGAGGATCAGGGATGCGCTTAAGCTGCGGCGGATATGAGGCCTCACGCAGCGAGACGATCTGTACATCCATCTCCCGCAGCTTAGCCAGCTCGTCCTCGATCGTTCTAAGGCCTCTAAATGAGCCTATTCTTTGCCGGAGCTTCGGATCGCCAGCCTTCCCCTTCCCTTCGAATAGCGACGCAACGGTTTCCGATCCTTCAAGGATCTCCTTCTTCCTCTCATAAGATACGCCCGGCATCCTAACCAGGCCAAGAATGGCTAAAGATTCTTCCATATTTGATCTATCTTGTGTCTAGTCCATATAGTCTATTTGGTCTATATGGTCTGTCTGGTCTATTTCGTTTTTCCGGCCTTTATGGTCGGTCCGGTTCATCTGGACCCAGGCCCCTAGGACCCCATCAGCATTGGAAGCATCCCGTGACCTTAGCGCAGCATCCTGTAAGGATAAGGGAGCATCCTGTAAGGACCCTGCTTTATCTTTTCCTGTTTCTTCACTCTTGGGGCCATACTTGAACCGGCTGAAGTAGAATGAGCCAAGGGCATACAGCTCACGCTGTAAGGCTGCCCGTGAGAATTCATTTGCCCACCATTTTTCTCTCTTGAAATAGGAGACGGTAACCGGCTTTACGAGGAAGATCGTCCTCTCATCCGCCCCTGGGGAGCCGAAGAGTAAATGGAATCTCTCGGATGCATACTCAGGTACAATCAGGATCGCCCTTTTGACGCCAAGCTGTGCCAGCCCTTCTTTCATCTTCTTCACAGCGGCCTTGTCCTCAGAGCCGAACTCCAGCTTCTTTACGACGTCTTCTTTGACGCCGCGCTGCTTTGCCATCCTCGCGACGATCTCTCTGACGCTGATGCCCAGAACCTGATCGTCCTCCACGTAGATTACCTTGCCGTTGCCTGCCCAGAATTCCCTGAAGGCTTCCTGGTACAGCTCGCCGTTCTTATCTTCGAGGAATCGGGGCACTAAAAGGGCATCGCACGGGACCATCTTATCCTGATAGATCAGAAGACCTGTGAGCATCCTGAGAGAGAAAGGGTGGACCAGAAGCGCCGCGAGCACCATGCAGACGACCACAACGAAGAAGAAGACAGCCGCAACCGGCTTTTCCTTTCTGGTTACCAGTCATCCTGCACCTTTACAACCATCGTCCTGCACAGAATATCATGCAATGCATGCCCTCTGAAAACAAATGCCATCAAGAAACCGAGGAAAAAGGGAACCGCGGAAATCCAGTAGCAGAAGCACCGGACACAAGCCCAGACCCGTCCCAGATTTTCTCCGTCTTTTGTAACAACGCGGATTCCGAAAATGCTCTTCCCGATCGTCTGCTCCCCATCGGCCGTAAGATACGTGAAGTAGTACAGTACCACAAAAACAAAAGCGAATGTCAGCACCGGGGAAAACTCTATAAGTCTGGCGAAAAGGAGCGGAAGTAGACTCGCTCCAGAGGGCGTGCCCGCCGAGGGCTGCCGCAAAGAGAAGGAGATGCACCATGAAAAGAAAGAACAGATCGACCACAAAAGCAAAAAGCCTTGCAAAACTTGATGCTCTGGTCATCGCGTGTTCAGCTCATAAAAAATGATGGAGAGCACGACGAGTGGTGTTGTCTCCGTTCTGAGAATGTTCTCACCCAGCGTCAAGGGCATGAAGTTTTGCTCTTGGAGCCAGGCAACCTCGCCCTCCTCAAAGCCTCCTTCCGGTCCCACAGCCACGCATATCTCGCCCTTAACTTGCGGGGTCATAACGTCACGGATCGTCTGCTTCCTCTCTTTTTCGTACAAGAGCCATCTGTGTTTGAAGCGGTCCATGTACGACAGGATTCCTCGCAGAGGGACCGGCTCCGTGACCTCGGGGACGGAAAAACGTCCGCACTGGCGGGATGCCTCGATACAGATCTTTCTCCATCTCTCCGGCTTCACCATGTGTCCATTGTCCATCTTGACAACAGTCCTCTTAAAGAGCGTGGGCACGATCCGCTCAACCCCGAGTTCCGTTGCCTTCTCAACGAGCCAGTCCATCCGCGGCCCTTTGACCGGACTAACCAAGAGCGTTACCTTGGGTCTCTTCTCCTCGGGATGGTGTACCACATCCACAACCTGCAGGTAGAGCTCCTTCCCCTTGATGCCGCTTACGACGCAACGGTAAAGATAGCCCTTCCCGTCGATCACGTCGACACGCTCCCCGACATCTTTCCTGAGAACGGTGACAATATACTTCTGATACGGTCCCGTCACGACCACCATGCCATTCTTCATCTTAAGCTTGTCAACAAAAATTCTTCTTATTTCCATGGTTCACCTTTCAGGAAGCTTGTAAAACCGCGATTCAAATAGCTTGTGATACTGCGTCCATGTTTCATCATCCATGTTTTCTTGCATATGCTCTCTCACGCCGACGACCTTGGCGTCGAGATTATCCAGATAGTGTATCACCAGTGCCTCCAGGCACATTGGCTTTTTGGGCGATCCCCATTCAGCTTCCCCGTGATGACTCAATATGATGTGCTTCACTATGTCACCAAGATAGTCCGGAAACCCGTCGATATTCGCGATCAGCCCGTCACAAAGCATGATACCGAGCGTTATGTGACCGAGAAGTCTCCCTTTGTCCGAAAAACCGAACCCACCTTTGATCGTCAGTTCTTCCACCTTTCCGATATCATGGAGCAGGCTTCCCGAGACGAGCAAGTCCTCATCCGTCTTTGTCAACGGTGCGATCCCTTTTGCCATGATGGCGAGATTCACGGAGTGCTCCAGGAGGCCGCCGATATAGACGTGATGCACCCCGATGGAAGCCGGGAGGAAAAAGAATCTCTCCAGAAGATCCTTCCTTTTCACCAATTCAGCAAAAAGAGCCTGGAGATGAGGATTTTTCAATCCCGAAACCAGACCAAAGAAGGCCTTCTGCAGCTCGCTGTTTCCCGAGTCGCTCTCCGGGTAAAACTCCTTCAGCTCTTCACCTGAAAGCTCCTGCTCCACTTTCCGTACGTTGGTCACGTTCAGCTGCAGCGACTCCTGGTACATCTTCGCCCTTGATTCAACGTAGACCAGATCGTTACGTTCGAAACCCGCCCCCAGTTCGTCCACCCGCTCCCAGACTCTCCCTTCAATAGAGCCTGTTCGATCCTTCAAGCGAAGTGTCATATATTTCGTATTGTTCCTGCTGAGATAGGTGCCCTTCCTGACGACTATGAAGTAATCGTTTACATCCGTATCCCGGACCAGGTCTTTGACAAAGAGCTTTTTCATAGACTCTTTTCACACATCACGCAGCTCACGCTCCTTCAGGTGCATGCACCTTCTTCACTCTTTCGAGAAACTCTTTCAGCTTCCTTTCGTGGCCGCGATCCGTAGGGTGGTAGTAGGTCCTGCCCTGCAGTTTTTCAGGCATATACTCCTGTTTCACGATGCCGCCTTCGAAATCATGGGGATACAAATAGCCGTGGGCGTAGCCAAGCTCTTTCATCAACTTTGTTGGTGCGTTGCGAAGATGCAGAGGCACCGGGCATTCCGGGAAATCGCGCACATCCCGCTCAGCCTGGCCGTATGCACTGTAAATGGCGTTACTCTTCTCCGCAAGGGCGAGGTACACAGCCGCTTGCGCAAGGGCCAGGTATCCCTCAGGCGGGCCGATGAAATTGAATGCTTCCATACACGACATGGTAAGTGACAACGCAAAGGGGTCGGCATTGCCTACATCCTCAGAGGCGAATCTCACCATGCGCCTGGCTATGTAAAGCGGATCCTCGCCCGATTCTATCATCCGGGCCAGCCAGTAAAGCGAAGCATCAGGATCAGATCCCCTGAGGCTCTTGTGCAGGGCGCTTATGAGATCATAGTGATACTCACCCTTTTTGTCATAGATCAGGATCTTCTTCTGGTAGCCTTCCCGTACTATCGCATGGTCAATCACCGGGGCCTTCCGGTTTCTCTGAGATGCCATTTTGTAACAGACCTCCAGCAGATTGAGGGCCTTCCTGGCGTCTCCCATGGCGAGGGAACAGAGCTCCTCGAGCACATCATCACTGATCACGGGCGGAAGGCCGGCAAGTTCGCTGTCCTCCTGCAGCGCCCTCTTCACTATCTTTTCTATGTCCTTGTCAGTAAGCGGGTTGAGCGTAACAACTCTCATGCGGGAAATGAGGGGAGCGATGATCTCAAAGGAGGGGTTCTCCGTCGTGGCTCCGATCAGTATGACCTCCCCACTCTCGACGTGAGGGAGGAACGTGTCTTGCTGAAGTTTATTAAACCTGTGAAATTCGTCGATGAAGAGGATAAGTTTCTGATGCTTCGCTTTTTGAATGACATCCTTTACCTCTTTGATGCCGATATTGACCGCGCTGAGCGCCACGAAGGGCAGCCGGAGAGCCCTTCCGATCAGGAATCCGAGGCTCGTCTTACCGGTTCCCGAGGGTCCCCAGAATATCAGGCTAGGGATATCCTGCCGATCGAGCAGCGTCTTGAGGAGTTTTCCCTCGCCCATCAGGTGTTCCTGACCGACAAACTCTTCAAGGGTTTTCGGCCGCATCCTGTCAGCGAGGGGCTTCTTCAGCTCCTTCTTCACAAACTCTTGCTCAAATAGCTCCATAACTCCCTTACAATATACCAGCTTACAGCGCCTTTTTCCAGGAGACGCATGCCAGCGCCCTCAAAGCAGGCCCTGAAACAGATTTAGTGTTCAGTGGATAGTGATTAGTGTATAGTGTTAAAGAATCCGTTACGGACGTTACGGGTTACGGGTTTGAAAAACAAAAGCGTATTGTGAGATACGAGCTGCGAGTTACGGGTTACAGCGTTAAGAAAGCTGCAAGGCGGTCGAGGTGCCTGCTTGAAAGTTGTTAACTCGCAACGCGGAACTCGTAAACTTGTAACGTGAAATTGTGCGGAACATGAATCATCATCGAGGCGCGCCAACAAGGCAGGTACGCAAAGAGTGATCGACTTTACCTTCATCTCCAATCCTATCGGACCCTCCAACAAGGCGCGTCACGTCATGCGCAGGGAGATAAGAAGAGTAGACCGCCTGCCGCAAACCCACTTTTTGACACGCTATCTGTGCAGCACGAGAGGGCATAGCAGAAGAGCAGCTGCTTCTCGGCAGTGGCGCGTCCCATATCCTTACTCTTCTTCTGCAAACCCTGACCCCGGCAAGCGCACTATTGCCTTCGCCCTTCCCGCACGCATATGAGGAGATTCTGCAAAAGCAGCACGTAGAGATACGCCATTTTCCTCTCGATCCCGGGCAAGGGTTTACGATGAGTCTTGAAGCGTTCAGGGGCTGTTGGCGTGATGCAGGCGCTGCATTTATCCTCAATCCTCATAATCCGACAGGTACTATTCTTCCTGACGACCTGATTATCGACCTAGCCCGCACCTCGGCGGAGTTGGACAAGCCCCTCATCATAGACGAAACACTGAGAGATTTCACCGATAACCCGTCCCAGGTCCGGCAGGTTGTCCGGGCCGGGCGGGCGATCATCCTCAGGACGTTCTCTTCTTACCACGCGCTGGCCGGCTTGCGGCTGGGCTACGCTATCGGCGATCCGGCGCTTCTTTCGCGAACTCCGTCAACGTATGGGACCGTGGCCTCTGAACAGCCTGGCACCCTTTGCCGCCCTGGCCTCACTCAAAGATAAAGGGTATCGAAGGAGAACCGCCGAATTTCTGTCTGCGGAGAGCGCATACGCGTTGAAGAAGTTTCAGAGGTTGGAGCGGATCAAACCGTTAGCAACGCCCTGGGGTTTCTTCTTGCAGGTGCGACCGGAGATCTCGGGCCTCAAAGACCTCTTCTTCACCAGAGGGGTGCTTATCGACGAATACGGCGATGCACAGGGGAACCAGCATGTGGCGCTGCCCTTCCGTTCCCACCCCGACAATGCGCAGTTCTTTCGGGTCCTGCAACGGATACTGCATGAGCAAAATCAGAGGGAAGAGGGAAGACCGCTTCGCTAGGAAGATCGTCACGCCCCCGGGTGCGACTAGGAAGCATAAAATCTCTAACACCTCTATTCTATTGTTGCTTTCGCGCTTTAATCTTCCATCTTCCTAGCGAACGAAGTGGGCGATCTTCCTAGTGAGCGCAGCGAACGGTCGGCCTAGTCCCGTATGGACGGTCGTTCGACTACACTATCGCATGTTCCTGCAGAAACGCGCCGAGCCGTTTTGCGCCTGTGGAGAACTCCGGCGTAAAAAAGCCTGGTACCCAGGTTCCGTCGTCCTTGAACAGGTCAGACACCACAAGAAAAGCCACACCTTTGAGCCCCTTTGCTTGGCAGACCGCATAGAACGACGCTACTTCCATCTCAACACCCAGCACACCCTTGCGCCTGCACGTATCAAGCTTCTGACGGGTCTCACGATAGATGGCATCACAGCTCCAGACAATGCCCGTTCCAAACTCCTTACAATTCGGGTGCAAGCTCCACTCTTGCGCCCACTCCGAATAGACCGTATCCTCTCCATCATCGATATAGTGATATGATACACCCTCATCCCTGAGAGCCCCGGTGGCAATGACGATGTCGCCGACAGAAATGCCTGGACTGATGCCGCCCAGGTAGCCCCAGAGACAGAATTCACGGACACCGAAGGCAGAGAGTTCTTCAATGAGAGACGCGATGTTGGGTCCGCCATACCACGACCTGGTCAAAATCATTTCCTTTTCACCGAGCCTGTAGATACGGCGAAAAGGGGCCCAGGTATCCAGAAGCCCCGCGCTCAGGTTTTGTCGAAGGGAACGGAGATCGGTGCTGCTCACCACGATGATGGCTCGTTTCGGAAGGGCAAGATCTTCCGCCTTCTTTCCCGTAAAGGTGCGGACTAGATCAGCGGGTAGTAGCAACGGGGGGGAGGAATCAAAGAACTGCCTCATACCAAATTGGTATTGAGAAAACTTGCCCTGAGCTTTTCGTATGTCTCTTGCAGGTGTTCCGAAATCACCTTAGTCTCTCCCAGAATGGGCATAAAGTTTGTGTCACCAAACCAGCGGGGTACAATATGGATATGTATGTGCTCCTCCAGTCCCGCACCAGCAGCCCGGCCCATGTTGATGCCAACGTTAAGGCCTTCAGCGTCAAGTTCGCGGCTGAGCAGCGTCGAGCATATCTTCACGAGGCCGATCATATCGAGAAGCTCTTCATCCGTCAAAGCTTCGAGCCTCCCCACGTGTCTCTCAGGCACGACCATCACGTGACCATTTGCATAAGGGAACTTATTCATGATCACAAAAGCCTTGCCGCGTCTCCCGACCACAAGCGCCTTCTCCTCGTCCGCCTTATCCACGCATAAGAAGCACCCGGTCTGGTCCGCTGGCTTGCTGCTCCTTATGTACTCCATCCTCCATGGTGCCCACAAGCTTTTCATCTCACTCTCCAGAGAACGTATAAGCTTTCCAGGGTTCAGGCAGCACTTTCACACCCATATTCAGCCTGAGAATATAAAAACTGTCCGGCTTCCCCGGTCTCTTGCGCGGATACATGTCGCCCTCTTCCGGCAGCTTATCGCCCTTCTTCAGGTTGCAGTATATACATGAAGTGACTATGTTTGTCCATTCAGTGGTGCCGCCCCGTGACCTCGGAATGATGTGGTCGCACGTGAGGAATTTCGGGTCGAACCTCTTTCCACAGTACTGGCACGTATGGTCATCGCGCAACAACAGATTGCGCCTCGAGAATCTGAGGCCATTCCTGTGATTCCGGACAAATCTGAGCAGTCTCACCACCGCGGGGAGCTTCACGCTGGACGAAACACTCTTGATCTCCCGCTCGTACTCGGACAAAACCTCAACTTTCTGCAGGAATACGAGGGTGACCGCCTTTCTCCAGGAGACGATAGCAAGCGGCTCAAAGGTTGCATTGAGAAGAAGCGTCCGATCCATGAAGCCATATGACAATATCTTTTTTAGGCCCATTTGTCAAGGGTCCTGGCCGTTCATATGCTGCAGGACCAGCTGTTCTGACCGTATCCAAACAGCAGACCGTGGACGTCGGACATCGCAGTTGCCCGACTCCGCCATTGAAAGGGTTCTGTCGGATGATGAAGTTCGGCGATCGGCGTGAAACCTGTGGATAATCAAAGGAATTTCTGCTAAAATTTAGTATGCCTTCTAAAGGAACACCCAAGAAAAAGAAGACTAACCTGTTCCTCGAGCTTAAGGCCAAGACTACAAAGAGTGACAACAAGGATAACAAGAAGCGGAGCTTCACCTTTCTCTACTTTATAATCGCCTTCATCGCGATAATTGTCATCAACAGTTACCTCACCAGCGGCGAAGTCAAGACTATCCCCTATAGTGAATTCAAACAATTGATTCCACAGGGCAAGGTGAGCGACCTTGTTGTAGATCAGGACAACATCCAGGGCACCGCTGACCGCAGAGGATGGCAAGAAGACAAAATTTCTCACAGCCCGCGTGGACGATCCGGACCTTGTCAAAGATATGCAGAAGGCCAACGTGAAATTTTCGGGTCAGTACGAAAACAAGATTCTGAAGGCGATAATTTCCTGGGTACTGCCCTTTGCCATCATCATCCTCATCTGGAACCTGCTCATGAAACGGATGGGCGGTGCACCTTCCGGCGTGCTCAACTTCGGAAAGAGCAGAGGCCGGATTTACGGCGAAGATGAGATTACGATCACCTTCGACGATGTTGCGGGCGTGGAAGAGGCAAAGGAGGAGCTTAAGGAGATCATCGAGTTTTTGAGAACTCCGGAGAAATTCCTCAACCTGGGTGGGAAAATTCCCAAGGGAATCCTGCTCGTCGGTCCTCCCGGAACCGGCAAGACGCTGCTGGCAAAGGCGGTAGCCGGCGAGGCCAAGGTACCCTTCTTCAGCATGAGCGGCTCAGACTTTGTCGAGATGTTCGTGGGAGTTGGAGCAGCGAGGGTCCGCGACCTTTTTGCGCAGGCGCAGGAAAAGGCGCCCTGCATTATTTTCATCGACGAGCTTGACGCGCTGGGTAAGGCGCGGGGCATAAATCCGCTTTCCTCCCACGATGAACGGGAACAGACACTCAACCAGTTGCTCGCTGAAATGGATGGATTCGACACCAAGAAGGGTGTGATCATCATGGCTGCAACCAACAGGCCGGAGATCCTCGATCCGGCTTTACTCAGGCCGGGGAGATTCGACCGGCACGTACTCGTCGATAGGCCCGATATTCAGGGCAGAGAAGATATTCTAAAGGTGCACGTACGGGGAGTAAAGCTTGCGAAGGATGTAGATCTTAAGGTGCTGGCCGCTCGTACCCCGGGATTCGTCGGCGCAGATCTTGCGAGCCTCGCCAACGAGGCTGCCCTGCTGGCTGCCCGCAAGAACAAGAGCGCGGTCCACATGGCAGAGTTTGAGGAAGCCATAGACAGGTCGCTTGCCGGCCTTGAGAAAAAGAATAAGGTGATGAGCCGGAAGGAGAAGGAGATCGTTGCCTACCACGAATCAGGTCATGCGCTCGTGGCTGAACTGATGGGAACAACCGATCCCGGTCCATAAAATATCGATCATACCTCGGGGCATCGCGGCTCTGGGCTATACGTTGCAACGGCCCACCGAAGACAGGTACCTGATGACCAGGCAGGAGCTTCTCGATAAACTTGCGGTGCTTCTCGGCGGGAGGGTGGCGGAAGAGATCATCTTCGGCGAGGTATCCACAGGCGCGCATGATGACCTCTCAAAGGCCACGGACATTGCCAAGTCAATGGTAAAAGAGTTCGGCATGAGCGAGAAACTCGGCCAGATCACCTTTGAAAAGGAACGCAGGTCGATGTTCCTCGATGTCGGGGCAGGTCTTCCATCAAAAGACTATAGCGACGAGACTGCGCGGGAAATTGACAACGAAATAAAAAGGATCATTGAGAATGCCTACAATCTGGTAAAAGTCGACCTTGACTGCAAAACAAAGATCTCCTCGAGAGAATCGCAAAGACGCTCCTGGAGAAGGAGAGCCTCGAAGGAGAGGAACTCAGGCAGATTATCAGGGAAGACAAGGAAGGACATGATCAGCTCGAACTTAGAGAAAAAGCAGATCGATCTTATTAAGGAGTCGCTCTCTGTATACGATTTCTGTATCGAGGTGATCGCCCTTTACGCGAAAGGTCAACTCTCCTTCAGCAGGATGGAAGAATTCGTGGACGACAGGGGCAAAAGCTGCCTCTACAGGCTCAAGGAGATGAGCCACGAACTCTTCAGGAACGCGGAAGAAGCAACCTATAGGGAAAAATTCTACGATATAACGGTCGGGTACATCTTTCATGAGGCTATGAAGCTACGCGAAAATGTCTATCAGCTTGAGTACTATGAGCCACAGTATCAGACGCTTGTCGCTTCTGATGAACTCACCGCTCTGGAGAGGAAGGTTATCCATGAGTTCGACGTACTCATCCTCAAAGCAAGGAAGCGTCTCAACGAAGGACTGAAAGAAGTGAAGATGCTTCTCAAAGACCTCGTGACCCAACTG
Source organism: uncultured delta proteobacterium (assembly GCA_963821605.1). Taxonomy (GTDB): domain Bacteria; phylum Desulfobacterota; class Syntrophorhabdia; order Syntrophorhabdales; family WCHB1-27; genus JADGQN01. The sequence goes on along the minus strand of CAWGEZ010000033.1, from coordinate 7,356 downwards.
AAGGATCTTCTGAAACTCTACCGTACCAACTATCTCTTGCCCCGCTTCATCCTGGAAAATGAGAAAGCGCTCGTAAGGATTTACCATAAGAAGGGTTTTTCCGAGATGTTGAACGACATGTATGAGCACGGAAGGTCCACGTTGATTTACAGGGCAGCGCAGAGCTATTTGGACAGCGAATATTATGGACACGCCAAGCTCCTCTTTCAGAAGGCCGCAAACATGGATCATGACGATATAAGGGCCCGCTTCATGTTCCTCTACGCATCTGCTTTCGCATCCTACTTCAAGAATAGACTCGCAAGAGCCTTGAGCTGTGCGCAGGAGGCGCTTGCTCTCACTATGAACCCGGGCGACATGCGACCATACGACCAGTCCCTGGCACAACTGGTTACCGATTTGTGCAAAGACCTCAAGAAGAAAGGAAAACTTAAGGAGGAACACAAGTATGCCGATCTACGAGTATAGCTGCGGAAAATGCGGCGATGATTTTGAGCTTCTCGTATTCAAGAGCGATGAACCTCTTTGCCCGAAATGCGGCAGTAAGGATCTCCAGAAAAAAATGTCTGCGTGCGGTTTTTCCGTAGGGTACAAATTTAAGGGGAGTTCCACGTCGAGCGGATCCGGCTGTTCAGGCTGCTCATCGTCCAACTGTTCCTCCTGCTCATGACGCACAGACCCACGACCCTTATCGTGGGTGCTCCGGTACACCCCGTTCGCCCGCTGCTTTCGTTGGCTGAGCCGGACCAAACCCGCTCACCGGCCGGCGGGGAATATGGCCTTTCTCGATGTTAATCCGGCGCGTAAGCGCGGTCATCCGACAAGAAGGTCTCATAGATCCTCAAGATCGCGTGCTCGTTGGTGTGTCCGGCGGGATCGACTCTTCCGTGCTCCTCTCCATCCTGTTCAAGATCAAGGATAGCTTTCCTTTCAGCCTTGGCGTTGCCCACCTGAACCACGCCTTGCGGGGGGATGAATCGGTCAGAGACGAAGAGTTTGTGCGGGACCTTGCGGGAAGGTTCGGACTGCCCTTCCACGTGCGCCGCGTCGATGTGCGATCCTATGCAAAGGCTGAAGGGCTTTCTCTTCAACACGCGGGAAGAGACCTGAGATACGATTACTTCAGAGAGATCGCCCAGGAACACGGATACCGGAAGATAGCCATAGGCCACACGCGGGATGATCAGGTGGAGACCTTCATCATGAGAATCGTCAAGGGCACCGGTTTAAGGGGCCTGTCATCCATACCGATGCGCAGGGGGCCGATCATTCGCCCCTTGTTATTCTGTTACCGGTCAGAGATAGAGGCCTACCTCAGAAAAGAATCGATTCCATACGTTGAGGATTCCTCAAATCAGAAAGACCTCTACCAGCGAAATTTTGTCCGGAACCGCGTGCTCCCGCTCTTCGAGAAACTCAATCCCAATTTCAGGGAGCGGGTCCTCTTTCTTCTCGACGATCTAACCCGGCTGAACGGCCTCTTCGAACAGGAGGCTGACCGGTTCTTGAGCGAAGAAGTGCGCACCGAGGGAGGAGACGTCTTCGTCAACACGGAGGAACTGAAAAGCTTGCATCAGGAAACGCTCTACCGTGTACTCTCAGGTATGCTGGAGCGCGTCGAGCCGAGCCTGGTGCTGCTTCGCGACCACGTCCGTCTCATTGAAGAAGCCCTGGAAAGCGCAAGGCCGAACATAGATGTGGCGCTTCCCGGCCGAGTGCGCGCAACAAAGATTTATGACCGACTCATACTCACGAAGAAGCCTCCTGCCCCAGCCATTCAGGGCCGATTCCCTGTCCGCATGGGGCCCAATCTTCTTGAACCGTTCGGGATCATCCTTGAGTGCGCGGTCATGGAGACTCCTCCGGAGGGCCTTCCGACTGATGGCCAAACCGCTTTCTTCGATTACGATAAGACGGGCGCGCTCGAGATCAGAACATTTCTCGTCGGGGACCGGTTCGTTCCGCTCGGCATGGAAGTGAGCGTCAAGCTGAAGGATTTCTTCATAGCTCGAAAAATACCCCTTCACCAGCGAAGACGGATACCTTTGCTCGTCTCGGGCGAGGATATTATCTGGGTCCTTGGTCAACGGATCGACGAGCGTTACAAGGTCAACAGAGAGCACACGCCGCATCCTCAAGGCCTCCGTCAAACCGATTGACAGACTGAAAAAAACGTTGATACGTTGACTGGTTATACGTTGGCACGGGCCGGGCAAGAAACCGCTGATACGTTGACTCGTTATACGTTGATACGGCCACGTTATTTGGCTTTAACGTATCAACGTTTTAACGTATCAACGTATAACCGTACTCAACGGGTCGTCTGTTCGCAACATTTAGGTTGACAACAACAGTCTCTATGATGTAAGTAACTATGCGCATTTACACGGAGAACCCGGGTAGAAGATTAGAAATCATACGCGAACAGAAGGAGTTTGATATGCTTTCCGCAAGAGCCGCTTCACTAAAACCATCGGCGACACTGGCCATCACGGCGAAAGAAAAGGCACTGAGGGCAGAGGGCCTGGACATTGTGGGCTTTGGCGCAGGCGAGCCCGATTTCGACACGCCAACGCACATCAAGAAGGCTGCCATCGACGCCCTGATGGATGGCTTCACCAAGTATACACCAGTGGGCGGCATAGATCCGCTCAAGGACGCCATCATAGAAAAATTCAAAAGAGATAACGACCTGGAGTACAAGCGTGAGGAGATAGTCGTCAGCTGCGGAGGCAAGCATTCCCTGTATAATCTCTTTCAGGCGATCTTCGAGGAAGGGGACGAGGTTATCATTCCTGTGCCTTACTGGGTATCCTACCCGGCCATGGTAGAACTCGCCGGCGCAACGCCTGTATTCGTCGAAACCCATGCGGAAGAGGATTATCAGCTCACGGCTGAGATGATCCAGAAGCACCTGAGCCCGAAAACAAAGGGGATTATCCTTAACTATCCGTCAAACCCTGTTGGGTCTGTCTTTTTTCCGGAGAATCTTGAGAAAATCGGGAAACTCGCAGTCGAACGCAACATCTACCTGATCTCGGACGAGATCTACGACAAGATCGCATACGACAATTACAAGCATACGAGCATCGCGTCTCTCGGTCATCCTATAAAGGAGATGACGATCATAACCCACGCCGTATCAAAGACCTATGCAATGACCGGGTGGAGGATAGGCTTTGCTGCGGGACCCAAGGAAATTATCCAGGCAATGACGAATATCCAGAGCCAGAGCACCTCCAATCCCACATCAATTTCACAGTGGGCGGCCCTGGCGGCGCTCAGGGGACCCCAGGATTTCGTGGGCATGATGGTCCAGGAATTCGTAAAGAGGAGAGACGTATTCGTTTCGGGCCTGAGGAGCATGGAAGGCGTGACCTGTTTTAACCCCCAGGGTGCCTTCTACGTCTTCCCCGGTTTCAAAAACCTGCTGGGCAGACTCTACAAGGGGCGCCGGGTGAACAACATCACCGAGTTCGCAGGGATACTCCTGGAAGACTTTCATGTCGCCGTTGTGCCGGGCATTGAGTTTGGAAAGGAAGGCTACCTGAGGCTTTCGTTCGCCACGTCCATGGAGAATGTCAAGAAGGGGCTGGAGCGGATCAAGAAGGCCGTCGCAGCGCTGGACTAGGCGCCTTCGGCGCCGGTGATACGTTGATTACGTTGATACGTAATTAATACGACACGTTGATCTAACGCGTACATCAGCCAACGCGTCAACAGTTTTCAGTCTGTACGTGTCAACGTATAATCAGTCAACGAATCAACGTGCTTTTCAGTCCTGTACGCGCGGTCTGACGCCGGTCGCGAGGTATCGGTAGTAATCGTTGATTATCTTCCTGTGGTCAAATGCAATCTGCTCGGGCAGATTGTTCGGGCCAAAAACTTCGGCCCGCCGGGCATCGTCTCTCCCCTTGAGCGTCCCCGCGCCTATACCTATAAAGACAACGGTCACCGTATGAAAGCGCGGGTCTCTTTCCGGCTTTGAGTATGTATAAAACTGCTCCACAAGAGCAACCTCCAGAGAGGTCTCTTCACGGGCTTCCCTCACGGCTGCCTCTTCGACGCTCTCACCGATCTCCACAAAGCCACCGGGGAGCGCCCAACCAGCCGGCTCATTCTTTCTCTCGATGAGCACAATACCACCCTGATACCGTATGATAATATCCGCCGTTACGTAGGGTGTCTTCAGCTCGAACCCGCCCATCTTTACAAACTATAGCGCACTGTGGTATCTGATGCAATATGGATTTTGAGAGAATCATCGACAGCCATACCCACTGGGGCCACTCCTTGACCATGGGTACTACCGTGACTACCGGGGAACTCCTGGCTCAACAGAAAGAGGCTGGTGTCACGAACGTCATTCTCATCCCCTTCCCTTCCACTGCCATAGCGAGCAACGAGATCAACGTCAAAGTACTGGAGGAGGCCGGAAAGGTTGGCTCTTTCATACCGTACTTCTATATCAGAGAGGATTTTCCGCGCATACCGGATGAGTATTGCGGAGGGAAGTGGCATTGGATGAGAGGCGTGCAGGACGTCTCTTCCAACTACCGCGTGCTCGATGACAGCGAACTGCCCGCCCTGATAACCGACCTGATTAAGATAGGCAAGCCGATTGTCTTCGAAGAAGAACTTGATTTCACCGAGAGGTTTGTCGATATGGCTCCGGGTTTGCCGCTCATCATCCCGCACCTCGGGATGCTCGGTGGAAACCCGACCGACTTTTTACGGATTTTCAAGGACAAGGAGTATATCTACTTCGACACGGCCCTTGCCGCAAGAAGCAACATTCAGGAATTTGTTGAAACTATAGGACCGGAGAGAATTATCTTCGCAGCCGATGTACCCTTCGGCGCCATGACAAACGAGCTTTCAAAAGTGCACGCGCTGCGAATCTCTGATTCCGAAAAGGAATTGATTCTTTCGAAGAATATTATCAGGCTGGCAAAGCTGAACCTATAAGACAGGCTCGAGGCCCAAGGCGCGAGGCGAAAGGTGAACATTTAAAAATAACTGCTGAGGCTCACTCGGGATTGTCGCACCTCTTAACTTCATCCTTTATCCTTTAACTTCGATCTTTTTGCCTGTCCTTACAGCACTTCATTCATGCTGCCTGTGCGATAACCTTTGAGATCAAGGGTGACATAAATAAAGCCAAAATCTCTGAGAACATCAACAATCTCGTCCTTATGTTCAAACACCGTGTCGAAATCCTTCTCCTCTACCTCTACACGCGCCACACCGCCGTGGTAGCGAACGCGCACCTGGCCGATTCCAAGGCTTGTGAGGAACTCCTCCGAACGCTCAATCATCCGGAGGATTCGTTCATTGATCTTCGTGCCGTATGGTATCCGTGAGGCAAGACAAGCAAGTGAAGGCTTACTAAACGTAGGGAGACCAAGCCGTTCTGATATCGTGCGTATTTCTTGCTTGGTTAAACCCGCTTCAAGCAAAGGACTCAGTATCTTCTTCTCTGCAATTGCCCGCCTGCCGGGCCGGTAATCCCCCTGATCGTCCACGTTCGAACCCTCAAGCACGTTCCTGATTCCCTTCTTTTCGGCCATCTTCAGAGCGTCGTCAAAGAGATGGCGTTTGCAGTGATAGCAGCGGTCCTTCGTGTTCGCGAGAAAATCCTTGTCTTCCATTTCTGTCGTTCTCACGACCTCGTACTGGACGCCAAGCGATTTCGCCACGTCGCAGGCTGCTTCTAACTCCTTCTCAGGATAGGTCTCCGAACCGGCAATAAACGCAAGCACGTGCCCGGGACCAAGCACGTCAACGCAGGTTTTCAGAAGGAGCGTGCTGTCTACCCCCCCGGAGTACGCGACCAGCGCATCTCCGAGCCCCCTGATGATCTCCTTCAGCCTCTCAAACTTGGCGTCAGTTTCCATACCGATTTACTATAGCATATTCGACGTTCAGGCGAAAACAGCATAGAGAGTTCACAAGGTTTTCCTCTATTTGTTTGATTTTGGTTCGGCACACAGTTATATTGTTAACATGCACGATGAACTCTTTATGCAGCTTTGCCTTGATGAGGCACGAGAGGCCTACAACACCGAAGAGGTGCCCGTTGGTGCGCTGATTGTCGCACCGGACGGTAAGCCTATAGCCAGAGCCCATAATCTCACCGTGCAGATGAATTCGCCCATTGCCCACGCAGAGATACTTGCGATTACGGAAGCGGCCAAGGTTCTGGACAATTTCCGACTGACCGGCTGCACCCTGTACGTAACCAAAGAGCCTTGCATCATGTGCGCCGGCACCATAATCGAGGCACGCATCAAACGGCTCGTTTTTGGTTGCTTCGATCAGAAGCGGGGCGCCTTCGGCTCTCTCCTCGACGTAAATAAGCTTGCACTCAATCACAAGGTCGAAGTCCTGGGCGGCGTCCTCAGGGAACGAAGCGAAGACTTGCTACGAAGGTTCTTCCGGCAAAGGAGAGGTACCGAAGTGGTCATAACGGGGCCGACTCGAAATCGGCTGTTCGCCTAATCCGCGGACCGTGGGTTCGAATCCCACCCTCTCCGCCATAACTTATCGTAACATATAGTTTCATATTATCTCATTTAATTTCATCTTTCTCGTTTCCTTTTACACACCGGACCGTCAAGAAGCGCGATTTCGGATTTGCACTGGCGCAGCAGGCTACAGATTAGCCGCTGGCCCTCGTGCTGCCCCTTGTTGGTCGTACCGGAGCTCACGTGAGAAGTAGCTTATCGATCTGTTCGACCTGTTCAAAGTGGCGGTCCCTGGTAACGAGCGTGCCACCTATGCTCATGCAGGAAGCAGCTATCCAGACGTCATTTATGGGAATGCGCGCGCCTTTCGCTGTGAGAGAAGAAAAAATGAGAGCGTATTTGCGGGCCACTTCTTCATCAACCGCTATAACAACAACCCCAAGGGTAGTCACGAAATGACGGAGCTTATTCTCGTTGTACATGCCGCGGCTGCCCTTCGCAAAACCATAGTAGAGTTCACCCAGTACCACAGACGGGAGTAAAATTTCGGTGCTCCGCGTCGCCAGAAGGTCTACCACATCGCGTTTTCCCTGGGCAAAGTCGATATAGATGTTTGTATCGAGGACGAGCTTCATTCCCAATCACCTTCGTGTATGTCCTCGAATGCCTTCACGTGCTTCCTCAGCTCAGACTCCACCGCGTTCAGACATTCCGATATAATGACAGAGGAACTCAAGGATAACTGATAACGGGAAAGGAGATCGGAATGGCATTGGACGCAAACGACGTAAACAGACATCTGCGATCTTTGTTCGGACAGCACGAGGACAGTTTCCAGGATGCGCTTCAGGCTTTACTTTAACCTGCTTTATCCTTTTTCTGCTTCTTC